>NZ_JBIFXR010000005.1:0-287813 GCF_043558675.1 Halomonas sp. HNIBRBA4712 | reverse complement strand
TAGTCCGGGCATGTAGAGCGTTCTACTCTGAGCTTTACCCAACTATCTCCCTTTAACTCTCTATGTTCAAAAACTCTTTCAATCCACTCATGTTGGGTAGGAGCCATGCTTTTAGCTAGGCAATTCATTAGTCGTAAACAGCGCGTCGAAACATTTGGCTCCGAGCATGCTTCAGATGGCTTGCCGTTGCAATTACGACCTGCTTTGCGCCTCTTTCTTTAATTAAATTTTTTCTTGGTAGGTTAAAGAGTCAAATATCCGTCGCTGTCTGATCTGATTGGGTATCTAACACAACCTGATAGGTATTGGTTTCTGGAGGGAGTAGTCGCAACACTTGCCGACGTGAATACCATCAGGAACCTTCCATGTCGCATACCCCCGTAACAGCCAGTGCTGACCCCACTTCTTTTCGGCCATTGTCGCTTCTTTTGGGCGTTGCGGTGAGCTTGTCCGTGTTCTTCATGCTGCCTGATACCCTACCACTCGATGCGCGCTTGGTCGCGGCCATCGCCATGTTGATGGCAGCTTGGTGGATGACGGAAGCCATTCCTATCCCGGCAACATCGCTTTTGCCGCTGGTTTTGTTCCCTTTCTTTGGCATTGCCTCTATTTCGGCGACGGCGTCGCCCTACGCGCATAGCATTGTATTTCTAGTGTTGGGAGGCGTGCTGCTGGGGCTGGCGACACAGCGCTGGAATCTACATCGCAGGTTTGCCTTGCTGACGGTACTCACAGTGGGTACCAAGCCTGCGCAAATTGTCTTTGGACTGATGTTCGCCAGCTGGTTTATCACCATGTGGGTAAGCAACACCGCCACGGCGGTGATCATGGTGCCTATCGGTGGTTCAATCATTACGCTAGTGAAATCGTTGGGCAATGGCAACGATACGCCCAAGTTTTCCGCAGCCGTATTATTGGGGATCGCCTACGCCATCACCATCGGCTCAATGGCAACCCTGATCGGCCAACCGCCCATGGCGCTCATGCGTGCCTATATGGAGGATGCACACGGCGTAAGTATTGGATTTGGTCACTGGATGATGCTGGGTCTACCCTTTTCCATCATCATGCTCATACTGGCCTGGTGGGTATTGAATAAAATAGTCTTTCGTTCTGAGGTCGATAATATCGAAGGCGGCCGAGCGCTGATCGAGAATGAGCTCAAGAACATGGGAAAACTTTCGGTAGAAGAAAAGCGTGTTCTGGGTGTATTTGCAGGCACCGTGTTTTTTTGGGTATTCGTACCATTAATCGGGCAAATTTCAGTAATACAAACAGCTTTACCCTGGTTGTCGAACATCAACGATACCAGTGTTGCTATTTTGGCCGCTCTTTTGATGTTCATCATTCCTGCATCGAAGGGGGAGGGGCGCCTTGCTCGATTGGGCGGCAACCCGTGACGTACCATGGGGTGTGCTGATTCTATTTGGCGGTGGCCTGACGCTCTCTTCACAATTCACCGCTACAGGATTGAGTGTTTGGATTGGGGAAAGCGTATCCGGACTGGAGGGGCTACCGCCACTGCTCATTCTCGCTATTACGGCACTGATCATTATTCTATTGACGGAACTGACCAGCAATACAGCGACCGCCGCCGCTTTCTTTCCGATCATGGGGGCCATCGCTACAGGGCTGAGTATCGACCCTCTTCTCATGACGATAGTGGTCACGTTTGCAGTCAGCTGTGCGTTCATGTTGCCCGTTGCCACGCCTTCCAATGCCGTTGCATTTGCGACAGGTGATTTACCGATTAAAAGCATGATTCGTGCGGGCATCTGGCTAAATGCCATTGGCTTGATAATTATCATGGCTGCTCTGTACACGTTCATTCCGGCTGTTTTTGGTGTGATGCCATAGGCTGATAGGCATCGCCGCAACGAAAGTGTGCGTAGCTGCCCGGTGAAAGAAAAAATGATCATGTTTGGTGCATTGATTGTCTGACGCCGCTTTGGACTGGATCTTGGAAAACATCCGTTTGTATATAATATATTGTAAATAAAAGTTTTTTACATTGTGGCCTTTTTGTTGCTAGTGCAGGGTTGGGAATTTTGCTTTACTTTTCATGTGATGTTGAATGTTTTTGCGAACGGTGATACATCTATATTCAACAAAAAAACAAAATAGAGGTGGTATACATGAACAACAAACTCGAAAAAATGTGTAAGACCCAAAAGAGTCCATACCAGTTTGCGCGCTTTGCGGGATTCTGTGCTGGCCTTCTACTCAGCACTTCGGTCATGGCCGAGGATATCAAATTAAGTTATGCCTTCTTCGCGCCAGCGCAAACTTTTCCTGCCGTGCAAATGGAGCGTTGGGCCACGCTTCTCAATGAGCGCACCGATGGCCAAGTCACGGTTAATACGTTTCCGGGTGGAACGCTGCTTAGCGCTGCGAATATGTACGACGGTGTTTTAAATGGGGTGGTCGACATTGGACTTTCAGCGACTTCCTATGAGCCAGGCCGTTTTCCTCTCATCAACCTGGTGGGTAGTCTGACTGGCATCGGGGCTAACTCACAGGCGGCAAGCCAGGCACTTTTTGATCTGATCAGTGAGTTTCCTGCCGAAGACACTGGGCTCGACGAGTTCAAGGTCATCACGGCGTTTACGTCCGAACCCGGCTATTTGCATACTCAAGCGCCAGTTACATCGCTGGAGCAGCTAGAGGGGCAGGAAATACGTGTTCCCGGAGACAGTACGGCGGTTCTACAAGCGCTGGGAGGCGTGCCCATTGGGCTAACGCAGTCAGAAACGGGCGAAGCGCTTCAAGCCGGTATTGTTAGCGGCTACGTGGGCTCGCGCGAGACCTTGATGGATCTACAGTACGCGCGAAACGTCAGCTATATAACCGACTACCCGCTTACGAACGTGGTATTCGTCGCTGTCATGAATCAACAGCGCTGGGACTCACTGCCCGACAATGTAAAGCAAGAAGTCGATGCATTAGGGGCGGAAATGGCATCCTTCGCGGGTGGCTATCTGGATGATCATATTCAGGAGTCTCTCGCGTGGGCGGCAGACAACCATGGGGTGGAACAGCTGGCCCTTGATGAAAGCGAAGCGCAGCGCTGGTCTGACCTTCTGGAGCCTTTGAACGAGGAAAGACTTGGCAGTGTGGCGTCTCTGGGGCTTCCGGCGTTCGAGCTATACGACCGTTACCTCGAGCTAATCAACGAATATCAATAGCAGTGTTGTTAACGCATTGCGTTATGGCCAAGCACAGGTGTATTGAATGTTCGAGGAGGCTCGTATGAGCAAGTTGAATCGGTGGGTGAGTTTATTGCTGCTCTATATCGCCGGTGCGGCACTTTTGATGATGGTATTCATCGTGGTCGGTAATATCGTTATGCGGCAGGTTAGTGCTTCTTTCGGCGGCACTACGGAGGTCGTGGGATGGCTAACCGCCATTGTCGTCGCGCTGTCTCTGGGCTATTCGCAGCAAGTAAAAGCGCATGTAGAGCTAGATCTACTTGTTGCTCACTTTCCGCTACGCGTTCAAGCCACTTTAACCCTTATGGTAGCTCTGGTCAGCTTTCTATTCTTTACCGTCGTGGCATGGAAACTATGGGAATACGGAGTTAATGCCATGCAGAGAGGGTCCTTGTCACAGACGCTGCGTGTGGCGATTTACCCCTTTGTTTATCTGGTCGCGTTGGGTTTTTCAGCCTTCTGTCTAGTGCTGTTCGCTGACGTTATAAGCAGTTTTAAAAAGGTGATAACGCAATGAGTATGACGATGGTGGCCCTGATAGGAATACTCTGCCTGTTCCTGCTCATTCTTTTAAGAATGCCTATCAGCTTTGCCATGTTTATCGTGGGCTTTTTCGGTATGCTTTACATGACAAGCCCTATTGCGGCTTATAATGTGATCAGCTCGGGAATATGGGAGCAGCTATCCAGTTACTCCTTGAGTGTCATCCCTTTGTTTATTTTTATGGGGGAGCTTCTATTTCGTTCAGGTATTACGGAGAAGATATTTGCCTCGGCCTATGCCTGGATTGGGCATTTGCGTGGCTCAATGGCTACCACCACGATTTTGAGCAGTGCCGGTTTTGCGGCCGTTAGTGGTTCGAATACGGCAACAGCGGCGACTGTCGGCACCATCGCATTACCCGAGATGAAGAAGTTCGGTTACAACCGGGCATTGAGTGCCGGAAGCGTAGCGGCCGGTGGCACACTGGGCGTCATTATTCCTCCGAGTTCAGTACTCATCGTCATTGCCTTGCAGGCAGAGTTGGCCATTCGTGACCTCTTTCTTGCCAGCATCGTACCTGGGCTCATTCTAGTGGCGCTATTTATTGCCATGATCGTGCTGATCTGTCGCTTGAAACCTCATATGGGGCCCGAAGGAAGCCGCTCTTCCTGGCTCGTGCGCTGGCGCTCACTCAAGGGTGTCGTCGAGGTCGGCGTACTATTCATGCTGGTGCTGGGCGGACTCTTTGCGGGATGGTTTACCTCAACGGAGGCGGCGGCGGTCGGCTGCGTGGGTGCCATGCTGATCACTCTGCTTCAAGGCAAACTGAGCTGGACCGTTCTTCAGGAAGCCGTGGCTAACGCATTGAAATCCTCAGCCATGATTTTGATGCTGATCGCAGGTGCGGTGATTTTTGGGCGCTTTCTGACCATCACCCGGCTGCCCTACATGGTTGGTGAGTGGGCTGCCGCACTGCCTCTACCTGCCATATTAGTCATGGCCTTTATTCTGCTTATCTACATCATCGGCGGTGCTCTGATGGATGCGATGGGGTTCTTGATCATCTCTATTCCCATCTTTTTTCCAGTGGCAATAGCGCTTGGCTACGATCCGATCTGGTTCGGCGTTGTGGTATGCATCGTTACCAGCATGGGAGCGATTACACCGCCGGTGGGCGTGAACGCCTTTATCGTGAAGAGTCTAGACGCGGAGCTACGCATGGGCGAAACCTTCCTCGGCGTCGGGTACTTCCTACCGCCTTATATCTTGTGTATTGCGCTATTACTGGCCGTGCCTCAGTTGGTGCTGTTCATTCTTTAACGGGCTTCAAAGCCGAGATGGGTCGTCGTTAATAACGAATCAATGGGTCGACCCAAATACTTGAAATTTCATGTGATATGTCTACAGAGGCGATCGAACATGACAATAATCACGTCAGACGTAGATCTGGGGCAAGGCGGTAAGCGCGTTGTCGTCAAGGATACGATCGATATTGCGGGGCTGCCTACAACGGCCGCTTCCGCGGCGCTGGCCAAGGCCGCGCCGGCCTTACGGCACGCAGATATCGTGGCACGTACCCTTCAGGCGGGCTATCACATCGTTGGTAAAGCCAACCTGCATGAGCTGGCGTTCGGCATGACTGGAGTGAATGCCTGGACGGGGACACCGGAAAACCCCGGTTACCCTGAATTGATACCCGGTGGTTCTTCCAGTGGTTCGGCGGCCGCCGTTGCGGCAGGGCTTGCCGATATCGGTATCGGCACCGACACCGGTGGCTCAATTCGCGTACCCGCGGCCTGCTGCGGCGTTTACGGCCTGAAACCTACCTTTGGTCGTCTTGGTCGAGAAGGCATCATGCCCGCGGTGAGCAGCCTCGACTGTGTCGGCCCCTTGACGACAAATTTGCAAGATTTAGTCGACTTCATGGCGGCGGTAGATCCCACCTTTTCGGTGGCGACAGCCGGAAAGATGGCGTCGTTGGGGATTATCAGCGTCGATGCCGAATCGCCCATTCTGAATGGGCTGAAACAGCAGCTCGACAAAGTGGATATCAAAAAAGAGAGCGTCATCCTGCCGCTGATGGCTGAAGCCTTTCATGGGGCCATGACGGTCATCAACCGGGAAACCTACCTTGCCTGTGAAGCGCTGCTAGGCAGCGGCAAGGTTGGAGACGATGTCGCCAGACGTTTGAGGGCAGCGGCCTCGACCTCCGATTTAGAGCTTGCCGAAGCCGAGCGAGTACGCCGCGCCTTTACCAATGAAGTCGACCGTCTGCTGATGCGTCATGACTATCTGATATTGCCCACACTCCCGCATTTTCCAATGAAAACGAGCGAGGCATTGGCAGGTCGCCAGGATTTGAATATTTCGCTTTTCGTACGTCCTTTCAACCTCTCTGGTCATCCCGCTTTATCCATTCCTTTACCGTCATATCAGGGGCTACCTGTTTCCATGCAGGTGATAGGGCGTAGCGGTGACGATGCAGGCGTATGCCGTGCCGGTTGGCAACTGATGGGTCAGGCAGTACCACCGGAGGCAACAGCTAAACAACAAGGAGGCAACCATGACGCAGTACGTCGATAAAGAGCAGTGGGGAGGCAGGGAGCGGTTTGACGCATTACTCGATGATATCCGCGCTCGACGCGAAGAGATCGAGGCGCTACGCCACCTTCCCAAGGATATCATCGACCAATTCAAGTCCATTGGCGTCTACCGTGCGATGGTGCCTGCTCGATTCGGTGGTGATGAAAAGTCCCCGGCGGAATTTCTGCGCATGGTTGAAGCGATTTCAACTGCCGATGGGTCGGCGGGCTGGGTGGCGAGTTTTGGCATGAGCCCCGCCTATCTTGCCGCCTTGCCTGAAAGCACGTTGGAAGAAGTCTGGCGGGAAAGTCCGGATGTGGTATTTGCCGGGGGTATCTTTCCACCGCAGCCTGCCGAGCGTACCGAGCGTGGCTTCAAGGTAAACGGTCGCTGGAAGTTTGCCAGCGGCTGTATGGGCGCATCGCTTTGTGGTGTGGGCATTCTACCCGAAGAACAAGGCGCGCTGCCGCGGATGGCGGTCATGCCACGCTCTCAAGTGCAGATCGATCCGACCTGGAACATGATCGGAATGGTGGGTACCGGCAGCCATGACCTGGTGGTGGAGAAGATCGAAGTCCCCGAAGAGTGGACCTTCGTTCGTGGAGGAAAGCCTACCATCGATGGCTCTTTCTTTAGCTATCCATCGCTCTCTTTTGCCGCCCAGGTGCTTTCGGTCACCACGCTTGGCATGGCGCGAGAGGCGCTCGACATCGTCCGCAACTCTGTGAAGGGGCGAAAATCGATCACCGGCGCGCCTAATCTTGGGGAGCGCGAGTACGCGCAAATTGCGATCGCCAAGGCGGAAGCTCGGGTGCAGTCGGCTCGCCACTTTTTCTACATGAGCACGGATGACGCTTGGCGCGCCATCGAGCAAGGCGGTGTTCCAAGCCGCGATCAGGTAAACCTTTTACGGTTATCCACTACCCATCTGACGCACGAATGTGCGGACGCTATCCAGTCGCTCTATCGCATCAGTGGAATGAACGGTGCTGACAACGCTCACCCATTATCACGCATCCTGCGCGACTCTCAGCTATGCACTCAGCATGCCTTCATGGGTGAGGTGACTTGGAAGAATGCGGGTGCCATTTTCTTCGGACACGATCCGTTACCGGGCTATCTGTAGCCGACTCTTGATCCACTCATTACGGAGAACATCACTATGCAACGCGTACTTTTCTGTATCGGTATCAACCAGAACTTCATGAATGCCACCGCCGATGAAGGCAAGCAGGTCTGGCAGGCCTTCAGTCAGATGATGCAAGGCATCGATAACCTGCCCGGCGTTAATATTCTGGGCATCATGGATGATGACCGCATCATGGTCGGTCCTTCCGCCACGGCTCCCTGGACGGCGTACATCATGGCCGACGTGCCGGACTACGATACGGTCGTTGAGGCCTGCAACTTCTTCCGTACCACGCCCGTCGGTGATGGCACCTACAAACTCTGGAAGTACGCTCGTGTTGAAGCGCGTATCGGTCGTGAACTGGTCGTTCCCGAATAACTACCGCTTTCCAAGGAGCAGAGGTGGCGCACAAGGCCGCCAGTTAACGCTATCAGGAGAAGTACTGTGAACCAGCTGATTGATATCAAGAATATTACTTTGGACCCGGAGCGGTTGGTCGAGAGCGACAAGGTGGCATCAACGATGTACACCAGCGAAGTGCTTTTTGGGCAAGAGCAAGAGAAGATCTTTCGCAAGACTTGGGTATGGGTCGCCCACGAAAGCGAAATACCTGATAAGGGTTCGTTCAAGCTCTCTACCGTCGGTCGTGAGCCGGTCATCGTCGTGCGTGATCGAAAGCAGAATACCCATGTGATGCTCAACCGCTGCCGGCATCGAGGCGCTACGGTGTGCGAGATCCACAAAGGCAAGACCTCCTCTTTCCAGTGTCCTTACCATGGCTGGGGATACGGGCTGGATGGCAGTCTGCGGGCCATTCCGCACCCCGAACAGTACGGCGAGGCGTTTGACAAGGCCCAAAATAGTCTCTTCTCCCTTCGCACCGAAACCTACAACGGCATGATCTTTGCCACCTTCAACGATGATATCGAGCCGCTCGAGGAGTTTCTCGGGGCTGCCAAAAAGTGGATCGATCTGTTCATGAAGCAAGGCGGCGGCTATCCGGTGAAGACTATGGGCGAGCACCAGTTTTCGGTCCCCATGAACTGGAAAGTTCAGCTCGAGAACACCACCGATGCCTATCACTTTCCCATCGTACATAAATCCTTCTTGCAGTCGCTCGATGCCGAAGCCGAAGACACGTTCACCTTTCTGGACGGTGAGGGGTTTGTGGAGGATTTGGGCAACGGACACTCCGTCATGGTCATGATTCCCGAACTGGTGGATCTCGAAGAGGATCTGGAACGCAAGATCCCGGAGCGTTTCGAGGAACTGGCTGAGGAGCTGCGCGCCGATGGCTACCCGGACGACCAGGTCCGCCGAATCGTCAGGGCTGTCGGTGGCTCTGGCTTCAACCTCAATCTCTTTCCCAATGTGGCGTGCTCGATGGCGTTTTTCCGGGTGTTGACGCCGGTTGCCGTGGACAAGACCGATATTCGCCATATTGCCTTGGGTATGGAGGGGGGCCCCGATGCGGCCAACCGCCTACGCCTGCGTTTGCATGAGCACTTCCAAGGGCCAATGGGCTTCGGTTCTCCCGACGATGCGGAGGTTTGGGAGCGTATTCAGCGCGGCGTCGAGGGCGGCACCGAACTGCCGATCCTGGTAAACCGCGGGCTCGAGAAGGAAGAGCAGGGCGAGGCCGGACCGCGTGGTCACGTATCGGATGAGACGGGCATGCGCGCCGCTTATGGCATGTGGAAACGGATGATGCAGGAGTAAGAAATGAACAATGCCGAACACGACAATTTGCTATGGCAAGTCACGCAGTTTCTGTGGAGCGAAGCGGCCATGCTCGATGCAAAAGAGTATGACACTTGGCTGGCGCTATGGCAGCCCAAGGGGCTCTACATCATTCCTGTCGAGGAAGCCGAGAACTACGCCGACGTCCTCAACCTCTGCTACGACGACGATAAAATGCGGCGCGACCGTATCAAGCGGTTTCAGGATGGCTTCTCGATTTCATCGGCGCCGCCTGCGGTTACCGTGCGGACATTGTCGCGCTTTGTGATCGAAGCGGACGACGGCCAAACGGTCACGGTTTCCTGCGCCCAGCATCTGGTAGAAGACAAATTCGGCCGTCAGCGCCTTTGGGCCGCCAACGTGCGTTACACCCTGACCATCACTGACTCAGGCTTCACGCTCGAGGAGAAAGTGGTTCGCTTGCTCAACTCGGACGGAGTGCTGAATTCGTTCAGCTATTTATTCTGATGGCTACACCACTACCCGACAAGCTTCAAACCGCCGTCGTGACAGGTGGCGCTCGCGGTCTCGGCGTTCACATCGTGCGCGAGCTACATCGCGCTGGTTTTCGCGTCGTGATCACCGATATTGACCCCACTCCTGCCGAAGCGCTCGCCTCCGAGCTGGATCTGGCGGGGGAAACCGCCGTGACCGCTAAGCTGGATGTCGATAAGCCGGAAGACTTCCAATCGGTGCTGGATAAGGTCGTTGCACGCTTCGGTAGCTGCGAAGTGCTGGTCAACAACGCCGCGCGCACGGCCGTGCAAGGGGTGCTCGATATCTCCCCGTCAGATTTCAACGCGGTTATGGCGACCAACGCCGGCGGTACGTTTGCAGGGTGCCAAGTCTTCGGGCGCCACTTCAAGAAAAAAGGCTACGGTCGCCTTATCAATCTCGCATCGCTCGCGGGTCAGAATGGCGGCACCGCGACCGGTGCGCATTATGCCGCATCCAAGGGCGCCATTTTGACGCTCACCAAGATTTTTGCTCGCGATCTCGCTAAAGACGGCGTGACATGCAACGCCATTGCCCCGGGGCCGCTGGATACGCCCATGGTCCATGACGTGCTGGGTGACAATCTGGACAAGGCGCTTGCCAACATTCCGGTTGGGCATCTGGGCGCTCCTGAGCTGGTGGCCCGGATGGTGACTTTCCTGGCAAGCCCCCAAGCGAGTTTTGTCAATGGTGCCTGTTGGGATGCCAACGGTGGCATTTACATGCGCTGAGCAACGGGAGATGAACATGCAAGATGATCTTTTGACACTGCGCATTGATCGCCGAGAAATTCAGTCCAGTGACATCGCGGTGATCGACCTTGTCGCCGTGGATGGAAGTGAGCTGCCGCCTTTTGAGGCGGGAGCCCATGTCGATATCCATCTCGGCGAAGGACTGATTCGCCAGTACTCGTTGAGCAATCCTCCGAGCGAGCGCCATCGTTACCGCTTGGGCGTATTGCTTGATCCTGACTCTCGCGGTGGCTCCCGGGCGGTACACGAGACGCTTCACGAGGGCGTTGAGCTCAAGGTGAGCGCACCGCGTAACCTGTTCCCGCTGGCGCCCTCGGCCCATACGGTGCTGGCCGGCGGTGGTATCGGGGTGACGCCAATGATTGCCATGGCGTATGAGCTACAGGCCGCAGGGCGCTCTTTCGAGCTCCATTACTGCGCCCGGTCGCGAGAAAGAGCCGCTTTCATTGACGAACTTCAGAGTGCCTTCGGCGACGCCGTGGTGCTGCACTTCGATGACGGCGAGGCCCTTCAACGCCTGAATATTGACGAGGTACTGGCCGCACAGCCCAGCGATACCCATCTGTATGTTTGCGGCCCTACCGGCTTTATGAACTGGGTCATGGAGACCGCTAAACAGGCAGAGTGGCCCAATGCCTGTGTACATTCCGAGTTCTTTACCGCCGAGGTCGATACTACGGGCGGGGCCTTCGAGGTGGAGGCGGCTGCCAGCGGTGTGACCGTTCAGGTAGAAGAAGGCATGTCGATTGCCAACGCCTTGAAGGCTGCTGGTGTGAAGGTCAACGTATCCTGCGAAGAGGGCGTATGCGGTACGTGTATCTGCGACGTGATCGAGGGAACGCCAGACCATCGCGATCAGTTTTTAAGCGACGAAGAGAAGGAAGAAAACGACCAGATTGCCGTGTGCTGCTCGCGCGCCAAGAGCCCCAGGCTCGTTATCGATATTTGAACTGACTAAGGGAGTGCCGTCATGCAGCCTTTTGGCACACGGTTTTGCGAGCGGGTTCTCAACCTCTGTGGTATCGGTTTACTGCTGATCGCCCTGATCATTGGCCTTGGCGTGCTGATGCACTTGGTGGGGTGGTCCCAGCTGCTTGAGTTTGATGCTTCCTACACGTTAATAGGGCGGAGTATCACGTTCAACTCGTTGATGGGGCTCCAAATACTGCTCTTTACCTATGCCATGATGCTGGCGGCCGCTCCCGTTTTATGGCTTGACCGCCACGTCAGAGTCGATGTGTTGCATGCGCGTCTTCCCGCTCGCGGCCGGCTCATCATCGACTTGATTGGTCATCTCGTCCTGGGCGTTCCCTTCTTGGTACTGCTACTGCTGCCTGCTTATCGCTTCGCCGAACGGGCGTACATGACGGGCGAGCGCTCAACCGATGGTGGCCTGGTCGATATTTATATCATCAAGGCGGCACTCCCCATTGGGATGACGCTGTTCCTGGCCGTGTTGATACTGATGACCGCGCGACATACCTGGCGTTTAATGGCCAGTAGGAGGTCGCGTGCTGCTTGATATGTGGATGCCGCTGACCATGGTGCTCCTGCTTTTTATCGGTATTTTATCGGGCTATCCGGTAGCGCTGGTTCTGGGCGGTATATCGGCGATTTTTCTTCTGCTCTCGGATTTGCCACTGGCTTTTGCCAATCTGATGCTGACTCGGGTCTACGCCAATGCGTTGAACAATTGGCTTTATATCGCGATCCCCATGTTCATTCTAATGGGGTTGCTGTTGGAAAGAACCGGATTGGCGCGGGAGGCTTTTCGAGTCAGTGAACGTATGCTGCAGCGCCTTCCCGGCCATTTGGCACTAACGGTACTGTTCATTGGCGGACTCATGGCGGCAACCACCGGGGTCGTGGGCGCATCGGTGGTGCTGCTGACCGTGCTAGCGTTGCCCCGCATGCTGGATGCGGGTTATTCCGCACCCTCCGCTTCGGGGTTGATTTCGGCGTCGGGTACGCTGGCCATTTTAATGCCGCCTTCCGTCATGCTGATCATTCTATCCAGCCTGGTCGGTGTTCCTGTGGGTCATCTTTTTCGAGCGGCGCTGGTACCCAGTGCACTGCTACTACTGCTCTATATGCTCTATTCGCTAGGACTCGCCTGGTGGGGAGCTGATCGTAACGCTATCCCTGCTGATGAGAGTGACGCAGTATCGTCCGAGCCTCAAGGACTATGGCGCAATGCGCTGGCGCTTTTTCCATTTTTAATACTGATCCCTGCAGTTCTTGGAACCATTGTTTTCGGCGTGGCAACGCCTACCGAAGCGAGCGGGGTCGGCGTTTTAGCGGTACTTCTCTTTGCAGGCGTCATGGGCAAGATAGATGGTTCGGCCGTCATGACGGCGGCCAGAGAGGCCGTTATCTCTACCGCCATGATCATGATGCTGGTCATGACGGCTACGTGCTTTTCTCTGATTTTCAAAGGGGTCGGGGGAGATGGTTTGATTCGCAGCAGTCTGGAGCTACTGGGAGGAGGGAGCTGGAGCGTACTTTTCCTGATCCTGCTACTGGTCTTCCTGTTGGGATTCTTTCTGGACTGGCTGGAAATCTCTCTAATTTTAATGCCTATATTCGTTCCCATCGTGACACAGCTTGATCTAGCTAATGGCCTCAACGGCGTGTCGTTATTGGTATGGTTCGCCATTGTATTTGCCATCAACCTGCAAACCTCCTTTTTGACGCCCCCATTTGGCGTCTCGCTCTTCTATTTGAAAGGGGCAGTGGGTGAGCGTGTTTCAACTTTGGACATCTATAGGGGAGTAATGCCTTTCATCGCTATTCAGCTGTTTGTGTTGCTGATGATCCTGATCTTTCCAGGAATATTGATGCTGTAACGTGTTCAACAAAAACGACAACCTTAAACGGAGTTGAAACCATGACATTTCCTTTAAAGAAAACCCTTATCGGTGCCAGCCTATCGATGCTGGCATCCTCCGCGATGGCCCAAACGCTTACCCTTCAATCGGCTTTTCCATTCAGCCTAGAGGTGATCGATAGCTCGATCCATCGGTTCGTCGAGAATATTGCCACGGCGACCGACGGTGAATTGACATTCACTCCTTACGATGCGGGTGCTTTTTCTCCTCCGTTTGAAATCCTGGAGAACGTAGGCAACGGGAGTCTCGACGCCGGCTGGTCGGCTGCGAGCTACTGGGCGGGGCAGATACCCGCCGCTGCGCTCTTTCAAAGCATCCCTTTCGGCCCCGATGTGCCCAAGTACTTGGCTTGGCTTTATGGCGGAGGTGGCCTGGAGCTTTGGGAAGAGCTCTACGCGCCGCACAACGTTGTGCCTATTCCCTGTGGCAGCATGATTTCCGAAGCGGGCGGCTGGTTTACGCAGGAGATCAACAGCGTGGACGATTTACAGGGCATGAGCATGCGCATCAGCGGGCTGGGCGGCCAAGCCGTCAGTCAACTGGGGGTGTCGCCCGTCTCAATCCCCGCTGGCGAAACATTTCTAGGGCTGGACACAGGACGTATTGGAGCTGCGGAACTTAGCTTCCCGACGATAGATACGAGTGCAGGCTTTTATGAAGTGGCCAAACATTACTACTTTCCCGGTTGGCACCAGCCTGGCAGTTTGAACGAACTGCTCATCAACGCGGACGTATGGGCTGGGCTTGCCGAAAGCCAACAGGTGTCGGTGCGTAATGCCTGTAGTGACCTGAGTATTCAGATGTACGCGCACGACATGCAGGCGCAGTCGGCCGTACTGAATGAGTTTCGCGATGCAGGTGTGACCGTGGAGCGCTTTCCCGACGATGTCATGAGCGCACTGCAAGCGGCGTCAGAGACAGTGCTGGAAGAGGCCGCTGAAGCGGATGCAGACTTTGCCGAAGTGATTCAGTCGTATCAAACATTCAGCGAAAGTTACGATGAATACCGTGAACTAACGGCTTTCTAATACCCGCTCCGGGGAACGGCCATAGGCCATGGCCCCGGAGCCTTTCATGATGCAAGCCGAGTCAGGCGTGACAGAGCCTGACGCATTACTAATAGAAACTCATAACGAGGATATTCATGCCTACCGTTCACGTTTACATGATGTCGGGTAGAACACAGCAACAAAAAGAAGCGCTCATTAGTGAAGTAACTAACGCCATCGTTTCTTCCCTGGGCGCTCCCAAAGAGAATGTGCGCGTCATTATAAGCGAAGTTCCTAAAAGCGAGTATGGAATTGGCGGTGTAACAGGTGAAAAGCTGGGGCGCTGACGTTCTATTAATAATAAAAGGTGGACCATGAGTATTGATACAAGAGACTTCAGAAACGCACTGGGCAAGTTTGCTACGGGCGTTACCGTCATTACTACCCAGGATGAGCGAGGTGAACAGTACGGTGTAACGGCGAGTAGTTTCAACGCCGTTTCCATGACGCCTCCGCTGATTCTCTGGAGTATCGATAAGAGCGCTTACAGTAAGGAGGTCTACTGTCAGGCCGAGCACTTTGTCGTCAATGTGTTGGCCAGCGACCAAGTGGCCATTTCCAACCGCTTTGCCCAGCGCGGCGAGGACAAGTTCAAGGATATCAAGATTGAAAAAGGGGTGGGAGGCAGCGCTCGCATTGTCGGCGCGGTCGCCCATTTCGAGTGCAGAACCTGGCAGGTTTACGAGGGAGGTGATCACTTCATCATCGTGGGTGAAGTGCTCGAGTATGACTATCAGGATGGCTGCGGATCGCTGGTCTTCCATGGTGGGCGCTACGCACTGCCGGAACCGCACCCCATGATGCTGCCCGGTATCGATCACTCGACCGGTGACGGCGTGCTGGGTCAGCATTTTCTTTACCTGCTACGCCAATCATTGGCTGCCTATCGCAGGGACTTTTATCCCCGGTTGAGCCATCTAGGCGTGGATGAAAAGGAGTGGCGGGTACTGACACTGCTTCTGGATCGAGGTCCTCAGCCATTCACTCAGGTTGCCCAAGGCGTCGCTCAACCGCCGGAAGATTGCGAAGACACGTTGAGTGGACTGGTCCGCCGCGATTTGGTGACCGAGTCTTCGGGCGAGCGCCAACTGGCACTTTCAGCGGCCGGTACCGAGCTTGCGAACAAATTGCTCAAGATGGCGCAAGAG
The DNA here is from genome assembly GCF_043558675.1 of Halomonas sp. HNIBRBA4712. Lineage (NCBI taxonomy): Bacteria > Pseudomonadati > Pseudomonadota > Gammaproteobacteria > Oceanospirillales > Halomonadaceae > Halomonas > Halomonas sp. HNIBRBA4712. Next base: position 272,337 of record NZ_JBIFXR010000005.1, on the reverse strand, counting down.
CATGAACAGAAGGTGTTCGATAGCGTCAGCGATGAGGAAATGCGCCATATGAAGTCCGGACTGGTGCATGTCATCGAGCAGCTCGGTTCACGCTAAAAGAAGAGCGTGAGCGACCTTCATCACCACTATGAACCGGGGACAAGAGCGATGAACGAAGTGACGGCCAGCGAATTCAAGGCGCTACAGGAGCGTGTCAATAAACTGGAAGCCGAGGCGGAGATACGCCGCCTCCAGGCGCGCTATATGTTTCTATGCGATACGCCCTTGCCCGAGTATGGCGTCAGCAGTGATGCCGAACGTATCGATCATATCATGGCGCTCTATTCCGAGGATGCGGTGTGGGAGGGAGTCGGCGAGTATTATGATGGACAGTTTGGACGTCTCGAAGGGGCGGCCGCCATTCGTAGTCACTTCGAGAAATTCTGGGGCGAAAAAAAGGACCCTGAGCTGCTGCTCAATGTGCACTATCTGACTTCCGAACAGATCCACATCGAGGGCGACACGGCAACGGGGCAGTGGGTGCACTGTCAGCCTTGGATATTTTCGGACGGCAGCTCCCTGCTACGCTCATCGCGCCTCAACAACGCCTTTGCCAAACAGTCGGATGGGCGCTGGTTGATTACTCGAACGCGTACGGAAAACGTATTCGTGGCGCCGATGACGGCCGGCTGGGCATCGGATTTCTGCACCACCTCTGTACTACTCAAGCCCTGAGGTAAGTACTTGATGAACTCAATCGTGTCGCCGCGCATCGCCATCGTCGGAGCAGGTGCCATTGGCATAACGTTGGCCGCCCGGCTAGCGAAGGCAGGCCATCGCGTCAGTGTATTGGCACGCGGAGAGGCGCTTGCGGCTATCGAGCAGCGGGGTGTCGAGTTGAATGATAGGCAGGGCCATCACTCGGCAAGGGTAACGGTGTCCGATCAAAGCGCTGACCTCGGCGTTCAGGATATCGTGCTTCTCTGTACCAAGGCACACGCGGTACCCGAACTCTTGCCAGCGCTGTCTCCTCTCTTTGGAGAGCATACTTGGCTTGTCCCTCTGCTGAATGGTACGCCCTGGTGGCTGTTCATGGGCGGTCGCGAAACCGAGGGCCATATCGAGGCGGTCGACCCGGGCGGGCACCTGATCGAGCAGCGACCGGCTGAGTGCATTCTGGGATGTGTCGTGTATATCACCGCACGACTCGATGCGCCGGGACGGGCAGTATCAACAACGCCACATCGGTTGGTGCTGGGCGAAATCGCATCGCTTTCCCCTGAGCGCCAGCGCCGTCTTGGCGAGGTTGTCGAAGTATTGACATCGTCAGGAGTTGAAACACGTCATACGCCTCGTATTCGCGATGCTGTATGGAGCAAGATTGCCGCGAATCTGAGCTCCAACCCGCTCTCGGTGATCACCCGCACAACGCTTGACACTCTTTATGGCCATCCCTGGTTACAAAAAGTGGTAGAGGCGCTCTACGAAGAGACCCGGCTTACCGCACAGGCCCATGGCATTCAGCTGGAGATAACCCTGCAAGAACTTCTGGAAATCGGAACCGCCACGCAGGGCGTCAAGACATCCATGCTTCAGGACTATCAGCGTGAGCGCCCGCTTGAACTTACCGCCATTGTAGAGGGCGTGATCGAGTTGGCAGACAGAAAGGGAGTTGCCGTCCCTGTCACCAGGACCATCGTTTATCTCACTCATTATTTGGAAAGCGCGGCGCATCGCCAACGCGAGCAGGCGCCCTGACAGGAGAACGTATCAATGAATATTCAGCCCATCGTAATGCCCGCTCGGATCGAAAAACCGAATTATTGTAGTGAGGAAGAGTGGCAGCAGCGGATCAAATTGGCCTATTGCTATCATCTGGTCGACTTTTTTGGCTGGACGGAGTCCATTTTCAATCATATTTCCGCCCGCGTACCGGGTACCAACGGCCACTATCTGGTCAACCCCTTCGGGCTCAATTATACGGAAGTCACTCCGCTCAATCTGCTGAAAGTCGATCTGGAGGGGAACAAGGTCGAAGAGTCCGAGTATAACGCCAACCCGGCAGGCTTTGCGCTGCATAGCGCTGTGCACGGCGCGCGCGAGGACATCCACTGTATGCTGCATACCCATACCATTCCGATCTCTGCGGTAGTGCAAAAGAAAAATGGCTTTGGTCATCACGACTTTTATGGTGCTCAGCTGTACGGACGAGTGGGCTATCACGAGTTCGAGGGCATCACGTTATTCGAAGACGAGAAGAAGCGTATGTTGGAGAGCCTTGGTGATAAACACATTCTCGTGTTGCGTAATCATGGTATCGCCGTTGGTGAATCCAGCATCGAAAAAGCGATCTTTCTTCTTTGGACCGTTCAGAGAGCCGCCGAGAATCAGTGCGCAGCCGGTGCGCTGGGAGGCGATGACGTCGAAATCGACACTGAGATCAGTCAGAAGTGTGCCAACCTGACATCGCAACTGATTCGCAAAAGTGGCTTTGCCAACGAGTTCTTCACCGCCATGGTACGTAAGATGAAAACTGAGCGGCCGCTACCGTTCTAACGATATGATGAAAATCGCTATCATTGGAGCCGGTGCCATGGGCTGTCTTTTTGCCGCTCGGCTCGCTCTGAGCGGCAACACAGTGCGTCTGATCGATGTCGATTCAGACACATTGGCGGCCATTCGCACTCGGGGGATTAGCCTGAGCTTGGCAGGACAGGTGGAGCAGGTACGCGTGCCTATTGGTCTGGCTGAGCAACTCCGAGAAGACATCGACCTGATACTGATACTCACCAAAGGAAGTGCGACACGAACGGCGATCAGGGCTGTAAGACATATCATTACACCTCAAACGCGGGTACTGACATTGCAAAATGGGCTGGGTAACGCTGCCTTGATTGCCGAGTACGTCGATACCACTCGAGTTTTACAAGGGATTACCACTATCGCGGCGGACTTACGGGCGCCGGGCGTGGTGCATGGCAACGTTAAGGGTGCCATTCACTGGTGGTACTGTACGGGGGAGGAGGACGCATGGATGAAAAAGTTACATGAGGTCCTGATTGGCGCTGGTTTAACTAGCTGTCCGGATCCGGCGGTCGAGAGCAGAATCTGGGAGAAAGCGGCATTCAATGCGGCTCTCAATGGCCTCTGTACGTTGCTTGATCGTGCTGTGGGAGCGGTGGGGGAGCATGCCCAAGGCAAGAACTTGATCGAAGAGGTCGTGAGCGAATGCAGCAGTATCGCCGCGCAATGCGGTATCGCCTTCAACCGGCCGCGCGTGGCGGCCAGTATCGAGAAAGCCCTTCGCTGTCAGGCAGACCATTTGCCATCCATGCTGCAGGATCGTCGCGCAGGCCGTGCCACCGAAGTGGAAAGTATTCATGGGGCGCTGGTCACCACCGCCAGACAGCACCACTTGCGAGTACCGGTACTCGAAACGCTTTACCGCCTGCTGGCCGTGGGAGAGCCCGGCGTTTCCTGACATCGTGCCGATGGCGTCAGAGGCGGTAATCCCTTCACTACACCTTATTTATAATAAAACAGGGATATTACGGAACAGTAGTGCTGCTAAACAGGAGCACTATTGGTCGTACTGCTCGATGAGCTCGAGCATTCGATCATAGAGTGCCTGAGCAGGCAGTCCTTGCGCGGCGATTTTCTCGACATGCTGCGCATTGAGGGGCTCAAGGCGTGCCGACCAACGAGCCTGCTCCTCCTCATCCAGCGTGATGGTGGTCAAATCGTGGTTTTCCTGTGACCAGGCAAGCGACTCCTGAACATGATTATCGAGATAATGGCCTGCAAATTGGGAGGCTTCAGCGCCCAGCTGGTCGATTGCAAGCTGTACGTCCTCGGGCAGGGAGTCCCAGCGTTGGCGGCTCATGACGGCCAGCATGACCACGTTGGACAAGGGATAATCGACGATATAGTCGAGGTAGCGCGCGTACTGAAGGTCCATCAGTGTTTCCCGTGAAGAGGCAATCCCCTGCACAATACCAGCCTGTAGCGCTTCGCCTGTTTCGGCCTGAGACATGCCAATGGGCACGGCCCCCAGCGACCGCATGGTTTCCGACTCGCCGGGTACGCGAATTTCAAGACCCGTTAGGTCCTCGAGAGTGCGAACTTCGTTACGCGTTTGAAGGTACCCCGGCTCAGAAGTAAAGACGGTAATGACCTTGAAGTCCTCGAGATTGAACTGTTCTTGGGGGAACTCCTGGACGAGCTGGTAAGCCACCTGACTGGCTACCTCGGCGTTTATATCCAGACCGTTGATATCGCCAATCATGTTGAGTAGCGGAAAGCGTGCGGGCTCATAGGAGGTGGTGGTCAAGCCGATATCGGCGACGCCGTTAAGCACGCCATCCAGCATGTTACTCGCGGTAAGCAGAGTCCCGCCCGGAAACGTGTTGACCGTCACTTGGCCCTCGGTGCGCTTCTCCAGCTCTTCGGCCCAGAACTGCATTTGCATCCCCGGAAACGTCTGAGCCGGCGCGAAAAAGGCGTAGTTGAGCTTGATGTCGCTCGCCAGCGTAGCGCTGCTCAGCAACACGCCTGCCAAAAGAGAACCCAAGCGTAATGCAGGCGAGCGTAATGAGGGGGCAGGAGTCGAGCAAGTGTCGTCAGTCATGAGCATATTCTCTCGTTTATTATTGGCTGGATGCCATTGTTGAAAGCGCAAAAGCATTCAACATCACATGAAAAGTTAAGTAAATAGCCAGATCGATTATCGTGGAAGTCGTGGTTCATGACGTTTTGCAAGATGAGTTCCTGATTTAAGTAAAATCATTTTGAATCAATACGATGCGTATCAACATAGAGCGGCGAACAAAAACAACGCGCTACTTTTGATCATTTGAAGCACCTTCATGGCGCAGGATCGGGTCGCTCAGGTTTGCTCAAGGCAGCTCCGTGCCATTCTTCGTCCAGCCGTTGGCACTCCTTGGACGCTTTTTCATATGTTTGCGTTTTTTGTATATCGACCGCGCATTATGAATAGCGGCTGCGTGAGAAGTGGCTATACCGTGAAAACTTCTAATACGTCATGACAGCAGTGGGAGAAGACGATGAAGGTCAGCGTGATTGGTGGTGGACACGGGTGTTACGCGGCGGCTATCGAGATGGTCGAAAAAGGCTTCGATGTCACACTGTGGCGCCGTGACAGTGAAGCCCTGAAAGAGCTGAGCCAGCTAGGCTATCTGAATGTCAAGGACGCACGAGGGGAGCGGCAAATTCAAATAGGAAGTGGTCAGGGAGAACTGGCGCTGACCAGTGATTTGACGGAGGCCACCCGTCAGGCAAACCTAGTAATTATTCCATTACCCTCGACCTCTCACGACGCGCTTGCCGAGCAGTTAGGGCCGCTACTTCAAGATGATCAGGTCGTCTTTTTACCGCCGGGCACGTTTGGTTGCTACCTTTTCCACCGCGCGATGAAAGAAGCCGGTAATACCAGTCGCGTCGCGTTCTGTGAAACCGGTACGTTACCTTATCTGGCGCGTAAACATGGCCCCAACAAGGTCGTGATCAGCGTTTATGCAACTCGCCTTCCGACAGGGGTTTTCCCCAGTGAGCTTTCGGAGCATGCGTTTTCGGTACTCCGTGAAGCGTACCCCAGCGTTGAGCCCATCGAAGATGGCCTGAGCGGAGCGCTCATGAATGCAGGCCCCATCATTCACCCTCCTCTGATCATCATGAATGCCGGTCCGCTGGAGCACTTCGATGCTTGGGATATTCACAACGAAGGTACGCAACCTGCTATTCGAAGCGTCACGACTGAGCTCGATAACGAGCGGATTGCCGTGCGTGAAGCGCTTGGCTATCAACCTTCTCATTTCCCGCTGGCCAATCACTATGCCAGCGAAGGCGAAGAGTGGATGTATGGACGTGGGGCCCATGGAAAACTGACGGACAGCGGTGATTGGCGAGAGAACATCGAGTTACATAGTCACCGTTACATGATGGAGGATACTCGGCTAGGCCTATCGCTGATTGTATCGGTTGGCCGTTGGGTGGGGCAGCCGACGCCCGTCGCTGAAGGGTTGTTGAATATCGCATCCGCTATTACCGGACGAGACTTGTACGCCGAAGGGCGCACACTGGAAAACCTTGGGTTGGATTCGCTATCGCAGGACGAGATGCGTCAGCTCATGACGCACGGTATCCAGCGCTGAGACACGACGATGGGAGAGAACAACGTGCAGAATCCGATCATTGTACTGGGTGCAGGTCGAATGGGTGAAGGCATTGCGCTTTCGTTCATTCTGGCCGGACAAGCGGTTGTGCTGGTCGATTTCAAGGTGCGTGAGCCCAATGAGCGAGCGCGCTATTACGATCAGGCGCGAAGCCGTTTGACGACAGAGCTCACGTATCTTCGAGATCAGCGGTTGGTGCAGACCGAGCAGATAGCCTCCATGGTGTCGCGCTTACAGTTTATCGACCATCAAGGGGCGACCGTCCCGATGAGCGGCCGGCTGGTATTCGAAGCGTTGCCAGAGGTGCGTGAGCTCAAGCAGAAAGGACTGGCGTGGGCCAGTCAACAGTTGCCGGAGAACGTCGTGATCGCCTCGACGACCTCTACGTTTCTGGTGAATGAACTTTCCGAGATGGTCACCAATCCTGCGCGTTTCATGAATGCGCACTGGCTCAACCCTGCCCACTTGATGCCTCTGGTTGAGGTCAGTCGTAGTACCGACACCGAGTCACGTTATATCGACGAGCTGTACGGTGTTCTCAAAGGCATCGGTAAGGTACCGGTGTTATGCGAGGCGGCCCCTGGCTACATCGTTCCTCGTCTACAAGTCCTGCTGATGAACGAAGCCGCTCGTCTCGTCGAGGAAGGCGTGGCTAGTGCCAAGGACATCGATGTGGCCATGCGCGTCGGGCTGGGGCTGCGCTACTCCGTACTTGGCGTGCTGGAGTTTATCGACTGGGGCGGCGGCGATACGCTTTATTACGCATCGAATTATCTATGCGACAAGCTCGACGAGCGCTTCAAATCGCCCGACGTGATCGCTCGTAACATGCAGGAGCGCCGGCGCGGTTTTCAGGATGGGCAGGGCTTTTTTGACTATGAGGGCAGCGACCTGGCACAACACCGCCGCCAGCGCTCGGATGATTTTCTCAAGCGGCTAGCACTATTGGAACTCATGCCAGTTGTCGAAGACCGCCCGAATTCATCAGGGCACTCAAGAGGAGTGGAGTCATGAAAACCTATAAGCGGATAGGCAGGTTATCGCTATTGGCCGCTGCTGTCGCCTTGACGGGATGTGGCGATCAGGATGATGAAAGCTCAACCAGCACGCGTGACGATGATCGTGAGGTGATCCGGCTCAGTTACGCTTTCTTTGCACCCGCTCAGAGTTTTCCAGCTATACAGATGGAGCGCTGGGCGAATGAAGTGAGCGAACGGACCGATGGCAAGGTAGACGTCGCGCTGTTTCCTGGCGGGACCCTGCTGAGCGCCAATAACATGTACGATGGAGTACTGAACGGCGTGGCGGATATCGGTCTTTCGGCAACCTCCTATGAGCCTGGTCGTTTTCCACTGATCAATCTGGCCGGGAGCCTGACCGGTCAAAACGTCAATTCTGAAATTGCCAGTCGAACGGTCTATCAGCTCACACAGGAATATGGCCAACAGATGAGCGGATTGGAAAATTTCAAAGTCATCACGGCCTTCACGTCGGAGCCGGCCTATCTACAAACCATCGAGCCGGTGCGTCAACTGGAGGATGCACAGGGTCTGGAGATCAGGATTTCGGGTGATAACTCCAGAGCTCTGGATGCTTTGGGTATGACGGCCGTAGGGATGTCCCAAGCTGAAACCGGAGAGGCGTTGCAGTCCGGGATCATCGATGGGTACGCGTCTTCTCGCGAAGTACTGATGGACCTGCAGTTTGCTCGTACCGTCAAGTACGTCACCGATTATCCCTTGACCAATACCATCTTCGCGGCGGTGATGACCCAGGAGAAATGGGCGTCACTACCTGCCGAGGTGCAGGAGGTGATGGAAGAGCTGGCGCCAGAAATGGCCGGATTCACCGGGCACTATCTGGATGAGCAGATTCAGCGTTCTCTGGAGTGGTCGCAAGCTGAAGAAGGCGTTGAAATCATTTCGCTTACGCAAGAGGAAGCAGCTCGATGGAACGAACGGTTAGCGCCGATCAACGAGGCGATTTTAAGTGACGCAGAGGCGCAAGGCTTGCCCGCTCGCGAGTTCGAGACACGCATGAAGGAGCTCGTTGACACTTACCGTGCCGAGCCCCTTTAACACGCAAAAAGGCGGTTCACGCCGTGTGGTGACGGTTATTTTGCAGGGTCTGTACCGGCGTAACGCCATAGACTTTTTTATAACGGCTGGCGAAATGCCCGGGATTATTAATGCCGTGCTGCAGAACGATATCGGTCACACGGCTGCCTGGCCGGGCGTTAACCAGCGTTGCATGCACGCTTTGCATACGCTGCTGAATAAGGTAGCCCTTGGGTGAAAGTCCCATGAACCGCTGGAAACCATACTGCAGTGTGCGTGCCGAGACCCCCACAAGGCGTGCCAGTGTTTCAAGCGCAATGTCCTTGTTCAGGTGCTGATCGATATACTGTTTGGCGTTTTTCACGTGGTGCGGTAATGGCGACGTATTCAATTGAAGACGTTCACTGTAATTATGTTCGAATAGCCCCAGTAGACTGTCATAAAGATACTCCTCCATTCGCTTCAGCTGCTCCTGAGCATTTGGCGAGTGAAGTTGAAAGTCCGTGAGGTTGGCAAAATACCGGATGGTATTGAGCAAAAAGTCGGTGGTGGAGGAGTGGCCGGGCGCATGGTGCTCAAAGATGAGCGGAAAAGAAATTGGCTGCTGGAGCCGGTAGGCGAGCCGCTGTTCCAACCGGTAGCGCGGAATGCGCATGATAATGTTATGGCAGTGTGGTGAGGTTTGAATCAAGGCTCTTTGGCAGGGCGAACTGACGGTAACCCCGCCGCGCACCATATTGATCTGGTGATCGGCGTAAACGATCTTTCCTTGGCCTTCAAGCGTTACACGAAAGAGATAAACGTTGGACTCCATCTCTGGATCGATTTCGACATTTGCACCATACTGCAGCTCGATAATCGATAGCTGATCAAAGCTGATTGCACTCATTCTGGAGGCCAGCGGTTGACCGCCGAATAAGCGCATATGGTGAGGGCACAGATAATGAGCCACCCGCTCCCGGATATCGTCCTCAGAGTCAGTGTGAAGAACTCCATGTTTTTGCAGCATAAACGACGTTGTCGCCATGTTTCACCTCAAAGGATTGGCCTCATCGATACATCTGAATGGTGAGTGGGCGTGCCATCCAACAGCGTCGAAGACAACCCTTTTCATGGGCGCTCCCACTTATACTGTATGGGGTATATGCTAGAATAATCTACTATTTTTTCAGGAATGATATATATGGTCGACAAGGAAGGGCTATCCTCCTCGTTTTTTCCCCTCGCCAACGATTTTCGTTCACGTGATTTTCCCTTTTATTGGGTAGCGAGGTTGAATGCAAAGCATGGTGCCGATGTCGATTCCTTGCTGAAACCGCATGGGTTGAGTTCATCGAAATGGCGCATACTGATGATCCTGCATGAGCACGGTCGCCTTAGCATGTCCGAAATCTCGGTACATGCTGTCGCAAAGTTATCAACCATTACCAAAACGGTATACCGTATGCAGGAAGCCGGGCTATTGATAACCGAAGCGAGCCAACAGGATGGACGTGTTACGGAAGTTGACATTACTCCGCTCGGAGAGGAGAAACTGGATATCGCCCGGCAGGTTACCAGCCGACTAGTGAAGAAGGCATTTGGCGATTTTAGCGCCCAAGAAATTATTTATATTAACCAGTGTTTAAGTAAAATGTTTCATAATCTTAGCTCTATATGAGTTTGGTGACAACTTGATTATTATTGCTTCTTAATGAAGATTTTGTTACTGAATCCGTTGAAAAAGTTCTTGTCATCGTAAGTGGTTATGCATAATTAATCGTGCGATCCATGCCGTAGCCCCTGAGCAGTCGGCGGACCTCATCGCAAAGCCGGTCAAACGATAGATAAGCTCCCAGGGGAAGCCAGTCGTATTTGATCCGTCGCCACAGGATTTCGATCAAGTTCAGCTCTGGCGAGTAAGCGGATAGGTAGACCAGATGCACGCGATGCGACATCCACTCCAGAATCTTGCGCTTGAACGCCCTGGAGCGATGCATGCTGGCATTGTCCAGAACCACCACGGCGAAGGCATCAGGGCTCTTCTGAGCCACATACTGATCAAACGCCTCGATGACGGTCTCCGCGGTGACCGACTCGGTGGTCGTGTGGTACACCAGCTTCCCTTTTCGGCTCACGAACCCGAGCACGTTCAGCCGATAGCCATGTGAGTACGCCGTCACCTCCCATGGCTTGCCGATAGCGCTCCACGCACAGGGTATCGCTGAAGACTGTGCGAAACCTGACTCATCGAAGTAGTAAAGCTCGTGCTCGCCTCGATCTTCCTGTTCCTGGAGCACTTTCAGAAGGCCCTGGGTATTGCGGAAATCTGTCTCATCACGTCGACCTTTCAGTGAGTGCCTAATGCGTTTGAAGCTATTTTGATTTTTTTTTCAATGCCCGGCGCAAGGTATCCGTACTGAAGGTTTTTCCTGTTTCCTTCTGCAGCCGAGCCTGCAGGCTGCGTAGCTGATGGGGCTGATCCTCCACCAGGGCCTGTAATCGCTCTCGATCGCTGTCATCAAGAATCGGGTTGCGTCCACTACGGGGTTTATCGGCGAGCTCTTCAAGGCCGGAGGCTTCCCACTTCTGGAACCAGATCGTCAGGGTGTTTCTTCCAACCTCCAGAATGTCGCTGATCTGGGCGATGGTATAGCCTTGACCGCTCAAGAGGATCGCATGAGCGCGACGGCGCGAGGCACGTTTCTGACCGTACTGATGCACATCCACCAACGCCTGTCGGTCGGCTTCTGTCAAAGAAGAGATGAAGCGCCTTGCCATGCTGCCGTCCTGATCTAGAATTCTACCAGCATTATGCCTGAAAATATCTGCCTAGGCACTTAGCAGTGTGAAGATCGTCTTGAGCGTTTTCGAGCATGTGCGCTGCCGGCATAACGCCCTTGAGGTTAACGATGTCGAACATGCGGAAATTGGTATTGGCGATGACAAGAGAACACTTATCGATAACCTTGAAAACCGCTTTGGTTGGCTGTGGCATTACGGTTCTCATCATGATGCTATCGCGGCGCATGAGTATCTGAAAAAAATAGCGTGTGAGCCGTCAAAACTCGAGTATATCGTTCCGCAGTTATTCTTTAGTCGTATAGCAAGCCAGCCAGGCAACGAGGCGAAAGGGTCCCTGGATAGCCGTGTCTTTGATAAAAAAAGATGTTATCCAACACTATAAAATCTGAATTACGCGGATCTCAATAGTCTAACATCGATAGTCTCATGTCATGCGGCCACGCATGGAAGTCGCTGCATATCAACAGAAACACAAACTCTTGTGATACCTAATTGGTATGGCTAAGCACTTAAACAATATTGGTTCCTGCTTTGATGGGGAAGCACACTGTTCGATAGCTAAATGATGACCTGATGCCGGAGCTTCCATGCCTATTGTTATCCAGCAAATTGAGACGCTTCTGGTCGATCTACCGACCATTCGCCCCCACAAACTGTCCATGACGACCATGGCGTGCCAGACCATGGTGATTGTTCGTATGCGTCACTCGGATGGCATCGAGGGGCTTGGCGAAGGTACGACCATTGGCGGCCTTGCCTACGGACCGGAAAGCCCTGAAAGCATCAAGTGCAATATCGATACGTATCTTGCGCCCCTACTGATCGGGCAGCCCTCTAGCAATCTTAATAACGCGCGTGCCCTGCTCGCGCGACATACTCGCGGCAACATGATTGCCAAGTCCGCGCTGGAAATGGCCCTGCTCGATGCGCAAGGTAAGCGTTTGGGCCTGAGCGTTGCTGAGTTGTTGGGAGGTGTGCGTCAGGAGCATATGCCCGTACTCTGGACGCTCGCTAGCGGCGATACCGCTAAGGATATCGACGAGGCCATGCTGCGTTTGGAGCAGCGCCGCCACTGTGATTTCAAATTGAAAATCGGAGCCAACCCGGTGGATCACGACGTGCGCCATGTCGCAGCCATCAAGAATGCGCTGGGTGATCGGGCCAGCGTACGTGTAGATGTCAATCAAGCCTGGGATGAGTCTACCGCCGTTCGAGGTATCCAAGCGTTACAGGACGCAGGCATCGAGTTAATCGAGCAGCCCATCGGTGCGCGCGAGCAGGTAGGCCTGGTCCGTTTGGCCAACCGCTTCAACGTACCCATGCTAGCCGACGAAGCGGTACTGGATTCTCGTGATGCTCTGGACCTGATAAGTGCGGGGTTCAGCGGCGCCTTTGCTCTTAAAATCGCCAAATCCGGGGGGATTTATGGCGTACTCGAACTAGCGCATGTCGCTCAGGCGGCTGACGTTGGCTTGTATGGCGGCACATTGTTGGAAGGCACGATTGGTACAGCGGCCTCGCTTCATGCCTGGGCCACTCTGCCAACCATGGCCTGGGGAACAGAGATGTTCGGCCCCCTCTTGCTACAAGACGATATCGTCGAGTCGCCTCTTGAATACACCGAATTTGGGGTGGCACTACCCTCCGGACCCGGGCTCGGCATCACCCTGAATGAAGACAAGCTGGCGTATTATGCGCGTTAATCAACGCGGCGTACGTTAAGACTGAAAACAGGAGAGCTTCATGCTGTTTCAAGTAGAAATGACCGTCAAGTTGCCGCCGGATATGTCCGCTGAGCAGGCCACCAACATCAAAGCCACCGAAAAGGCTTACTCTCAGGGTCTGCAGCGCCAAGGAAAATGGCGTCACCTTTGGCGAGTAGCTGGCAGCTACTCGAACGTCAGTATTTTTGACGTGAAAGATAATGCCGAGCTGCACGACTTGGTCAGTAATCTACCGCTTTTTCCCTATATGGACATTAGCGTCAAGCCGCTTTGCCGCCACCCCTCTTCTGTGCGTGACGACGACAGTTAATAGGTGGCAAATACAGCCAAGTCTCTTTTTAAATAAAACTTTATAATAATTTTGAGAGCTGAACCATGACCGTAAAAATCTTCGACACGCCCGAAGTCCAGACCTTCATCCGTACCATCGCCGGTTTCGACCAAAACGGTGGCAGTGATCGCGCCAAGCACATCGTCCAGCGCTTGGTGGGCGATCTGTTCAAGCTCATCGACGACTTCAACGTCACCGAGGAGGAGTACTGGGCCACCGTCAACCTTCTCAACGCCTTGGGTAGCCAAACCCAGTTCGGCCTGCTATCGCCGGGGCTCGGTTTCGATCACTTCCTTGACATGCGCCACGACGCTATCGATGCTGAGGCCCAGCTTACCGGTGGCACGCCGCGCACCATTGAGGGCCCGCTGTATGTCGCCGGCGCGCCGGAAGCCGAGGGCTTTGCGCGCATGGATGACGAGGGCACCGAGGGCGAGACCATGTGGCTCACCGGTCAGGTACGTAACGTGGACGGCACGCCGATCGCCGGCGCAAAGGTCGAGATCTGGCACGCCAACGACAAGGGAGGCTACTCCTTCTTCGACCCGTCCCAGTCCGAATACAACCTGCGCCGCACGATCTACACCGATGGCGAGGGCCGCTATACCGCCCGCAGCATCATACCCTCCGGATACGGAGTGCCGGAGGGTGCGCCCACCGACGTGGTGCTCAAGGCGCTGGGCCGCCACGGTGAGCGTCCGGCCCATATCCACTACTTCGTCTCCGCCCCGGGCCACCAGCACCTGACTACCCAGATCAACCTGGCCGGCGATCCGTACACCTTCGACGACTTCGCCTTCGCCACCCGCGAGGAGTTGGTAATCCCTGCCGAGCGGATCGAAAGCCCGGAAGAGATCGCTCGGCGTGAACTCGATGGCCCGTTCTCGGAAGTCGTGTTCGATGTCGAGCTGACCGCCGCCGCTGCGCCTGAGCTACAAACACGCCACATCCGTCCACGGGCGAAGGAAGACGAGCAGGATCTGGCCAGCAAGCTGGCGGGCACCGCGAAGGTCTAGCCCACTCGCCGCCCCGTTAGCTTCAGATATGTGATCCCATGATGACGTCCCCGGACCGGTCGTCATGGGCTCCAATGCCAGGTCATAACAACCCAAGCGCGATCATGGCTATAAAGCTCGATCAACTCGGAACCCGCGTTCGCAATGCCATTAAGAACGATCCGGCTAGCTGCTGTCCAGCTGTCACCGCAGCATGTTCAACGGACACCGACGTCTTCGAGCTCAAGATAACGTACGTGTTCGAGGGCAACTGACTATTTCTAGCTCACAAGAGTCCGGTGGCAAAGCCGGGTGACTTAATAACAGCATCATGGTCGTTCAGTCGGTGATCATTCGGGACCCTACAAGTAGTAAGTCAAGCTGGTCATCGAGTATTATAAAAAAGTCAAAATAACGCTACTTGGTAATATCTTTACAGTTTCGAGCCGTTATTGAACTTGGCAGTGCTACGGATAACGCTTGGTGTGACGATTATCAATCAATATATTTAAAATATGATTGGCTTCCAGCATGAGTGGGGAAGGTTTTTCTCCTCGCCGACGACTACAAATAACCGGCGATGAAATAGTCTTATCCTCTAGGTAAACATAAGAAATGCCGTCGCGTTGAACTCTTTTCATTTGTTCTGGGACTAAAGTGATACCAATTCCTGAGGCAACGAGACTCAATGCTGTTTGCACTTCGTGAGCCTCTTGTACAACATCGACTTTCAAGCCCCGACGGCGAAAAATGCCGAGTACCATATCTGCCAGGCTGGGGCGTGGTTTGGCAGGAAATAGGATAAGAGGGTAGCAGGCTAGCTCCTCGCAGGATGGCGAAGTGCCTTCCAGAGGATGTCCGGTTGGCAGGGCTGCGATAAGTGTTTCATTAAAAAGAACTTCCTGTTCGATATCCGGGTCATCTATACGTAGGCGCCCAAAGCCCATATCGATACTACCGGCCTTGAGTGCCTGAACTTGCTGTACCGTAGTAAGTTCCGATAGCGTCAGTTCGATATTGTCCAGACGCCTCATGTCCCGAACCAGCATGGGCAATTGACCATAAAAAACAGAAGGCACAAAACCGATACCAAACAGGTCTCGTTTTTTGCGCGCCATATGCCGGGTAGCATCAATAGTGACTTCGACTTTCTCCAGGATTTGAAGTGCATGTTGTTGAAAGAAAACCCCCGGAGGCGTTAAACGCAAACCACGGGAGCTTCTTTCGAAAAGTTCGGCACCCACCTCTTGTTCCAGCTGTTTGATTTGGCGGGACAGGGGGGGTTGGGACATATGTAAGCGTTCAGCCGCGCACGTAAAGTTCAACTCCTCAGCGACCACACAAAAATACCTTAGATGGCGTAACTCCATGGTCCCCTCCCGGGCATACATGACAACAAGGCAAGACTATGAGGCGACTTTTATCGATCAAGCGCCACTAGTTTAACAATATCCGAGCAGTCATAATTGCTTATATGGTTTCGACCTTGGTCTATATTTGCAGTTTGTTGAAGACGGGTGGCTATATAAATCGTAGGAGCCAAAAGGTAGCCAAACATCCAGTGGCGAAATTTGTGCCTTGGTAGGCATGATGGTTGAAGCGGCGCAGCAATAGGGCAGACGTGTATTCCGTAACCAATGTAGCCAACTACTCGGACTATAAACTTGTCAAGTTGCAGAGCTGGAGACTGGTTGCAGGGGAGTACGCTAACTTTATGATACGGGCCGCCATGAACCGGGTCAGGCCTTGATGGTTCTCAAAACGCGGCATCGATACATTCATGCTATTTGTAAACTCGCTTGGTTTTTTAAAAATAGGGCGCCAGCCTGGCCCGTAGCCGGGTGCGATAAGCGGCGTCGCTGATGCGGCTGTTGGTCAACATATTGTCCAGCAGCGCGGCGCGTTTTTTCGCCGAGGTTGGCAACGCCTTGACGTGGGTGTCGATCCAGACCAGGCGACCCTGGTCATCCACCAGCAGGTTATCCAGATGCAAGTCGCGGTGGTAGTAGCCCGCGCGGGCAAGTTCGACGACTTGCGCAGCCAGCGTGTCGATGAAGACCGTGCGCTCGGTTTCGCTTAGCGTTTCGAAGTGGGCGCTTCCCGTAACGCAGTTCTCCAGCCGCTCCATGGCGTAGAGCGAACCCAGTGGATTCAGAAAGTTGAGCGCTACGCCGTAGCAGCGAACGTCGACGGTGTTCTGTCCCAGCTGCTGCAAAATACGGCGGCTGGCGAACTCCTTGTACGCATCATACGAGCCGGTCAGGCGCTTGGAGATGATGTCCCGCCCCAGCCAGCGCCAGAAGTGCTCTTTGGGCGAGTACTTGTCGCGCACCAGTTTGAACAGCGTACTGGACTGGGCTTGAAAGAAGAAATGGCTGCTGGCGTGGCGGTCGAGCTCCGGCAGCGAGACGAGCTTCTGGCCGCTGCCGATTCCTGGGGTGGGGTGAACGCGGTGAACCAGATACCAGCCGGTCCGTTGTTCGAAATGAAAACGCTGCAGCTTTTTAAGCATGAAGGATAACTCAGTCGATCATCCGCTCAGGGGCCGAATGACGCAGGATAGGGCGCCAGGAGCCAGCCGCTAACGCCATGACGGCACCGATAGGAATCGTCTTTGAAAGAATGCAGACGCCAAAGCGTAATTGAAACGCCGCTAAATTCAAATGTTTTGCCGAATACGCGAAGCGCCGGGCGGACAATAGGCGAATACTCCTTATACTGACGTGAGGCTTTTGATGGGAACGCCGCTTTCGCGTCAAGCGCGCTGGCTTCGCTATCAAAAGCCGGAAGGCATGACGAAGGTCATCGAGAACGAATCTGTACGAGGAACACTGCAATGTCCGGGTTTTTCAAGGAATTTCGCGAGTTCGCGGTAAAAGGCAACGTCATCGACATGGCGGTGGGTATCATCATTGGCGGCGCCTTTACGCTGATCGTGCAGCGGCTGGTGGCGGACATTATGAACCCGGTCATCGGGCTTCTGGTCGGCGGGATCGACTTCTCCAATATCTTCATCGTGCTGCGCGAGGGCGCCGTGGCCGGGCCGTATCTGACGCTTGCGGCCGCCCAGCAGGCAGGCGCGGTGACGCTCAACATCGGGCTGTTTCTCAACGCGGTGATCAGCTTCACCATTGTCGCCTTCGTGGTGTTCATGCTGGTGCGCACCATCAACCGGTTGAAGCGCGAGGAGGTGGAGGAGCCCAAAAGCCCGGTGGAGAAGTCCTGCCCCTACTGCTTCATGACCGTGCCGATCAAGGCTACCCGCTGCGGGCACTGCACGTCGGAGCTGAGCAAGCCAGTCGACGGCACGCCGGCGATTACCGACTGATTGGCTTTTTTCTATAACGAAAAAAAGTGCCCCGTGGGGCACCTTGATCGACTCGAGACCCCACCGGCCGGTGGGGTTTTGCGTCCCTGAAATAGTGATACTTACAGGGTGTGCTGTGCAGCGTCGATGGTCTGTTCACCGGTAGCGCCGTTGCGTGCCTGGAGCAGATCCTTGGACAGCGTGCTGTCGTGGTTCTGCTTGACGCTGGCGACGCCCATGTCCAGGTCGGCATTGATGGTCTGCTCACCGGTGGAACCGTTGCGCGCCTGCAGCTTGGCGAGTGACATTGCCTGGTCGCCGCTTTGCTGGCCATTGGCGTTCGAAGTCGCGTGGGTAATTGGAAGGCCAGCGCCGCTGTTCTTGGCAATTAGCTGCTCAACGGATGCGTTAGCGCTTTCGATCTGAGCGACGGAAGTGCTCGGCATATCGACGCTGTTGAGGGCAGCGGCGCCGCGCTCGGCGAAAGCAGAGCCAGAAACGAGTGCAAGGGCGATGGCGGCAGTAGCAGTCAGTTTTTTCATGGTGGCGTACCTTTTAATCGATTTAATTTCAATTGGTTATAAGGTCCTCGCAGGGCTGTTTGCTCGAGAACATGCGACTATAGTAGTATTCAAAAAGTTGAATAAAAAGCGCTTAAAATCGACTAGACCATTCGTTTATTATAGATATTTTTCACGCTATCTATATTGACGCTTTGTTGACCTGAAAGCGTTATGCCACCTGCAGCGATGGTCCGGGAAATAATAAAAGCGAGAAAAGCCAAAGGGATAGGGCGTTGATTCAGGCACGAACGATATACATGGAAGGGGCCTCCGCTCGCGACGTGGCTACAAAAAAAGGTGCCCGAATGGGGCACCCTTGAGTGTTACCGAGATAGGATCTAGCGGCGCTTTTTGTCGGCCTTGCCGGGGCCGTCGCTGTCGCTGGCATCGCTTGGCTGGGGCAGTGACGGCAGCGATTGGGCCATCATCTCCACGCTGTGGCGGTAGTAGAGCTGGCTCTTGTTGTGCTCGCCAAGGCTTGCGTAAAGGCGCGCAAGCTCGGCGCACACTTCGCCGCTCGGGCGCTGGCGCTGGCTCGCCTCGAAGTACTCCAGCGCCTTTTCCCACTGGCCGGTGCGCAGCGATAGCCGCCCGCAGCTGAGCAGCAGCTCCGGGTCGTTGGGACGCTCCTGCAGCCATTTTTCCGCGCGGGTTAGCTGGCGCGCGGCGTCGACGCCTAAAAGCCCGAAGCGCTTGACCAGCCGCGCGTCCCAGTGGGTATCCAGCGACTGGCTCAGAAGTCGCTCGGCGATCGCTTCTTCATTTGCCTGCAGCAGCGCTTCGACGTAGAGCACGATCAGCTCGGTGTTGCCGCGCAGGTAGTCCGGCATGTCCGCCCACAGCCCGCGCACTCGCTCGATATTGGCCGGGTTGGCGGCCTCGAACACGATCAGCTCGCGGTAGGCCTTGAACTCGAGCTGTTCGCGCTCCTGCTGGGTGATCAGCTTTTTGGCCACCAGCCGCGGGACCAGGTGGCGCAGGCCTTCCCAATCGCTGACGCTGAGATAGACCTGCTTGAGCATTTTCAGCACTTGCGGGTGGTTGGGCAGCTTCTGATCGAGACGGTTGAGAATCGCCAGCGCCTCTTCCGGCTGCTGGCGGTCGATCATCAGCTGCGCCTGCATCAGGCCCACGGCGGTATCGGCGCCGTCGGTGCTGAGCTGGGCCTGGTTGAGGTGCTCCTGGGAGCGCTCGTGATGGCCCTGGTAGTGGGCGGCGAGCGCCGCCGAGAGGTAGTTGACCATCGGCGTGCTGGAGTCCTCCGCGGCGCCGGCCAGGGTGCGCTCGGCGCGCTTGAAGCGGCCTTCGGTCAACGCCACCAGGCCGCGCACCGTGCGCTTGCTGGCGCGGCGGTTACGCGCTCGGGCGTTCCAGGTGCGAAAGCGGCCCACCGGGCGGATGATGCCGGTCAAAAGGCGCAGCGCAAAATGCACCAGGATGAAGGCACCGAGCAGCAGCACCAGACCGAACCAGAACGAGGTCTGCACCGAGGTATCGCCAACCCGAATCAACCAGTAGCCGGGCACCGACATCATCAGGTGGCCGAACAGGGCGCCGACGGCGAGGCCGGCGACGATCAGCAGAAGGAGTTTTCTCATTGCTCACCTCCGCCCTGGCGGCGCGCCTGAAAGCGGTTGTCGATGAAGTCGGCCATGGCCTGCTGCGAGCCGCTGATGTCGGGCAGCTCCGGCTCGACGTCGTTCTGGCGAATCTCGCGCAGGCGCGCCATCACGCTTTGGGTTTCATCGCGCTCGGTGTCGTAGTAGCGCTCGAGCAGATCCAGCGCCTTGTCGAGGCTCGCCTCGAACAGCGGTTGCTCTTCTCTGAGCAGGGCGAGCTGGGACTGCTCGAGAATCAGGCGCAGGCTCTGGCGCAGGTAGGACTCCTGCTCAGGCGTGATCAGCGCTTCCAGCGCCTCGTCGTGATGACGAATGACGACCAGATCGCGCAGCTCGGCGCCAAACTTCGCCAGCTGGCGCTCAAACGACCCGCTCGGCGGCTGCTCCATGCCTTCGCTGATCGCCCGTTCCTCGATCTCCTGAGACAGGCGAAGCCCGGCGATACGCTCCTGCTGGGCGTTGAGCGCCAGGTAAATGCCGGTACGGTCGATGCGGGGGACGGCATCGAGCGCGGCAAGCTCGCTTGCGATCTCGCGGCGTACCGGCGTCAGCGCCGGGTTGTCGGCGTCGACCAAACGAGCGTCGGCGGTGCGCAGAAGGGCCGAGGCGCCTTCGACGTCGCCTTCGAGCTGCAGGCGCTGATTGGCCAGGCGCAGAAGGTACGCGGCTTCGGCGTGGAGCCAGTCGCGCTCGTCGGTCTCCTGGGCCTGGGAGAGCTGATCGAGGACGTCACTGACGGTGTCGTCGACGCTCGCCTGCACGCTTTGAAGCTCGCTTCGAAGCTCACTGACGGTGTTGTCGAGGGTTTCGTTACGCTCGGTTTCGCCGCTGTCGATGCGCGAGGCGAGCTCATCGAGGCTCTGCTGGGTGGCGCTCGACTGGGTCTGCTGGGCGAGCTCGTCGATACGCGCCTGTTGCGCCTCGGTACGTTGCCAGAGCTGCCAGGCGATCACGCCGAGAACCAGCGCCAGGACCAGCACCAGTACGATCGCCACCGCGCCGCCCTTGCCGCCGCCGCTGCGCGGAGGAGTTGGCGGCGTTGTCGGCCCGGACGAAGAGGGTCCGGCAGCGGCGGGTTTTTTCGGCGGCGGGGTCGTGTCGGCCTTCGAGGAATCGCTCGTTGCGACGGGCTTGTTCGAACCCGTGCCGTTGGCGTTTTCTGAAGAACCCGAGGGCTTGCTATTTTGCGCTCTGCCGGCGTTTTTATGGCGCCGGCGCGAACGGCTGTTTTTCGCGGCGTACTCGGCGGCGTGCTTGTTCTCGGCCGGGGCCGGCGGCGCGTTCGATGCGTCGTCCGCCGAGGGCGGTGTGCTCGCAGGCGCCTCGGAGGTGGCATCGTCAGGCGTCTTGTCGGCGCCTTTTTGATCAAATGGTTGTTTGCTCATCTGTCGTTAGCCCTTATTGAGTTCTTTGATCGACATCGGCACCCCGGGCGTCGCAGGACGCGCTAAACGCGGCTACCAGCGCGGCTTGCGAGGCGCCGGACGCCACCTTGAGGTCACAAAAGCCCAGCGCGGCGGCAAGCTCGGCCAAACGGCGGCTGGAAACGATCAGGGGTTGATTCAGCGCTGCCTGTGGGCACCAGTTTGCCAGATATTCGAGCAGTTCGCCGCTGGTCACGATCATTGTATGGAAACGGCCGCTCGCCAGACGCCGTTGCATCTCGGCACCGGGCGGTCGATAGACGCGCCGGTAGAGCGCCACGCGATTAAGCCTTGCACCGCGCTCGGTGAGCGTTTCGGCCAGAAGCATGCGCCCGCCTTCGCCAGCCACCAGCAGCACGCGCTGCTCGTTAAGCCGTGCAAGCGAGGCAAGCGTCAAAAGCGCCTCGCTGGACTCTTCCCCGGCGCCGGTAGGCGGCAGGCGCACGCGCACGCCAAGCGCCCGGTGCAGTACATCGCCGGTGCCGACACCCAGCGCATAAAAGGCGATGCCCACGGGAAGCTGCGGCCAGTAGCGGTCGATGGCGTCAACCAGCTCGCGCGCGGCGAAGGGGCTCGTGACCACGATCTTCTGATAGTGATCGAGATCGAGCCAGACGCTCTTGAGCCAGGCGCTCTCTTCAAGCGGCTCAAGCGTCAGCATGTCGAGCGGCTCGACCCAGGCGCCTTCGGCGCGCAGCGCCCGGGCCAGCGCCTCGCCGCGCTCGCCCGGGCGCGCGATCAGCACCGGCGCTTTCATGGCGTGGCCGCGCTCATACGTTATTGCCGTACACCTCGGCGAGAATCTCGCCGGCGCCCTGGTCGAGCAGGTCTTCGGCCACGCGAATGCCGAGTGCTTCGGGCTCGTGGATCGAGCCGCGGCCTTCGGCGCGCAGCACTTCGGTGCCTTCCGGGTTGCCGACCAGCCCCCGCAGCCAGATGGTGTCGTTGGCCTTGTCGAGCACCGCGTGCCCGGCGATCGGTACCTGGCAGCCACCTTCCAGGCGGGTGTTCATGGCGCGCTCGGCGCGCACGCGGGTGGCGGTGTCGTTGTCATCGAGCGGGGCGAGCAGATTGATCAGCTCCGGGTCGTGCAGCCGGCACTCGATGCCGAGCGCCCCCTGGCCGCAGGCGGGCAGGCAGATCTCCGGCGGCAGTTCCTGGGCGATACGCGCGCCGAGCCCCAGCCGCTTGAGCCCGGAGGTGGCGAGAATGATGGCGTCGAACTCCCCATCGTCGAGCTTGGAAAGGCGCGTCTGGACGTTGCCGCGCAGATTCAGGATCTCGAGGTCCGGGCGCGCTTCGCGCATCTGCAGCCCCCGGCGCAGGCTGGCGGTGCCGATGCGCGCGCCTTCCGGCAGCTCATCGACGCTTTGAAAGCGGTTGGAGACGAACGCATCGGTCGGCTCGGCGCCTTCCAGAATCACCGACAGCCCCAGGCCCTCGGGGAAGTGCATCGGCACGTCCTTCATCGAGTGCACGGCGATGTCGGCGCGGCCGTCGAGCATCGCTTCCTCGAGCTCCTTGACGAACAGCCCTTTGCCGCCGATTTTGGACAGCGGCGTATCGAGGATCTTGTCGCCCTTGGTGGAGAGCGCCACCAGCTCGACCTCGAGGCCCTCGTGTGCCGCCATCAGTCGCTCGCGGACGTGCTCTGCCTGCCACAGCGCCAGTTGGCTTTTGCGCGTGGCGATGCGCAATTTGGTGATGGATGACACGTTATTCTCCCTTTGCCGCTGACACGGCCTGTCGAACTATGATAAATCTCATCATAAAGCACGCGGTTACGTAGTAAAAATCAGCCGGTTCCTGTTGGCTTATGGCCCGCAAGTATGAGTCCTTCAAGCATGGAACCATCAAGCACAGGTAGTGCCCATGCCCTCGGCCGAGCTACAAGGCGATCTCAATCACTTCTTCCTGCTCTCGCAGGATATGCTTTGTTGCATCGATTTCGAAGGCGTGCTTCTCAACGTCAATCCCGCCTTCGCCACTGTCCTCGGCCGTTCGGCCATCGAATTAATCGGCCGCCCGTGCGGGGTCATCGTCGACCCCCGGGATTATCCTATTATAGAGAGTGCACTGGCGCGTATACACCAGGGCGAATCGATCGAGGCATTCGAAGTGCGCGCCCAGGGCCGCGCCAATGAGCTGAAGTGGCTCCAGGTAAGCGCCTTTGCCGACGGCGAGGTGATCTACGTCATCGCCCGCGACATTACCCAGCGAAAGATCTCTGAGCAGCAGCTCGCGCTACTGGAGCGCAGCGTCGAGTCGAGCACCAACGGGGTCATTCTGGTCGACGCCCAGGCGCCTGATCTGCCGATGGTGTACGTCAACCGCGCGTTCGAGAAGATCACCGGCTACGCGCGCGGCGAGGCGCTTGGACGCAACTGCCGCATCCTTCAGGGCGAACAGACCGACGCCGCCACGCTCGACCAATTACGCCGCGGGATTCACGAGCAGCGCGACGTGCACGTGACGCTGCGCAACTACCGCCGCGACGGCACGCCATTCTGGAACGATCTCTACGTCTCGCCGGTGCGCGACGAAACGGGGTTGGTCACTCACTTCATCGGCGTGCAGAACGACGTTACCGCTCAGCGCGGGTACCAGGCGCAGCTCAAGCACAACGCCAATCACGACGCGCTGACCGGGCTGCCCAACCGCCAGCTTTTGAACCAGCGGCTCTCCCAGGGCTGCCTGCTGGCCCAGCGCTACCAGCGCTACGTCGGTGTGCTGTGCATTGATCTTGACGAGTTCAAGCCGATCAACGATTCGCTCGGCCATGAAGTGGGTGATTTCATTCTGATCAGCGTGGCCCGGCGCCTGGAGGAGGAGCTGCGGCCCTGGGACACGGTGGCGCGCATCGGCGGCGACGAGTTCATCGTGCTGCTGCCGGATCTTGCCCAGCAGCAGGACGTGATCCAGGTCGTCGAGCGCCTGCTCGAGTGCATCGCCGCGCCCTACTGGTACCAGGGCCAGGAGCTCCATGTCACCGCCAGCATCGGCGTCGGCACCGACGACGGCAGTGTGGCCCAGCCGCGCAGCCTGGTGCAGCAGGCGGATCTCGCCATGTACAAGGCCAAGCGGCGTGGGCGCAACACCTACCAGTGGTATACCGACGAGCTCAATCGTAAGGTTGGTGAGCGGGTCGATCTGCGCCACGCCCTGCAAAAGGCGATCGAGCGCGAGCAGTTCGAACTGCACTACCAGCCCCAGATCGATCGCGCCCAGGGCCGGATCGTCGGCGTCGAGGCGCTGATCCGCTGGCACCACCCGGAGCGCGGCGATATTTCGCCGATCGAGTTCATCGGGCTTTCCGAGCAGACCGGCCAGATCATTCCGATCAGCGAGTGGGTGCTCAAGCGCGCCTGCGAGGACGCGGTGCGCCTCAATAGCGGCGCCGGCGAGCGCCTCGTGATGGCGGTCAATATCTCGCCCATGCAGTTTCAGCGTCCGGGCTTCGTCGCCTCGATCGAGCGCGTACTGGAAGAGACCGGCCTGGCGCCAGCGCTTCTTGAGATCGAGATCACCGAAGGCGTGTTGATGGAGAGCATCGACAGCGCCATCGACGCGCTGACCCGGCTGCGCGCGCTCGGCGTCAACATTGCGCTCGACGACTTCGGCACCGGCTTTTCGAGTTTGGGCTACTTGAAGCGCCTGCCGATCAACAAGCTCAAGATCGACCGCTCGTTCATTCGCGACGTGACCCACGACGAGAACGACGCCGCGATCGTGGAAGGGGTGATCACCATGGCCGCTCGGCTCGGGCTCGAGGTGCTCGTCGAAGGGGTCGAAACCGACGAGCAGTTGCGCTACTTGTTCGAGCAGCCGCCGACCCAGCTGCAGGGCTACTACTTCTCCCGCCCCGTCGCCTTTGGGGCGCTTCTCGATTACATGAGGCGCTTCGACTGGCCTCGGGCACTTGCCAAGGCCGGGCTCGAGCGCCCTTGAGGCGGCGGGTTCGGCGTAAAACCGCGTGCCGCGAACCGGGTCGACTCTGATACACTCTGCGACAACGACTTCACTAGTTTTTGTCAGCAGGTACTCTTGATGAGCCAAGCAACGAACCAATCCTGGGGTGGCCGCTTCAGCGAGCCTACCGACGCCTTCGTCGCCCGCTTCACTGCCTCCGTGACCTTCGACCAGCGCTTGGCCGGCCAGGACATTCAGGGCTCGATCGCTCACGCCACGATGCTGGCCCGCGTCGGCGTGCTCAGCGACGAGGAGCGCGACGCCATCATCGACGGCCTGACCGAGATCCGGGGCGAGATTGAGCGCGGCGAGTTCGAGTGGTCGGTGCCGCTTGAAGACGTGCATATGAACATCGAGGCGCGGCTGACCCAGAAGATCGGCATCACCGGCAAGAAGCTGCACACCGGGCGCTCGCGCAACGACCAGGTTGCGACCGATATCCGCCTTTTCATGCGCGACGCCATCGACTCGATCGACTCAGAGCTTTCGCGGCTGCGCGAAGGCATGATTGGTTTGGCTGAGCGCGAAGCGGACACCATCATGCCCGGCTTCACTCACCTGCAGACCGCCCAGCCGGTCACCTTCGGCCACCATTTATTGGCCTGGCAGGAGATGCTCGCCCGCGACCACGAGCGCCTGCTCGACACCCGCAAGCGGGTCAACGTGATGCCGCTGGGGGCGGCGGCGCTGGCCGGCACCACCTATCCGATCGATCGCCACGTCACCGCGGAGCTTCTGGGCTTCGATCGCCCGGCGGAAAACTCGCTCGACGCGGTGTCGGATCGCGACTTCGCCATCGAATTCACCAGCTTCGCCAGCATTCTCTTGATGCACCTGTCGCGCATGAGCGAGGAGCTGGTGCTCTGGACCAGCGCCCAGTTCGACTTCATCGACCTGCCGGATCGCTTCTGCACCGGCTCCTCGATCATGCCGCAGAAGAAGAA
The DNA here is from genome assembly GCF_043558675.1 of Halomonas sp. HNIBRBA4712. Lineage (NCBI taxonomy): Bacteria > Pseudomonadati > Pseudomonadota > Gammaproteobacteria > Oceanospirillales > Halomonadaceae > Halomonas > Halomonas sp. HNIBRBA4712. The sequence continues at coordinate 246,450 of NZ_JBIFXR010000005.1, read as the reverse complement.
CCCGGACGTGCCGGAGCTGGTTCGCGGCAAGACTGGCCGCGTTTACGGCCACCTGATGAGTCTGCTCACGCTGATGAAGTCCCAGCCGCTGGCCTACAACAAGGACAATCAGGAGGACAAGGAGCCCTTGTTCGACGCCGTCGATACGGTGCTGGATTGTCTCAAGGCCTTCGCCGACATGGTGCCCGCCATCGAGCCGAAAAAAGAGAGTATGCTTGAGGCCGCTCGGCGCGGCTTCTCCACGGCGACGGATCTGGCGGATTATCTGGTGCGTAAGGGCGTGGCCTTCCGCGACGCCCACGAGATCGTCGGCCAGTCGGTAGCCTTCGGCCTGAAGGAGAAGAAGGATCTCTCCGAGATGACCCTTGAGGAGCTCAAGCAGTTCTCCGACACCATCGAGGCGGACGTCTTCGAGGTATTGACGCTCGAAGGCTCGGTGGCCGCGCGCAATCACATCGGCGGCACCGCGCCGGATCAGGTGCGCGCCGCGGCGAGCCGGGCGCTCGAGGCGCTCAAGGCGCACCGGGAGGCGAAATGAAGGCGCTCGCCCTGATCGCGCTGGCGGTACTTTTGCTGGCCGGCTGCGGCCAGAAGGGCCCGCTTTATCTACCGGACGATAACGCCCCGACCGCCGCCGAGGAGTCCTGATGGATCACTTCAACTACCGTGACGGCGTGCTGTTCGCCGAGGACGTGCCGCTCACGCGCATCGCCGACGACATTGGCACGCCCTGCTACGTCTACTCGAAGGCCACGTTAACGCGCCACTTTCGCGCCTACACCGAGGCGCTCGGTGGCCACCCACACCTGATCTGCTACGCGGTGAAGGCCAACTCGAATCTTGCGGTGCTGGGGCTTCTGGCAAGCCTCGGCGCGGGCTTCGACATCGTCTCCGTGGGTGAACTCGAGCGCGTACTCAAGGCCGGCGGCGACCCGAAGAAAGTGGTCTTCTCCGGTGTGGCCAAGCGGCGCGACGAGATGGTTCGTGCGCTGGAGGTCGGCATCAAGTGCTTCAACGTCGAGTCCACGCCGGAGCTCGAGCGTCTGAACGCGGTGGCCGAAGAGCTTGGCGTGGTGGCGCCGGTGTCGCTTCGCGTCAATCCGGACGTCGATGCGGGTACCCACCCGTATATCTCCACCGGGCTCAAGGACAACAAGTTCGGCATCGCCGTGGATGACGCCTTCGAGGCCTACGCGCTCGCTTTTGATCTGCCGAACCTGGCGATCAAGGGACTCGATTGCCACATCGGCTCGCAGCTCACCGAAACCGCGCCGTTTCTCGACGCCCTCGAGCGGCTTCTGGTGCTGATGGAGCGGCTTCGCGAGCGCGGCATCGAGATCGAGCATTTGGATCTTGGCGGCGGCCTCGGCGTGCCCTACCGCGACGAGACTCCGCCCCAGCCCTTCGACTACGCAAGCCAGCTGCTCGCGCGCCTTTCCCGCTGGGAAGGTGGCGAGAAGCTGACGCTCTTGTTCGAGCCCGGCCGCTCGATTGCCGCCAACGCCGGGGTGATGCTCACTCGGGTCGAGTTCTTGAAGCCCGGCGAGACGAAGAACTTCGCCATCGTCGATGCGGCGATGAACGATCTGATTCGCCCGGCGCTCTATCAGGCCTGGCAGGCGATCGTCCGGGTCGATACCCGCGAGGCGCGCGAAAGTGCCGTGTATGACGTGGTCGGCCCGGTGTGCGAAACCGGCGATTTTCTCGGCAAGGAGCGCGAGCTCGCCATCGCCGCAAGCGACTTGCTCGCGGTGCGCTCCGCCGGGGCTTACGGTTTCGTCATGGCGTCGAACTACAACAGCCGCCCGCGGCCTGCCGAAGTGATGGTCGACGGCGACCGCGTACACGTGGTGCGCGCCCGGGAAACCCTCGAGCAGCTCTGGGCCGGCGAGACGCTTTTGCCGGACGAGGCGAACTGATGCTTCTGCACTTCACCAAGATGCATGGCCTGGGCAACGACTTCATGGTGGTCGACCTGGTCACCCAGCGCGCCCGCCTGACCGACGAGGTGGTGGCGCAGCTTGCCGATCGGCGCTTCGGCATCGGCTTTGATCAGCTTCTGGTGGTCGAGCCGCCCCGCGACCCGGACATGGACTTTCGCTACCGTATCTTCAACGCCGACGGCAGCGAAGTGGAGAACTGCGGCAACGGCGCGCGCTGCTTTGCCCGCTTCGTGCGCGAGCAGCGCCTGACCCACAAGGATGAGATCCGCGTGGAAACCGCCGGCGGGCCGCTCACGCTGCAGGTGCAAAACGACGGCCAGGTGCGGGTCGACATGGGCAAGCCGCGCTTCGAGCCGGCCGCGCTGCCTTTTGACGCCCCGGCGGATGCGCTGCTGCACACCATCGAGGTCGAGGGCGAGTCGCTTTCGATCGGCGCGGTGTCGATGGGCAACCCCCACGCGGTGCTGACCGTGGAGAGCGTCGAGCGTGCGCCGGTCGAGCGGGTGGGCCCGCTGCTCGAGGCGCACCCGCGCTTTCCCCGCCGGGTCAACGTCGGTTTCATGCAGGTGGACTCCAAAAGCGAGATTCGCCTGCGCGTTTACGAGCGCGGCAGCGGCGAAACGCTCGCCTGCGGCACCGGCGCCTGCGCGGCGGTGGCCAGCGGCATTCGCCAGGGGCTTTTGCAGAGCCCGGTGACGGTGCACCTGCCCGGCGGGCGGTTGACCATCGAATGGCCCGGCGAGCAGGAATCGCTCATCATGGTCGGGCCGGCCACGCGCGTGTTCGATGGCCGCGTGACGCTCAACTAAACCAGGGAGAACGGTGATGTCGCAAGCCCCGGAGCCCCGCAAGACGCTCGACCCGGATCAGGTAGCGTTCTGGCTCGCTCGTCATCCGGACTTTTTCGTTGGTCGCGAAGGGCTGTTACAGCAGCTCAAGGTGCCCCACCCGAACATCGACGGCGCCGTGTCACTGCTCGAGCGGCTGGTGCTCGATCTGCGCCACCGTGCGCAGAGCGCCGAAGGCCGCCTCGATCATCTGCTGGAAACCGCGCGACACAACGAGGCCCAGTACCGGCGCCTGCGCGAGACGCTGCTTGCGCTGATCGAGGCCGAGGACCGCGACGCCCTGGCCCAGGCGCTGGCGACCCAGCTCAGCGAACGTTTCGACACCCCGGCGATGGCGCTCTGGTGCCCCTCGAGTGTCAGCGACGAGGAGCCCACCCCACCCCAGCCGCCGCGCCACGTGCTCGATCAGCACGCCACGACGCGCTTGACCGCGCTGCTGGACGGCCGCACCAGCCGCTGCGCTAAACTCAGCGTCAGCGACTGGAAGCGCCTGGTGCCCCACGCCAAGGCGCCGCGCAAAGCGGGGTCGTGTGCGATTTCGCGGCTGTCGGCGGGTGAGCCGATGGGCTACCTGGTGCTGGCGAGCCCGGACGCCGAGTGCTACCGCGCGAGTATGGATACGCTGTTCACCGAGTACCTGGGCGATATTGTCGCCAGGCTGTTGCTGCGCCTGGGCCACCGTGGCTAGCCTAACGGCGGCGATCGAGGCGTATCTGGCGAAGCTCGCCGAGCGCGCAAGCCCCGCCACCGTGGCCGGCTACCGCCAGGACTTGGCCGCCTTCGCCCGCTTTGCCGAAGGCCGCGGGGTGGAGGACGCCGAGCGGCTGGACGCACCGCTTGCCCGCGCCTTTCTCGGCGCCGAGCGTAGCCGTGGCCTGGCGCCGAAAAGCCTGGCCCGGCGGCGCGCCGCGCTTTCGCGCTTCGCCGATGCGCTGGCAGGTCAGGGCGTGCTCGCCGACAACCCGGTGCGGCTGGTGCGCACGCCCAAACAGCCGAGCCACCTGCCACGCCCGCTCGACGTCGATAGCCTGGCGCGCTTTCTCGATACCCCGCACGACGACTCGCCGCTTTCGCTGCGCGACCAGGCGATGCTGGAGCTTTTCTACTCCAGCGGCCTGCGCCTGGCGGAGCTGGCCGCCCTCGACCTTGATCACCTGAGCGCCGGCCACGTGCGGGTGCTGGGCAAGGGCGGCAAGCCCCGCCAGGTACCGGTCGGAGCGCGGGCGCGGGCGGCGCTCGGGCGCTGGCACGCCTGCCGCGCGGGGCTTGCTACCGAGGCGGAGCCGGCGCTGTTCGTCGGGATCCGGGGTCGGCGCCTTGGCCACCGCGCGATCCAGAAGCGCCTCGCCGTGCTTGCCGTCGAGCGCGGCTTGCCGGAGCACCTGCACCCGCACCGGCTTCGCCACTCCTTCGCCAGCCATCTGCTGGAGTCGAGTCAGGATCTGCGCGCGGTGCAGGAGCTTCTCGGCCACGCCAATCTCTCCACCACGCAGATTTACACCCGGCTCGACTGGCAGCATCTTTCGCAAAGCTACGACGCTGCCCACCCCCGCGCCAAACGCCGCCCCCGGAGCGAGCCATGACCGAAACAAGAGCCGAGCTGAAAGCGATCACCTTCGATCTCGACGATACCCTCTGGGACAACCAGGGCGTGATGCTCGCTACCGAGCAGGGCCACTACCAGTGGCTTCTGGCAGCGCTCGACGACTGGCGCCGAACGCGCGGAGAAAGCGCGCTAACGCTTTCGCTGGACGGCGGGCTGGCCGATTATCTCGAGCGCCGCCAGGCGCTCGCCAGGGCCACGCCCGAGCGGCGCGGCGACTTTACCTGGCTGCGCCTGCGCGCGCTGGAAGCGCAGCTCGAGGCGGCGGGGCTTGGCCGCAGTGCGGCGATTCTCTGGGCGGGGGCGGCGATGAACGAGTTTCACCGGCTGCGCGTGCAGGTCACCCCGCACGCGGAAGCCCCCGAGATTCTCGAGGCGCTCGGCCAGCGCTACCGGCTGGCCGCGATCACCAACGGCAATATTCACTTGAAGCGCCAGCCCCTGGCGGCCTACTTTTCCGTCGCCGTGGCCGCCGGCGAGCTGTTCACCCCCAAGCCCGACCCCCACGCCTTCCTGCACGTGCTCGAACGCCTCGAGGTGGCGCCGGAGAACGCCATGCACGTGGGGGATTCCTGGGAGGAGGACGTACTGCCGGCCAGTGCCCTTGGCATGCACGCAGTATGGATCGCTCCTGAGGGCGATCGAGCGCTGCCGGAGCGGGTATACCGCATCGATCACATTCGCCGGCTACCGGCGCTCATCGAGCGGCTGGGTCGGTAAGCAGCGGGTCAGGCGGGCTCGGGGGCGTCTAGCCAGCGGTCCAGGGTCTGGCACAGCGTCGTTACGCCGTCGCGCTTGAGCGAAGAAAAGAGCTGCACCGTGACCAGGTCTTCCCACTCGACGAGCCGCGAGCGCACTTTCTGCAGCGCCGCGCTCGCCGGGCCGCGTTTGAGCTTGTCCGCCTTGGTCAGCAGGATGTGCACCGGCAGACCGCGCTGATCGGCTACGTCCAGAAGCGTCAAGTCGAACTCGGTGAGCGGGTGGCGCACGTCCATCAACAGTACCACGCCCTTCAGGCTCAAGCGATCCATCAGGTACTCGGAAAGGTGGCGCTGCCACTCGAGCTTGACCGCTTCCGGCACCTTGGCGTAGCCGTAGCCGGGCAGGTCCACCATGCGCCTGGCCGGGTCGTTCATCAGGCTGAAGAAGTTGATCAACTGGGTGCGCCCGGGGGTGCGCGAGGTGCGCGCCAGCGCCTTTTGCTGGGTCAGCGCGTTGATGGCGCTGGATTTACCCGCGTTGGAGCGCCCGGCGAAAGCGACTTCCGCGCCGGTGTCGTCGGGGCAGAGCGCCAGTTTGGGCGCGCTGATCATGAAGCGGGCGGTGGCGTAATTGAGACGTTGGCTGAGGCGTGGGCTGAGAGGCGCGCTTTCGCGATCTTGAGTCGACATGAAAAGGTCCTGAATACGGGTGTCACATACCAAGGCTACCCTGATGCAGTCGATGGCGGAGCGCGACGGTGGCGGCCTTCAAGCCACAGGCGGGATTCGTTACACTTGATCAGCCGGGTAGGCTTGCCCAAAAGGCGCTAGTGTAACATCGCAATAAACCGCTTGCCCGGGAACCGGTTAACCGCTTTGATAGTCATAGCCTCGGTCCACTTTGGAGAGATTTCATAATGTTTAAAGTATTCGCGGCGGCGTTGGCCGGTCTTGCTCTTTCTGCCACTGCCACTGCCAGCGCCCAGGAGGTGGTGGAAGGTCAGGATTACACCCTGCTGGAAAACCCGGTCGCCACCGTTGCCGACGACGATCATATCGAAGTCACCGAAGTGTTCTGGTTCGGTTGCCCGCACTGCTATGCCCTGCAGGACACCGTTGAGCAGTGGTATCCAACCCTCGATGACGACGTCGAGATCGTCAAGATGCCCGCCACCATGGGCGGCAACTGGAATACCCACGCCACCGCCTTCTACGCCGCCGAGTCGCTGGGAATCGAAGGGGAGCTGCACAGGGACTTCTTCGATGCGATCCACCAGGATGGCCAGACGCTGACCGACGAGGACGACATCGCCGCTTTCTTCGCCAACTACGGCGTCAGTGAAGACGAGGCCAAAAAGGCGCTCAACGCCTTCCCGGTACGCAGCGAAACCAACCGCGCCCATAGCCGTATGCGTGAAATGCGCCTGATGGGCGTGCCGGCGCTAGTGGTCGATGGCCGCTACGTGATCACCCCCAGCACCGCTGGAGGCCTCGAGAACATGCCGGTCGTTGCCGAGGCGCTGATCGAACAGGTACGCAGCGAGCGCGCCGAGTAATCGTGTCGAGCTTTTCGACCGGTGATGCGCCGCGCCAGGCGCCGAGCTCGCTCTGGGAAAGCGGTACGCTGAGGCTTCTGACCTTCAACCTGCAGGTGGGTATTCAAACCTCGGCGTACCACCACTATCTGACCCGCAGCTGGCAGCACCTGCTGCCCCATCCGCGCCGGGTGAAACGCCTGGACGTCATGGGGGGCGTGCTCGGCAAGTTCGACGTGGTGGGCTTGCAGGAGGTCGATGGCGGCAGCTTTCGCTCCAGCCGCATCAATCAGGTGGAGTACCTGGCCGCCCAGGCCGGGTTTCCCCACCACTTTCAGCAGCTCAACCGCAATCTCGGGCGCATCGCCCAGCACAGCAACGGCGTGCTCTCGAAGCTCACGCCGAGTCGCATCGAGGAGCACCGCCTGCCCGGTACCCGCGGGCGCGGGGCGATTCACGTGCGTTTTGGCAACGGCCCCGATGCGCTGCATATCTTCGTCGCGCACCTGGCGCTAAGTCACCGGGGGCGCGTGCGCCAGCTCGACTACCTGAGCGACATCATCGCGCCGCTTCGCCACGTGGTGGTGATGGGCGATCTCAACTGCACGCCGGACCAGCTTCACGCCCACGAGCGTTTCAGCGCTTCGCTGCCGCTGCATCCGGTCAAGCCGCTTCTGAGCTATCCCTCCTGGCAGCCACGCCGGGCGCTCGATCATATTCTGCTTTCGCAGACGCTCGAGGCCGCCGAGGTCAACGTGCTCGATCACCTGTTCTCGGATCACCTGCCGGTGGCGGTCGATCTGCCGCTGCCTTCCGCCTGCCTTGCCGCGCTGAAAGAGACTTGCGGCGGCTGATCATCATCGGCTTGCGAGCGCTATAGCGTCCGATTCGCGGCCATTGGCCGATAAAAACGCGGTAAAAACGCCTGAATGGCCGGTGTTCGGCCCCTGGGGGATGACGTAGGCCGTGGAATCGGCGATCATTTCGGGTCGTTTCTTGAAGGCAGGGCACCCCCATGCGCGCAAACTCTCGTGAGCCGCGGCTTCTGCGCTGGCTCGATGGGCTGACCGAAGGCGTCGGACGAGCGATCGCCTGGCTCATCATCATCATGATGCTGTTGCAGTTCGCCATCGTGGTGATGCGCTATCTGGTCGGCACCAACAGTATCGTCATGCAGGAATCGGTGATGTACATGCACGCCGCCGTGTTCATGCTCGGCGCGGCCTGGACGCTCAAGCACGACGGCCATGTGCGGGTGGACATCTTCTACCGCAAGCTCTCGAGTCGGGCACGGGCCTGGATCGACCTGCTCGGTACGCTGTTTCTGCTGATACCGGTATCGCTGTTCATCGCCATCGGCAGCTTTCACTACGTGCTGTCGAGCTGGCACATCCTGGAGCGTTCGCCCAACGGCGGCATTCCGGCGGTCTACCTGCTGAAAACGCTGATTCTGGTGATGGTGGCGCTGTTGCTGCTTCAGGCCGTCGCCCAGCTGATACGCCAGGCGCTGATCATCCGCGGGCGGCTGTCCAACCCTACCCATGAGCACGAGGAGGTCGTCTAGTGGCCGTCATACTGGACTTCATGCCGCTGGTGCTTTTCGCCGCCGTGTGCGGCGTGCTGATGCTGGGCTACCCGGTGGCGCTGTCGCTGGCCGGCACGGCGCTCGCCTTCGCCGGTATCGGCTACGCGCTCACCTCTCTGGGCGTCGACGTACCCTTCGAGCCGCACATGATGGGGGCGATGCCCAACCGCCTCTACGGCATCATGACCAACTCGACGCTTCTGGCGGTGCCGCTGTTCGTGTTGATGGGCGTGCTGCTGGAGAAATCCCGCGTCGCCGAGACGCTGCTCGACGCCATGGCGATGGCCTTTGGCTCGCTGCGCGGTGGTCTGGGGCTTTCGGTGATCATCGTTGGCATGCTGCTGGCAGCCTCTACCGGCATCGTGGGGGCCACCGTGGTCACCATGGGACTTCTATCGCTGCCGACCATGTTGAAGCGCGGCTACTCACCGGCGCTTGCCACCGGCACCATCTGCGCCACGGGGACGCTGGGTCAGATTATTCCGCCGTCGATCGCGCTGGTGCTGCTGGGCGACGTACTTTCCAACGCCTATCAGCAGGCGCAGCTATCGATGGGCGTATGGAGCCCGAAGACGCTTTCGATCGGCGATCTGTTCATCGGCGCGCTGGTGCCCGGGCTGATCCTGGTCGTCGCCTACATCGTTTATCTACTGGTGCTGGCGTGGTGGAGGCCCGCCTCGGCGCCGGCGGTAGACCGTGAGGAGCTCAAGGCGGAGCTTAACCATAAAGGCTCGATCTGGCCGCTGCTGCTCAAGGGGCTGGTGCCGCCGGTGCTTCTGATCGTGGCGGTGCTGGGCTCGATTCTCGGCGGCTTCGCAACGCCCACCGAGGCCTCCGCCGTGGGCGCCTTCGGCGCGCTGGTGCTGGCGGCGGCCAACCGGCGGCTGAGCTTCACCATGCTCAAGGAGACGCTCTACTCCACCGCCCAGGTCACCAGCATGGTGTTTCTGATTCTGATCGGCGCGGCGCTGTTTTCGCTGGTGTTTCGCGCCTACGGAGGCGAGGAACTGGTCACGGCGCTGTTCGAGTCGATGCCCGGCGGGGTGGTCGGCGCGACGATCATCGTCATGCTGGTGATCTTTCTACTCGGCTTCATTCTCGATTTCATCGAGATCACCTTCGTGGTGGTGCCAATCGTCGGGCCGGTGCTGCTGGCCATGGGGGTCGATCCGATCTGGCTCGGCATCATGATTGCGGTGAATCTGCAAACCTCGTTTCTGACCCCGCCGTTCGGCTTTGCGCTGTTCTACCTGCGCGGCGTGACGCCGCCAAGCGTGCCCACCTCGGCGATCTACAAGGGCGTGATTCCGTTCATTCTGCTGCAGCTTGGTATGCTGCTGGCGCTGTCGCTGTTTCCGGGCATCGCCACCTGGCTTCCCTCCTTGATGTAAGAGGTGATCATGGCTGATATCCCCAGGGTTCTGACCATCGCCGGCTCCGACCCTTCCGGCGGCGCTGGGCTTCAGGGCGACCTGAAGACGTTTTCGGCGCTCGGCGTCTACGCCACCAACGTAATCACCGCGGTGATCGCCCAGAACACCTGCGGCGTTGCCCGGGTGGAGCCGGTCTCCCCGGAGATGATTCGCGCGCAGCTCGAAAACCTTCTGGAAGACGTCGAGATCGACGCGGTGAAGATCGGCATGGTGGCGAGCCGCGAGGTCGCCGAGGTGATTGCCGACGTGCTGAGCGCGTATCGACCGCGCTGGATCGTGCTCGACCCGGTAATGGTCGCCAAGAGCGGCGACATTCTGGTCGACGACGAAGGCATTCGCGCGGTGCGCGACGTGCTGGTACCGCTGGCCCACGTCATCACCCCGAACCTGCCCGAGGCCGCGGTGCTGCTCGACACCGCCGCACCGCAAACGCCAGGCGAAATGGAGGCGATGCTGCCGGGGCTCGCGGCGCTCGGCGCGCCCTACGCGGTGCTCAAGGGCGGGCATTTGACCGGCGAAACCTGCCCGGATCTGCTGGTTACGCCCTTCGAGCACGCCTGGCTCCCCGCCTCGCGCATCAATACGGACAACCTGCACGGCACCGGCTGCGCGCTCTCCTCGGCGGTGGCGGCGTGTCTGGCCAGGCTGCCGCCAGGTGCTGCCGAGCACGCCCCGGTCGAGGCGATCCGTGAGGCCAAGCGCTGGCTACACGAGGCGCTGGCGGCCAGCGAGCGTCTCGAGGTGGGCCAGGGGCGCGGGCCGGTGCACCACTTTCATCGCTGGTGGTAGTGCCATGAAGGCCTTGATTCAGCGCGTCACTCACGCCGAGGTGCGGGTCGAAGGGGAGAGCATCGGTGCCATCGAGCACGGGCTTCTGGCGCTGATCGGCGTCGAGCGCGGCGATAGCGAAACGGACGCGCAGAAGCTTCTGCACAAACTCCTTCACTACCGGGTATTCAGCGACGCCGAGGGCAAAATGAACCACAATCTTCAGCAGGTCGATGGCGGGCTGCTGCTGGTGTCCCAGTTCACCCTGGCGGCGGATACCCGCAAGGGGCTGCGCCCGGGCTTCTCCAGCGCCGCCGCGCCCGCAGAGGGCGAGCGGCTGTTCGACTATCTGGTTGGCCAGGCAAAAGCGGCCTGGCCCAGGATCGAAACTGGCCGCTTCGGTGCCGACATGCAGGTTCGGCTCACCAACGACGGGCCGGTCACCTTCATGCTCGAAAGCCGCTAGCGCTCACCTTCGAGGATTTCGGCCTCCATGGCCTCCAGCGCCTCTTCGGCGGCGAGCCACTGCTGCTCGGCGCTCTCCAGGCGCTCCTTCGCGCGCGCCTGCTCGGCCAGTGCCTCGGTCAGCTCCGCCTTGCGCGCCGGGTCGGTATAGAGTTCGGCATCGGCCAAGCGCTCTTCCAGCTTTTCCAGCGCCGTCTGGGCGGTTTCCATCGTTTTTTCAGCCTGGTCGCGCGCCTTCTTTTGCGGGCGCAGCTTTTCTCGCAGCGCCGCGGCGGCCTTGCGCGAGGCCTTGCGATCTGGCGAGCCCTGGCTCTGGCGCTCGTTTTTCTCGCTGCGCTCCTCGCGCCGGCTCTCCTCCAGGCGCGCCTTCAGCCAGGCGCGGTAGTCGTCCAGGTCGCCGTCGAAGGGCTCGACCCGGTGATCCGCCACGCGCCAGAACTCATCCACCGTGGCGCGCAGCAGGTGGCGGTCGTGTGAGACCAGAATCACCGTGCCCTCGAAGGCCGACAGCGCCTGGGTCAGCGCTTCGCGCATCTCCAGGTCCAGGTGGTTGGTGGGCTCGTCGAGCAGCAGAAGGTTCGGCTTTTGCCAGGCCACCAGCGCAAGCGCCAGGCGCGCCTTTTCACCGCCGGAGAAGTGGGCGACCGTGGCGAAGGCGTCGTCGCCCTTGAAGCCGAAGCCGCCAAGAAAGTTGCGAATCTCCTGGTCGCTGGCGGTAGGGGAGAGGCGCTGCACGTGCACGAAAGGGCTCGCGGAAACGTCGAGCCCTTCAAGCTGGTGCTGGGCGAAGTAGCCGATGGCCAGATGCTCGCCGGCCACCCGTTTACCGCCCAAAAGCTCGAGCTCGCCGGTCAGTGATTTGATCAGCGTCGACTTGCCGGCGCCGTTGGGGCCGAGCAGGCCGATGCGGCTGCCCGGCAGCAGCGTCAGGTTGACACCGTCGAGCTGGACCTTTTCGCCCTTCTCGCCCGAGTAGCCGAGTTTGGCCTGATCGAGCACCAAAAGCGGGTGCGAGGTCTTGTCGGCGGCGGGCAGGGTGAAGTGAAAGGGCGAGTCGACGTGGGCCACGGCGATCTCTTCCATGCGCTCGAGCATCTTCACCCGGCTCTGGGCCTGGCGCGCCTTGGTCGCCTTGGCCTTGAAGCGGGCGACGAAGCGCTCTATCTCCTCGCGACGCGCCTGCTGCTTGGCGGCCTCGGCCTGCTGGAGGGCGAGCTTTTCGGCGCGGGTGCGCTCGAAGCGCGAGTAGTTGCCGCGGTAGAGCTCCACATCCTGATGGTGCATGTGAACGATGTGATCGCACACCGCGTCGAGAAAGTCGCGATCGTGGGAGATCAAAAGCAGCGTGCCCGGGTAGCGCGCCAGCCAGTTCTCAAGCCATAAAAGCGCGTCGAGGTCCAGGTGGTTGGTCGGCTCGTCGAGCAGCAGCAGGTCAGAGGGCATGAACAGCGTGCGCGCCAGGTTGACCCGCATGCGCCAGCCGCCGGAGAAGCTCGAAAGCGGCTGGGTCAGATTCGCCTGCAAAAAGCCAAGGCCGACAAGCAGCTGGGCAGCGCGGGCCTCGGCGGTGTAGCCATCGAGGGTTTCGATCAGCCCGTGAAGCTCCGCTTCGCGGTGTGCCTCGCCACTTTCCCGGGCGGCAGCAAGATCTCTCTGAGCCTGGCGCAGGGCAACGTCGCCATCCTGCACGTACTCGATGATCGGGCGATCCAGCGCCTCGACCTCCTGGGCCATGTGCGCCACGCGCTGACCGCCGCTCATCTCGATGTCGCCCTGGTCCGGGCCCAGCTCGCCCAGAATCAGCTTGAAAAGGCTCGACTTGCCGGCACCGTTGGCGCCGATGATGCCCGCCTTGACGCCGCCGTGAAGGGTCAGGTCGGCCCTGTTTAACAGCGTTTGCGTGCCCCGTTGCAGGGCCACCTGGCGCAGTGCGATCATGCTTTCTCCCGGATGAGGCTTGGTAATGAGCGATTCTAACCGATCGAGGCGCCTGGAGCAGACACCGCTTTGGGATTTCGCCTGTGCGTTCTACGCCGATGACGAAGCGGCCGCGGCGTGCCTGACGCTGCAGGACGAGGCCGGCGTCGACGTCTGCGAGCTTTTGTTTCACGTTTGGCTCTATCGCCACCGTTTAATGGCGCAGCCGGCGGCGCTCGAAAAAGAGCGTGAGGCGCGAAACCGCTGGCAGCAGGGCGTGACGCAAACGCTTCGCGCGCTGCGCCGCGACCTCAAGGAGCAGGCGCGCGCCAGCGAGTCGGTTCACAAGCTGCGTGAGACGATCAAGTGCGCGGAACTTGCCGCCGAGCGTGAAAACCTGGCCGCCTGGCAGGTGTTTGCCTTGGGTGGTAGAAAAGGTGAAACAGTGCTCGAAACGCTGTCGGTTACGCCGCAGGATGTCGCACTTTGGCTGCGAAATCGGCTGTGTTTGCCGAATTTTAGCGGCCACTCCCTCTTGATTGCGGAGCAGAGCGAAAGCGTTGAAAGCGCCTGGCAGCTGATCGCGAGCCGCCTTGATTCTTCGACCCCGGCGCGCTAGCCTCAAATTAAGCTATTTTTGAATAACGCGTGGTGATGGGGGCTTAAGGTGCTCGCTTTCAAGCCATACCCGCTTTCAAACATGGCGGGTAAGGCATCAACCTCTGCGCCGGCCGTTATCTGAAAATGGGTTCTTTGCGCATCACGTTTGACGCGCTTACCAATCGAAGGGGAACACTGCATGAAGGCTAACAAGGCTTTATCAACGCGTTCGGTAACGTCCAAACTGCTGACCACGGCGAGCGTCGGCGCGCTGATGTTCGGCTTGAGCGCCGCCGCCCAAGCGGATAACTGGCGTTACGCCCACGAAGAGTACGAAGGCGACGTCCAGGACGTCTTCGCCCAGGAATTCAAGAACTACATCGAAGAGAATTCCGACCACACCGTTCAGGTCTACCGCTTTGGCGAGCTCGGCGAGTCCGACGACATCATGGAGCAGACGCAAAACGGAATCCTCCAGTTCGTCAACCAGTCGCCCGGCTTTACCGGTGCGCTGATTCCCGAAGCGCAAATCTTCTTCATCCCGTATCTGCTGCCTACCGATGAAGAAACCGTGCTGACGTTCTTCGACGAAAGCGACGCGATCAACGAGATGTTCCCGGAGCTTTACGCCGAGCAGGGCCTCGAGCTTCTGCAGATGTACCCGGAAGGCGAAATGGTGATCACCACCGACGAGCCGATCAGCTCGCCGGAGGACATGAACAACAAGAAAATCCGCACCATGACCAACCCGCTGCTCTCCGAGACCTACAGCGCGTTTGGCGCCACGCCGACACCGCTGCCCTGGGGTGAGGTGTACGGCGGTCTGCAGACCGGCATTCTCGATGGTCAGGAAAACCCGATTTTCTGGATCGAGTCCGGTGGTCTTTATGAGGTATCGCCGCACCTGACCTTTACCGGTCACGGCTGGTTCACCACCGCCATGATGGCCAACCAGGATTTCTACGACGGTCTTTCCGAAGAGGACCAACAGCTGGTTCAGGACGCGACCGAAGCCGCCTACGAGCACACCATGGAGCACATTCAGGGCCTGGCCGAAGATGCGCTGGCGAAAATTCAGGAAGCATCTGACGAAGTCACGGTCACGCGCCTGAACGACGAGCAGATCGAAGCCTTCCGCGAGCGCGCCCCCCAGGTCGAGCAGGCATTCCTCGAGATGACCGGCGAGCGCGGTGCCGAGCTGCTCGAGCAGTTCAAGGCCGATCTCGAAGCCGTCGAAGGGGAGTCGTCCTCCAATAGCGAATCGTAAAGCGCCGGTCGTTCTGCAACGACACCCGCGCGTTGAAGAGAGGGCAGCTACGGCTGCCCTTTTTAGTGTTGGAGGTTAGTGCTAGAGGTTAGTGCTAGAGGTTAGTGCTAGAGGTTAGTGCCAGAGGCCGGTTCGCCGCGTGGACAGCGTGCCTGCCATCGATCGACGATTCTTACCACCACGTTTACCCGATTCAAGGAGAAGCACCCATGACCGACGAGGAAGCCGAAGCCAACTATCACTCGGGGTTACCCGGCGTACTGGGGGTGATCGACACCGCAATTAGCAAAATCGAGGCCGTCATTCTGGCGTTAGGGGTTTTGCTAATGGCGTTGAACACGGTCATCAACGTCATCGCTCGCTTCGTGTTCGGCAACAGCATCATGTTCTCGGGCGAGCTCAACCGCATACTCATCATCATGATCACCTTCGCCGGTATCGGCTACGCTGCGCGCCACGGACGTCACATTCGTATGTCGGCGATCTACGACGCGCTGCCGGTGGGCGGGCGCCGCGCGCTGATGATCGTCATTTCGCTGTTCACCTCGCTGGTGATGTTCTTTCTGCTCTACTACTCGATGATCTATATCCTCGATCTTTACAGCAAGGGCCGGGTGCTGCCGGCAATGAGCCTACCGGTCTGGATGATCTACGTCTGGGTGCCAATAGGCTTTCTGATCACCGGCATTCAATATCTTCTGACCGCGATCAAGAACATGACGAGTCATGACGTCTACCTCTCCACTGGCGTGGTCGACGGCTACAAGGATACCGAAACGGAAGTTTAACCAGAACAACGCAGGTTTAGGGGAACACTATGACGACGATAATGGTAGTGACCATGATCGCCCTGCTGTTGCTGGGCTTTCCCATGATGGTGCCGCTGATCACCGCTGCGGTGATCGGCTTTTACATGATGTTCAACGGCTTCGGCCAGATGGATACGCTGATTCAGCAGATGCTGGCGGGGATTCGTCCGGCCTCATTGATCGCCGTACCCATGTTCATTCTCGCCGCCGATATCATGACCCGGGGCCAGTCGGCCAACCGGCTGATCGACATGGTCATGTCGTTCATTGGCCATATCAAGGGCGGGCTCGCGGTGAGCACCGCCGCGTCGTGCACGCTGTTCGGCGCGGTGTCGGGCTCCACCCAGGCCACGGTGGTGGCGGTGGGCTCACCGCTGCGCCCGAAGATGCTCAAGGCGGGCTATTCCGACTCCTTCACCCTGGCGCTGATCATCAACGCCAGCGACATCGCCTTTCTGATTCCGCCGAGTATCGGCATGATCATCTACGGGGTGATCTCCGGCACCTCGATCGGTGAGCTGTTCATCGCCGGTATCGGGCCGGGGCTTTTGATTCTGTTCATGTTCTCGGCGTACTGCATCGTTTACGCGATCGTCAAGGACGTGCCCACCGAGGCGCGCGCGAGCTGGAAAACCCGCGCCATTGCGGTCAAGGACGCACTCTGGCCGCTGGGTTTTCCGGTCATCATCGTCGGCGGTATCTACGGCGGGGTGTTCAGCCCCACCGAAGCGGCGGCGGCCTGCGTGCTCTACGCGATCCTTCTCGAGTTCGTGGTGTTTCGCTCGCTGAAGATGAGCGATATCTACGCCATCGCCAAGTCCACCGGCCTGATTACCGCGGTAGTCTTCATTCTGGTCGGGGTGGGCAACGGCTTCTCCTGGATCATCTCCTTCGCCCAGATCCCCCAGGCAATTCTCGAGGCGGTGGGCGTCAACGAAGCCGGTCCGACCGGGGTGCTGATCGCGATCTGCGTGTCGTTTTTCATCGCCTGCATGTTCGTCGACCCGATCGTGGTGATTCTGGTGCTCACGCCGATCTTTGCCCCGGCGATCGCCGCTACCGGCCTCGATCCGGTATTGGTCGGGATTCTGATCACGCTGCAGGTCGCTATCGGCTCGGCGACGCCACCCTTCGGCTGCGATATTTTTACCGCTATCGCAATCTTCAAGCGCCCTTATTGGGACGTGATCAAGGGCACGCCGCCGTTCATCCTCATTCTGGTGCTGGCCGCGGCGCTTTTGATCATGTTCCCGCAGATCGCGCTGTTTCTACGCGACGTCGCCTTTCGCTAGCCAAGCGGGCCGGGGAGCCCCGGCCCGATTCAAGGAGAATAACGCATGTTTCACCGTATTCTGATCCCGGTGGACGGCTCCAAAGGGGCGATGAAGGCGCTGGAAAAGGCGGTGAGCCTTCATCTTCTCACCGGCTCGGAGCTTTACCTTTTGTGCGTGTTCAAGCACCACAGCTTGCTCGAGGCGTCGCTTTCGATGGTGCGCCCGAGCCGGCTCGACATTCCCGACGACGCGCTCAAGGAGTACGCTACCGAGATCGCGCTATACGCCAAGACCCACGCGGTAGAGCTGGGCGCGGATGAAAGCCGGGTGCGCGCCTTCGTCAAGGGCGGGCGGCCGTCACGCACCATCGTGCGTTTCGCGCGAAAGCGCGAGTGCGACTTGACCGTGATTGGTGCTCAGGGCACCAACGGCGACAAGAACCTTTTGCTGGGCAGCGTATCCCAGCGGGTGGCGGGGGCATCGCACTGCCCGACCCTGGTGGTGTAATCTAAACCTTTGACGCAATAGCGGGTCCAAAGCGTACGTAGGGTCTTGAAAGTCTGAGTACTGATTGAGTGCCGATCAAGGCCCGTCAGCATGACCGTGACACAGAATCGACAGCCGGCGCACAGCGTCTTGAGGAAGGTTTCAACATGAAAGCAATGGTCTCTACCACGTTCAAAACCGCGGCTCTGACCGGGCTTCTGCTGGCCGCGCCGTTTGCCGCCGCCCAGCCGGAAACCGATGAGCAGCGCCTGGCCTACAGCCTGGGCGTGACCCTGGGCGAAAGCATGCAGGCGGATATCGAGGATCTCGATATCGATACCTTTTCCGACGGCATGCGCGACGTCTTCGAAGGCAACGAGCTGGCGCTTTCTGAAGAGGAGATGATGGAGACGCTGGTCGCCTTCCAGCAGCGCTCGATGCAGGAGCGTGAAGAAGAAGCGGCGGAAATCGCCGAGATGAATCAACAGGAAGGCGAGGAGTACCTGGCCGAGAACGCCGAGCGTGACGGTGTGGAAGTCACCGAGTCCGGCCTACAGTACGAAGTGCTCGAGTCCGGCGACGGCGAATCCCCCGGCCCCGAGGACACTGTCGAGGTGAACTATGAAGGCATGCTGCTCGACGGCACCGTATTCGATAGCTCCTTCGAGCGTGGCGAGTCGGTCACCTTCCAGGTCAACCAGGTGATCGAAGGCTGGCAGGAGGCGCTGCAGATGATGAGCGTCGGCGACAGCTGGATGATCTACATTCCCTCCGAGCTTGCCTACGGTGAGAACGGCCAGGGCCCTATCGGCCCCAACGAGATGCTCACCTTCCGGGTCGAGCTTCTCGGCATCGAGTAAGCATGGCCTCGCGCCTTGCCTGTACACTGCGCCGCCTTTGGGCGGCGCTTTTGTTGCTTGAAGGCGCGAGCGTCCAGGCCTCGCCAGCAGCGCTGCCGGCACTCGAAAGCGACGGCGCCAGCGTCGTCGGGGTCTCTTCCGGCGGCTACATGGCGGCCCAGCTCGCCGTAGCCTGGCCCGAACGCTTTAACGGCGTGGGCGTGGTCGCCGCCGGGCCCTGGGGCTGCTCTCAGGGGGCGCTGAGTCTGGCGCTCAACCAGTGCATGAACACCACGCGGGGGCTGCCCTCGCTCGAAGCGCTCGACGAGCGTTTGGCGCGCTATTGGCAGGAGGATCTGGTCGGCAGTCACGAAGCGCTGAGCTCGCTTCGCGTGTATGTCAGCCACGGCGATGACGATGATGTTATTGCCCCGGAGCTTGGGGCGCTGGCGGCGCGCCAGTGGCGCCGCTGGACCGCCGAGTCGCAGGTACGCTACGCGCCAGGCCCTCAGGGCCACGGCTGGCCGGTGCGGCTTGAAGACGAGGCCGAAGTGGGGCCTTACGCGCTCGGCGGCTGCCGCCAGGGCGGGGGCAGCTTCGTACTCGCCTGCAATGACGACATGGCTACAGAGCTGCTCGACTGGCTCTACCCCGAGCGCGAAAGCGCCCCTTCACCCGGTGAACTCACCGCTTTCGACCAGACCGAGTTCGCCGCCCGAGGGCTAGCGGATGCCGGCTACGTGTTCATTCCCGAGCAGTGCCGCGAGCACGCCTGCCCGGTGACGCTGGCGCTGCACGGCTGCCAGATGAGCGTCGATGCGATCGGCGACGTATTCGTTCGCCACTCAGGGCTCAACCGCTGGGCGGCCGAACACGGTCAAATAGTGCTCTACCCCCAGGCCGAAAGCAGCCTGGTCAACCCCCAAGGGTGCTGGGACTGGTGGGGCTACGCCGAGAGCGCTTTGCAGCTCAACCCGCCATTCGATACTCGCGAAGGCGCTCAGATTCGCGCGCTGATCGCCATGCTCGATCGGCTCGAGGCGAGCGCCGAATGACGCTCCAACTCTGGAGTGAAGCGCTAGCTCTTGCGCGACAGCTCGCGCTCCAGCGCCGACACCAGCGCCGACGGTGTGGGCGAGTAGAGCACCTGCTCCAGAATCTCCCCTTCACGGTCGACCAGAAAAAGCCCCGCGGTGTGATCGACGGTGTACGCCAGGCGCGAGTCCGGCGACTCGACCCGCTGCCACACCACGCCGTAGCGCTCGGCCACGTCCGCAAGCTCCCCGGGGGAGCCGACCAGGCCCACGAACTCGCTGCCGAACGCCTCCATGTACTCGCGCATTCGCGCCAGGGTGTCCCGTTCGAGATCCACCGTGACCATCACCGGGACGATGCGCTCGCGGGTGGCCTCGTCGAACTGTTCCAGCGCCTGGCGCTTGATGGCCAGCGTGATCGGACAGACGTCGGGGCAGTACGTATAGCCAAACGTCACCACCGCGATCTGATCCTCATCGAGGTTGGCAAGCGAGAAGGCGCCGTCGGTCGAGGCCATGGCGATCGGCCCGCCGCGCGGGCCTTCGGCCTTGCGCTCACCGGTAGCGAAAAACGCCACCGCGCCGAGCGCGACCAGCGCTAGAAGCGCGGTCAGAAGCACGCCCGTGCGTGTTTTTATCCGTGTCTGCATGGCTAACTCCGGGTAACATCGAAATCGAACCAGCTGCCGATCTTGCCCTGGGGTGTGGTCAGGATGACCCGCGCGCGCCAAGCCATCACCGCCTGGGTACACAGCCCGACCTGGCC
Source organism: Halomonas sp. HNIBRBA4712 (assembly GCF_043558675.1). Taxonomy (NCBI): domain Bacteria; kingdom Pseudomonadati; phylum Pseudomonadota; class Gammaproteobacteria; order Oceanospirillales; family Halomonadaceae; genus Halomonas; species Halomonas sp. HNIBRBA4712. Next base: position 226,577 of record NZ_JBIFXR010000005.1, on the reverse strand, counting down.
CTGGCCGTTGAAGTGGCCAGGGGCGGTGGCGACCAGATCGAAGCGGTGACGGCCCATCTCCATGTCGCGGCCGACGAACTCGACGCTTGCCAGGCTCGCCTTCGCCCCCTTGACGGTCACTTCGAGGGGCAAAACGCTCAGCGCCTGGATGGCGCCCTCGGTGTCCACCGCGAAGTGAAGCTCGATACCCTCGGCGTGGGCCGAGCAGGGGCCTTCGGCGAGCTGGCAGCCGGGGTCCGGGGCGAACCAGGTGATCGTTTCCTCACCGCGCAGCCAGCTCTGCAGACCGTACACCAGGCACGCCATCAGCGCCAGGGCGGTGATCAGCATGAGCACGTTGAGCACCGGAAAGCCGCTCGAGGCTTTCGATGAGGTTGGCTTGTTCATGGCAAACGCGTCACGATACGCCTCGCGTCCAGAAGAAACGATGAATGGGTGAAGAGTGGGTGCATGGTAGCAGCAAACGCGCCTTGAACGAGCGGCCAGGATGTCGCACGTGCCGGCGCCGGACCAAGGAGAACCAATGAACAGTATCGCCGGCGCCCTGGGGCCGCTTTTTCTTTTGATTCTACTGGGCGCGGCCATCGGCTACCGGCGCTGGCCGAGCAGCGAGTTCTGGCTGCAGATGGAGAAGCTGATCTACTTTCTGCTCTTTCCCGCCATGCTGGTGGCGACGTTGGCCACCGCCGATGTCAGCCAGGTGCCGGTGGCTCGGCTTGCCGGCGTGCTGCTCGTTGCGATTGCGCTTTTGACGCTGCTCCTCTGGTGGCTGCGGGCGTGGCTTTCGCTCCAGGCGCCGGCGTTCACCTCGATCTTCCAGGGGGCGATTCGCTTCAACACCTACGTTGGCGTGGCCGGCGCCGGTGCGCTTCACGGAAGCGCCGGGGTCACCACCGCCGCGGTGGCGGTAGCGGTCATGGTGCCGGTGGTCAATATTCTCTGCGTGGCGAGCTTCATCAAGGCCGGTACCCTCGGCCAGGCGAGCCTTCGCCACAGCGCGCTGACGCTTTTGAAGAATCCGCTGATTCTGGCCTGCCTGGCGGGGATCTTTTTGAACCTGACCGGCATCGGACTGCCCGGCTGGAGTGAAAGTGCCGCCGAGCTCCTGGGCCGCGCGGCGCTGCCGCTGGGGCTGGTGGCGGTGGGCGTGGCGCTGCGCCCGGCGGCGCTATTGCGCCTGGACCGCGGCACCGTGACCACCAACGTCGCCAAGCTCGCGCTGATGCCGGTCATCGTGCTGGCTCTTGCGTGGCTTTGCGGGCTGGACCCGCTAAGCCGCGACGTGGCGCTGTTGTTCGCCGCCCTGCCCACCGCGACCTCGGCCTACATCCTCGCCCGCCAGCTCGGCGGCGACGCGGAGCTGATGGCGGCGATCATTACCGGGCAGACGCTGCTGGCCATGCTGACGCTGCCGTTTTGGCTGAAGCTGGTGGCAGGATAAAAATAAATAAAAAGCATTCGCATTCGTGTTGACGGATTAAATGAGAATGATTATATTGTTCTTGCTGGCGTTTGATGAGACGTCACGACCACGGCAGCGGGCTTTTTCTGTCATGGTTTCTCCCTCTCATTGCTAGTCACGGTCTTTTGCCACTCCTCTGGAGTGGCTTTCTTTTTTTTGGCCTTCCGAAAATTTCTACGCGCTTACAGCCCCGTGGGCGGGTGCACATTGTCTAGACTCAATCGACACTTGATACGCGAGTGCGTCCTTCATGGCCCATAAAAAGCCTCATCTGCCGACCAAAACCTGCCCCGTCTGCCAGAAGCTTTTCGCCTGGCGCAAGAAGTGGGCGCGGGACTGGGACAACGTCGTCTACTGCTCCGAGCGCTGCCGCCGCCGAGGCGTTTAGCGTTCAAAACGAAAAAGCCGCCCGGAAAGGCGGCCTTGAGTGCAGGTAAGGGGTTAGCCTTTCTTGCGGTAGATCAGATCCCACACGCCGTGGCCGAGCTTCTCGCCGCGGGCTTCGAACTTGGTCAGCGGGCGAAAGCTCGGGCGCGGTACAAACGGCGCGGTGTCGGCGTCTGCGGTGTTTTCGTAGCCAGGCGCTGCTTCCATCACCTCGGCCATCCACTCGGCGTAGGCTTCCCAGTCGGTGGCCATGTGGAAGGTGCCGTTAGGTGCCAGCCGCGTGCGGATCAGCTCCACAAACGCAGGCTGCACGATGCGCCGCTTGTGATGCTTCTTTTTCGGCCAGGGGTCGGGGAAAAAGAGCTGCACGGTGTCGATGGACCCCTGCGGCAGGCACTCCTCCAATACCCTCAAGGCGTCCTCGCGGTAGACGCGCAGGTTAGTGAGCCCCAGTTTGTCCGCTTCGTCGAGCAGCTTGCCCACCCCTGGCGCATGCACTTCAATGCCGATGAAGTCAGTCTCCGGGTGGTTTTTGGCCTGTTCGATCAGTGAGTTGCCCATGCCGAAGCCGATCTCGACCACGCACGGCGCATGGCGCCCGAACAGGGCATAAAGATCCTGGGGGCCGTCTTCGAGGCTCAAACCCAGCCGCGGCCAGACGTCCTCGAGACCGCGGGTCTGGGCCGGTGTCATGCGGCCGGCGCGGATCACGTAGCTTTTGATGCCGCGACGGTGAAGGGGGGCGTCCTGACTTTCCGGACCGGTGGTCGCGGTGTCGGCGTTCGGTGTAGCGTTTTTCTCGGTCATGGTGTCTCGGGTCGTTACATCGAATCAGCCGTTGATACGGCCGGCAAAAGGGGTAGACGGATCGGCGGCTGCCCGGCGCGCCATGCGCCCGGCCAGAAACGCCTCGCGCCCGGCCTCGACGGCGAGCTTCATGGCGCGGGCCATGCGCAGCGGCTCACGGGCGTGGGCGATGGCGGAGTTGAGCAGCACGCCATCGCAGCCGAGTTCCATGGCGATCGCCGCTTCCGACGCGGTGCCAATCCCGGCGTCCACCAGCACCGGCACGCTCGACTGCTCGATGATCAGGCGCACGTTGTAGGGGTTCTGGATGCCGTGACCGGAGCCGATCAAGGACCCCAGCGGCATGATCGCGCAGCAGCCGATCGCCTCGAGCTCGCGGGCGACGATCGGGTCGTCGCTGGTGTAGACCATCACGTCGAAGCCGTCGTCGATCAGCGTCTTCGCCGCGCTCAGGGTCTCGACCACGTTGGGGTAGAGCGTGGTCTCGTCACCCAGCACCTCGAGCTTGACCAGATTGTGGCCGTCGAGCAGTTCCCGGGCGAGTCGGCAGGTGCGCACCGCGTCCTTCGCGGTATAGCAGCCGGCGGTATTGGGCAAGAGTGTATAGCGGCTCGGCGAAATCACGTCGAGCAGGTTCGGCTCGCCCGCGTTCTGGCCCAGGTTGGTGCGGCGCACGGCGAAGGTGACGACGTCGGCACCGCTTTCGGCGACCGCCTCGCCGGTCTCGGTCATGTCCTTGTACTTGCCGGTACCGACCAGAAGGCGCGAGGCAAAGGTGCGCCCGGCGACGGTGAACGGCGTATCGTTAAGCTGTGTCATCAATCAAATCCTCAAGCGAAGGGCGGCCTAGCCGCCGCCGATGGCGTGAACCACTTCGATCTGGTCGCCGTCGTTGAGCGCGGTGGCATGAAGCTGGCTTCTTGGCACGATCTGCTCGTTGATCTCCACGGCGATGCGCCGCTCGGTAAGGCCGAGCTGGTCGATCAGGTCCGCCGCCGTCAGCCCTTGGGTGATGGCGTAAGGCTCGCCGTTGAGCCTAAGCTCTATGGAGGCGTTGGGAGTCGACATGGGCGATGAGTGTCCCTGTGGAAAGTCGTGTAAAAAAGTAAAGGGCCCTTATTGTAGCGGTTTCGTGCCTGCCAAGGTATGTCACCGGTAATGATAAGGTGGCCCATTAACCCTTTTGACGGTTCAAGGAGCGTGACGGTGCAGCAAGCCGATAAAGCATGGTGGTGTTGGGTGGCGCTTTCCGGCGCCTCGATGGTGGCGCTCGGCGCCTACGCCGCCCACGGGCTGCCCGCACGGGCAAGCAGCGAGATGGTCAGCGCGGTGGAAACCGGCGTGCGCTATCAGGCCTGGCATACGCTGGCGATGCTGGCAGTGCTCGTCTGGCGTGCCCAGCGCCCGCGCTCGGGGCAGCGGCTGGTGCTCTCGCTGTGGCTTTTGGGCACGCTGGCCTTCTCCGGCTCGCTCTATGCCATGGCGCTTGGCGGAATGAACCTGGGAATCGTCACTCCCATCGGCGGCGTCGCGCTGATCGGCGGGTGGCTGTCGCTCTTGCTGGTCACGCTGATCGCTCGGCCCTGACGCTCGCGTCTACCCCTGGCCGGGTTTGCCGGTGCTTTGGCGCACGATCAGTTGGGTAGCCAGAATTTGCTGGGCAGTGATGGTCTCGCCTCGAATCAGTCCCAGTAGCAGACGCATCGCCTGCTGCCCGATCCGTGATCTGGGCTGGCTGATGGTAGTCAGTTCCGGGTCGCAGTATTCGCTCAAGCGAATATCGTCGAAGCCGACCACCGAGAGATCCTTCGGTACGTCGAGATCGAGCTGGCGCGCGGCCTTCAACACGCCGATCGCCATTTCGTCGCTATGGCAGAAAATCGCCGTGGGGCGGCGCTTCGAGGGTGCGAGGAGCGAAAGTCCCTGGACGTAGCCCGAATGAACGCCGAAATCGCCGCAAAGCGTCAGCGCGTGTTCCGCCAGGCCGTGAGCGGTGAGCGTATCGAGGTAGCCGCGTTCGCGCTCCCGGCAGATCGGGTTGGCGGCGGGTCCGCTGATCGTCGCGATACGCCGGTGGTCCAGTGAGATCAGATAATCGATCGCCTGACAGGCGGCCCGGTAGTTGTCCACCGCGACCGTGGGCAGGTCGATATCGTTGAAGAACTCGCAAGCCATGACCAGTGGAAAGCGCCCCTGGTGTTGGGCGCTCTCCACCAGCGCCCGGGGGACGTCGGCGGTGAGCAGCAGCACGCCGTCGGCCTGGTTGGCCGGCAGCAGATCGAAGTAGGCGCCGGCGCGAGCCGGGTCGCGCTCGCAGTCGCCGATCAACACCCGGTAGCCGGCCTGGTGGGCGACGTCCTCGATGCCGTTGATGATCTCGGAGAAGAACGGATTGGAAATATCCGGCAGCAGCGCCACGATGGTGCGCGACTCGCGCCGGCGCAGGCTGCGCGCGGCGCCGTTGGGGGTATAGCCCACTTGGGCAATAGCGCGAGTGACCCGGCCACGGGTGGCCTCGCTCACCTTGTCGGGGGTGGCCAGTGTGCGCGACACCGTGGCGGTGGAGCAGCCGGCGATGCGGGCGACTTCCTTGATCGTACTCATGGCGGGCCATCCGGGTAAAAGGGGCGATAGCTTAGCGCGACGAGGCGCAGGGCGAAAATGACGGCCAGTGAATCGACAAGCCATCGAGTGCAATCGCCAGGAATTCACGCGCTCAATTCTATTGTAAACGATTACATCATTTGGCAAATAAAGACATTTATTAAAAGACGTTTAAATGGCTGTTAGCCATTGTTTTGACTTTATACTCATACTTTGGTCGCTATTATTATCTTTTTATATTTAGTTTTTACTATGATTTTCAGTATCTTGATTTGGCTATTTGCAGTTTCATGAGCAATCGTCTCGCTTGACCGGAGAAAAACCGTTTGCTGGAATGTAATCCATTACATCGAGTGCCATTTGATCTCTATTGTAAAACGATAAAAACGGCAGGAATCGAATGCAGACCATCAAGGGCCCCGCCCTCTTTCTAGCGCAGTACGTAAGCGACGAGCCGCCCTTTAATAGCCTCGACGCCATTGCCGGCTGGGCGGCCGCCCAGGGGTTCAAGGCGGTGCAGATACCGAGCTGGGATACGCGCCTGATCGATCTGGAAAGAGCCGCCGAGGAGCCTGGCTATTGCCGTGAGATCGAGGCCACGCTTGCCCGCCACGATCTTGTGATCAGCGAGCTTTCCTGCCATCTGCAGGGCCAGCTGGTGGCGGTGCACCCGATCTACGACAGTCTGTTCGACGGTTTCGCCCCCGCGCATCTGCACTGCAACCCGGCTGCGCGCCAAACCTGGGCGGTCGAGCAGCTCACGCTTGCCGCCCGGGCCAGCGCCAATTTCGGGCTGGGCGCCGTGGGAACCTTCTCCGGGGCGCTTTTGTGGCCGTTTCTCTACCCTTGGCCGCAGCGCCCGCCGGGGCTGGTCGAGGAGGGCTTTATTGAACTCGCCAAACGCTGGCGGCCGATTCTCGACGTCTTCGATACCGAAGGCGTGGATCTCTGCTTCGAGATTCACCCGGGGGAGGATCTGCACGACGGCGCTACCTTCGAGCGCTTTCTGGACGCCGTCGATCACCATCCGCGCTGCCATATCCTGTACGACCCCTCGCATCTTTTGCTTCAGCAGCTCGACTATCTCGGCTTTCTCGACCGCTACCGCGAGCGAATCCGCATGTTTCACGTCAAGGACGCCGAATTCACTCCCTCGGCAAGCCAGGGCGTTTACGGTGGCTATAGCAGCTGGGTCGAGCGCGCCGGGCGCTTTCGCTCGCTCGGCGATGGTCAGGTCGACTTCAAGTCGATCTTTTCGAAGCTTGCCCAGTACGACTTCGACGGCTGGGCGGTGATCGAGTGGGAGTGCGCGCTCAAGCACCCGGAGCAGGGGGCGCTGGAGGGCGCGCGCTTCGTCGCCGAGCACATCATCCGCGTCACCGACCGCGCCTTTGACGACTTCGCCGACGCCAAAACCGACCGCCACACCAATCGCGCGCTGCTGGGCCTTTGAGCCCCGCGAGGCACCAACGCAGGAGCCAACCATGAGCGAGACACCTTCTTCAAGACGCCTGCGCGCGGCCATGATCGGCGGTGGTCAGGGTGCGTTCATCGGCGCGGTGCATCGCATGGCGCTACGCCTGGATGACCGCTTCGAGCTGCTGGCCGGGGTGTTCTCCTCACAGCCCGAGCGCAACCGGCAAAGCGCCCTTGAGCTTCACATCGAGCCGGCGCGCTGCTACGCCGACGTGGCCGCGCTGATCGACGGCGAGGCGGGGCGCGAGGACGCCATCGAGGCGCTGATCATCGTCACGCCCAACCATCTGCACTTCGAGGCGGCGCTTTCCGGGCTCGAGGCGGGGCTTCACGTGGTGTGCGAAAAGCCCATGACCCTGACCGCCAGTGAGGCGCAAACGCTAAAGCGAGCGGCCGCGAAAAGCACCGGACATTTTCTCCTGGCCCACACCTATGCCGGCTACCCGATGATTCAGCACGCCCGCGAGCTGGTCGCGAGAGGCGAGCTTGGGTCGCTTCGCCACGTGCAGGTGGAGTACGTGCAGGAGTGGCTGAGCGACGCCCAGAATGATGACAACCGCCAGGCCGCCTGGCGGCTGGACCCGACGAAAGCTGGCGCGGCGGGGTGCTTGGGCGATATCGGCGTGCACGCCTTTCAGCTGGCGCAGTGCGTCACCGGGCAGAAAGTGGCGGGGGTGAGTGCTTCGCTTTCCACCGCGGTGGCGGGGCGCGCGCTCGACGACAGCGTGCAGGCGCTTTTACGCTTTGAGGGCGGCGCCAGCGGGATGCTCTGGGCCAGCCAATGCGCCCCGGGCTTCGAGAACGCGTTGAGCATTCGCGTCGTGGGCGAGAAGGCGAGCCTCTCCTGGGCCCAGGAGAGTCCCAACGAGCTCTGGCTCAAGCCGCTCAACGCCCCGAGCCAGCGCCTGACCCGCCGCGATGATGCGGTCAGCCAGGCGGTGGCGCGCAGTATTCGCCTGCCCGGCGGCCACCCGGAAGGCTACATCGAAAGCTTCGCCAACCTGTATCAGGCCTTCGCCGATGGGGTGCAGGCAAACGGCCGGCCGGACTGGCTGCCCGGCATCGAGGATGGCGTCGACGGCATGCGCTTTATCGAGGCGGCGATCGCTTCCAGCCACGGTGACGGTGTGTGGACCGCGCTTGTCGGCGACGACCACGACGGTGAGCGCGATGGCTGAGCCGCTGCTGCGCCTCGAGGGCGTGGGCAAGACTTTTGGCCCGGTGACGGTGCTCGAGGGCATCACGCTCGATATCGACCAGGGCGAAGTGCTCGGCATTCTGGGTGAGAACGGTGCCGGCAAGTCGACGCTTTTAAAAATCATCAGCGGCATCTACACGCCGAGTGCCGGGCGCATTACCATCGCCGGCCAGCCGTTTGCGGCGCTGGACCCGATCAGCGCCCGCCGCCAGGGCGTGGCGATGATCCCCCAGGAGTTCAACCTGGTGGCTTCACTCAGGGTGTACGAGAACGTCTTTCTCGGCCAGGAGCTTCGCCGGAGCGGGTTTCTCGACCATGCCCGCATGCGCGAGAAAACCCGCGAGCTTCTCGATTCGCTCGAGGTGCATCTCGACCCGAACCAGACCATCGAGCGCTTGAGCGTGGCGCAAAAGCAGATGGTCGAGGTGGCCAGGGTGCTGGTCAACGATGCGCGCATCGTGATTCTCGACGAGCCCACCACGGTACTCACGAGCCACGAAACCGCGGTGCTGTTTCGCGTGGTGAAGGCGCTGGTCGACAAGGGCGTAACGGTGCTATTCATCTCGCACAAATTGAAGGAGGTGAAGGAGCTCTGCGACCGGCTGTTGATTCTGCGCGACGGCCGCCAGGTCGAGCACTGCGCGGTGGCCGGGATGGACGAGGAGGCGATGGCGCGCAAGATGGTGGGCCGCGAGCTTTCGCGGATATTTCCCGAAAAGCCTGAAGCGCCCGCCACGCGCGAACAGCCGGCGCTCGAGGTGCGCGGTCTCTGTGTGACGAACGTGCTCCACGGCATCGATTTCGCGGTCCACCGCGGCGAGGTGCTGGGCCTTGCCGGGCTGGTGGGCGCCGGGCGCACCGAAATCGCCGAGGCGATCATGGGGCTTCGGCGCAAAAGCGCCGGCGAGATCCTCATCGACGGCGAGCCGGTCACGCTCACCTCCCCCCGCGACGCCCACGCAAGGGGGCTTGCCTACCTTTCCGAAGACCGTCAGGGAAAGGGCCTTCAGCTCTCCTTTAGCGTGACGCAAAACGTCACCGACCTGAGCCTTTCGCGCTACACGCGCGGGCTGATTCGCCACGGCCAGGCGCGAGCGCGCGCCGAGGAGTACCAAGCACGGCTTTCGATCAAGGCCGCGCGCCTTGCCGCCCCGGTCGGGCTTTTGAGCGGCGGTAACCAACAAAAAGTCTATTTCGCCAAGCTTCTCGACATCGAGCCGGAGATTCTGCTGCTCGACGAACCTACTCGCGGCATCGACATCAGCGCCAAGCAGCAGATCTATCGCTTGATTCGCGAGCTGACCGCTCAGGGCAAGGCGGTCGTGGTGATCTCCTCGGAGCTCGAGGAGATCATCGGACTCGCCGACCGGGCGCTGGTGATCCGCCAGGGGCGCGTGGCGGCCACGCTTGAAGGTGACGATATCAACGAGGAGCGCCTCATGCTCTACGCCGCTGGCGCTTGGCAGACCAGCGCCGAGCACGCGACAGCGCAAGAACCATCACAAGGAGCGCGCCCATGAGTCCGCTTTCCCAACGCACCACGCCGCTGGCTCAGCGGTTTCGCAATCTGCCGCTCAGCGGGGCGATTCTCGCACCTCTGGCGGCGCTGATTCTGCTGTTTCTGGTTTCGTCGTTTGCCAGCGAGTACTTTCTCAACACGCGCAATCTCTCCAACGTGCTGCGCCAGGTCTCCTACACCGGCATTATCGCCATCGGCATGACCTTCGTGATCATCGCCGGCGGCATCGATCTTTCCGTGGGCTCGATGGTGGCACTGGTCGGGGTGGTCGTGCTTTACGTGCTCAACACCATCACCGACCCTTTCCAGGCGGTGATTCTCGCCATGCTTGCCGCGCTGGTGGGCGGGGCGCTGTTGGGGCTTTTCAACGGGCTTCTGGTCACGCGCGGGCGCATCGCCGCGTTCGTGGTGACGCTGGCGACCATGTCGATCTTTCGCTCGCTGGCGCTCTACTTCACCGATGCCGCCGAGGTCAGCACCCGCAACCCGCTATTTCAGGGCGTGGGTGGCGGCTTCGTGCTCGGCCTGCCGATTCCGGTGTGGACGTTTTTCGCTCTGGCGGTCGTCTCCCACGTGCTGCTGTTTCATACCGCTTACGGACGCCACGTCTGCGCGGTGGGGGCCAACGCCCAGGTGGCGCGCTACTCGGGCATTCGGGTCGAGTGGGTGGTGCTCTCCACTTTTCTGATCGCTGGAGTGTGCGTCGGGCTCTCCGCCATCATGCTCACCTCGCGGCTCAATTCGGTGAGCCCGAGCGATGCGGGCTATTTTTTCGAGCTCGACGCGATCGCCGCGGTAGTGATCGGCGGCACGGCGCTTTCCGGCGGGCGGGGCACCGTGTGGGGTACGGTAATCGGCGCGCTGATTCTCGGCATCATCAACAACATGCTGAATTTGACCGGCGTTTCACCCTACCTGCAGGGGTTGGTGAAAGGCGCGGTCATTCTGCTGGCGGTGCTCTTGCAGTACAAGCGCGCGCCTTGAACCAGGGCCGGCACGCCGGCCATCGCAGGCAAGGCCGGGCCTTGCCCTTTACGCACGCAAACGGGGTAATAACAATGACACTCACACGCGTATTACAAAAAACGGCGCTGGCGGCGGCGTTGATGGGCACCGCGCTCACCGCTTCGGCTCAGGAGTACACCATTGGAGTGACCGTGCCCGCCGCCGAGCACGGCTGGACCGCGGGGCTCTCCTGGTGGGCTCAGCAGGCCACCGAAGAGCTCGCCGAAAAACATCCGGACGTGAACTTCACGGTGCTCTCCGCCAACTCCGGCACCGCCCAGGTCGCCAACGTCGAGGACCTGATGATCCGCAACCTGGATGCGCTGGTGATCCTGCCCTACAACCCGGCCACGCTGCAGGCGGTGATTAGTGAGGCGTATGAAGAGGGCATTTATACCGTGGTGGTGGATCGTGAACTCGAGACCCCGGCCCAGAACGTCTTCATCGCCGGTGACAACCCGGGCCTGGGCGAACAGGCGGCGCGCTACATCGCCGAGGAGCTCGGCGGCGAGGGCAATCTTCTGGTGCTCGAAGGCCCGCCGATTCCGATCAATAGCCAGCGCGTCGACGCCTTCAACCGGGTAATGGAGAACTACCCCGGCATCAACATTCTGGCCTCGCAGAACACCGACTGGAACGCCCAGCAGGCGCTGAGCGTGACCGAGGATCTGCTGGCCAGTAACCCCGAGGTCGACGCCATCTGGGCCGGCGACGACGACGTGCTGGTCGCTGCCCTTCAGGCCATCGAGGAGAATAGCCGCGACGACATCCAGCTCGTGGTGGGCGGCGGCGGCTCCCAGCGGGTGATCGAGATGATCCGCAACGACCATCCGATGGTCAAGGGCACCGTGACCTACCCGCCGAGCATGATCGCCTCGGCCATCGCGCTGGCCGTGCACGGCGTGAAAGGCGAGCGGTTGGGCGACATGTACCACGGCGTACCGTCGCGCATGATACTCGCCGCCGACCTGATCACCGCCGACAACGTCGACGAGTATTACGAGCCCGACGCCGCCTACTGATCCTGCGCGAAAGCGCCTCGCTCGCCTTTCTGCGGGGCGCTATCAGCGGCGGGCAATGTCCGCGGGCCGGTCGATATCCCGCAGCACGCCCATATCGTCGACCGGCACGCGGCGATGCTGCGCCGCGTGGGCTTCGAGCACCGCTCGGGCGCCTTCGCCTTGGGTCAGCCGCGCAAGTTCTGGCCAGAAGGCCCGGCCGAAGATCACCGGATGGCCCTGCCGATCGCCCACCTGGGGGGAGACGATGAGTTCCGCTGCGCTGGCCCGCATCAGCGCGGCCAGGGTGTGAGATCGGATATAGGGCATATCGCCGAGCAGCACGGCGGCGGCTTGAACGTCCGCAATGGTTGGGTCTGCGAGCAGCGCGCCGAACGCCTCGCCGATACTCGCTCCCAGCCCGTGATGGGCGCTTTTTATCCGAATCAGCGCGCACTCCTCGACCCCGCTGGGCGCATCCTCTTCGCGCACCACCACCCGAAGGCTCGAAAACGCGCCCCGAGCGTTGGCAAGGCTTGTGATCAGCAAGGAGCGCCCGTCGCCCAGCACCGCCTCACGCTTATCCGCCGCGCCGAAGCGTCGCGAATAGCCCGCCGCCATCATCAGCCCAATGACCTTGTCGTGGCGCATGGCTCAAAGCTCCTCGAGATTTTTCCCATGCTGCACGCGCACGATATCCGCCATCACCGCCAGGGCGATCTCGGCGGGGGTCTTGCTGCCGAGCGCCAAGCCAATGGGCATGTGGAGGCGCGCGATCTGCGCGTCACTCAAGCCCCCGGAGCGTGCGAGCCGTTCGGCGCGGGCTTTTGATGTGCGCCGTGAGCCCATCACGCCGATGTAGAACGCCTTCGTGCGTAACGCTTCCATCATCGCCAGGTCATCGATGCGCGGGTCGTGGGTGAGGGCCACCACGGCGGTGGCGGCGTGGCAGGTCTGATCGTTGATGTACGCCGAGGGCAACACGTTCTGGACGATGGCGCCGGGTACCTCGAAACCCGCGCAGGCGGCTTCATCCGGGTCGCAGACGATCACCTCGAAGCCAAGCGTGATCGCGAAGGCCGCACAGGGTGCGCTGATCGGCGAGATACCGGCGATCACCAGCCGGTGGGCCGGCGAGACGCGAAGCTCGATGATATCGCCCTCGATCGCTACCCGCAGCCCGGTGGGCGGGGCGGGAATGAAGGTGCGCTCGCCGCGCTGGGTATCGACCCGGCGAATCAGCGGCTCGCGGCCTTGGAGCGCGGCCAGAATCTCGCTCAGGTGCGCGCGGGTATCGGGGGTGGCCGGCAGGCGCTCGATGAGCACGTCGAGCACGCCGCCGCAGGGTAGCGCCACGTTGGGTACGGCGTTTTCGCCTTCGCCGTAGCGGGTCTGGGTGATCGGCGCCTCAAAAACGCCCTGGCCCAGGCGCGCGAGAAAATCCTCTTCCACGCAGCCGCCGGAAAGCGAGCCCACGTGCTCGCCGCGCGCGTTGGCACAAAACCAGGCCCCCGGCGCCCGAGGCGAGGAGCCGAAGGTCTCCAGCACCGTGCAGAGCCAGATCGTCTCGCCCTGATCGCACCAAGTAATCGCCTGCTCGATGACCTTTAAATCCAGATGCTGCATGAAAGGGCGCGTTCCTCGTTGTGGGTGCCTGGCCGAGCCGGCAGAAATCGTCTCTCTAGCGTAGACCAGTCGATGTGTCTTGATATGGGTTATCGGATGAGTTGGGTCGACCGTTTCAATCGCGTCTATGCTTAACCCGTCATGACCGTGACTCGGCATCGCCACATAATTAAAGGCAGTGAAAAAAATGACCTCTACGACGACGTTCGAGAAGCACCGCGAGGGCGCTCAAACGCGCTCGAGCGTTGCTTTGACCATCAACGGCCAGCGCCGTGAGCTTGATCTCGATAACCGCACCACGCTGCTGGACGCCCTGCGCGAGCACCTTGGCCTGACCGGCTCCAAGAAAGGCTGCGACCACGGCCAGTGCGGCGCCTGCACGGTGCACATCAACGGCGAGCGGGTCAACGCCTGCCTGACGTTGGCCGTCATGCATCAGGACGACGAGATTACCACCATCGAAGGCATCGGCGACGTCGAGCACCTGGACCCGATGCAGCAGGCGTTCATCGACCACGACGCCTTCCAGTGCGGCTACTGCACGCCAGGCCAGATCTGCTCGGCGAAGGCCACACTCGAGGAGATTCGCGCCGGCATCCCCAGCCATGTAACGAAAGAGCTTACGGGCTCCATCGAGATCACCGACGAGGAGATTCGCGAGCGCATGTCCGGCAATCTCTGCCGCTGCGGCGCCTACGCCAACATTCTCAAGGCCATTCGACAGGTGGCGGAGGAGCATTCATGAAAGCCTTTTCCTTTGAGCGCATCGACGATGCCGCGAAGGCGGCGGCGCGCGCTTTTGAGCTGCCGGGCAGCAAGTTTATCGCCGGCGGCACCAATCTGCTCGATCTGATGAAGCACGAAATCGAAGTGCCGCCGCACCTGATCGACATCACCCACACGGGGCTCGACGAGATCACCGCTACCGACGAGGGCGGGCTCAAAATCGGCGCGATGGTCAGCAATACCGCGCTCGGCGCAGACGAGCGCATTCGGCGCGACTACCCGGTGCTCAGCCGGGCGCTGTTCGCCGGCGCCTCGAGCCAGCTGCGCAACAAGGCCTCGACCGGCGGCAACCTTTTGCAGCGCACCCGCTGCCCCTACTTCTTCGACCCGAAGATGCCTTGCAACAAGCGCGAGCCCGGGGCCGGCTGCGCGGCGCTCGATGACGGCGCCGATACCCGCCAGCTCGGCGTGATCGGAACGTCCGACGCCTGCATCGCCACGCACCCCTCCGACATGGCGGTGGCGCTTCGCGTGCTCGACGCCGAAGTGGAAACCGTCGATCCCGAGGGCCAGACCCGGCGGCTCACGCTCGACGAGTTCTACCAGCTGCCCGGCGATACCCCGGAGGTGGAGAACGCGCTCACCCCCGGCGAAATCATCACCGCTGTGGTGCTGCCCGCCCCCATCGGCGGCAAGCAGCGCTACTTCAAGGTGCGCGATCGCGCGTCTTATGCCTTTGCGCTGGTCTCGGTGGCGCTGATCGAGCATGAGAACGGCGAAGGGCGCGTGGCGCTCGGCGGCGTGGCGCCCAAACCCTGGCGGCGTGCTGAAGCCGACGCCGAGCTTGCCAACGGCGCGAGCGCAGTGATGGAGAAGCTTTTAGACGGCGCCCGCCCCACCGACGATAACGCCTACAAATTGACGCTTGCCGAACGCACGCTGGCGGCTCTGCTGGCCAAGGAGTGATGTATGGATTTTAACCAGTCAGTCGACGAGAACCTGTTCGACCGCGCGCGCATCATCGGCAAGCCCCACAAGCGCATCGACGGCGCGCTGAAGGTCACCGGCACCGCGCCTTACGCCTACGAGCGCAACGACGTAGTGGAGAACCACCTGGTGGGCTACCCGCTGGGCGCGAGCATCGCCAAGGGGCGCATTACCCGCATGGACGCCTCGGCGGCGCGCAGTGCCGAAGGCGTGGCGGCGGTGATCACCGCGCTCGATATCGACGAGCTGCCCCGCCCGGCGAGCAACGACGCCAAGCTCTTCGGCGGTGATATCGTCGAGCACTACCACCAGGCGATCGCTGTGGTGGTCGCCGATACCCTGGAGCAGGCCCGTGCCGCTACCTCGCTGATCGAGGTGGAGTACGAGCAGACGCCGGGCGAGTTCGATCTGGACGACGCTTGGAAGCGCCTGCAGGACAGCGACGTGATCGCCGAAGTCGGCGATGTCGACGCCGCGTTCAAAAGCGCCGAGGTCACGATCGATGAGACCTACCACACCGCCTCGCAGAGCCACGCGATGATGGAGCCCCACGCTACCATCGCCGATTGGTGTGACGGTAAGCACCTCACGCTCTGGACCTCGAACCAGATGATCGAGTGGTCCCGCCAAGGCCTTGCGAAAATCTTCGGCATCGACGCCGACACCATCCGGCTAGAGAGCCCGTACGTGGGAGGCGGCTTCGGCGGCAAACTCTGGGTGCGCGCCGATGCGGTGCTGGCCGCGCTTGCCTCAAAAGAGACCGGTCGCCCGGTGAAGGTGGCGCTGCCGCGGCCCTTCATCTTCAACAATGCCACCCACCGCTCCGGCACCGTGCAGCGTCTGCGCATCGCCGCGAACAAGGATGGCCGCATCACCGCCTTCGATCACTCGGCGATCTCCCACACCCTGCCCGGTGGCAGCGGCGAGGACGCCGTGAACCAGACGCGCTGCTTCTACGCTGGCGAAAACCGCCGCGTGGCGCACCACGCCATCGACATGAACCTGCCGGAGTCCGCCGACATGCGCGCCCCCGGCGAGGCCTCGGGACTGGCGGTGCTGGAGATCGCCATGGACGAGATGGCCGAGAAGCTCGGCATCGACCCGGTCGAATTCCGCATTATCAACGACACCCAGGTCAACCCGGAAGAGCCACACAAGCGCTACAGCGACCGCCATTTCGTCGAATGCCTGCAAACCGGCGCCGAGGAATTTGGCTGGAGCGAGCGCAACCAGACGCCGGGAAGCCGCCGCGAAGGGCAGTGGCTGATCGGCCAGGGCGTGGCCGGCGCCTACCGCGGCGCGATCACCATGGACTCCGGCGCCCGCGTGCGCGTGAGCGAAGGCAAGCTGGTCGTCGAAACCGACATGACCGATATCGGCACCGGCTCCTACACCATCCTCGCGCAAACCGTAGCGGAAACCATGGGCGTCACGATGGACGACGTAGACGTACGTTTGGGTAACAGCGCTTACCCGGTGTCGTCCGGCTCCGGCGGCCAGTTCGGCGCGGCAAGCTCCACGGCGGGCGTCTACGCAGCGTGCCTGGCACTTCAGGCGGAGATCGGCAAGCGTTTGAACGTCGAGTCGCCGCGCTTCGAGAACGGTCGGGTACAGGCGGAAGGCCAGGATGTGGGGCTTTTCGAGATCGACGGCGAAGAGCTGGTCGGCGAGGATACGCTGCACTTCGGCGACTTCCAGGACGAGATGGAGCTGGGCACCTTCGGCGCGCATTTCGTCGAGGTGGCGGTCAACGCCTACACCGGCGAGACGCGCCTGCGCCGGATGCTTTCGGTGTGCGACGCCGGGCGCATTCTCAATCCGACCACCGCGCGCAGTCAGGTGCTGGGCGGCATGACCATGTCGATCGGCGCGGCGCTGTCGGAAAGCCTCAATATCGATACGAATCGCGGTTTTTTCACCAACCACGATCTGGCGGGCTACGAGATCGCGGTGCACGCGGACATCCCCGAACAGGAGGTGATCTTCCTCGATACGCTGGACGGCGCCGCCACGCCGCTCAAGGCCAAGGGCGTGGGCGAGCTGGGCATCTGCGGCGGCGCGGCGGCGGTGGCGAATGCCATGTACAACGCCACCGGCATCCGCCTTCGCGACTACCCGCTCACACTCGATCGCATGCTCGACCGGCTCCCCGCCATCTAACCCTTGATCGGCAGGGCATAGCTTGCGACGACGTGCGCCACCGGGCGCGCGTCGTCGCTTGTAGAATACACCTGTACTTCCCCCACGCCCGTGCGCCGGCCGAGCTTGATCAGTCGGGCGTGGGCTACGATATCGTGCTCGCCGGAGGCGGCGCGCAGAAAGTGGCAGTTGAAGTCGCTGGTCACCGCCATCGGCTCCGGGCCGATCTGCGCCAGAATCGCCACGTACAGTGCCACGTCGGCAAACCCCATCATCGTCGGCCCGCTCACCCGGGGGCCGGGGCGCAGATGCTCGTGGCCTATTGCCAGACGCATCGTCGCGCACATCTCACCCACGCTTTCGATACGGCCCATGCGCTGGGGGAATACCTCGTCCAGAAACTGCTCGATTTCCTCGATGGTCATGACGGTCATTGTCGTTGTCTCCACATGAGTAGACGCTCTTTCACCATGCCATAAAAAAGCCCCGAGTGGCTCGGGGCTTGTGTTGCTACCTGTGCTTACTTAGCTTTATCCACCTGACGCCACTCGTGCAAAAGCGGCTCGGTGTAGCCCGACGGCTGCTCGCGGCCCTTGAAGATCAGGCTTGATGCCGCCTTGAAGGCGCTGGAATCCTCGAAGTGGCTGCTCATGGCGGTGTAGGTCGGGTCACCGGCGTTCTGCTCGTCGACCACTTTCGCCATGCGCTCCAGCGTCTCTTTCACCCGCGCCTCGTCGACGATGCCGTGGTGCAGCCAGTTGGCGATGTGCTGGCTGGAGATGCGCAGCGTCGCGCGGTCTTCCATCAGGCCGACATCGTGTATGTCCGGCACCTTGGAGCAGCCCACGCCGTGCTCGACCCAGCGCACCACGTAGCCGAGGATGCCCTGGCAGTTGTTGTCCAGCTCCTGCTGGATCTCCTCACTAGACCAGTTGGCGTTCTCGGCCACCGGCACGGTGAGCAGATCGCCCAACAGGTCGGATTCGCCGGCGCTTTCCATCTCGCGCTGAATGTCGGCCACCTTCACCTGGTGGTAGTGCAGCGCGTGAAGCGTCGCGGCGGTGGGCGAGGGCACCCAGGCGGTGTTGGCGCCGGCTTTCGGATGACCGATCTTCTGCTCGAGCATGGCGTGCATCAGATCCGGCATCGCCCACATGCCCTTGCCGATCTGGGCGCGGCCGCGCAGGCCACAGGCAAGGCCCACCTCGACGTTGTTCTTTTCATAAGCGGCGATCCACTTGGCGGCCTTCATGTCGCCCTTGCGTACCATCGGGCCCGCTTCCATGGCGGTGTGCATTTCATCGCCGGTGCGGTCGAGGAACCCGGTGTTGATGAACACCACGCGCGAGGTCGCCTCGGCAATGCATGCTTTCAGGTTGACCGTGGTGCGGCGCTCTTCGTCCATGATGCCCATTTTCAGGGTGTCGCGGCTCATGCCGAGGATGTCTTCCACGCGCGAGAAGAGTTCGTTGGCAAACGCGACCTCTTTGGGGCCGTGCATCTTCGGCTTGACGATGTAGACGGAGCCCGCGCGGGAGTTGCGCGGCTGGTCGGCGTCCTTCTTGAGGTCATACAGCGCGATTAGCGAGGTCATGACGGCGTCGAGAATGCCTTCCGGCAATTCGCTTCCGTTTTCGTCGAGAATCGCTGGCGTGGTCATCAGGTGGCCCACGTTGCGCACGAACATCAAGGAGCGGCCGGGAAGCGTCACGCTGCCGCCGTCGGTGGTTTTCCAGGTGCGGTCGGCGTTCAATTTACGCGTGGTGGTCTTGCCGCCTTTCTCGATCTGCTCTTCCAGGTCGCCGCGCATCAGGCCGAGCCAGTTCTGGTAAACGCCGACCTTGTCCTCGGCATCCACGGCGGCCACGGAGTCTTCGCAGTCCATGATGGTGGTCAGTGCGGCCTCGACGACCACGTCCTTCACGCCTGCGGGGTCCGTCTTGCCGATAGCATCGTTGGCGTCGATCTGGATCTCGAGATGCAGATCGTTGTTCGAGAGCAGAATCGCGCTCGGCGCGCTTTCATCGCCGTCAAAGCCGATCAGCTTGCTCGGGTCCTTGAGGCCGGTTTCACGGCCGCCTTCAAGGCGCACCACCAGCTTACCGTCGCGCAGGGTGTAGCGCTCGGCATCCGCGTGAGAGCCGGTGGCCAGGGGCGCTGCGCGGTCCAGCACGCCGCGGGCGTAGGCCACGACCTTCTCGCCACGCTTGGGATTGAAGCTCTTGCCCTTCTCGGCGCCGTCTTCTTCGGAGATGACGTCGGTGCCGTAGAGCGCATCGTACAGACTGCCCCAGCGGGCGTTGGCGGCGTTGAGCGCGTAGCGGGCGTTGCTCACCGGCACCACCAGCTGCGGGCCGGCCTGAACGGCAACTTCATCATCGACGTTGGCCGTTGTCACGTTGACGCTGGCCGGTGCATCGACCAGGTAGCCTTTCTCTTTCAAGAAACGCTGGTAGGCGGCCATGTCGGTCACCGCACCCGGGTGCTCCTTGTGCCAGCTATCGAGCGCTTGTTGAAGCGTTTCGCGCTCTTCCAGCAGGCGCTGGTTTTTCGGGGTAAGATCATGAAACAGGGCATCGACGCCGGACCAGAAGGCGTCTTCGTCGATACCGGTACCCGGCAGAGCCTGCTCGCTGATGAAGCGGTCAAGCTTTGCCGCCACGTGTAAACGGTGACGCGTGATACGCTCGCTCATGGGGTTTCTCCTTTGAAGGTGCCCGTGGGGATGAAAATGGCCACGGCCAGTCTCGACATGGCTCGATGAAATTGCATTTATGGAAAATAATTCCATAAGCATCGGAGCATGTAAATAGCGTAGACGCTAAAGCGCTGCCATGCTCGACCAAATGATAATAGTGCGCGATGGTCACGGCGGGCGCCGGTTTTTGAGAAAAAGGCCATTCAGAAAGCGCCATTCAGGGAAAGCCTTCAGGGAGGGTTGCAATGCACGAGTTCGACCACCTGGCCTGCGTGTTTCGTCAGGCCCCGAACGCTCAGGCGCTCCACTATTTGGCGTTCGAGTCGCCGCTGACGCGTGCGGTCGAGCCTTACTTTGACCATTACGAGCTTCAGGCGCTTTTCGAAAGCACCCCTTCGGTGTACGCCGGGTTCATCGATACCGGCCGCTTCAATCTATGGTGCCAGGTGTGGAGCCCGATCGCCCCTAGAGGCACGGTGTTCGTGGTGCACGGCTACTTCGACCACCTGGGGCTTTACCGCCACCTGTTGAAACATCTGCTGGAGTGCGGCTGGCTCGTAGTGCTGTGGGACTTGCCCGGCCACGGCCTCTCGAGCGGGCCGAGAGCAGAAATCAGCGACTTCGATGACTATCAGCACTGTTTCAGCCACGTCAAAGGAACGCTCGAGGCGGCGGATCTGGCCCCGGCGCCTTGGGTCGGGGTCGGTCAGAGCACCGGAGCGGCGATTCTAGCCACCGATGCGCTCGAGCAGCGCGAGGCGGCGCGCTGGGCGGGGATCGCGCTACTGGCACCGCTGGTGCGCCCCTGGCGCTGGAGCCAAGCCAGTTGGGTGCATCTGATCGCCAGCCCCTTCGTCAAGGAGCTGCCGCGCAAGTACCGGCCCAACTCGACCGACGAGGCGTTCACCCTTTTTTTGCGCGAGCACGACCCGCTGCAGCCCGAGCGCCTCAGCGTGACCTGGATCACCGCCATGCGCCGCTGGATTCCCAAACTGCTGGCCTTCGAGCCGCTCGCGCTGCCCACGCTGATTCTGCAGGGCGAGCAGGACACCACGGTGGATTGGGAGCGCAACCTGGCCATTCTGATCGACCGCTTTCCCGAGGCGGCGGTGGTGCGACACCCCGAGGCGCGCCATCACCTGGTGAACGAGTCCGCCGCCATTCGCCGGGCGCTGTTCGCCGAGCTCGAAGCGTTTCTCGACGGCGTCGAAGCCGGGCTCGAGGAAAGCGCCGACGACGCCTCAATGGCGCCAAAAACGCTGATGCATTAGCGGTCCCTGGGGCCGTTTCGTCCGGGGTTTCATCCATCGACGCGCAGGGAGGGGCGGGTGGCTCTACGATCCTTTTCACACTCATCAAACGTGCTGGCGCGCCGGCCGGTGACGGTCATTGCGCTGGCGCAGCTTTTGGGCACGTCGCTCTGGTTCAGCGCCAACAGCGCCTTTGACGAGCTTGCGCGCGCCTGGGACGTCAGCGCCGCCGAGATCGGCTGGCTGACCGGGGCGGTGCAGGGCGGCTTCATCCTTGGGACCTTGACGCTGGCCCTGACCGGGCTGGCCGACCGCTTTCGCGCAAGCCACCTGTTCGTGATCTTCGCGATCATTGGGGCGCTTTGCAATGCGCTGTTCGCCTGGACCGCCCAGGGGCTGGCGGACGGCCTCGTCTGGCGTTTTCTGGTCGGGCTGAGCCTGGCCGGTATCTACCCGGTGGGCATGAAACTGGTGGTGAGCTTCGCACCCGAGCGCACCGGCCAGGCGCTGGCCCAACTGGTAGCGATGCTCACCCTCGGCACCGCCTTGCCCCACGGGCTCAAGGAGCTGGGCGCACAACTCCCCTGGCAGGCCGTGATCAGCGCGTCCTCGCTTTTGGCGCTGGTGGGCGCGGCGCTGATTTTTCGCCTGGGCGACGGCCCGCACTTGCCCACCCGCCCGGCGAGCGGCGGCGAGCACCTGCGGGTGTTTGATGCCTTTCGGGTAGCGCGCTTTCGCGCCGCCGCCTGGGGGTACTTCGGCCATATGTGGGAGCTCTACGCCTTCTGGACGGTGGTGCCGCTATTGATCGCAGGCTCGGTGCTGGCCGGCGAGACGCCAGGCGTGGGGGTGTCGGGCATGGCCTTTGGCGTGATCGGCGCCGGGGCGCTGGGGTGTCTGATCGGCGGGGCGCTGTCGCATCGCGTTGGCAGCGCCGCCGTGGCGCTCTCCATGCTGGCGCTCTCTTGCGTTTGCGCCGTAACGTTTGCGTTGTTCTGGCGCTCGCTGCCTCCGCTGGGGTTGGGGGCGTTGCTGCTCGTCTGGGGCGCGGCGGTAGTGGCGGACTCGCCGCAGTTTTCGGCGCTGGCAGCGAAGGCCTGCCCGCCGACGATCGTCGGCGCGTCGCTTGCCATCATGAACGCCATTGGCTTTGCCATTACCGTGGTTTCCATCGGCCTTGTCACCGCGCTGTTCGAGCGGGTGGGCCTGGATGCGGCTTGGCTTCTGGTACCGGGGCCGCTGCTGGGACTGCTGGGGTACGCTTTGACGCGAAAGCGCGCCTGCTAGCGGCTTGAAAAGCGTTGGGGCGCCCTAACGTCTACACTAATAGCTAGCACGCTTAATAGTTTCAGCGAGGTGCATGATGGCAACGACTACACGCGGTACCGCTCGCGTCTATCGCATGAACATGACCAAACACCGCTGCCCCTTCGGCGTGAAAACGGTGGATCTTCTAAAGCGCAAGGGGTTCGAGGTGGAGGATCATTGGCTAACGACCCGTGAGGAGATCGACGCCTTCAAGGCCCGGGAAAACGTCAAGACCACGCCCCAGACCTATATTGGCGATGAGCGCATCGGCGGTTACGAGGAGGTACGCAAGCACCTTGGCCTTCGCGTGCGCGACCCCAACGCCACCACCTACCGCCCGGTGCTCATGATCTTCGCCGTCGCCTTTCTGATCGGCCTGGCGGTGAGCTGGGCGGCCACCGGCACGCTCATGGCGCCGCGACTGCCGGAGTACGCCATTGCCACCGCCATGGTGCTGCTGGGTCTGCAAAAACTGCAGGACGTACAAAGCTTCAGCACCATGTTCATCAACTACGACCTGCTCGCCCAGCGCTATGTGCCCTACGCCTACGCCTACCCTTATATCGAAACTTTGGCGGGGCTTTTAATGCTGGCAGGCGCCTTGATTTGGCTCGCCGCACCGCTGGCGCTGCTCGCCGGCGGCGTCGGGGCGGTATCGGTGTTCAAAGCGGTTTACATCGACAAGCGCGAGCTCAAATGCGCCTGCGTGGGTGGCGGCAAGAACGTGCCGCTGGGCTTCGTCTCGTTGACCGAAAACCTGGTGATGATCGGTATGGGACTCTGGATGGGGCTGCGGCTACTGGCCGGCTAACTCTTGCATCGCTTCAAGCCCTGGTGCGGCGGCATAGCCTCAGCACCAGCAGTGCCGCGGCCAAGTGAGCGCTTGCTATCAGCCAAAGCGTCCCTGCCCAGCCCCAGCGGCTGAAACAGGCCGCCGCCAGCACCGCACCCAGCGCGCCGCCGGCGTAGTAAAAGCTCAAGTACAAGCCGCTGGCAAACGCGGCGGGTACCCGTTCGGCCTTGCTCACCAGCCGGGTGGTCAGGGTTTGCAGCAGGTAGGTGGCAAGCGAAAACCCGGCCACGCTTGCAAGGATCGACGCGTAGCTTGGCTTGGCCAGCGCAAGTGAGGCCCACAGCAGCCCGATGAAGGGGAGAAAGAACGGCGCCTCGCGGCGGTTGCGGTAAAGTTTGGGGCTTGCGATCACCGCGGCGATCGCGGGCAGGCTCATCAGATAGACCAGCCCGATCTGCGCAGCGCTTTGGTGAAACGGCGCCTCGGCAAGCCGTAGCCCCAGCACGGTGAACACCGCGCTCTGGGTGAACAGCAGCGTGAAGCCAATACAGAACGCGACCGTAAGCCCGCGCTCGGTAAAGGCGGCTTTCAACAGCGCAGTGAAGGGCTGAGCCGCGGTAGGGCGCGCGATCGGAAGTGAGCGCCGCTTTGACTGCCAAACAATCACCCACCAGGCCAGCGCCAGAAGCCCCGCCGCGCTGACAAAGCCGCCGGCCCAGCCCAGAAGCTCCACCGCCCAGGCGGGGTAAAAGCGGCTCAGCGTGCTGCCCAGCACCGTACCGGCCACGAAGTAACCCACCCAAACCGCCCGCTGGCGCTCGCTTTCGGCCCCGGCCAGTAGCGCCACGCAAGAGGTCAGCACGCAGGGCAGCACTACGCCCTGAGCCAGGCGTACCAGCCAAACCATGCTCAGGCTGGCGCTGGCGGCCAGCAGCGCGTTCAGCATGATCAACACGGCCAGCCCCGCCAGCATGGCGCGGGCGGGGGCCAAGCGGCGGGTAAGCCGGCTGGCCAGCGGCGCGGTCAACATCATGCCAAAAAGGGTGGCCATATTGAGCAAGCCCGCTTGGGTGAGCGTGGCTTCAAACCGCGCGGCGAGCCACGGGTAGAGCGCCTGTAGCTGGTAAAGGTTGAAAAAGGCGCTGGTCGAGGCGGTCAAAATCAAAAGGCGCACGGTGAGATCCTGGGCTGAATGTGGCGTTCAGGGTATGGTGAACGCTCGCCGCGCGGAATGTCCGCTTTCCTATCACCGTGAGTCGAAAAATGTACGACATCAGGCAGCTGCGCTACTTCGTGGCCGTCGCCGAAGAGCGCAACTTTCGCCGCGCCGCGAAGCGGCTACACATCACGCAGCCGCCGCTAAGCCAAGCCATTCGTCAGCTCGAAGCCGAGCTCGGTGCGACGCTTTTTTCGCGTAACACCCACGGCGTTCGGCTTACTCGCGCCGGCGAGGTATTTCTGGCCGAAGCGACGAGCCTGTTGAGCGCCGTCGAGCAGAGCGCGCGGCGGGCGCGCCAGGCCGAGGCCGGCGAGATCGGGCGGCTGCGGTTGGGCTACTCCGCCAGTGCGCTCTACTTGCAGGCGTTGACCCGGGCGCTGGCGGCACTGGTCGCGCAGCGCCCGCAGATCACCCTTACGCTGTGCGCCGGCAACGCGCAGGGTCACCTGAATGCGCTGCGCGATGGTCAGCTCGAAGCGGCGGTGGTGCGCGCCGAATTCGCCGAGATATCGGCCGATGGGCTCAACATCACCCAGCTGGGAGACGAGCCGCTTTATGCGCTGCTCGAAGGCTCTCATCCGCTGGCCAGCAGAGATGCTCTACGGCTTTCGGAGCTGGCCGGCGAGCGCCTGCTGCTTCAACCCGCGGCGGATCGCACCTTTTTACGCCGCCAGATCGAAGGGCTGGCCGAGCGAGACGGAGTGTCGCTTGCCGGCGCGCTGGATGTGCCGGATCTCGCGGCGATAACCGGCTTCGCCGTGGCCGGGCTTGGGGTCGCGATCGTGCCCAAAAGTGTCGCCCTGAGCGTTGTGGGTGCCTTGGCAATACCGTTGGATGATGAAGGCGCTTCGAGCCCACTTTCGCTGGTCTACGCGGCGGACGATGCCGCCGCGCGGGCGCTTGATGCGCTGATCAAACCTTGGGTATGAGCGACGCTCGATCAAGATGCAATGACTTCAAAACCACAGGAGTTTCATCATGTCCGATATTCTCATCAGCGCTCTCGAACTTGGCCAGCGCCTGGAGCAGCCCGATCCACCCACGCTACTGGATGCCTCGCTGCCCAATAGCCCTATCGCCCCCTTCGTGCCGGAGGATGGCCGCACCCTACCCGGTGCGCTCGAGTTCGATATCGAGCGGGTCTTCTCCGACCCGGATGCGCCGTTTCCCCACACGCTGCCGGCGCTCGAGGCCTTGCAGCAAGCGTGCGGGCAGCTCGGCCTTTCGCTCGATGACGAGATCGTCGTATTCGACAACCGCGGCGTTTTCTCCGCCCCGCGCGCGTATTGGCTGCTGACCCAGGCGGGCTTCACCCATGTGCGGCTGCTCGATGGCGGTCTGCCCGGGTGGGTTGCGCAGTCGCTTCCGGTGCAGCAGGGCTTCAGCGAGCCTACACCGCTCTCGACGCCGCCGGTACTCAAAGCCAACCCGAGCGTGGTCAGCGTGGACGACGTTCAGGCCAATATCGCTTCGCCGCGCTTCACGCTGGTGGATGCCCGAAGCGCCGGGCGCTTTTCCGGTCAGGCGCCGGAACCCCGCCCGGAACTTGCCAGCGGCCATGTGCCCGGCGCCTGCAACCTGCCGTTCGGTGACGTGCTGGAGAACGGCCACTTCAAAAGCCCCGAGGCGATTGGCCAGCTGCTGCATGAAAGAGGACTGTCGTCCGAGGATCACCTGACTTTCAGCTGCGGCTCCGGCATCACCGCCTGCATCCTGTGGGTGGCCGCGGAGCTCGCTGGCTTCGAGCATCTTTCGCTGTTCGACGGTTCCTGGACGGCTTGGGTGATGAGCGGGCGCCATCAGGAGTGAGGCTGAGCACGTTTATCAGGTTCGTCGAGGCTCTTTGATGACCCCGAGCGTCATGTGCGACGGCCACTCCCGCGACGTATGAACGGTATTGATGGCGCGCTCCTTGAGCCGTGATGATCCCTCCTCTTCACCGCTGTTGGGATTAACGTCGAACTTGGGGAAGTTGCTACCGGAGACGTCCAAGCGGATACGGTGCCCTCGCTTGAAAAGATTGCAGGTGGCAAAGGGCTCGACCGTGATCGTGTACACATGGCGGGGCGTCAGCTTGGTCGGCTCCGCGTAAGAGCGGTGGTAACGGCAGCGAAAGATGCCATCCGTGATATTCATGGCATAGCCATGGGGGTAGTCATCGTTGGGCGGGTACACATCGATCAGCTTGGCAGTGAAATCCGTATCCGGGGCGCTCGTTTCTATGTAAAGGGTGGCGGCGACCGGTCCCGAGACATGGATGTCCTCCTCTAGAATGTCCGTCTGGAAGGTCAGGACATCCTGGCGTGCCGAGAGCGGAATGCCATCGCCCCGACTCCCGAAGAACTCCGCGGTTTCCCTCTGGTCGAAGGCGCCACCGCGAAACACCGGGCCACCTGAGGTGAGAGACCCGCCAATGGTAGGTACCGGATGGTCTGGGTCGGCAACGAACAGGCGTTTGCTCGCCGAGCTGGGGTCAGGCTGTTCCGTCAGTTGGCCGCATCCCGTCAAATATAAGGACAGCTGGCGCACGTCGGGCAGTGGCCATTGCGGGCTCGACATCCAATGGCCGCCGTGGGACATTCTGCCCCGAGGGCCTCTCAACCCGCTACCACCGCCCATCATGAACACGCAGACGCCTTCCATCGAGGGCTTGTGTGGCTTGTTCGCCAGGTATCTTTCAAACCACTGAAGGCGGTGCTCCAGCCAGCTCGGGGCAATGTTGCCATCGAAATAGGCTTGCTCGCCAAAATCGACATCGCCGCTGTAAGGCGTATTGCGGTCGCCGTGAAGCCACGGCCCCATGATCAGCTGCTTGTCGCTGCGATGACGTCTTTTCAGCTCGGTATAATTCTCGAGTGTCGAGCGGACATAGGCATCGTACCAGCTGGAGACAAACATCATCGGGATATCGGGAATGGTGTCGTAATACCCTTTGGCGTATATGCCGAGCTTTTTCCAGTACTCATCGAATCGACCATGTTGCCACTGTTCGAAAAGGTAGCTTTCGTAAGCTGGCACATGGCGCAGGGGAGAGTGGCCCGGTATCCAGGGCATTCTTCTAAACCAGGCGCAGATATCCTCCTGGGCCAGCGCTGCTGAAATACGGGTGGCGGAGTGCGCCTCGGGGCTCTTGGCCGCTTGTTTGAAGGCCCAGGTCGCCTGCTTGAGCTCGAAGGCGCCCCCTTGGCGGATCCCGCTTTCGAAGGCGTTGGAGAATCCTCCCGAGTCCAGCACCATGCAGGCCAGCCCCGCCGGTGCCAGGCAAGCAAGCGCCAGTTGCGTATGCGCCGCGTAGGAGAGCCCCATGGTGCCGATCCGGCCATTGCACCAGGGTTGCTCGCGAATCCACTCAAGGGTGTCGACGCCGTCCTCCGCCTCGTGGATATACTTGATGAAGGTGCCTTCTGATTGATAACGGCCTCGGCAGTCTTGAAAGATGATCGCGAACCCGCGATCGACAAACGCCTGTGCCATGGCTTCGCGGCCAAGCTTTCGTCCATGCCGGTCCACTTCCGAGCGTGAGTGGTTTGACTTGTCGTAGGGGGTGCGTTCGAGCACGACGGGCCAGTGACCGATCTTTTCCGGCAAATAAATATCGGTGGCGAGTCGGATGCCGTCGCGCATGGTGACCATGGCATTCTCGATCTTGAACATGGGCGTGTCCTGGTAGCGTAAAGGCGATCAGCTATAAACCTGCAGGCTGATATAGAGAACTGCGAGCGAGAGGGCGCAGAGCAGCAGCCACAGCGGCAAGATGAACTTGGCCCACTGCCCCCAGCCGACCTGAGCGGCGGCCAAAAAGATCAGCAGGCCACTGGAGGTGGGCGTGATGATGTTGGTCAGGCCATTGCCGAGTAGAAAAGCCAGCACAGTGGTATGGGGATCAACGCCGGACAACTGACCCAGCGGACCGAGAATCGGCATGGTCACCGCTGCCTGGCCGGACGTAGAGGGGATCAAGACGTCAATGATGAGTTGAGAGACGAACATGCCGTAGGCCGCGAAACTCGCATTGTTGTCGCCGACCAGGCCTGCCAGCAGATAGACGATGGTATCCAGGACCTTGCCCTGTTCAAGAATCATCGCCACGGAGGTGGCCAGCGCAATCAATACGCCCGCAATCAGCACCTTTTTCATGCCATCGACAAAGGCGACCGCCGTTTCGCTCGGGCTAAGCCCCGCCAGTATCGCAAACACAATTCCCAGGGCCAGGTAGTAAGCGGAGAGATGCTCATATTTCCAGTGCCAGGTTTGCGAGGCATAGACGAGAAAGGCGACCCCCAGCGCCAGTACGCCAAGGATCAGCTTATGCCGGGTCGATAACACCAGAGACGTCGATAACGACTGAAGATCGAAGCTGTGGCCCTGCTTGCGAATGGCATTGAGCATGAACAGGACACCGACGGACATGAAGAGCACGAAGACGAATACTCGCATGCCCATTCCGCTGAAGACCGGAACCCCGACCAGGGGTTGAGCGATGGGCAAGGCATAAGGATTAGTGATCGAGGCGAGATAGCCCACCTTGACGGGAATCGCGACGATTGCCAGCCCCATCAAGCGGCTCATGCCTAAGCGCTCCACCATGGCAACCACCATGGGAATGACGAGCAAGTACTCTTTTGCCATGCCAAGAAAGGTACTGCCCATGGAAAAGACGATCATCATGGGAGGGATGAGCAGGTAGATATTGCCGCGGGTCACGGTCAGCATCCGCTCTAGCCCCGATTCGATGGCGCCCGAGCGATTGAGCACGCCAAACATGCCGCCGATGAAGAGCACCATGAAAATCATCCCCGCTCTTTCATCGATGGCGAGGGGAATGCTGAGCAGCGCGTCCATCAGGCCCACGGGACTGGCTTGTGCCGATGCGTCCGAAACGCCGAACAACTGCCAGGCCGAACGGCTTTTTTCGAGCACCTGGTAAGTGCCCGGGACAATGGACTTGCCCTCTCTTTCAAAAACACCGGAGTCGAAGATATAGGTCATAGCGACCGCGATCAGCACGATCGCCATGAGAATCACCGCCGGATGAAATCTCTCCTTACTTGATGTCTCTTTTTCGGTCTTGTGTGCGAATGAAGGAGAAACCTGGCTCTCATTGATAGGCATGATCTAGAACCTCAGTCGTTTTTGTTGGCGCTATGGGTGTGACCAGGTTCTAAAGTAAGAGAGCTCGTTGATGCCGCGCAACGCTATGAAGAATCGTGATAGGGGTATGCGCTTTTTGAAGGAAAACAACAAAAGCGAGGTAATAGTGAAGATTAAACAGTTGGAAGCCTTCAGGGCGATCATGCTGCTGGGTTCGACCAAGGCCGCCGCCGAACACTTGAACATGACACAATCCGCAGTCAGTCGTTTGTTGAGCCAGCTCGAGGAAGAGATTGGCCTGACGCTGTTCGTACGCAGTAAGGGTCGACTGTTTTCAAAGCCTGAAGCGACCCATCTGCTGTCGAACACGGCAAATGTTCTGGAGCAGGTAAGCGACTTGGCGGCCAAGGTTGATGATTTGAAACGGGGGCGATACAACCATCAATTGATCCGAGTGGCGGTGCCCTACACCCTGGCGATACATTTCATGCCACGCATCTTGAAAGAGTTTTCGCAGCTTTACCCCAATACCGTTGTCGAGATTCTTTCAGGCGATTATCAATACATCGCGAGGCTGGTGGAGAGCGGTGGCGCAGACTTTGGCTTCATCCGGCGAACAGGCCCGGTAAAGATGGAGTTCGAAAAAGTAGTCGAGTCGGGCTTCGTTTGTGTACTGCCGGAAAACCATGCTTTAGGAAAGAGTGAAGCGCTGACGTTATCTGGGTTGAAAAATCTTCCGATTATATTTACCGGACGACGCACGGCGCTGAGAGAGAGCGTGGAAAAAATGTTTCAGGCGTTGGGTGTCCGGCCTCGTATTGGTTACGAAGTTCACTCCGTGGGCGTTGCTTGTGAGCTTGTTCGCTATGGGTTGGGTATCTCGTTGGCCAGCGAACTCATCGTCAAGACCTATAACGAGAGCGGCCTTCACTTGGTATCGATTTTAGAGTTCGAGCCGCACGAATATGGTTTCGTGTATCGAGCCAACAAGGCCATATCGGATCTTGAGAGAAGACTCCTGATGCTGATGGGCGACGCTTTACTGAAAGTGGCCTGATCGATCTCTTGCTGGTCGTTGGTGAGCGGGGTGCTACGTCCATTAAACCTCGCTGTTAACCGATCAGATATACCGGCTGCCACACTACCCCTTGTTTGCCACCCTCCAGGGCGCCTACCCACCCTTGAGCAGTCGGTCCAGTTGCCGGTAGCCGATCGCCTCGATCAGGTGCGCCTGGGTGGGTTTGGGGGCGCCTTCCAGGTCACAAAGTGTGAGCGCCACGCGCAGCACGCGATGATAGGCCCGCGCCGAGAGCTTGAGTTTTTCCAGCACGCCGGCAAGCCAGGTGCGCTCTTCGTCGCTTAAATCGCAGGCGGCTTCCAGCGCTTTGCCGCTTAGCTGGCTGTTGAGCGCGCCTCTTTCCATCTGGCGCGCCCTTGCGGCCATCACGCGCGCGCGCACCGCCTCTGACGACTCGCCTTCGGTCTGGGCAGTAAGCTGCTCCGGCGGCAGCGCCGGGACTTCCACCTGAAGATCGATACGATCCAAAAGCGGCCCGGAAAGCCGCGCCTGGTAGCGTTGGATCTGGCTCGCCGTGCACTGGCAGCGGCTTCGCGGGTCGCCCAGGTGCCCGCAGGGGCAGGGGTTCATCGCGGCGACGAGCTGAAAGCGCGCCGGGTAGCGGCGCTCGTGGCTGGCGCGGGACAGGTGGATTTCGCCGGTTTCCAAAGGCTGGCGTAAGACTTCCAAAACGCTTCTGGAGAACTCCGGCAGCTCGTCGAGAAACAGTACGCCCATATGGGCCAAGGAAATTTCGCCAGGCTTGGGTTTCGAGCCGCCGCCCACCAGCGCGGCGGCGCTGGCGCTGTGGTGGGGTTGGCGAAACGGGCGCTGGCCCCAATCCGCCTCGAGCGCCAGCCCGCACACCGAGCGCACCGCGGCGACCTGCAGCGCGTCGTCTTCCGAAAGCGGCGGCAGAATGCCCGGCAGGCGGCTGGCGAGCATCGTCTTGCCGGTGCCAGGGGGGCCTGCCAACAAGAGGTTGTGGCCGCCGGCGGCGGCGACTTCCAGCGCCCGGCGCGCTTGGTGCTGACCGCGCACATCGGCCAGATCCGGCGCCGGGTTCTGCGCCTTCGGCGGGGCGGGCAGCTCGTGGGGATCGATACGCGTTTGGTCGAGCAGGTGAGCGACCACCTCCCAGAGCGTGGTCGCAGGCAGCACCGTCAGGCCATTGCCGGCAAGCGCCGCCTCATCGGCGCAGGCCGTGGGGACGATGAGCTGACGGCCGGTCACTTTCGTTGCCAGCGCAAAAGGGAGAATACCCGGCACCGGGCGCAGCTTGCCATCAAGGGCCAGCTCACCGGCGCACTCGACGTTGGCGAGCGCTTCTACCGGCAGCTGGCCGGAGGCGGCGAGTAAGCCGAGCGCAATGGGCAGATCGAAGCGCCCGCCCTCCTTGGGAAGATCGGCGGGCGCCAGGTTCAGCGTGATGCGGCGGGTATTGGGAAAATCAAAACCGGCGTTGACCAGCGCACTGCGCACCCGCTCGCGGCTCTCCTTCACCGCGGCTTCGGGAAGACCGACCAGCGTGAGCCCCGGCAAACCGTTGGCCAGGTGCACCTCGACCTGCACGGCGGGGGCGTCCAGCCCCACCCCGGCGCGCGTATTCACGATGGCAAGCGTCATCACCGTTCCCCCGTTGTTGGTCTAATTCTTCTTTTGACGAATTAAACCTGGCACAGTGGGCTCAGGTTGGGCAATGCGTCCGGTCAACGGGGTTCAGGAATCAATGGACGACGGTGCGTCGTTGAGTGCCTGCATCAACTCGCGGGCAAAGCGTTGGGCGGAGGGGAGTGCGCCGAAGCTCCACACGGGCGCCAGGCGAATTACGCGGTTCTCTTCGATGGCGGGCAGGCGCTGCCAGAGCCCGCTACGGGCCAGCTGATCTTCCACTCCGGCGGGGATCGGGTCGACGATCAAGAGCGTCGCGTCGGGAAAGCGCGCCAGCGCTTCGATGCCGGTGAGCGCAAAGCCCCAGGCGTTGGTATCCTCCTGCCAGGCGTTGTCGATGCCCAATCTTTCCAGCACGGCGTTGTAGAGGCTGTTGGCGCCGAACACCCGCACGTGGCGCGCGTCCATGAACTGGACCATCAGCAGCGGCGCGGTGGCGGGGGCCTGCTCGGCCAGGCGTGCCATCAGCGCTTCGGTTTCATCGATCAGCGCTGCCGCCTGGGCCTCTCGGTGAGTCTTTTCGCCCAGCTCGCGGGTGAAGCGCAGTATCTCCGGCCAGGTCTCTTCGCCCTGGGTGTAGAGCGCAAACGAAGTCACCGGCGCCAGGCGCGAAAGCTTCGACGTGAGCCCTTCGAACATCGGCGAAATCAGAAAGCCTTCCGGCGGGGCCTGGGCCATCAGCTCGAAGTTGGGCTGTTGGCGCAGGCCCAGATCAACCACCGAATCCGGAATGCGCGGCTCGCCGACCCAGTCATGGTAGGCGGGGATTTGCGCCACGCCTTCGATCGGCGCGTCGATGGCCAGCAGCGTCTCGGCGATGGTCCAGTCCAGCGTCGCCCACTGCGCTTGGGCACCGGTCGGCAGAAGGCAGGCGGCCAGCAGCAGGCCGCGGGCAAGAAGAGGGGAAAGGCGCATGCAGGGCGTCACTCGAGAAGTCAGCCGGTATTTAAACGATAATATTTATTGTTTGCAAACCCGAAACGGCGAACGCCCGAGCGCGATGGCCCGGGCGCCCGGCGTGGCGCTTGGTTAGAAGCGGTAGTGAACGCTTGCGGTCACGCTGCGCTCGGCGCCGAAGTAGCAATAGTCGAGCGAGTTACAGGTGGCGACGTACTCCTTGTCCAGCACGTTGTTGACGTTGAGCCGGCCCTCGACGCCGGGCGCGCCGAGTCGAGTGAAGTCGTAGCCCAGGCTCGCGTCCACCAGGGTGTAGTCGGGAACCTTTTCGGTGTTGGCACGATCGGCGGCGATATCGGCGTAGTGGCGAACGCCCAGCCCCATGTCGACGCCGCTTAGCCAGCCATCGGTCGGCGTGTAATGGCCCCAGGCCTGGATCTGATGGCGCGGCGCGTAGATGGCGTTGTTACCCTGATTGCCATCATCGCTTTTGGCGTAGGTGATATCGGTGAAGCTGTAGCCCGCTTGGAGTGTCAGGGTGTCGGTCAACCGAGTCTGCGCTTCGAGCTCGAGCCCCTGGGATTCGATCTCGCCCACGGCGCGGTAGGGGTCGGTGGGCTGCTCCTTGGTCGCCACGTTCTCCTGGCTGATATGGAACACGGCGGCGCTGAACTGGCTCTGGCTGCCTTCCGGCTGCACCTTGACGCCAGCCTCCCACTGCTCGCCCTCCATGGGGGCGAGCAGGTCGCCGCGTTCGTCGACGAAGCTGGTGGGTGTGAAGGCGGTGGAGTAGCTCACGTAGGGCGCCACGCCGTTGTCGAACAGATAGACCACCCCGGCGCGCCCGCTCGCCTGGGTGTCGCTGAGCGAGCTGGTATCTTGTGAGTCGCGGTTCACGTTGTCGATGTTCACCCAGTCGTAGCGCCCGCCCAGGGTGAAGCGCCAGTTATCCACCGCGATCTGATCCTGCAGATAAACCCCGGTCTGTTCGATCTCGTGGCGCTCGCGGGTGGGCGCGTAGAAGGTGATCTCATCGGGGGCGACGCCGTAGACCGGCTCGAAGGCGTTCAGCGGCGGAAAGGCGCCGGAGGGCCAGGAGACGTTGTTTTCGCGGTTCTGGTAGTCCACCCCGAACAGCAGCGTGTGCTCGACCGCTCCGGTATTCAGGCGGGCTTCGAGCTGGTTATCGACCGTCCAGGCCTCGAGGGATTCGTCCGCGCCGGAGTAGTAGCGGTTCAGTTCGTTGGACGTGGGCGAGGTCCAGCCGAAGCCGTAGGGCTGATTGAGCACCACGTCGGAATTCAGGTAGCGCAGCAGCTGGCGGGCGCTGACGTCATCGCTGAAGCGGTGCTCGAGTTCGTAGCCGAACATGCGCTGGGTACGCTCGTAGGCGTCGTAGTTCGGTTCGCCATCGAAGAAGGTATTGGGAATCTTGCGCCCGTTGCGCGGCACGACCGAGCCCTCGAAGGGCACGCCGGAGTGGTAGCCGCCTTCGGGTTCGTCCTGCAGGTAGGCCTCGAGCGTCAGGCTGGTGGCGTCGGTCATGTCCCAGGTCAGGCGCGGGGCGATGGCGTAGCGCTGCTCTTCGACGTGGTCGAACTGGGTATCGGCGGCGCTTGCGATGCCGGTCAGGCGAAACGCCAGGCGCTGCTGCTCCCCCAGCGGCCCGGTGAGATCGAAGGCGGCGCTGCGCTGATTGTTGGTGCCCACGCGAAAGCGCAGCTCGCCGCTTTGCTCGAATTCAGGTCGCTTGCTTTCGAGCGCCACCACCCCGCCCGGGGAGGCGCGCCCGTAAAGCACCGAGGCCGGGCCGCGCACGACTTCGATGCTTTCGAGAAACCAGGGGTCGATGCGCATGGTGCTGTGTGAATTGGCGTCGCCCATCAGCTTCAAACCATCGAGAAAGGTATTGCTCAGGCTGCCATCGGAGAAGCCGCGCAGCACCAGATAGTCGAAGCGGTTGGAGGCGCCCACCTGGTTGGTGTACACCCCCGGGGTATAGTCGGCGGCGCGCTGGACGGTATCGACACCGCGGCGCTTCATGTCTTCCTCGGTGATGCGGGACACGCTCTGCGGGGTTTCCAGAAAGGGCGTGACGACCTTGGTGGCGGCGCGCTGAGCGGTCACCGTCACGTTGGCAAGCTCGTCGGCCGAGGTCTGGGCAACGCCGTGAGCTGAAGCCAGCAGCAGAGCGGTGGCAATAGGGGCGAGGGTGAACGGGCGGATGGGCAGCATGACAAATCCTGAAATCGATCGCGTAAAGAGTATCACTGGATAATGAGAATTATTGCTCTTTATGTGCTGAGATAGGTATGCGAGGCGCCAGATTTGCTATGCGCGCTGTCATGTTTCGAGCAACAAGGGAACCTTTGCCGATCTTCTTACCGGGTCAGCGATGGGGAGGGCCGACGGTATGCGGCGTGACGCCAAAGGCGCGCTTGTACGCCGTGGCGAAGTTGGTCGCGTGCTTGAAGCCGCTGGCGTGGGCGGTTTGCTGAACGCTATAGCCCTGTTCAAGATAGCGCCGTGCCTGGTCCAGTCGGCAGCGTCGAATGTGGGTGAAGAGCGTGTAGCCGTAATGACGGCTGAATTTCTCGCGCAGGCTGCTGGCGCTCATGGCGGCGGCATCGGCCAGCTCCGCCAGGCGGTACTCCGCACCGGGATGACGACGAATACGTTCGTGAAGCGCGGCCAGGCAGGCGTGTTCGCGCTTTGAAACCCTGACCGGTCCGGCATCGTCGTTCTCGGGAAGGGCCGTGCCCAAAAGCTGAAGGGCGAGCCCCTGCCACGCCAGCCGCTGGCGCCAGGCGCTGGCGGGTTGGCGCGCCTGCTCGATCAGAAGGCGGTGCAGCGCCGCCGGTAGCGTCCAGACGTGAAGCGCCCCCGGCTGAGGCGGCGAGGGCAGCGCGAAGGGCTCGGT
The DNA here is from genome assembly GCF_043558675.1 of Halomonas sp. HNIBRBA4712. Classification (NCBI taxonomy): domain Bacteria; kingdom Pseudomonadati; phylum Pseudomonadota; class Gammaproteobacteria; order Oceanospirillales; family Halomonadaceae; genus Halomonas; species Halomonas sp. HNIBRBA4712. The sequence goes on along the minus strand of NZ_JBIFXR010000005.1, from coordinate 190,739 downwards.
AGCCAGTACCGCGAGATTGACCGTTTGCAGATGCCGCTGCCTTGGCTGATACACGACGAGCGGCCGCGCGGTGCCCAGCGGTGCGCAGAACCCTTTCCCGGCGGTAAGATCATACTTCTGCTCGCCCAGCGTCAGCGATACCTCGCCATCGAGCACGACGCTGACGAACCAGGGCACGCTTTGGCAGGATGACGAGGTATAGCCGCGCTCGACCTCGAGCTCCGACAGCGTCAGGTGCAGCGAGTCGAACAGGCGCACATCCTGGACGCGGCCCCGAGCCACCGGCGTAGCGGCGGCCTCAGGAGTGGCGGCTCCCGGAGCGTCGTCGATGCGATAGCGAATACCGAACCGCTGGCCCAACTGCGCCAGGGTGTGCGGCGTAATGGCGCTCAGGGCGGCGCTTCGCATGACCTTGCCCTCCGAAACACACGCTGCATCAGTACTTGAGCGACCAGCCCAGCGTAAAAGTGCGCCCGCGGGCCTGGTAGTCGTACAGATACTCCGGGCCGTAAGTGGGTGAATAGAAGCCCACGGCGCGCTGACCCCAGGGCGTGGAGTACTGTTTATCGGTCAGGTTGCTGACACCCAGGCTCAGGGTGCCGAAATCCGTGGCCTGGCTTCCGATCAGATCAAAGGTGGTGAAGCCGTCGATGCGTTCGCCTTCGGCGTCCTCGTACTCGCGGGCGTGGCTGCCCTGAAGGCGAAGCGTGCGTGCGTCATCCTGCCAGGCCACGTGGGCAGTCAGGCTGTCCTGGGAGGGATAGGGCGAGACGGTGATGCCGCGATCCTGCCAGTCGCCGTCCACCTTCTGCTCGGAGGTGAGCGCGTGAAGCGTCGTGCCTACTTCCCAGTGGTTGCCGATGTAGCGCGTCAGCGAAGCCTCCAGCCCGTAGTCGCGGCGGTCGTCGTCGACCTGGGAAATGTTAAGATCCTGATCGAGTTCGATCGCGGTATCCGACCAGGCGTAGTAGGCCGCCGCCTGGGCCAGCCAGTCGCCGCCCTGATAGCGCCAGCCGAGTTCGACCTGACGGGTCTTGATGCCGTCGAGCGGATTGTCAGCGACGGTCTGGCCGGCGCGGCCGTAGTACTTCGACGGATCCGGCAGCTCGAAGCCTTCTGAATAGCCCAGCCAGCTCTGGTGACCGTTGTCGAAATCATAAAGGGCGCTGGCGTTGTAAAGGGTGACGTCGTAATCGCTCGAGCCGCCGGGCACACCGTTGAAGTCGTCGATATCGACATCCATGCGCTGGTGGCGCACGCCGCCGCTGAACTTGAGCTGCTCGGTGGCCCACCACTCGCCCTGGCTGAACAGCGAAAGGGTATCGACCTCGAAGCTCGGGTAGCGCGGGGTGACGCTATCGCGACGCTGAACGAGCCCGCCGCTGGCGTCGCTCGCCGCGCGGTCAAAGCGCATCTGCGAGGCATCGAACGACTCACGGTCGATATCCGCGCCGTAGCTCAGGTTGACGCTATCGGTCAGGTCCGCCGAGAAAAGCCCCTTCAAACCGCTCAGCGTGGTGTTCTGCTGAGAGGCGGCAAAGTAGTAGCCTCCCCCCTGGGCGCGGTAGGGGAAGGGGTGGAAGCTCGACTCCTCCTCGCGGTGAAACGCCTGCAGGTAGAAATCCTGATTGAGCAGATCGGCGTGGTGGTAGCTGGCGCTGATCATCTTGCGGTCGGTGCGCGGCTCGCGGTCGGCGGTAAAGCCGCTACGAATATCGGCGTTGTCCAGGTTCGGCGCGGCGGCGGCGATGTTCGGGTAGAAAACGCCGCGGTCGTTCTCCTTGCCGGAGTCGTAGAGCTGGCCGGTGAGCTGGAGCGTCTGCTCGTCGGTGAGCTCGATGTTCAGGTTGCCGAGTATGTCGAGGCTGCGGTTGCCCTGCAGGTCGCTCTGGGCGATATCGGGGAAGATCTCGTCGCCGCTGGCGTCGTACTGGCGGCCGTTTTCGTTGAGCGAGACACCGATGCGCCCGTATACGGTATCGCTTCCACCGCTGGCGGACTGGGAGAGCCGCCGGTCCAGATCGTGGCTGCTGTTGAAGCCGGTGGTCACACTCGCCTGGGTTTCGAACCGGGGGCGGCCGGGCTTGCCCTGCCTGGTGATGATGTTGATCAGCCCGCCGGTGGCGCCGCCGCCGTAGAGGCTGGTGGTACCCGAGAGCACTTCGACACGCGCGATGTTGAACGGGTCGATGGCATCGAACTGGCGCGATAGCCCCCGCGAATTATTCAGCGAGACGCCGTCGATGAGCACCTGCACGCTGCGCCCGCGCATATTTTGCCCCGCATTGGTGCGCCCTTGGGGGCCAAAATCGAGCCCCGGCACCAGCCGGCCCAGCGCCGTTTTCAAATCGCTGCCCGCATTGATCTGCTGGGTGAGCTCCTCGCCTTCGACCACGTGCACCGCGCCGGGAATCTGGCTGATTTGGGTGGGCGTGCGCGAGCCGACCACGACCAGGGTGTCCTGGTCGACCTGAGCCGCGTCGTTGGGCTGGGATTGTGCAAGCGATAGCAGAGGGAAAGCGCCGCTCAGAAAAGCGGCGCTCAATAATACAGGGCGTGTCATGGGTGATCCCGAATCCGGTTGTTATTGAATCAAACGCCAATGGGTGGCGTTGAGAAAAGCAATGATAGTTTTTCTCATTTGTTGATTCAATCGAAGATCACCCGGGCAGGTTTTCAAGCGTGCCGCGCGGCCAAAAAAGCCTTGCACGGCGCGTTGAATGTCAACGCGTTCCAGCGCGTGGTGACTACTCGCCCAGGTCGTCGACCGAGCCCGTGGCATCCTTCGAATCTGCGCCGCTTTTGGTCGCCTTGGTAGTCGCGGCGCGCGGCTTGGGCGTCTTTTTGGCCGGCTCTTTCGGTGTTGGGGTGGTTTGCGCTTCGGCTTCCAGGGGCGTGGTCGGGTCGGCCTGGCTTGCGTCGATCGAGGCCTCCAGCTTCGCCACCTGGCGCTCCAGCGCTTCGACCCGGGACCGGGTGCGCTGGAGGACATCCATCAGAATGTCGAAATCCTCGCGAGAGACCAGCTCCATGCGATCAAACGCGCCGCGCATGACCTGCTGCACGCCTTTTTGAATGTCCTCCGGCGCGTGCGAGGCGTTTTGCAAACGATCGCCAATCTGTTGGGCGAGGCGGCTGATGCGGTCTTGGGTCGCCATGACTCTCTCCTGATAGGAACGCATAAATGTGAACGGCTCTGGCGTAAGGATACGCAACGAATGCTCAATGCGCATGTTTCCGGATCGTTCGTTAGCGCTTTTTACGGTTCTCGATGACGCTGCATCAAAACAATGCAAGTCGATTTTTGATTCGCACTTTAACAGTGCGGTGAGCTTTCACTGCACCGTGATGGCGCGTAATCGTTAGAGCCATGCCTTGAATATGTAAGCTTAAGGTAATGATTTTTTAACTAATTTTAATCACTGGCACGGTATGCGCATTATCGAGGCATTGCATCATTTTCGGCGGCGCGCCGCTATCCATCAGCAGGGAGATCCGGGATGAAACTCATCACCGCTATCATCAAGCCGTTCAAGCTCGACGATGTCCGTGAAGCACTGGCGGACAACGGCGTGCAGGGAATCACGGTTACCGAGGTCAAGGGTTTTGGCCGCCAGAAAGGGCACACCGAACTCTACCGCGGCGCCGAGTACGTGGTCGATTTTCTGCCCAAGGTGAAGGTGGAAGTCGCGGTGGACGATTCGCGCCTGGACAGCGTGCTCGATGCCATCTGTAGTGCGGCGAACAGCGGCAAGATCGGCGACGGCAAGGTGTTCGTCACGCCACTCGAGGACGTCATCCGTATTCGTACCGGCGAGCGCGGCGCCGACGCCGTTTAATCGGTGGCGATGCGTTTTTGGGCTCGATATAACATTTAAGTACATGGGGAACGATTCATGAACGAGGTAACCGATCTGAGCTACGCGCTCGATACCTTCTACTTTTTGATTTGCGGGGCGCTGGTCATGTGGATGGCCGCCGGCTTCTCGATGCTCGAGGCGGGCATGGTGCGCGGGAAGAACACCGCGGAAATTCTGACCAAGAACATCTCGCTGTTCGCTATTGCCTGCACCATGTATCTGCTGGTGGGTTACTACATCATGTACTCAAGCTCCGAAGGCGGCTTTTTGCCGAGCCTGGGCTTTCTGATCGGGGCGGAAAACAGCGTGGAGGCGGCGCTGGGCGGCGGTGAAGACGCGCCTTATTACGCCATGCGTGCCGACTTCTTCTTCCAGGTGGTGTTCGTGGCGACCGCCATGTCGATCGTTTCGGGTGCCGTGGCCGAGCGCATGAAGCTCTGGGCATTTCTGGCCTTCGCCGTGGTGATGACCGGCTTCATCTACCCGGTATCCGGCTACTGGACCTGGGGCGGCGGCTGGCTGGATGCAGTCGGCTACTCCGACTACGCCGGTTCCGGCATCGTACATATGGCCGGTGCGGCCGCTGCACTCGCTGGCGTGCTGATCCTCGGCCCGCGTAAGGGCAAGTACGGCAAGGACGGCGCTATCCACGCCATTCCCGGCGCGAACATGCCGCTGGCAACGCTCGGTACCTTCATCCTGTGGATGGGCTGGTTCGGCTTCAACGGCGGCTCCGAACTCAAACTGTCCGACGTGGCCTCGGCCAACAACGTCGCCCAGGTGTTCGTCAACACCAACGCCGCCGCCGCCGCCGGTGTCATCGCCGCGCTGGTATTGGCCAAGCTGTGGTTCCGCAAAGCGGATTTGACCATGGCGCTCAACGGCGCGCTGGCCGGGCTCGTCGCTATTACCGCTGATCCGCTTTCGCCCACCGCGCTGGGTGCGGCGATCATTGGCGCCATCGGTGGGGTGATCGTGGTCGCGGCCATCGTCACGCTGGACAAGCTGAAGCTCGATGACCCGGTGGGTGCGATTTCGGTGCACGGTGTCGTGGGTATCTGGGGCGTGCTGGCCGTACCGTTCACCAACGGCGATGCCTCCTTCGGCGCGCAGCTGATCGGTATCGCGGGCATCTTCGTCTGGGTCTTCGCAGCGAGCCTGGTGGTCTGGCTGGTGCTGAAAGCCATCATGGGCATCCGCGTCAGCGAAGAGGAAGAGTACGAAGGCGTGGATATCGCCGAGTGCGGCCTCGAGGCTTACCCGGAGTTCAGCGTCAAGAAGTAAGCCGTTTTACAGATTAATGACAAGACGATGTCCGTTTCTTCATGGCCTCCCTCCAGGGAGGCTTTTTATTCTCTGGCGTTCGCGGTGTATGCTGATGGCAGGGGGCGAAGACGCGAACGCGATGTCGCCCGACCCATAATCGGCCACCCAGCGAGAGGATGTCACCATGAAGCTCATATCAGCCATTATCAAGCCGTTCAAGCTTGATGACGTACGCGAATCGCTCTCGGATATCGGTGTACAAGGGATTACCGTGACGGAAGTAAAGGGCTTTGGCCGACAGAAGGGGCACACCGAGCTCTACCGCGGCGCCGAGTACGTGGTCGACTTTCTGCCCAAGGTGAAGCTCGAAGTGGCCGTGGATGACGAGCTGGTCGAGCAGGTGATCGAAGCGATCACCCAGGTTGCCAACACCGGCAAGATCGGCGACGGCAAGATCTTCGTCATGCCGCTTGAGCAGGTGATCCGTATCCGCACCGGCGAAACCGGTAAGGATGCGGTTTAAGTGTGTGAAGGGTAAGTCGTGAATCGTGAGTAGTAAAAAACCCCTGCGGAGTATCTCCGGCAGGGGTTTTTGTTTGCAGCGCGATAAAGGTAGCGCCTAGCATCCTGATTCACGATTCACGATTCACGATTCACGATTCACGATTCACGATTCACGATTCACGATTCACGATTCACGATTCACGATTCACGATTCACGATTCACGAAAAACTCACTTCTCGACGAAGGCGCGTTCGATCACGTAGTCGCCGGGCTCGCCCATACGCGGCGAGATGTTCATGCCGAGTTCGTCGAGCAGGGCGCTGGTGTCGTCGAGCATTGCCGGGCTTCCGCAGATCATGGCGCGGTCCTGGCGCGGGTCGATGGGCGGAAGGCCCGTATCTTCGAAGATCTTGCCGCTCTTGATGTGGTCGGTCAGCCGGCCCATGGTGTGGAACTCTTCGCGGGTGACCGTCGGGTAGTAGACGAGCTTCTCGGCGATCTCTTCGCCCAGGTACTCGTGAGCGGGGAGCTCTTTCGTGATGAAGTCGGCGTAGGCCAGCTCGGACACTTCGCGCACGCCGTGTACCAGCACGACTTTCTCGTAGCGCTCGTACACTTCCGGATCCTGAATCAGGCTCATGAAGGGGGCAAGGCCCGTGCCGGTGGAGAGCATGTATAGGTTACGCCCGGGCAGCAGATCGTCACACACCAGTGTGCCGGTGGGCTTGCGGCTGACCATGATCTGATCGCCGACTTTCAGGTGCTGCAGGCGCGAGGTGAGCGGGCCGTCCGGCACCTTGATGCTGAAGAACTCAAGGTGATCCTCGTAGTTGGGGCTGGCGATCGAGTAGGCACGCATCAGGGGCTTGCCGTTGACTTCCAGGCCGATCATCACGAACTGGCCGGTCTTGAAACGCAGGCTGCGCTCGCGGGTGGTACGAAAGCTGAACAGCGTGTCGTTCCAGTGGTGAACGCTCAGCACTTCTTCGAGGGCAAACTTGCTCATGACGACTCCTTGATTCATGAAGGTGAACCCCGTTCGCATTCAATATTCTCTAAAGGAATAAAAAGCGATGGGTAATGTTGCCGTGAAGTCTAATGGGTGGGCGTATATCTGTTAAGTCAATTATACTGATAAACAATATCTGCAAAATCGATATAGGTGAGCCATGCACTACACCCTGCGCCAGCTCGAAGTCTTTGTGGCAGTTGCCCAGCACGAAAGCGTCTCCCGGGCGGCGCGCTCGCTCGCCATGTCGCAATCCGCGACCAGCACCGCACTGACCGAGCTCGAGCGTCAGTTCGATTGCCAGCTTTTGGATCGCCTGGGCAAACGCTTGAAGCTCAACGCGCTGGGGTTTCAGCTGCTGCCCAAGGCGGTGGCGCTGCTGGATCGCGCCGAAGAGGTCGAAGAGCTTCTGCGCGGGCAGAAGGGGGTGGGGGCGCTCGAGGTCGGCGCCACGCTGACCATTGGCAACTACCTGGCCACGCTTCTGATCAGCGACTTCATGCAGCGCTATCCCGGTAGCCGGGTGCGGCTTGCCGTGCGCAATACGCGCCACATCATCGAAGGCGTGCGCCAGCACTCGCTGGACCTGGGGTTGATCGAAGGTCAGTGTGACGACGAGATGATCATCAGCCAACCCTGGGTCGAGGATGAACTGTGCGTGTTCTGCTCACCGCGCCATCCGCTTGCCGGGCGGGAACATCTCGAACTCGAGGAGCTTCTGCGCGAGGACTGGATCATGCGCGAGGAGGGCTCCGGCACGCGTATGACCCTCGAGCACGCCGCCCGCCACCGCCGCAGCCGCTTCAACACGCTGCTGGAGCTCGAGCATACCGAGGGCATCAAGCGCGCGGTGGAGTCAGGGCTCGGCATCGGCTGTGTTTCGAAACTGGCGCTGCGCGACGCTTTCCGGCGCGGGAGTCTCGTTGCACTCCCTACGCCGGAGCTGGATCTCAAGCGCCAGTTCACCTTCATCTGGCACCGCCACAAGTACCTGACCACCGGCGTGCGCGAGTTTCTGCGGCTGTGCCGCGAAATGACCGCCGGCGCCAGCAAGAGCGACGATATCGCGCTGCCGCCGGTGCCGTAATGATGCGCTCTAGAACTCGTCCCACTCGTCCTGAACCGCGGAGGCCATGGCCGGGCGCGGCTTCGAAGAGGCGAGCTGCGGTGGCTTCGCCGGTGCGGCGATGGGCGTAAGAGCGTGCATCGGTGATCCGGTGCTTGAGACCTTGAAACTGCCGATGATCCGCGCCAGCTGCCCGGACTGCTCCTTCAACTGCTCGGCGGCGGTGGTGGACTCCTCGACCAGTGCGGCGTTCTCCTGGGTCATGCGGTCCAGGTCCGCTACCGCGATGTTGACCTGATTGATGCCGTCGCTCTGCTCGCCGGTCGCCGCCTTGATCTCGCCGAGCACGTCGTTGACGCGGGCGATGTGGGTGACGATATCGTTCATGGTGTCGCCAGCGCTTCGCACCAGCTCGGTGCCGCTGTTGACCTTGCCCTGGGAGTCCTCGATCAGCTTTTGAATGTCGTTGGCCGCGTCGCTGCTGCGCCGCGCCAGAGTACGCACCTCTTCGGCCACCACGGCGAAGCCGCGGCCGTGCTCACCGGCCCGGGCGGCTTCCACCGAGGCGTTGAGCGCCAGCAGGTTGGTCTGAAACGAGATGCTGTTCATCAGGGTGACGATCTCGCCGATCTTCTCGGAGGCCTGGGTGATGTCCGCCATGGTGGTCACGACGTTTTCCATCACCTGACCGCCCTGGCCCGCCACGTGAGAGGCACTCTGCGATAGCTTGCTCGCCTGCTGAGCAGAGGCGGCGGTCTGCTGCACGGTGCTGGTGATCTGCTCGATGGACGCGGAAGTCTGCTGGAGGCTCGCGGCGGTGTTGTCGGTGCGCCGGGAAAGATCCTGGCCGCCGGAAGCGATCTCGTTGGCGGCGTGGTGCACCGCGTCGCTGCTGGCGCGTACGTTGATCAGCACGTGCTCCATCTTGTCGACGAAGCGGTTGAAGGCCGAGCTGATCTGGGCGACCTCGTCCTTGCCGGCTACGGTTAGCCGCCGGGTCAGATCACCCTCGCCAGAGGCGATATCGTTCAGGGCATCGCGGGCGCGCTCGAGGCCGGCCAATGTGCGTTTGAGCCACAGCCCCAGCAGCAGCGCGGTTATAGCGACGACTACGGCAAGCGTGAACAGCGCGGAGTGTAGAAGGAGCCGCAACCCGCTCGTGGCTTCATGCTCGTCCAGGACTACTCCGAGTTCCCAGTCGGTGCCGGTGATCGGCGTGACCGTCAGGCGTTTGAGATGGCTATCGACCTCCAGCGGTGTCCAGGTGCCGGGGTTGGCGCCCAGCCGCTTGAGTTCCTCTGTGGTCAGACCCTGGCCCATCTGCTGGATCGGCTCGAGCGTCAACGACTTATCGGGATGCGCGATCACCGTTTCGCCTCGAGCGCTCAAGAAGGCAAAGCTCGACGGTGTGGGCTGGATGGCGTTGACGTGCTGGATGAGACTGTCGATCGTCACATCGCCGCCAATGACGCCGAGCAGGCGCTGGTTGCGCTTGACCGGCATGGCGAAGGTGACCACCAGACGTCCGGTGGCGTCATCGATATAGGGGAGAGAAATGATCAAGCCATCCTCGGCGGTCGCATCCTGATACCAGTCGCGCGTGCGAGGATCGTATCCCTCGGACACCGGCGTAGTAGAAAGATGGCGCCCATCGGCCTGACCGAAGAAGGCCGCCAGAAAACCGCCGGACTCTTCAAGCTGTGTCAGGGTAGTCAGTGAGGGCTCCTCGCTTACGCGGCGGCTGGCGGCCTCCAGCATCGAAGTGCGGGCCGCCGCCCACTCCTCCAGTATCCCCGCGTTGCCTTGGGAGATGGAGGCCAGCTGCTGGGTAATCTGACGGTCGTTATGAGTCTTGAGGGTGAAATAGCTGACGGTAGCGTTGATCGCCAAGGCCAGCATGATCGTCGCCAGAACGGCGACGATGATACGGTTACGTAGTGAAGACAGCATGAGGGCTCTCAGGGTTAAACGAGCAGGGGTGCGATGACCGCTCCTCGCGCAGGTGGTTTGGCGTTTAGCTATCGGCGAAACCGCCTACTTCTTTAGTCTAATTCCGGGAGATTCATCGCCGCTGCGCTTGCTGGTGGTGTATCTCCTTGCCATGAAAGAAAAGCTTCTTGATAGGCGCTGGTTTCAAAGAGAGGTCGGAGTCGGCAGCGAGCGTGTCGTCGTGACCGGACTCGCTTCCAGCGTGAACCCTCCCACCAGCTCGGCTAGACGCTCGGCCTGCTCCTTGAGCTGTTCGGCAGCCGTCGTGGATTCCTCGACAAGGGCCGCATTCTGTTGGGTCATCTGATCCATGTCACTGACCGCGATGCTCACCTGACCGATGCCGTCGTTCTGCTCGCTGGCGGCGGTGCTGATGTCACCGAGCATCTGGCTGACCCGGGTAACGCTATCGGCCAGATCGTGCATGGCGCGCTCGGCGTCGTGCACCAGTTGGGTGCCGCTTTTGACCTGCTCGGTCGAGGCGCTGATGCGCTGGCGAATGTCCGCCGCGGCGTCGCTACTGCGCGATGCCAGCATGCGCACCTCCTGGGCGACCACGGCGAATCCACGGCCGTGCTCGCCCGCCCGCGCCGCCTCGACCGAGGCGTTGAGCGCCAGCAGGTTGGTCTGAAAGGCGATACCGTCGATCACCTTGACGATGCTCTGAATCTCGTCGGAGGTGGCGCGAATGTCGTCCATGGTCGTCACCACCTGCTCGAAGGCGGCGTTGGTGTGAGCCGCAAGCTGCGAGGCGGTCTGGGAGAGCTCGCTGGCCTCCCGCGAGGCGCCGGTGGTGTGGCCCACGGTACTGCTGATCTCTTCCATCGCCGACGAGGTCTGCTGGAGGCTCGCGGCGGCCTGATCGGTGCGCCGGGAGAGATCCTGCCCGCCCTGGGTAATCTCGCTGGCAGCGTGATGGACGGACTCGCTGCTGGCGCGTACGTCGATCAGCACGTCGTGGATCTTCTCGGCGAATGCATTGAATTGGGTGGCAAGCTCGGCGCTTTCGTCACGCCCGCGTACCGGCAGGCGCTGGGTCAGGTCCCCCTCGCCAGAGGCGATGTCGCGCATGCGGTCGGCCAAGCGACGCAAGGGGCGGGCGATACGTCCGCTGATCCACCACAGCGCCAACATGCCGACGATGGCCAACAGCGCGCCCACCAGCGCCATGCCCAAGGTGGTCTGGTTACGCTGATCGCCTAGCAGATCCTGAAGCGCGTTGATATTGGCGAACACCACCTCTTCAGGCAGTTGCAATACCAATACCCAAGGAACCCGTGTCTCGCCGATACGTACCACTCGGTAGCGATGGATCAAGCCATCATGAGTATCGCCTTCGAAATCGACTTGATTGGTCACTCGAGCGATGCCTTCGATGACGTCATTCGATAGCACGTTGCGTGCGGACTGGCCCAGGGTTTCGGCATGGGCGGTATCGGCGACCAAACCGCCCTGACCGGCGACCAGCATCATGCGACCAGCGCCGTTGTACAAAGACTGGTTGGCTTCGTCGAGCATTTGCTGGATAAAACTGAGCGCGAGATCGACCCCGGCGACACCGCGGAACGCGCCGTCGACCAGAATGGGAGCGTTGAAGGAAGTCACTAGCAGCGACTCGCCGTTGTAGTCGTAAATAGCGGGGTCGATGATGCAGGGGGCAAGGGTTTCTTTAGGACAGAGATAGTACTCGCCTTCACGGATACCGTTGGCCATCTCGGTCTGACTATCCATGGTTTCGCCCAGAGGTAGCACCGAAAGCTCACCCTCGTCGGTGCGATACCACCAAGGCATGAACCGCCCGCTGCCGTCATGGCCGTAGCGCTGTTCGCCACTAAAACGCGTATCGTCACCGAAGGCGTCGGGTTCCCAGCCGATGAAGGCATCCAGCAGCGCCGGATTGTCGGCCACGGTTTGGCGAACGATATTGGAGAGCTGGCGACGGCTCAGGTAGACCGCCTGGCGTCCCTCCTCGTCGGTGATGCCTATCAGTGAATTGACGCGGGCCAACTGCTCGGCAATCTGCAGGGCACTTTCGAGCTTGCTTTGGATACGTGCGCCTGCGGCATCGGTGAGGGCATTCAGGCGTGCGTCGACCGCCGCGGCTGCCTGTTCTCGCGTATGTTGATCGACGGTGGCCGAAGTGCGGTCGGTAGCCATCAGGCTATAGATGGTCAGTGCGGCCACGATGGCCAGCAGACAGGGGCTTGCCAAGGCAAGCATATAGGTTCTCAAGGAGCCAAACTGCATATGATTCTCGGGTGTTGAAGAGGGGAGTCAAGACGTGCGGTGCAGGGAAAAGGATGCCCCGGGGAAGCGCGATCCCCGGGGCCTGACTCGGTCGTGGAGAGGACGATGGCGCTAGAACTCCTCCCAGTCGCCATGGTTGGACATCACCAGAGCCGGGTGGGGCGTTGTGGCGGGAAGCGCCGACGCCCGGGCGGGTGGTGCAACCGGAGCCGGGATGTGACCGGCACTCGACACCTTGAAGCTACCAATGATCCGCGCAAGCTGCCCGGACTGCTCCTTCAACTGCTCGGCGGCGGTGGTGGACTCCTCGACCAGTGCGGCGTTCTCCTGGGTCATGCGGTCCAGGTCCGCTACCGCGATGTTGACCTGATTGATGCCGTCGCTCTGCTCGCCGGTCGCGGCCTCGATCTCGCCGAGCACGTCGTTGACGCGGGCGATGTGGGTGACGATATCGTTCATGGTGTCGCCGGCGCTTCGCACCAGCTCGGTGCCGCTGTTGACCTTGCCCTGGGAGTCCTCGATCAGCTTTTGAATGTCGTTGGCCGCGTCGCTGCTGCGTCGCGCCAGAGTACGCACCTCTTCGGCCACCACGGCGAAGCCGCGGCCGTGCTCACCGGCCCGGGCGGCTTCCACCGAGGCGTTGAGCGCCAGCAGGTTGGTCTGAAACGAGATGCTGTTCATCAGGGTGACGATCTCGCCGATCTTCTCGGAGGCCTGGGTGATGTCCGCCATGGTGGTCACGACGTTTTCCATCACCTGGCCGCCCTGGCCCGCCACGTGAGAGGCGCTCTGCGAGAGCTTGCTCGCCTGCTGAGCGGAAGTGGCGGTCTGCTGCACGGTGCTGGTGATCTGCTCGATGGACGCGGAAGTCTGCTGGAGGCTCGCGGCGGTGTTGTCGGTGCGCCGGGAAAGGTCCTGACCGCCGGAAGCGATCTCGTTGGCGGCATGGTGCACCGCGTCGCTGCTGGCGCGTACGTCGATCAGCACGTGCTCCATCTTGTCGACGAAGCGGTTGAAGGCCGAGCTGATCTGGGCGACCTCGTCCTTGCCGGCTACCGTTAGCCGCCGGGTCAGATCACCCTCGCCAGAGGCGATATCGTCGAGGGCATCGCGGGCGCGCTCGAGGCCTGAAAGGGTGCGCTTGAGCCAGATACCAATCGCGACCGCGGTGATGGCAATTACGATCAGCAGGGTGATCAGCGCCGACTTGATGATGGCGCGCAGGCCGGCGGTGGCCTCGTACTCGTCGAGCGCCACCCCCAGATCCCAGTCTGTGCCAGCGATGGGGGTGACGGCCAAACGTTTGGCTTCACCGTCCACCTCGATAGTTTCCCAAGCGTTGGGATTCGCGCTCAACCGGTTGAGGGTGGCGGGGATCAGCGCCGCACTGATGCGCTCGAGTGGCTCGAGAGAAAGTGCGTTATCCGGGTGGGCGATGATCGTCTCGGCATTGCTGCTCAGAAAAGCGAAGCTTGCCGGGGTGGGCTGAATCGAATTGACCTGTTCGACCAGTTGGTTGATGGTCGCACTACCGCCCACGACGCCATAAAAACGGCCATTTTGCTCGATCGGGGTAGCGATCGTGACTACCAGGTTGCCGCTTTCGGCATCCCGGTAGGGCTCTGAGACGATGGTGCCTTTCTGGGCAACGGCGCTCTGGTACCACCCACGCTCACGGGCATCATAGTCGGCATCCGGTATCCAGCCATCCGAGGCGACCAGGCCGCCGTCGGGAAGCCCGAGATTGGCGGACGAAAAGCCGCCGGAGTCGGCAAGCTGAACAAGCGACGCTGCAGGGTCACCACTGATCATGTGAACGCGCGCCGCCTCGACCATGGAAATACGGGCCGCGACCCACTCCTCGATAGCCAGAGCGTTGCTTTGGGACAGCGATACGAGATTCTGAGCCACCTGGCGGTCATTGTGCGTTTGCAGGGTCTTGTAACTGATTCCGGCGTTGATGAGTAGCGCCAGGGTGATGACAACGAGCGTCATCAGGGTAATGCGTGCGCGTAGAGAGGCGAGCATGGGCGGGTGGTGTTCCTTCTAACGTTCATGAAAAGCGAAAGCGCGAGGTGCGCAGTAGTCGCTTCATTTATCGGCTCGGAACGACACGACTTTAAGGGTTCGCCGCTTCTCAAGGAGAATGAGTACGAAGGCGCTTCAGGGCAGAGAGAAGAGGGGAAAGGCCGAGAGTGGAGGGCAAAAGCGGCTGAAACGCGGCGGGAGCGTCAATACCGGCGAGGCATCCAAAGAGGAGAGCGCCGCTTTCCCGGGGCCGCCCATCGCGCCGAGAGGGTCGGCGGTTGAAGGACCGGGAAAGCGGCGCGAGGTATTGCTTCAGTCAAAGGCGAAAGACTTATCCCAGATTCTTGACCGCCTTTTCGATCTCCTCCTGGGAGGCTTTGGTCAGATCCTTGGAGAGCGTATTCGTCACCAGCTTCTGGGTCGGCTTGTCGAGCTTGTCGCGCAAAAGCCCGAGGAACTTCGGCGCGGCGATCAACACGAGCTCGTCCATCCTGTTGCTGGTACGGGCATCGAACAGGTACTGGGTCACCTGCTTGGCGAACATCTCGTTTTCGTGCTCGAGCGCCTCGCCGCCCTCGGCGGAGGAGCGTGCCGAGCCCTGGGAGCCGGTATGCACGTCCGCTCCGGGGCTATCGGTCACCAGATCCCCTTCGTGCATCTGACCTTCGGCGTGCACCAGGCTCTCTTTCTCGGTGAGCTTGTTGGCGGCGTGGGTGAAGATGCGCGCGCGTCCTGCGTCGGCTACCACGATGTAAGTAGGCATGATCGAACGTCCTCCGTGTCGTTAGTGATGGATTAAACCTGGCAAGCGGTGGGCGTTAGGTCAACCGTCCACCGCGTCCTGGCGCTCGCGTCAGAGCACCTTGCGTCGCAAGAGGCTGGTAACGGCCTCGCCGATCAGCACTAGCACGATGATCGCCAACAGGATCGTGGCCACCGTCGGCCAGGCGAAGGTGTCGATGGCGCCCTGCAGAATCACGCCGATACCGCCGGCGCCCACCAGTCCCAGCACGGTCGATTCACGAATGTTGATGTCCCAGCGCAGAATGACGATGGCGAAAAAGGCCGGCATGACTTGAGGCACGATCGCGTACGCGATGACCTTGGCCTTGGAGGCACCGGTCGCCTCCATCGCCTCGACCGGGCGCCGGTCGATCTCCTCGATCGCCTCGCCCATCAGCTTGCCGATGAAGCCGATCGAGCGGAACACGATGGCGAGAATCCCCGCCAGTACGCCGGGGCCGAAGATCGCCACGAACAAAAGCGCCCAGATAATCGTGTTCACCGAGCGGCTCGAGACCAGAATGAAGCGCCCGAACCACAGGCACGCCCGGTTGGGGGTGGTGTTCTGAGCGGCGATATAGGCTACCGGCAGCGCAAGAAAAATCGTCAGAAACGTTGCGAGCGTGGCGATATGCACGGTTTCGAGCAAGGCGCTGACGATGTTGGCGAACCCATCCGGGCTTGGTGGCCACATGCGTCCGGCGAGCCCGGCGATCTGATCCGGGGCGTCCCACACCCAGGGCCAGAAGATGTCGATATCGCGCAGCGCCCAGACGACGAGTGTCAGGGTCGATAACAGCACGGCGTAGCGAATCAAACGTTCCTTGCGATCAAAACGCTGCCAGACGCGGTCGGCGAGTCGTTCGGCGTGATCTACCATATCTTTTTCCTCACCCAACCGCTGATGCCCTCACTGAGCAGAATCACCGCGATGATCACCAGCAGGATCGCAAAGGCAAAGTCGTAGTCGTAGCGCCCGAAGGCGTTCATCAGGGTGCCGCCGATGCCGCCAGCGCCAACGATACCGACCACGGCGGAGGCGCGCAGGTTACTGTCGAGCTGATACATCGAAAGCCCGATCTGGCGAGGCAGGATTTGCGGAAATACGGCGTAGAAGAGCGTGGCCAGATAGCCGGCTCCGGCGGCGCGCATCGCTTCGACCTGGCCCCAGTCGATCTCTTCGATCTCCTCGGCCAGGAGCTTGCCGACGAAACCGATCGAGTAGAGCGTAAGCGTCAGGATGCCCGCCAGCGGACCAAAGCCCACGGCGGCCACGAAAAGAATCGCCACGATCACCGGATGAAAGCTTCGTGAGACGATGATCACCGCGCGGCCGATCAGATAAATCGGCAGCGGCGCGATATTGCGAGCGGCCATCACGGCGAACGGAATCGAGAGTAGCACGCCCAAAAGCGTTGCCAGTATCGCGATCTGAAAGCTCTCCTTGAAGCCGGTCAGCAAAAGCTCGAAGCGGTCGAAATTGGGCGGAAAGCCGCCGCTGAAAATGCGCGCCGCCCGCGGCAGCCCCTCGCTGATGCGTGCCCAGTTGAACGGCAGCGAACCAAACGCCCATATCAGGTAGGCCGCCGCGATGACCAGCAGGCCGTAGCGCACCACCGGATTGGCGATGAACGGCGGTTTTCGCCACTGTCGCGGTGTCGAGGCTTCAGGTGGCGTCATGGCTTTTTTCCTCGGCCGGGACATCGGTGATCGCATCATCCGGCGCCTCGATGCCACCGTAAATCTCATCCAGGGCATCCTTGTTGAAGTCCGCCGGTATCCCGTCGAAGATCATCTTGCCGTGGCGCAGCCCGACGATGCGCTCGGTGTAGGTTTTGGCCTGGGCGACGTTATGAATGTTGATCAGCACCGGCAGCGAAAGCTCATTTGCAAGGCTTTGCAAGAGCACCATGATCTGCTCCGAGGTGCGCGGGTCGAGCGAGGCGGTGGGTTCGTCGGCCAGCAGCACGTCCGGCTCCTGCATCAGCGCGCGAACCACGCCGACCCGCTGGCGCTCACCGCCGGAAAGCTCGTCGGCGCGCTTATTGGCGTAGTGGGCGATTCCCACGCGCTCCATCAGGTGAAAGGCGCGATCGATGTCTGCCTGAGGGTAGCGCCGGGAAATCGCTTGAAAGAGGTTGACGTAACCGAGCCGTCCCGCCAGCACGTTCTCCATCACCGTCAGCCGGTCGAGCAGGTTGAAGCCCTGAAAGACCATGCCGATCTTGCGTCGAGCGCGGCGCAGCTCCGCGCCTTTCAAATGAACGAGCTCGGTGCCGTTGAGCGTAATCGAGCCCGATGTGGGCTCCACCAGGCGATTGATACAGCGCAGCATGGTGCTCTTGCCCGCCCCCGAGGCGCCCACGATGGACACCACGCTATTGCCTTCGACCTTGAGATCGAGCCCCTTGAGTACGGGCTCGCTGTGGCCATAGCGTTTGACCAGATTCTTGATTTCCAGCATGTTGTCGCTTCCATCGGCAGCCAGCAAACCGCGCCCCGGGGGCGCGGCACGTTTTACTCTTCCATGTTCTCGGGCGTGTAGGTCACGCCATTGGCGGCCTGGATGGTGCGAATCACCTGCCAGTTATCCTTGTAGTTGATCGGAATGAACTTCTCGACGCCCTCGAACTCCTCGCCAAGCTCGGTACCAGCGAAGTCGAAGCTGAAAAACGCCTCTTCGATCTTTTCGACGAGATCCGGATGCAGATTGTAGGCATAGTTGTAGGAGGTGGTGGGGAATCGGTCGGATTCATAGATCAAACGCACGTCCTCCTCGTCGTAGAGTCCACGCGCGGCCATGCGTTCGACCACTTCCGAGGCGACCGGGGCGGCATCGTAGTCGCGCGCGACCACGCCCAGCATGGACTGGTCGTGGCTGCCGGAGTAGACGACTTCGTAGTCCTCGTCTGGCGTGATCCCCAGTTCCGGAAGCAGCGCGCGGGGCGCGAGGTTACCGGAGTTGGACGTCGGCGAAGTGTGAGCGACACGCTTGCCTTTTAGATCCTCTAGGGTTTCGATATCGGAGTCGACGTGGGTGAAAAGCTGCAGCGTATAGCCGAACTGACCGTCGTCGGAGCCCATCAGCGCAAACGGCACCGCGCCTGCCAAATTTACCGCGAAGGGCGTAGGGCCTGTCGAGAATCCGGCGATGTGAAGCCGGCCGCTGCGCATTGCTTCGACCTGAGCGGCGTTGGACTGAACGGCGAAAAAGCGCACGTCGCGCCCGGTCACTTCGGATAAATGATCGATGAATGGCTGCCAGATATCGGAGTAGATAGCAGGATCTTCGACCGGGGTATAAGCGAAGATCAGCGTGTCCGGATTGGCCCACTCGGACTCGTCGGCGGGGCGGTCGGCGACCATGTCGCCGTTTTCATCGCAGTAGATCGTATCCAGATCACCGCGTTCGCACTCGGCAAGGGCGGTAGAGGAGAGCAGCGCAAGCGGAAGCGCCACCGCCAGCGAAAGGGCAGACTTACAAGACAGGATAGTCATGAGAACCTCGGTAACGGTTATTCTTATGATCGACGCGCGATTTTGAGCGTTACAGCGGTGCGCGGCGGGGTTATGGTTTCGTTTCTGCGCATTGAATGTTTATTTTTCGAAAACGACACTTCTTCAACGTAGGGTTTGTGACAAACGTATGTCAAGCACTTTACAGGGCACCTTATACCATTGGCGCAACCGCTATCTGCTGATGCGCCACGGCCACAGCCAGGCCAACGAGCAGGGGCTGATCGTAAGCTCCCCCGAGCGCGGGCTCGACGCCTTCGGGCTTTCCGCAACCGGTGAGCGTCAGCTCGACGAGGTGGTGGAAAACTGGGCCTGGCCGGTGCCTTCGCGCATCGTGCATTCGGATTTTCTGCGCACTACCGAAACGGCGGGGCGTGTGGCGAAGGCGCTGGGTGTGCCGGTGGAAAAGGACGAACGCCTGCGCGAGCGCTATTTCGGCGAGTTCGACGGTCAGAAAGTGGCGTGCTACGAGGGCGTCTGGGTGCTCGATGACTCCAACGCCGAACACGCTTCGCACGGGGTCGAGCCGGTCGCCCGGGTCGCGGCCCGTATGCAGGCGGTGATCGAAGCGCTGGAAGCGCGCTTTGAGGACGAGACGATCCTGCTGGTCAGCCACGGCGACCCGCTGCAGATACTGCTGACCGCGATAGCCGGCAAACCGCTCACCGGCCATCGCAACCAGACGCCGCTAGAGCCTGCCAGCATCACGCTGGTCGACAAAAGCGCCTAGTGACCGAGGATCTGGCTCAAAAAGAGCCGGGTACGCTCGGACTGTGGGTCGTTGAAGAAGGGCTCCGGGGCGTTCTCCTCGATGATCTGGCCCTGATCCATGAAGATCACCCGGTCCGCCACGGTTTTGGCAAAGCCCATTTCGTGGGTCACGCAGAGCATCGTCATGCCCTCGTTGGCGAGCTCGATCATGACGTCGAGCACTTCCTTGATCATCTCCGGGTCGAGCGCCGAGGTGGGCTCGTCGAACAGCATCACGTCCGGGTGCATACACAATGAGCGTGCAATCGCCACGCGCTGCTGCTGACCGCCGGAGAGCTGGCCCGGGTACTTCTTCGCCTGCTCGGCGATGCGTACCCGCTCCAGATACTTCATCGCCTGGGCCTCGGCTTCGCGGCGCGGTTTCTTCTGCACCCACATCGGCGCGATGCAGCAGTTCTCCAGCACGCTTAGATGGGGAAAAAGGTTGAAGTGCTGAAATACCATGCCCACGCTGCGCCGTACCTGCTCGATGCGCTTGACGTCCTGGGTGAGCGGCACGCCGCCGACGACGATCTCGCCCTGCTGGTGCTCTTCCAGGTGATTGATGCAGCGAATCAGGGTGGATTTGCCCGAGCCTGAAGGCCCGCAAATCACGATACGCTCGCCGCGTTTTACTTCCAGGTCGATATCACGCAGCACGTGAAAGTCGCCGTACCACTTGTTGACGCCGCGCATTTCGACCATTCGATCTTCGGTGTTCAAAGCTGCTTCGCTCATGGGATTGTCCTTATTGGGTAAGCGGCGTTAACGCTTGTGACCGGTGTTGAGCCGGCGCTCGAGGTACTGGCTATAGCGCGACATGCTGAAACAGAAAATCCAGAACATGAACGCGGCGAACACGTAGCCTTCCAGCGAGAAACCCAGCCAGCGCGAGTCGGAAAGCGCCGCCTGCACGATGCCGAGAAGATCGAAGAGGCCGATGATCATAACCAGCGTCGTATCCTTGAATAGCGAGATGAAGGTGTTGACGATGCCGGGAATCATCATCTTCAGCGCCTGGGGCATCACGATCAGCCCCATGCGCTTCCAGTAGGTCATGCCGAGCGCGGCGGCGGCTTCGTCCTGGCCGCGCGGAATCGCTTGTAGCCCGCCGCGAATCACCTCCGCCATGTAGGCGCTCTGGAACAGCGTGATACCGATCAGCGCGCGAATCAGCCGATCGACGGTGAGCTCCGAGGGCAGAAACAGCGGCAGCATCACCGAGGCCATGAACAGCACCGTGATCAGCGGTACGCCGCGCCAGAACTCGATGAACACCACTGAGAAGCTCTTGACGATCGGCATGTTCGAGCGCCGTCCGAGCGCGAGCACGATACCGATGGGCAGCGCCCCGATCATGCCCACCGACGCCAGCAAGAGCGTGAGCATCAGCCCGCCCCAGCGGTGGGTGGGAACACGCGGCAGGTCGAAATAGCCGCCGTGGAGCAGAACAAACGCGATCACCGGGAACACCACCAGCGCAAACACCGCCACCCAGCGCTTGAAAGGCAGTCGCGGTATGGCAAGCCAGGCGATCAGCGCGAAGAAGCCGACGAAAACGATGTTGGCGCGCCACAGCTCCGAGCGTGGGTAGAGCCCGTAGATGAACTGGGTAAAGCGCGCCTTGATGAACACCCAGCAGGCGCCCTCGCGGGAGCAGTCTTCGCGCGTAGTGCCCACCCAGTCAGCGTCGATCAGCGCCCACTGCACGGTAGGCACCACCAACAGGTAGAGAACATAGAGGCCGACTAGCGTGAAGAGCGTATTGATGGGGCCATTAAAGAGGTTGGCGCGCAGCCACGCTACGGGGCCGATGGTATTTTTCGGCGCCGGGCGCTGCTCGATCATGGTTTTATTGTGAATCATGGAGTGTCATCCTCGCCTAGCGTTCGACCAGCGCCACGCGGGCGTTGAACCAGTTCATGAACAGCGATACCGTCAAGCTGATGCTCAGATAGACCGCCATGGTCATGGCGATGACCTCGATGGCCTGGCCGGTCTGGTTCAGCGTGGTGCCGGCGAACACCGACACCAGATCCGGGTAGCCGATCGCGGTCGCCAGCGACGAGTTCTTGATCAGGTTCAGGTACTGGCTGGTGAGAGGCGGAATGATCACCCGCATCGCCTGGGGAATGACCACTAGCCGCAGGATCAGGTTGCGCGGCAGGCTTAGCGCCTGGGCGGCTTCGGTCTGGCCGTGGGAGATCGCTTGGACGCCCGAGCGCACGATCTCGGCGATGAACGAGGCGGTGTAGATCGACAGCGCCAGCCACAGCGCCAGAAATTCCGGAATGACGGTGACGCCGCCCCGGAAGTTGAAGCCCCGCAGTTCCGGCACGTCCCAGGTGATCGGCACGCCGGTCGCCACCAGCACCAGAAGCGGCAGGCCGAGCAGAAGGCCGAAGGCGGTCCAGTAAGCGGGCAGGCGCTTACCGGTGGCCTCGTGGCGGCGCTTGTTCCAGACGATCAGCGCGATGCTGGCGATGAGTGCCACGATGAAGGCCACGGGAATCAGCCCGAAACCGGACTCGAACAGCGGGTCGGGCAGGTAGAGCCCACGCACGTTCAAGAAAATTATCTCGCCAAAGGCGTAGCTTTCGCGGGCGCTCGGGAGCGTACGTAGAACGGCGAAGTACCAGAAAAAGATCTGCAAAAGCAGCGGGATGTTGCGAAAAATCTCGATGTAGGCGGCGGCCAGCTTGGCGATCAGCCAGTTGGGTGAAAGCCTGGCGATGCCGACGATGAAGCCGATGATAGTCGCCGCGAGTACCCCCAGACCCCCCACCAGCAGGGTGTTGAGCAGGCCGACGAAAAAGGTGCGCCCGTAGGTGCTTTGCGAGGAGTAGTCGATCAGGCTTTGAACGATGCCGAAGCCTGCGGTGTTGTCGAGAAAGCCAAAGCCCGTGGTGATGCCCCGGGCGGCCAGGTTCTGCTGGGTGTTGCCCACGATATAGAGCAGAAAGGCGGCAACGGCGGCCACCACCAGCACCTGAAAAATGAGCGCGCGCTTGGCGCGGTCTCGCCAGAAGGGGGGCTTGTGGCCCACCGGGCGAGCGGTCGGTCTTGCTGACATGAATGCGTCTCCGCGGTACGGCAGAATCCATCAAACGGCCCGCCGGGCGGTGCGCGGCGGGCCGGGGTCATGCGAGACGCTTAGCGAATCGGCGGTGCGTAGTGAAAGCCACCCTGGTTCCAGAGCGCGTTGACGCCGCGCTCGATCTGAAGCGGCGAGTCCATACCCACGTTGCGATCAAAGCTTTCGGCGTAGTTACCCACCTGGCTGATGATGTTGTAGGCCCAATCGGCTTCCAGGCCCATGCCTTCACCGTAGTTGCCGTCCTGTCCCAGGATGCGCGCGACGTCCGGGTTTTCGCTGTCCATCATCTCGTCGACGTTCTCGGAGCTGATGCCGTACTCTTCGGCGTTGAGCATGGCGAACAGCGACCACTTGACGATGTTGAACCAGGTGTCGTCGCCCTGACGCACCACCGGGCCCAGCGGCTCCTTGGAGATGATCTCCGGCAGGATCACGGCGCCGTCCGGGTCGTCGAGCTGGATACGCAGCGCGGCGAGCTGCGAGGTATCGGAGGTCAGCACGTCGCAGCGCCCGGACTGGAAGCCGCCCACGGTCTGCTCGGAGGTATCGAAGACGATCGGATCGAAGGCCATGTCGTTGGCGCGGAAGTAGTCGGCCACGTTGAGCTCGGTAGTGGTGCCGGACTGGATACAGATCGCCGCGCCGTCGAGCTCGTCAGCGCCGCTAAGGCCCAGATCGCGGTTGACCATGAAGCCGATACCGTCGTAGAAGGTCACGCCGGTGAAATTGAGGCCCAGAGTGGTGTCGCGGGTGGTGGTCCAGGTGGTGTTGCGCGAAAGTACGTCGACTTCGCCGGACTGCAGCGCGGTGAAGCGCTCGACGGCGTTGAGCGAGATGTAGTTCACCGCGTCGGCATCGCCCAGCACTGCAGCGGCGACGGCGCGGCAGATGTCGACGTCGAGCCCCTGCCACTCGCCGCTGTCGTTTGGCGCGGAGAAGCCCGGCAGGCCGTCGCTCACGCCACACTGGACGGCGCCTCGTGAGCGCGTATCTTCCAATACGTCCGCCTGAACGCTCGCAACGCCGGATAGGGTGAGAGCGCCAGCGGAGGCCAGCAGTACCGCGTTTTTCTTGTTGAACATGGTGGTTTCCCGTCTTCGTTATTGGAATATCGTTACAGGTGTCGATATACGCCACCCTAACGCTAGCAAGGAAGATGCCAGAAAGGGCATGTTGGCTCATTCAGCGCTTTTCAACGCAAGTGCGCCTACGTTAGGACCAAAGTGGTGCTGTAAAACGGTGCGTAATCGGCTACGCGGCGCCCTCTTTTGGGGCGCCTTCCAAACAGCTGTTTGAAAATCGTTCAGCAAAAACAGGTAAATAGCGCAACGAGCCTAGCGAATCGGCGGCGCATACTGAACGCCACCCTCTTTCCACAGGGCGTTCAAGCCTCGGCCGATATTAAACGCTGAGCCCGCGCCGACGGTGCGCTCGAAGACCTCACCATAGTTACCGACCTGCTTGACGATCTGATACGCCCAGTCCGCCTCGAGCCCCATGCCCTCGCCGAACTCGCCGTCACGGCCCAGCAACCGCATGATTTCGGGATTTTCGTCCTCGAGCTTTTCATCCACGTTGGCCTGGGTGACGCCCAGCTCCTCGGCATTGAGCAGCGCAAAAAGCGACCACTTGACGATGTTGAACCACTGATCATCCCCCTGGCGCACCGCCGGACCCAGCGGCTCTTTCGAGATCACCTCGGGCAGTACCACCGCCATGTCCGGATCCGTAAGCTGCATCCGCTGGGCGTAGAGCTGCGAAGCATCCGAGCTCAGCACGTCGCAGCGCCCCTCTTCGAAGCCGATGATCGATTGCTCCGGGGCATCGAAGACCACCGCGTCGAATTCCATGCCGTGGCGGCGGAAGTAGTCGGCGAGGTTGAGCTCGCTGGTAGTGCCGGACTGGGTGCAGACCGCCGCACCGTCGAGCTCTCGGGCGCTTTGCACGTTCAGGTCGCTTGCCACCATGAACGCCTGGCCGTCGTAATAGCTAACGCCGGTGAAATGGATGCCCAGCGTGGTGTCGCGGGTGGAGGTCCAGGTGGTGGTGCGAGCGAGCACGTCGATTTCACCGGACTGCAATGCGGCGAAGCGCTCGACGGAGTCCAGCGGCACGAACTCCACCCGCGCGCCCTCACCCAGGGCCGCGGCGGCCACCGCCCGGCAGATGTCGGTATCGAGTCCCTGGTAGGTGTCCTCGTCGTCCAGCGCCGAGAAGCCGGGCTGAGCGGCGTTGACCCCGCAGCGAAGCGACCCGCGCTCCTTGACCGTCTCGAGAGTGCTGGCAAGCGAAAGCCCCGGCAAAAGAAGCGCCGCCGCCAGTACACCGGCTGCGCCGTTGAATCGATACACGTTGTTCATTGTTATTTCCCTTGTGAAGAGTTCGTGTGATCCGCGAAAAGGACAAAAAAAGACCGGGCAGTGCCCGGCCTCGTCAGCGTACTGGCGGCGCTCGATATCAGGCGAACGCGGCGCGCATGAACGGCGGCAGTGCCAGGGCGCCACGATGGGCGTCCACCGTATAGTACTGTAGCGGCATTTCGTGGTCGGCGGCGGCCTCCTCGCGAAAGCGTTCAACGCTCACACCTTTACCGGCGAGCGTCACGCTCCACCAGCCGGAGGGATACACCGGCTGCGGGAAGGGCAGTGTGGCTACGCTCTGAAAGCCCGCCGCCAGCATGTCGCCGCGCAGTTCGCGAATGATCGAGCTCGAGTGATAAAGCGGCGACTCGCTCTGCTGCACCAGCACGCCGCCGGGCTTGAGAATCCGGTGGCAGCGCTTGAGGAAGTCGGTCTTGAATAGCCCCTCCGCCGGGCCCACCGGGTCGGTGGAGTCGATGATCAGCACGTCGATACTCTCATCTGCTGCCTCGTCGACCCACTTCACCCCGTCGGCGAACACAAGCTCCGCGCGCGGGTCGTCATTGGACTCGACCAGCGCCGGAAAGAAGCGCCTGGAAGCTTTGGTGACTTCCTCGTCGATATCGATCTGGGTGACCTTCTCCACGCCTTCGTGGCGCAGCACCTCTTTCAGCGTGCCGCAGTCGCCGCCGCCGATGATCACCACGCGCTTCGGGTCTTCGTGGGTGAAGAGCGCCGGATGGGCGATCATCTCGTGGTAGAGGAAGTTGTCGCGGTCGGTGAGCATCACGCAGCCGTCGAGCACCATCAGGTTGCCGTAGGTCTCGGTGGCGTACACCTCGAGATGCTGATAATCGCTCTGCACGTCGAGCAGCTTCTCGCTGATTTTCAGCGCGAAGGCGCTGCCGTGGCTGTCGAACACTTCGGTAAACCACTGGTCCTGATTCAAATCGCTCATCGAGCCTCTCCGTCGCTCTGGTTCTGATTCTGATGCTGATTTTGATGATACTGCGGGCTCAGCTCGTGCAGCGCGTCCATGAAGGCGCTGACGTTGTCCGGATTGGTGAACTGGCTGATGCCGTGGCCCAGGTTGAAGACGTGGCCGGGGCCGTGCCCGTAGCTTTCCAGCACGCGAGCGACCTCGGCGCGAATCGCAGACGGGCGGGCGAACAGCACGTTGGGGTCCAGGTTGCCCTGCAGCGCCACCTTATGGCCCACGCGTGCGCGCGCATCACCGAGTTCGGTGGTCCAGTCGATGCCGAGAGCATCGGCGCCGGCGCAGGCGATATCCTCGAGCCACTGGCCGCCGTTCTTGGTGAACAGGATCACCGGCACGCGGCGCCCTTCATGCTCGCGAATGAGCCCCGAGACGATCTGCTCCATGTAGCGCAGCGAAAACTCCAGGTACGCCGGAGTGGAGAGCGAGCCCCCCCAGGTGTCGAAGATCTGCACCGCCTGGGCGCCGGCGCGAATCTGGGCGTTCAGGTAGTCGGTCACCGCCTGGGCCAGGGTATCGAGCAACTGGTGCATGGCGTCCGGGGTGTCGTAGAGCATGGTTTTCAGGTGGCGAAAATCCTTGCTCGAGCCGCCTTCGACCATGTAGGTGGCCAGCGTCCAGGGGCTGCCCGAGAAGCCGATCAGCGGCATGCGGCCGTTAAGCTCGCGGCGAATGGTGGAGACGGCGCGCATCACGTAGTCCAGATCGCGTTCGACATCGGGCACGGCAAGTGCTGCGACCTCTTCCGGCGTACGCACGGTCTTTCTGAACTTCGGCCCTTCGCCGGTCACGAAGTAGAGCCCCAGGCCCATGGCGTCGGGAATGGTCAGAATGTCAGAAAACAGGATCGCCGCGTCGAGCGGGAAGCGCTCAAGCGGTTGCAGGGTCACCTCGCAGGCGAAATCCTGATTGCGGCACAGATCCATGAAACTGCCCGCCTGGGCGCGGCGCTCGCGGTACTCCGGCAGATAGCGCCCGGCCTGGCGCATCATCCACACCGGTGTGCGATCCACCGGCTCCTTGGCCAGCGCGCGAAGAAAGCGGTCGTTGTGTAAGACGGGGGGCGTGACAGAAGACATGAAAGCCGGCTCTTGAGAAATTTGCCCCATTGTAGGCGAGCGGCGGGGCTCGGGATAGCCGCCCTTGCCGCGAGACCGTGAGACCGGCGCGCCTTTTTGCTAAACTGGCGCGCCTTTCTACTCACATCGTTGACGGCCCACGCCGATTTGCGAGGTAATCCGTGACCATTCGCTTCATTGCCGCCTGCCGGCTGCCCACCCCCTGGGCCACATTCACCATGCACGGCTTCGAAGACGATGCGACGGGCAAGGATCACGTCGCGCTCACGCTTGGCGATGTCGCAAGCGATGCGCCGGTGCTCGGGCGGGTCCACTCGGAGTGCCTGACCGGCGACGGGCTTTTCTCGATGCGCTGCGACTGCGGCTATCAGCTCCAGGAGGCGCTCAAGCGGATCGCCGAAGAGGGGCGCGGGGTACTCTTGTACCTGCGCCAGGAAGGGCGCGGCATCGGCCTTTTGAACAAGATTCGCGCCTACCAGCTCCAGGACCAGGGCGCCGACACCGTCGAGGCCAACGAGCGCCTCGGTTTCGGTGCCGACCTGCGCCGCTACGATCTCTGCGTGCCGATGCTCGAGCACCTGGGCATCCAGGCGCTCAAGCTCATGACCAACAACCCGCGCAAGGTGGCCGCCCTCACCGATGACGGCGTCAACGTCGTCGAGCGCCTGGCGATCACCACCGGCCTCAACCCGCACAACGAGCAGTACCTGGCCACCAAGGCGGGTAAGCTAGGCCACATGATGGCGCTGGACGACTTTACCCAGGCCGATGACGTGGATATCGAGCGCAAGGAGTAAACGGCGCTCGGGCGCGGCCCCGGGGCTTCGCTCTACTCGGCTGGGTTATTGCCCGAGGGGGCATCGGTGGCGGTTTTCTCGCGCGCCGTTGCACGCGCCATGGCCGGGCGCTGGCAATGGTGTTGCCGGTAGTCCTCGAGCGCCTCCGGCAGACGGTACTTCATGCTTTGCGCCCAACCCAGCGTATGGGTCAGGAACAGGTCCGCCAGGGTGAAGTGGGCGTCGACCAGAAAGCGCTGGCCCTGAAAGCGGCGCTCCAGCGCATCAAGCGCACGTTGAAACTCCCAGGCGCAAGTGGGAACGATGGCAGGCACTCGCTTGGCTTCGGGCAGCGCGAACGTGTGCTTGGCCTGCTGCCAAAGCGGTTGCTCGAGTTCGGTGGTCACGAACGCCAGCCATTGATCGACCAGGGCGCGCTTTTCCGGAGTATCGGGCAGAAGCTTTCCGTCACCGTAGCGCTCGGTTAAATAACGACAAATCGCCGCCGATTCGAACAGCGTCAGCTCACCATCTTCGATGACCGGCACCTTGCCGCCCGGGTGGCGCGCCAGGTGCGGATCGGAGCGCCCCTCACCCTTGTCCAGCGCTACGTGATGGTACTGGTAGTCAACGCCCAGCTCCTCCAGCGTCCAGGCGACGCGCAGCGAGCGGGAGTGGGGGAAGCCGTAAAGCGTGATCATCACTGTTCCCCGTGGGGAGTGGCGTCTGCGTTTGAAGGCGCGTCGCCAAGCTCACCGACGCCCGCCACCGAGTCGTCCTCGTCGATCCACTCGATTTGGCCCTCGTCGTCCAAGCGGACGCCGTAGCAGGTGGGTTCGCCGTCGCCGTAGTCGAAGCACATGGTGTCATCGACGATGCTGGCCTGACCGGAATACCCCTCGCCGACGATTTCGCCGTTGGGCAGATAGAGCTCGCTATAGGCCTGGTCGCCAGCCATCGTGCCCGCGACCTGATGGCCCCAGATCAGCTCACGAATCTCGTTGCCCGATAGGCGCTCGCCCTCGGTTTGCGCCAGCGCTGCACCGGTGCTCCCAAGCGCAAGGGCAAGCGTAACGGCGGTGATCGGTGTTGATAAACGCATGGTGACTCTCCTGTGATCGGCCCGTAGCGGGCCGGGAAATATGGCGCTCAGGTCGGCGCCGAGCGGCATGAAAACGGGCGAGCCTTGGCGCGAGATCGAATCAGCTCGCCTCGCGGGCGCTCTTGATACGATCGAAGGCGTTGCTGATTTCGCTGGTGCGCTGCTGGGCGACCTCGCGCATGCTCTCGGGCAGGCCCTTGCCGGCGAGCTTGTCCGGGTGATTCTGGCTCATCAGGCGGCGGTAAGCTTTTTTAACCTCGGCGTCGCTCGCCTCGTCGCTCACACCCAATACCCGGTAGGCATCTTTCAACGAGGCCTCACTGGTCGCTTGGCCGTTACTGGCGGCGCGATCGAGCATCGCCTCGATCTGCGCGAGCTCGGTGTCGCTACAGCCGATGCCGCGCGCTACGCGCATCAGCATATCGCGCTCGGCGTCGTGAATTTCGCCGTCGGCGGCAATGGCATTGAGCTGCACCTGCAGAAAGACCTGGCGCAGCATCGGCTGGCGTTGGGTCAACTGGCCCACGCGGGCAAGCTCGGCGTCGAGATCGAACGACTCGGCGCGGCCGCGCTCGAAGGCGGCGCGCGCTTCGGCGCGCTGTGAATCACTAAAGCGCATCTGGGTAAACAGTCGCTCGGCGATGTCGCGCTCACCGGCGCTGACG
This sequence comes from Halomonas sp. HNIBRBA4712, assembly GCF_043558675.1. NCBI lineage: Bacteria > Pseudomonadati > Pseudomonadota > Gammaproteobacteria > Oceanospirillales > Halomonadaceae > Halomonas > Halomonas sp. HNIBRBA4712. Next base: position 161,644 of record NZ_JBIFXR010000005.1, on the reverse strand, counting down.
CGCCCATCGGCCTGGCAAAGGCATCCCATCACGGAAAAGACCGACTGCAAATAGCCCTGCTCGATCTGTGCGCGCGCCACTAACAGCCGCCGCCGGGCGCGCTGGGCGAGCCAGAAGCCGACCCCGCCGCCAAGCAGCAATCCCAACGGGCCGAACAGGGCCAGGCCCAGCAGTCCAAACAGCAATATCGAAATAGTCAAAAACGCCATGGTTCTCTCGAAGCGGATGAAAAAAAGCGCGTGGATGCGCCACTATGTTGGGCATTGAGAGTCAGTATAGAAGGATTGGTTTCCCTCGCTTGACCTGACCGGGCTTTTGCCCAAACTCTAATGTAATGAATCGACAGGCGACCGCCTTGGCTGGCCGCCAGACACGCCTTGCAAGGAGACGCGCCATGACCTCGCCCAGCAGCCAATACCCCGCCGCCAAAAAGGCCCGCGAACACGACCCGGAGGTCGGCGAGTACAAAAGCCCGGCGGGCGGATGGGGCGCGCTCAAGGCGGTGAGCCAGCACCTTCTGCACAGCCGCTCGCCCGCGAGCAACGCCCGCTCGCTTTTGAAACTCAACCAGCCCGACGGCTTCGACTGCCCCGGCTGCGCCTGGGGCGACCCGGAGCACGGCTCCTCCTTCGAGTTCTGCGAAAACGGTGTGAAAGCGGTGACCTGGGAGGCGACCGCCAAGCGGGTCAAGCGCGACTTTTTCGCCAAATACAGCGTCACCGAGCTCAAGAGCTGGGACGACTACCGCCTGGAGGACCAGGGCCGGCTGGTTGAGCCGATGGCCTACAACGCCGAGACCGACCATTATGAACCCATCGGCTGGGACGCTGCGCTCGATCTGATCGCCGCCGAGCTCAAGGCGCTGCCCACCCCGGATGACGCCATCTTCTACACCTCCGGCAAGGCGTGCAACGAGTCCGCCTACGTCTTTCAGCTTTTGGCGCGCCTTTATGGCACCAACAATCTGCCGGACTGTTCCAACATGTGCCACGAGGCGAGCGGCGTGGCGCTCAAGGCGGCGCTGGGCACCGGCAAGGGCAGCGTGCTGCTCGAGGATTTCGAACACGCCGAGGCGATCTTCGTGTTCGGCCAGAACCCGGGTACCAACCATCCGCGCATGCTGGGCACGCTGCGCGAAGCCGCCGAGCGCGGCGCGATCATCGCCAGCTTCAACCCGCTGCACGAGCGCGGCCTCGAGAAGTTTGCCGACCCGCAAAAGCCGCTGGAGATGCTCCACGGTGGCAGCCACCGCATTAGTTCGCACTACTTCTGCCCCAAGCTCGGCGGCGACATGGCGGCGGTGCGCGGCATCGCCAAGGCGCTGTTCGAGCGCGAAGCCGCTGGCGAGTCGGTGCTCGACCACGCCTTTCTGGCCGACTACACCGAACAGTTCGAGGCCTACCAGGCGCGGGTCGAGGGTACGAGTTGGGCGACGTTGGAAGCGCAGTCCGGCCTTAAGCGTGAAGAGATGACGCAGGCCGCCGAACTCTACGCCCGCTCGAAGGCGACCATCATCTGCTGGGCAATGGGTATCACCCAGCACGAGCACTCGGTGCCCACGGTGCGCGAGATCGTCAACCTGTTGATGCTGCGCGGTAACCTGGGCAAGCGCGGCGCCGGCACCTCGCCGGTGCGCGGCCACTCCAACGTGCAGGGCGACCGCACCATGGGTATCTTCGAGCAGCCCTCGGATGAGCTACTCGACGCGCTGGAAGCGCGCTATAAAACGCCCATGCCGCGCGAGCACGGCGTGGACTCCGTGGCCGCGGTGGCGGCGATGCGCGACGCCCCGGGCAAGGTGTTCGTGGGCCTGGCGGGCAACTTCACCCGGGCGGTGTCCGATACCTTCGTCGCCGAGGCGGCGATGCGCCAGTGCCGGCTGACCGCGTTCATCAGCACCAAGCTCAACCGCAGCCACCTGATCACCGGGGAAAAGGCGCTGATTCTGCCGTGCCTGGGTCGCAGCGAAATCGACAAGACCGGCGGCAAGACCCAGCTGATCACCGTCGAGGATTCGATGAGCATGGTGCACGGCTCCGCCGGCATCAACCGCCCGGCAAGCGCTGATCTACCCTCGGAAATCGCGCTGCTGACGAAGCTAGGCGAGAAGCTGGTGGGCAGCGACGCTGTCGACTGGGCGGCGATGCGCGACGATTACGACGTGATTCGCGACCACGTGGCCGAGGTGATCCCCGGGTTCGAGAACTTCAACGAGCGGGTGCGGGTGCCGCGCGGCTTCTGGCTGGGTAACCCCACCGCCGAGCGTGACTTCCCCACCGACAGCGGCAAGGCGGTGTTCTCGGATGAAGCGTTGCCCGACGAGGTAATGCACCAGCGTATGGCGGCGCGCGAGGGCTGGCTGACGCTGCAGACCCTGCGCTCCCACGATCAGTACAACACCACCATCTACGGCTACAACGACCGCTATCGCGGCATCGAGAACGGCCGCCAGGTGGTGTTTCTGAACCCGGCGGATATCGAGCGCCTCGGCGTCGAAGCCGGGCAGTGGGTCGATCTGGTGGGCGAGTCGGACGACGGCATCGCTCGTCGGGTCGAGGGCTTCAAGGTCGTGGCTTACGACACCCCCGCCGGCTGCGCGGCGGCCTATTACCCGGAAACCAACCCGCTGGTGCCGCTTTCCCATAAGGGCGAAGGCAGCCATACCCCGGCGTACAAATCGATCGCCATACGCCTCGAGCCCAACGCCCGCATTGCCTGATACCGCGACGCTCGAGCGCGCGCTGGCCGAGCTGCAAAAGGCGCACCCGGCGCTCGATGGGCTGAGCGCCCTGGTGCTGCTGGCCCTCGATGAGCAAAACGAGGCCGGGCTCTCGAGCGCCCGGCTGGCGCGTCGGCTGGGCATCGAGCATGCGCTTGTTCGCCGCGCGCTGGCCGAGCTTGAAGCGCTTGGCTGGGTGGCGCTCTCGCCCGCTGGCGGCGCCTCACCGGCGCTGCGCGTTCGGCGCCTGTACCCGCTGCCCTGACCTTTTCGGGTCGTGATGAAGACGTGAAAGAGGCACCTGAACGGGGTAGCCAAAGGCGCCACCTGGCAGTCGCTCTATTTCAGACTACCCTAATCAAGGGTCGGCGCTTTTCGGCCACCGCGGCGTACATGGAGTACCGCCCGGCCGGGTTCGAGACCGACTTCGACACCTATCCAGTTAGGGAGAGAGGATAATGCAAAAGTACGCACTGGGCCGTTCCGGCATCGACATCGCGCCGCTCGCCTTTGGTGGCAACGTTTTCGGCTGGACCGCCGATGAGAAGCGCTCTTTCGAGCTTTTGGACCGTTTCGTCGAGCGCGGCTTCAACGCCGTGGATACCGCCGATGTCTACTCCGCCTGGGCGTCGGGTCACGAAGGTGGCGAGTCCGAAAAAGTGCTCGGCAAGTGGCTCAAGCAGAGCGGCAAGCGCGACGACATCGTGCTGATGAGCAAGGTCGGCATGTGGGAGAAGCGCAAGGGCCTTTCCGCCGCCAACATCGAAGCGGCGGTCAACGACTCGCTCAAGCGCCTGAACACCGACTACCTCGACGTCTACTTCGCCCATATCGACGACAAGGACGTGCCGTTCGAGGAGACCCAGGGCGCCTTCGATAAGCTGATCAAGGCGGGCAAGGTGCGCACCATCGGCGCCTCCAACCACAGCGCCGAGCGCCTGAAGCAGGCCCTCGACGTAGCCAAGGAGCACAACCTGCCACGCTACGAGCTGATGCAGCCGCTTTATAACCTGGCCGAGCGCGAGGAGTACGAAAGCGGATTGAGCGAGCTGGCGAACAAGGAGTCGCTGGGCGTGGTGAGCTACTTTTCGCTCGCCAGCGGTTTTCTGACCGGCAAGTACAAGACGTTTGAAGACGCCAAGGGCAGCGCCCGCGAGCCGTTTCTCGAGAAGTACTTCGACGAGCGCGGCCAGCGCATACTCGACACGCTTTTGAGCGTTTCGAAGGACGTCGACGCCAAGCCCGCCCAAGTGGCGCTCGCTTGGCTGCGCGCCCGCGACGGCGTCACCGCGCCGATCGCCAGCGCCACCAAACTCGAGCAGCTCGACGATACCCTCGACGCGGTACAGATGACGCTGCCGGACGAAGCGGTCAAGCGCCTGAACGAGGCGGGCAAGTAAGCCTGGAATACGTTCCCCGCAAGTAAAACGGGCAGGCCCAAGGGCCTGCCCGTTTTGCGTCGAGACGTCCGGTCAGCCGCTGGCGTTTTCCAGCGTCGCCAGGCGCTTTTCGATCGCCGCCTGGATGCCGGCAGCATCCAGCCCGCAGTCACTCAAGAGCTCCGCCGGGGTGCCGTGCTCGACGAAGCTGTCGGGAAGCCCCAGCATCAGCACGTTGGCCGCAACGTTCTCGGCGTGTAGAAGCTCCGCCACGGCGCTTCCCGCGCCGCCGGCGACCACGTTCTCCTCCAGCGTCACCAGAAGGTTGTGCTCGGCGGCGGCCTCCAGTACCGCCTCGCGGTCCAGCGGTTTGATGGTGCGCATGTTGATATGGGTCGCATCGAGCGCCTCGGCGACCTCTTCTGCCGGGCCGTTCATGCTGCCAAAGGCGAGAAGCGCCACCTTAAGGCCATCCCCGCCGGCGCGGCGGCGAGTCTCGGCGCGGCCGATGGTCAACGGCTCCAGGTGCTCCGGGGTGGCCACACCCGGCCCGGTGCCGCGCGGGTAGCGCACTGCCGCCGGGCCTTCATGCTGGTAGGCGGCACTCAGCATGGCGCGGCACTCGGCTTCGTCCGCCGGCGCCAGAATCACCATGTTGGGCACGCAGCGCAGAAACGAGATGTCCATGCTGCCGTGGTGGGTCGGGCCGTCTTCGCCAACGAGCCCCGCGCGGTCGATGGCGAAGGTCACATCCAGCCCCTGCACCGCCACGTCGTGGATCAGCTGGTCGTAGCCGCGCTGCAGGAAGGTGGAGTAGATCGCCACCACCGGTTTCATACCCTCGCAGGCCATGCCGGCGGCGAGTGTGACCGCGTGCTGCTCGGCGATCGCCACGTCGAAATAGCGCGCCGGGTACTCCTTCGAGAAGCGGATCAAATCCGAGCCTTCGCGCATCGCCGGCGTAATGCCCATCAGCCGTTGGTCGACAGCGGCCATGTCGCAAAGCCAGTGGCCGAACACGTTGCAGTACTTCTGTTTGGGCGCGGCCGGGGCGGCGGCGGGCTTTTTCGCCTCGGCCTGGGCGGCGCGCGGTTTTTCCAGCTTGGTGATCGCGTGGTAGCCGATCTGGTCGGCTTCCGCCGGTAGAAAGCCCTTGCCCTTGACGGTCTTGATATGCAGAAACTGCGGGCCGCTCTGGTGGCGCAGCGCGCCGAGCGTATCGGTCAGCGCTTCGAGATCGTGGCCGTCGATGGGGCCGACGTAGTTGAAACCGAGCTCCTCGAAGAGCGTGGCGGGGCTGACGAAGCCCTTCATGTGCTCCTCGGTGCGCTTGGCGAGCTTGAGCGCGCCGGGCAGATGCGAGAGCACCTTCTTACCCTCTTCGCGCATCTTGAGATACGGCTTGCTGGCGAGCATCCGCGCCAGATACGTGGCCAGGCCGCCGACGTTTTCCGAAATCGACATCTCGTTGTCGTTGAGCACTACCAGCATGTTGGCGTTCATGTGACCGGCGTGAATCAGCGCCTCGAAGGCCATGCCGGCGGTCAGGGCGCCATCGCCGATGATCGCGCATACCTTGCGATCGTCGTTCTGCGCCCGGGCGGCCAGCGCCATGCCGAGGGCGGCGGAAATCGAGGTGCTCGAATGGCCCACGCCGAAGGTGTCGAACTCGGACTCGGCGCGGCGCGGAAAGGCGGCCAGGCCCCCGTGCTGGCGAATGCCGGTCATCGCCTCGCGCCGTCCGGTGAGGATCTTGTGTGGGTAGGCCTGGTGGCCCACGTCCCACACCAGCCGATCCCTGGGCGTATCGAAGACATGGTGCAGCGCCACGCTGAGCTCGACCACGCCCAGCCCCGCGCCGAAGTGGCCGCCGGAAACCCCCACGCTATAGAGCAGATAGGCGCGCAGCTCGTCGGCAAGCTGGGCAAGCTGAGCATCGTTCATGGCCCGCAGCGCGGCGGGGTGATCAAAGGAGTCGAGCAGCGGCGTGGCCGGGCGCTCGCGGGAAATCTCGTCGAACAGCTTCATGGGCATGGGGTCACGGTCTTTTTTTTGACAAGCAATATAGATACAGCAGACGCTCGGGCGGCGTCTAATGGTCGCGCTCGATCATGTATGCGGCAAGCTCTGCAAGCGGCGCGGCGGCGTCACCCAGCGGCGCCAGCGCCTCGATCGCCTCATCGGCCAGCTCCCGCGCCTTTTGCCGGGCGCCTTCGAGCCCCAGCAGGCTCGAGTAAGTCGGCTTGGCGCGGGCGGCATCGGCGCCGGAGATCTTGCCAAGCGTGGCGGTGTCGCCGGTCACGTCCAGTACGTCGTCGTGAATCTGGAAGGCTAGCCCAATGGCGCGCGCGTAGCGAGCCAGTAGCGCCAGGCGTGGGTCGTCTTCGTCTACCGCGGCAAGCCCGCCCAGGCGCACGGCGGCTTCGATCAGCGCGCCGGTCTTGTGCGCGTGCATGTGCGCAAGCGCCTCGACATCCGGTAGCCCACCCACCGCGGCCAGGTCCAGCGCCTGACCGGCTACCATCCCCTGGCGGCCCGAGGCGACGGCAAGCGTGGTTACCATGGCCGCCAGGCGCGGCGGGCGGGGCCTGGCCAGCACCTCGAAGGCCAGCGCCTGCAGCGCGTCGCCGGCAAGAATCGCGGTCGCTTCGTCATAAGCCTTGTGAACGGTGGGCTGGCCGCGGCGCAGGTCGTCGTCATCCATCGCCGGCAGGTCGTCGTGGATCAAGGAGTAGGCGTGAATCAGCTCGATGGCGGCGGCCGGGGCGTCCAGCGTTTGTTCCTCTGCCCCCAGCGCCTGGCCCGCCAGATAGACCAGCAGCGGGCGCAGGCGTTTGCCGCCCACCAGCAGGCCGTGGCGCATCGCCGCGTCCAGGCGCGCATCGACGCCGCCTTCGGTGAACAGCGCCTCGAGCGTCGCGCCGACCCGGGCGGTGCTGGTTTCGCGGTAGGCGCTCAGGCGCTGATGGCGGGGGCTTACCATGGGGGGGTGTCCTCGGCGTTATCGTCCTTTGGGGCGTCGCCTGGCGCCGTCTTGACGGGCTCAAAGGGGGCGACGCTGAGCTTGCCGCTAGCATCCTCGCTGAGCGCACGAACCTTGAGCTCGGCGCTGTCCAGGCGCTTTTGCGCGTCCCGGGTCAGCGTCACGCCCTCCTCGAACGCGGTCAGCGCCTCTTCCAGAGAGAGTTCGCCGGACTCGAGCCGTTCGACCAGCGTCTCCAGACGGGACACCGTGGCGGCAAAATCCTGTGAAGGGGAGGTGCTTTCGCTCATTGGCCCAGCCTACCTGTTGGCGCCCGTGGCGGGCGGCGTGTGTACCTGCGAGTGTGCCTTTCAACGTGACCGCACAGTATACACCCAGACCCGGGGGTGGCGTCTGCCACGGCTCATCGGCCAATGTGCGCCGGGTTCATTTTGAAAACGCACACTTTTCATTCGCGCAAGGCGCCGAGAGGCGGCGGCGTTGTGCTATCATGACGGCCCTTCCCGTTAACCGACAACGGCGCTTCGCCGAGCACAGAGGTTGATTCCGTCATGGCCAAAACGTCCCTGGACAAGAGCAAGATCAAAATCCTGCTGCTTGAGGGCGTCCACCAGAGCGCGGTGGACAATTTTCGCAACGCCGGCTACGAGAACATCGAGCACCTGCCCACGTCCCTGGACGAAGAGGCGCTGATCGAGAAGATCCGCGATGTTCACTTCATCGGTATCCGTTCGCGCACCCAGCTCAACGAGCGGGTGTTCGCCGCCGCCGAGAAGCTGGTGGCCGTTGGCTGTTTCTGTATCGGAACCAATCAGGTCGATTTGACCGCTGCGCTCAAGCGCGGGGTGGCGGTATTCAACGCGCCCTACTCCAATACCCGCTCGGTGGCGGAGCTGGTGCTGGCGGAAGCGATCATGCTGCTGCGCGGCATCCCGGAGAAGAACGCCCGCGCCCACCAGGGCGGCTGGCTGAAGTCGGCGAAAAACTCCCACGAGGCGCGCGGCAAGACTTTAGGGATCGTCGGCTACGGCAGCATCGGCGCGCAGCTTTCGGTGCTCGCCGAAGCGCTCGGGTTCAAGGTCATCTATTACGATGTCATCACCAAGCTCGGCATGGGCAATGCAAGCCAGGTGGGCAGCCTCGAGGAGCTTCTGAGCCGCTCGGATGTGATCAGCCTGCACGTGCCGGATCTGCCCTCGACCCGCTGGATGATCGGCGAGAAGGAGATCGCGGCGATGAAGCCCGGGGCGATCTTCATCAACGCCTCGCGCGGCAGCGTCGTCGAGATCGAGCCGCTGGCCGCGGCAATCAAGGCCGGCCAGCTCAACGGCGCGGCAGTGGACGTCTTCCCGGTCGAGCCCAAGGGCAACAACGAGGAGTTCGAAAGCCCGCTGCGCGGTCTCGAGAACGTGATTCTCACCCCGCACATCGGCGGCTCCACCCTCGAAGCTCAGGAGAACATCGGCATCGAGGTGGCGGAGAAGCTCACCACCTACTCCGACAACGGCACCACCATCACCTCGGTTAACTTCCCCGAGGTGGCGCTGCCCGCCCACCCGGACAAGCATCGCCTGCTGCACATTCACGAAAACGTGCCCGGCGTGATGTCCGAGATCAACCGCGTGCTGTCGGAAAACGGCATCAACATTTCCGGGCAGTACCTGCAGACCAACGAGCAGGTCGGCTACGTGGTGATCGACGTCGACAAGGCCTACGGCGCCCAGGCGCTCGAGGCCCTCAAGCAGGTCGAGCACACGCTGAAGATTCGCGTGCTCTACTCGGCGCACAACAGCTAAGCCGACGCGGTGACGTGTTCAAGGCGGCCTCCTTCGGGAGGCCGTTTTGGTTCAGGCCAGATCGAATAGCAGTACGTGGGCGCCTTTCGCCTGGGAGATCTCCAGCGTCTCGTCAGGGCCGAGGGCGGCGGCGTCACCTGTGGTTAACTGCTCGCCGTTGACCGTCAACTCGCCGCTGACCAGCTGCAGCCAGGCGTGGCGATGCGGCGGCGGGGTGGGCACCTCGCCCTCGAACAGGCCGGTGTAGAGGTTCACGTCCTGATGCAGGCTCACCGAATCCTCACGCCCGTCCGGCGAGACGATCAGCCGCCACTGGTTTGTGCGGGCCTCGCTTGAGAACGCCTTCTGCTCGTAGCTCGGCGTGATTCCGGTGGCAGCGGGCTCGATCCAGATCTGCAGAAAGTGCAGGCCTTCGGTGCTCGAGGCGTTGTACTCGCTGTGGCGCACGCCGGTGCCGGCAGACATGCGCTGCACGTCGCCGACGCGCATGGTTTCGCCGTTGCCGAGGCTATCCTCGTGGGCCATTTCGCCGTCGAGCACGTAGGAAATGATCTCCATGTCGCGGTGCGGATGGGTACCAAAGCCCCGGCCGGGGGCGACGCGGTCCTCGTTGATGACCCGCAGCGCGCGAAAGCCCATGTGCGCCGGGTCCATGTAGTGGGCGAACGAAAAGGTGTGATACGAGCGCAGCCAGCCGTGGTCGGCAAAGCCGCGCTCGTTGGAGCGGCGAAGTTTCATCAAGACTCTCCCGTTAAAGACGTTGGCGATCACTATAAGCCAACGCTCAGTATGAGAAAGTGAAGCTTTTGGCGCTCTATCGTCGATAAAATCGAGCGGTGGGCGCGCCCCTGGCGTGATCTGCGTCAATCCGCCAGGCTGCACGCGGGGCCGGCTTTGCGCTAGAATGAGCGCGTTTTTTTACCCCGGTCCGCCCTTTGCGAGGGCGACTACCAGGAGAGTTCGATGACCCAACCTTCCTCGACGGCCCCCATCGTGGTGGCCGCGCTGTACAAATTCGTCACCCTCAACGACTTCGAGGCGCTGCGCGAGCCGCTGAGACAGACCATGGTCGATCACGGCGTGAAAGGCACGCTGCTGCTTGCCCGTGAAGGCATCAACGGTACCGTGGCCGGCGCCCGCGAAGGTATCGATGCGCTGCTTGGCTGGCTGGCTGCCGACCCGCGCATGGCGGATCTCGATCACAAGGAGTCGTACTGCGACGAGATGCCGTTCTACCGCACCAAGGTGAAGCTCAAGCGCGAGATCGTCACCATGGGCGTCGAGGGCGTCGACCCCAACGACGCCGTGGGCACCTACGTCGAGCCGGAAGAGTGGAACGACGTGATCTCTGATCCGGAGGTGCTGGTCATCGATACCCGCAACGACTATGAAGTCGAAATCGGCAGCTTCGAAGGCGCCGTCGACCCGAAAACCGCGACCTTCCGCGAGTTTCCCGACTACGTGCGACAGCATTACGACCCGGCCAAACACAAGAAGGTGGCGATGTTCTGCACCGGCGGCATCCGCTGCGAAAAGGCCTCGAGCTTCATGCTGGGCGAAGGCTTCGAGGAGGTGTTTCACCTCAAGGGCGGGGTGCTGAACTATCTCGAGAAGGTGCCCAAGGAGCAGTCCCTTTGGCGCGGCGAGTGCTTCGTGTTCGACAACCGCGTCACCGTGCGCCACGACCTGAGCGAAGGCGCCTTCGAGCAGTGCCACGCCTGCCGCCGGCCGATTTCCGAAGAGGACATGCAGAGCGCGGCCTATGAACCCGGCATCAGCTGCCCGCACTGCATCGACTCGCTGCCGGAGAAAACCCGCGCCGCCGCCCGGGAGCGCCAGCGCCAGATCGAGCTGGCGAAAGCCCGGGGCGAACCCCATCCGCTGGGGCACGACCAGCGTAAGCGTGCTTGAAAGCGCCGCACACTTTTAACGTCTTGCTCTCTTTCGATAGCGCCCGCGGGCGCTATCGTCGTCTCGTTTCAGAATGGGATTTATTTCCGCAAACGCGACATTCACCTGCGCCTCGCGTTATCCTGCTCGCTTTGCGCGTCGAGCACGTTAAGGAGAAGGGACGGTGAGTGAGGGTAAGCGCCGATCGGTAGGGCGCCCGGCAGGGGCCACGAAGGCAAGCGGCGGGCACAGTCAATCGCTGGTGCGTGGGCTGACGCTGCTCGAGCATCTGGCGGCGAGCCCGCTGGGGCTCGCGCTTTCGGAGCTTGCCGAGCTTGCCGAGCTTGCGCCCTCCACCACCCACCGGCTGCTTCAGGCGCTGCAGAGCCAGGGCTTCATCGTTCAGGAGAGCGAGCAGGGGCTGTGGCGTATCGACGTCAAGACGTTTCGCATCGGCAATAGCTTTCTCGAGGCGCGGGACGTGGTGGCTACCAGCCGGCCGTTTCTGCGTCGGCTCACCCTGGACACCGGCGAAACCGCTAATCTTGGCATTCGCGATGGCGGAACAGCGGTATTTCTCGCCCAGCACGAATCGACCCAGATGATGCGCATGATCACCAAACTCGGCTCGCGGGCGCCGCTGCACGCCTCTGGCGTTGGCAAGGCGCTGCTGGCGGGCATGAGCGACGACGAGCGCGCCGAGCTGTTGAAAGGCGATACGCTCTCGCGGGTCACGCCCAACACCTTCTTCGACCCGGAGGCAATCGAGGCCGAGGTGCGCACCATTCGCGCTCAGGGCTTTGCCTGCGACCGCGAGGAGCACGCCATTGGCCTGCACTGCGTAGCGGCGTGCATCTTCGACGAGCGGCGCATGCCGCTGGCGGCGATCTCCGTCTCCGGGCCCATGGCGCGCATTCCCGAAGAGCGCCTGACAAGCCTTGGTCAGCTCGTGCTTGATGCGGCGAACAACATCACCGCTCGGCTCGGCGGCCGGCTGCCCTGAGCCTCTTGAGCCGGTAGCGTCGCGCCATGATCAGCCTGTTCTGGATTGCGCTATTGAGCGCGACGCTACTGCCCGGCGGCTCCGAGGTGTGGCTTGCCCGCCAGTGGTGTCAGGGCGAGCCCGCGGCCGCGCTCTGGCTGGTTGCCACGCTTGGCAATACGCTGGGAAGTTTGATCAACGTGGTACTCGGGCGCTACGCCCGCCGGTTCCAGCACCGGCGCTGGTTTCCTGCCACACCGGCGCAGCTCGAACGCGCCAGCCGCTGGTACCGGCGCTTCGGCGCCTACAGCCTGCTCTTGAGCTGGGTGCCGGTGGTCGGCGACCCGCTCACCGTGGCCGCTGGGCTGTTCCGCCTGGGCTGGTGGCGGGCGGTGGCGCTGATCGCACTGGCCAAGGGCGCGCGCTACGCTGTCGTACTCGCGCTGGCCACTCAGTGGCTGGCGTCCTACTGCGTTTGACCAGCCGGCTTTGAGCAGTCGTTTTTGAGCCGCTTGGCGGATGACGCGCCCCGCTCGTGTTATCCTGAGCGGTTTTTCGCGAACCGCGTCACTGGACGGCGTGGGGCTCAAGGCTATGATTTGCATAACGCGGTTTAGCCGTTAGATTGAATACACTACATCACCCAACGTACATCAACCCAAGGGAGACTCCGGTGTGACGCCATCACGTTTATTACCCTGGCTGGGCGTTTGGCTGCTGGCGCTGTTTGCCGCCATCAGCCCGGCGCTGGCGCAGACGACGCTCAGTGCCGACGACGAAACCGCCAACGCCACGACCCAGGCACCACCCTCCTATGAAGCGCTGGCGGATCTGCTCGAGAACGACCAGGCGCGCGAGCAGCTCATCGAGCGCCTGCGTAGCGAGGCCACGACGCTGCCCGGTGAGCTTGAAAGCGAGCTTTCGCCGCAAGCCGCCGCCGAGGGCGGCAATCTCGCCCCGGAGGACGTGTCGCTTCCACGCCAGCTCGCCGAGCTGACCAGTCGGGTCGTGGGCGATATCGGCACCCAGCTCGATCAGGCGGCCGGCATCGTCACCGGGCTGTTCAACGGCCAAGGCGACGGCATGTTCGACAGCGCGGCGTTTATCAGCGCGGCGATCAATCTGGGTATCGTGATCGCGTCCACCTTCGTGGTCTTTTTCATTTTTCGTCGGCTGGCGAAGTCGTTGTTCACCAAGCTCAGCGGCTGGTCGCAAGGCGGTGAAAGTGCCACTTCGATTCTGCGTCTGGTGGCTTGCGTCGCCATTGCGGCGGTCATCGACGCTCTGATCGTCGGTGCGGCTTACGTCGTCGGTAATTTGATCGCCACTTTTGCCGTGGGCGAAACCGGCGAGCTCTCTACCCGTGCCTCGCTTTTCCTGAACGCGTTTCTGGTCATCGAACTGATCAAGGCGGCGTTTCGCATGCTGTTCTCCTCGAGCTACGAGGGGCTGCGGCTGCTGCCCATTTCCGCCACGGAGGCGGGCTACTGGAACCGCTGGATCGCGCGGCTGGTGGGCATGGTCGGTTACGGTCTGATGGTCGTGGTACCGCTGACTAACTTCTACATCACCCCGGCGCTCGGCCAGGCGGTGGGCACCCTGATCATGATTCTGGCGTTCATCTACGCCGTGGGCGTGGTGCTGAGAAACCGCGTTCGCCTGCGCGATAACCTGCAGGACATGGGCCGACGCAGCACGATGACGGCGAGCCGCATTTCGCTGAACCTGTTCGCCCGCACCTGGCACCTGTTCGCGCTGCTCTATTTCCTGATCGTGTTCGTGCTCGTTCTGGTGCGCCCGGGCGACGCGCTGCCCTTCGTGCTGTTCGCCACGCTCAAGACACTGGTGGCGGTGGTGGTTGGCATTCTGCTTTCCAGCTTCCTGACCCAGACCATCGGTCGTCGCATTACGCTCTCCGATGACGTGCGCCGTAAGCTGCCGATGCTCGAGCACCGGCTCAATAGCTACGTGCCCAACGCGCTGCGCGTCATTCGAACCATCATCCTGGTCGCCGTGGTCATGGTCGTGCTGGACGCCTGGGGCGCCTTCAACCTGGCGAGCTGGTACGCTTCCGAGCGTGGCGGTCTGATCGTCGGGCGTTTGATCAGCATCGCGGTGATTCTGATCGTCTCGCTGGGCATCTGGCTGGGGCTGGCAAGCCTGATCGAGCACAAGCTCAACCCGGAAACCGGCGGCGGCGAGCCCTCGGCGCGGGCCAAAACGCTCTTGAGCCTGTTCCGTAACGCTCTGGCGATCGCCATGGTGACGATCACCGGCATGATTCTGCTCTCCGAGATCGGCATCAACATCGGCCCGCTGATCGCCGGTGCCGGTGTGCTGGGTCTGGCGATCGGTTTCGGTGCCCAGAAGCTCGTGCAGGACGTGATCACCGGCGTGTTCATCCAGATCGAGAACGCCATGAACACCGGCGACGTGGTCACCGTGGGCGGCATCACCGGCACCGCCGAGCGCCTGAGCATCCGCTCGGTGGCGATTCGTGATCTCTCCGGCACCTACCACATCGTGCCGTTCTCGAGCGTGGACACCGTCTCGAACTACATGCGCGAGTACGGTAACCACGTGGGCGAGTACGGTATCGCTTACCGTGAGAGCATCGACGATGCGATCGATCAGCTGAAGCTCGCTTTCGAGGATTTGAAGGCCAGCGAAGAGCACGGCTTCAAACTGCTGGCGGACATGACCGTTGCCGGTGTGACCGCGCTTGCCGACAGCTCGGTGAACATCCGCGTGGTGATCAAGACCACGCCGGGCGATCAGTGGGGCGTCGGCCGGGCCTTCAACCGTCTGGTCAAGCTGCGCTTCGATCAGGCCGGTATCGAGATTCCGTTCCCGCATACCACGCTCTACTTCGGCCAGGACAAGACCGGCTCCGCGCCGCCCGCGAACCTGCGCGTCATGCAACAGAACTTCACCATCGACGGCAGCCCCGCCGGCCAGCCGAAGAAGGGGGACAGCGCGGTGGACGACCGCTTCGATCCACGCCGCAAGTTGAACGCTCCGGAAGTGGATGGGCACAATCTGCCCGACGAAGACGACGTTTAACCCTCGATCGTCATCCAGCAAGGCCGCCTTCGGGCGGCCTTGCTGCGTCGGGCTCATGTTTTTTCGCGCCGCGCCGATAATGCTATCGAGCGTTTATCATCGCGAGCGGCCCACGCCACCCCATGTACAGCCTCAGAACCAATCTCACCTCGCTGATGGTGCAAAGTAATCTGCGCACCAGCCAGCAGGCCATCCAGACCTCCATGCAGCGGCTCTCCTCGGGGCTGCGGATCAATAGCGCCAAGGACGACCCGGCAGGACAGGCGATCGCCAACCGTATGGGCGCGCAGATTCGCGGCATGCACCAGGCCATTCGTAACACCAACGACGGCATCTCGATGGTGCAGACCGCCGAAGGCACCCTCGATCAGATCAACGACAACCTGCAGCGCATCCGCGAGCTCAGCGTGCAGGCGGGCAACGGCACCTACAATGCCCGGGACCGGCGTTCGATCCAGGACGAGATCGACCAGCGCCTCGAGGAAATCGACCGGCTCGCCGGGCAAAGCCGCTTCAACGGCGTGGGATTGATGGAGGAGAAGACCCTCAACATCCAGGTCGGCGCCAACGACGGCGATACTATCGGCGTGCGCCTGACCTCCATGGACATCGAGGCGCTGGGGCTCACCGGTTTCAGCGTGCTTGAAGGAAGTGCCACCGAAAAGCCTACCGACCTGCTCGACGGCGCCATCAACACCCTTGATCGCCAGCGAAGCTACTTCGGCGCGGTGCAGAACCGCTTCGAGAGCGTGATCGATGGGCTGGACAACGCCGTCGTCAATCTCTCTGCCGCCCAGTCACGCATTCAGGATACCGACTACGCCCGCGAAATCTCGAACCTGATTCGCGCCCAGCTCCTCCAGCAAGTGGGTATCGCCATCCTCGCCCAGGCCAACCAGCAGCCGAGTCTCGTTTTGCGGTTGCTCGAGGGGTTGTGAGTCACCTTCCATGTCGGCACATTCCCTCCGGGCTTTAGTTCGCTATACATCGCGATTTTTCGGGCTTCCTGGGCGCCCTTCATTCCTTACGGGAATGCATTAAGCGTTTTTTTTCGTTTGTGAGCCAAGCCATGAATTTGCTTTGATAAGCCCATTCAACTCGCAACGACAAAAGAGGCGACGACGATGGATCTCCCCCACGTAAGTGCTGCACTGGGCGTTCTGCATCCGATCTGCATTGCTCGCGGGCGCAATGCGGAAGTCTGGGACGAAGCGGGTCAGCGCTATATCGATTTCATCGGTGGCATCGGGGTGCTTAATTTGGGTCACTGCCATCCTGCCGTTGTGCAAGCCGTTCAGTCCCAGGTGGGGCGCCTGATGCACACGGCATTCAATGCGGTTCCCCATCGGGGTTATCTGAAGGTGGTTGAGGCGCTGAATCGGTTCGTGCCGGTGTCCTACCCGCTCTCGTGCATGCTGACCAACAGCGGGGCGGAAGCGACCGAAAACGCGCTGAAAGTTGCCCGGGGGGTGACCGGTCGCCAGGCCGTGATCGCCTTTGACGATGCCTTTCATGGCCGCACCCTGGCGGCGCTGAATCTGAACGGCAAGGTGAAGCCGTACAAATCCGGTCTCGGCGCCTTACCCGGCCCGGTCTACCATCTGCCGTTTCCCAGCCGCGATAGCGGGGTGACGGCAGAGCAGGCCCTGGCGGCGCTCGAACGGCTGTTCGAAGTCGAGATCCCGGCCGAGGAAGTGGCGTGCATGGTGGTGGAGCCGATTCAGGGGGAAGGCGGCTTTCGTCTACTCTCTCCCGAGTTTGCCAGGGCGATGCGCGACATCTGTCGTCGCCATGGAATTCTGCTGATTTTTGACGAAATCCAGTCCGGATTCGGGCGCAGCGGAAAACGCTTTGGCTTTAGTCATCTGGACGTCGAGCCCGACCTTCTATTGATAGGCAAGAGTATCGCGTCGGGCTTGCCGCTAGCGGCACTGGCCGGGCGCGCATCGCTGATGGACGCGCTGCCCAAGGGCGCCCTGGGCGGCACCTATTCGGGCAATGCCGTTGCCTGCGCGGCGGCCCTGGCGGTCATGGACGTCATGCAGGAAGAGACCCTGGCAGCGTGGGGGCAACAACTGGAGACGCTGATCGTCAAGGCCCACCAGGCTTGGCGCGACAGCGGCCGCTTCCCCATGTTGGGGGCCATGACCGGCGTGGGCGCCATGCGCGGTATCGTTTTCGAGGATACCCCAAACGCCACTGGCGCCGAGCACCTGGCGGCGCTACTGGCGGCCGGGCGTGAGGCCGGCGTGCTGTTGATGCCCAGCGGGCGCAAGCGCAACGTGCTGCGCCTGTTGCCTCCCTTGACGACGGAGCCCGAGATTCTGCAAGAGGGCTTGAACCTTATCGAGCAGGCGCTGGAGACGCTAAAAGCATGATGGCATCGGTGGCCGGGCAAGGCAGTAGCGCTTTATATCGGCAGTTTCTCGACGACCTGAACGCCGACTGCTTCGAGGGCGAGATCGCCCTCGATCACGCCCAGCGTACCGTGCTGGCCACCGATAACTCGATCTATCAACGCTTGCCCCAGGCGGCGGTATTTCCACGCCGCGTCGAGGATCTCGAGTGCCTTGCTCGGCTGGCGAGCGCGCCTGCCTACCGTAACGTAGTGCTGACCGCCCGTGGCGGCGGGACCGGCACCAACGGCCAGTCGTTGACCGACGGCATCGTCGTGGACGTCTCGCGCCACATGAATCGAATTCTGGATATCGACGTGGAAAACCGCCGCGTGCGTGTTCAGGCCGGGGTGGTCAAGGACCAGCTCAACGCCGCGCTGAAGCCTCATGGGTTGTTCTTTGCGCCGGAGCTCTCGACCTCCAACCGGGCCACCATTGGCGGCATGATCTCGACGGATGCCAGCGGCCAGGGCAGCTGCACTTACGGTAAAACCCGGGACCACGTGATCGAACTCGATACGGTGCTGCTCGGCGGCCAGCGTTTGCACAGCCGGGCGCTTAGCGCTGAAGAAGAGCGAACTGAGTGCCAACGGGAAGGCACTATTGGCCGCGTGCACGCCACCGCGGCAAGGATCATCGATCAGCAGCGCGAGCTGATTGAAGCAACCTTTCCTCCGCTCAACCGCTGTTTGACGGGCTACGACCTGGCGCACCTGCGGGAAGCGCAAGGCCAACTGAATCTGAACAGCTTGTTGTGTGGTTCGGAAGGCTCATTGGGTTTTTTGAATGAAGCCGTACTCAATGTGCTACCGATCCCCGGGTACGCCACCCTGGTCAACGTGCGCTATGCCAGTTTCATGGACGCGCTGCGCGATGCCAAGGCACTGATGTCTTCAAGCGCGCGCCCTACCTCGATTGAAACCATCGATGACACCGTGCTGCAGTTGGCCATGGAGGACTTTGTATGGGATGGCATGGCTGCGTTTTTCCCCGCCAACGGTAATTCGCCGATTCGTGGCATTAATCTGATCGAATTTAACGATGACGATCCCGAGCGCTTGGCCAAGCGGGTTCGCTCCTTTACCGAGCACCTCGGGCGCGATGTAACCGTCGAGCGTTCGGGTTACACCCTGGCGGAAGGTCGTTCACAAATCCAGAAAGTTTATGCCATGCGCAAACGCTCGGTGGGATTGCTGGGCAATGTGAAGGGCGAGAAACGTCCGATTGCCTTTGTAGAAGATACCGCTGTGCCACCAGAGCATTTGGCTGATTTCATTACGGAGTTTCGCGCTGCGCTGGATGCCCGCAAGCTCTCCTACGGCATGTTTGGCCATGTGGATGCGGGCGTACTGCACGTGCGCCCGGCACTGGATATGAAAGATCCTGAACAGGAAAAACTGATTCGTGAGATTTCTGATGAAGTGGTGGCCCTGACTCACAAGTACGGCG
The DNA here is from genome assembly GCF_043558675.1 of Halomonas sp. HNIBRBA4712. Classification (NCBI taxonomy): domain Bacteria; kingdom Pseudomonadati; phylum Pseudomonadota; class Gammaproteobacteria; order Oceanospirillales; family Halomonadaceae; genus Halomonas; species Halomonas sp. HNIBRBA4712. The sequence goes on along the minus strand of NZ_JBIFXR010000005.1, from coordinate 142,987 downwards.
GGCTGTTATGGGGGGAGCACGGGAAAGGCATGCGTTCGGAGTATGCTCCCAGGTTCTTTGGTGAAATGTATCCCAGCCTGCAGCGCATCAAAGCCGCGTTTGACCCGCATAACCAGCTGAACCCGGGCAAGATAGCGTCTCCCCTTGAACACCATGAATTGATCGCTAAAGAGAGTGATCCAGCGCTGTTAACGGTCGATGGTGTCACCACGCGCGGTCAGTTGGATCGCACCATCGATGAACGGGCGTGGCAGGCCTATGACGCTGCGGTGCATTGCAACGGCAACGGTGCCTGTTACAACTACGATGTCGACGACCCCATGTGTCCTTCCTGGAAAGCGACGCGCGATCGTGCCCACTCACCCAAGGGGCGCGCCAGCCTGATTCGTGAGTGGCTGCGCCTGCAGTCCCGGGCGGGTATCGACGTGGTCGAAGAGGCTCGCCGGCAGCGAACCGAGCGGCCCTGGGGTTTCGTCAGGCGTTTGCCCCGGCGGGCGCTCAACACCTGGCTGCGCCCACCCTCCGAGGATTTTAGCCACCAGGTGTACGATGCCATGGCGGGGTGCCTTGCGTGCAAGGCGTGTGCCGGACAGTGCCCGATCAAGGTCAACGTGCCTCAGTTTCGTTCGCAGTTTCTGGAGGTCTACCACGGCCGATATCTGCGCCCCCTGCGCGATTACGTGCTTGGCGGGGCGGAGCGAATGCTGCCTGTATTGAGCAGCTTCGCGCCGCTCTACAACGCCATGATCGCGTCCTCGTGGGTGGAGGGGTTTTTGTGCAAGGGGCTTGGCATCAGCGATTCGCCGCTGCTCTCCCGCCCCGGGGCGCAGAAACGGCTGCGAAAGTGGGGCGCGCGAGTAGCCACCCCGGATGCGCTGGCCGGGCTCAGTCAAGCGCAGCGTGACCAGAGCGTGATCCTGGTACAAGATGCGTTCACCACGCACTTTGAAGCCGCGCTGGTGCAAGACGTCGTGGAGTTGCTTTCGCGTTTGGGCCTACAGGTGTTCATCATGCCGTTTGGCGCCAACGGTAAGCCGCTCCACGTGCAAGGATTTCTGGGCGCCTTCGAGCGCACGGCGCAGCGCCAGGCCAAGCGGTTGAAGGCCCTGGCAGGGTTTGGTGTGCCTCTGATTGGCGTCGACCCCGCCATGACGCTGACCTACCGTCAGGAGTACGTCAAAACGCTGGGCCGCGAGGCGGTACCGGAGGTAGTGATGCTGCAAGAGTGGCTGCTCACCCGAAAGGCGATACTCGCCGCTTACGCAGGGCAAAGGCGCGATCCCGGTTTCAAGCTGCTTTCCCACTGTACCGAAAAGAGCAGCGTGCCGAAGGCCCCTGGGGCTTGGCAGCAGGTATTCGAAGCCGCCGGGCTGACGCTCGAACTGGTGGCGACCGGCTGCTGCGGAATGGCCGGAACCTACGGCCATGAAACCCGCAACACGGCGACCTCCCGAACCATCTACGCACAGACCTGGCAGCCTCGGGTCGATGCCGAGCCGCGTAAAGAGCGGCTTCTGGCCACCGGATACTCCTGTCGAAGCCAGGTCAAACGTTACTCGAACCAGACATTGATGCACCCGCTTCAAGCGCTACTGGCGCATCTGAAAGCAGCATGAGATTGATATTTCAACAACACGCAGTGAGAGCCAGGATATGACCCAGACACCCTTTGTTTCTACCCATGATGTGCGCGATCGCTTCTCGAAGGCGATGTCGGTGATGTATCAGACCGAGGTGCCGCAGTACGGCACCTTGCTTGAACTGGTCGCGCAGGTGAATCAGGAGACCCTCGATCAGAATCCCGCGCTCTTTCGTCAGCTGGAAGTCCAGGGCGAACTCGAGCGTCTGAGCGTCGAGCGTCATGGCGCGATACGCGTTGGCACGGCCGAGGAGCTTGCCATGCTGCGTCGTCTGTTTGCCGTCATGGGCATGTACCCGGTGGGCTATTATGACCTGTCCGAAGCGGGGGTGCCGGTTCACTCCACCGCGTTTCGGCCTATCGAGGATGAGGCGCTGGCGCGCAACCCGTTCCGGGTCTTTACCTCGCTTTTGCGTCTGGAGCTCATCGAAAGCGCGGCGCTGCGTGAGCGTGCCGAAGAGATCCTCAGTCAGCGCGACATCTTTGCACCCGAGGCGCGCGAGCTGATCGAGCGCTTCGAGCGTCAGGGCGGGCTGACTGCCGAAGAGGCGGATCGCTTCGTCGAGGCGGCACTGGAGACCTTCCGCTGGCATCAGGCGTCGACGGTCGATCTGAAGACCTACCAGGCGCTGCACGATGAGCACCGCCTGATCGCCGATGTAGTGTGTTTCCGTGGCCCGCATATCAACCACCTGACGCCTCGTACGCTGGATATCGACGAAGTACAGCGGCGCATGCCGGAGATGGGCATGAACCCCAAAGCTGTCATTGAAGGACCGCCGCGTCGTGAATGCCCCATTTTGCTGCGCCAAACCAGTTTTAAAGCGTTGGAAGAAGCAATCCGCTTTTCCGGTGACACGCAAGGTACCCACACCGCTCGCTTTGGAGAGATCGAGCAGCGCGGCGTGGCGCTGACGCCCAAGGGGCGGGCACTCTACGATCAACTGCTGGCCGAAGGGCGCAAGCAGAGCGCGGGCAAGGAGAGCGAGGCCCATCAACAGGTCATGTCGCGAGTCTTCGAGGCGTTTCCTGACGACGAGACGACGCTGCGCCGAGAAGGGCTGGCCTATTTTCACTATCGCTCAGCGCAGAAGGAGCGCCGTCCTGAGGGCGGGGAAGCGGATCTCGAGCGCTTGATCGAGCAGGGCCTGGTAGAGGCGAGCCCGATGACCTATGAAGACTTTCTACCGGTCAGCGCCGCCGGCATCTTTCAGTCCAACTTGGGCGGAGCCGAGAACGACGCCTACGCGGGCAATGCCAACCAGGACGCCTTCGAAGCGGCTCTCGGCGCTACGGTGAGCGATGAATTAAAGCTCTATGCTGACCGCGAAGCGCATTCGATCCAAGCGCTTTTCAATACTTGATCCAGCGGGGCGAGATGTTGCACTGACATTATGAGTGAGGGGAGGTCTGTCTTGAGAGATATTGTGATCATCGGTGGTGGAATGGTAGGCGTATCCTGTGCGCTCAACTTGCAGGAGAGAGGGTATGCGCCCACCATCATCGAACAGAACAGAATTGGCGGTGAGACCTCGTACGGAAATGCCGGCGTCATCACACGCAGCTCGATCATACCGCTGAACAACCCGGCGCTGATCAAGAAACTGTATCGCTATGTTGGCAATCAGAATGTCGCCATTCGCTATAACCTCTCCTATGCGGTGAAGAATAGCCTTTCGATCACGAGGTTTCTTCTCAACTCGCTGGATAAGAAAGCGGTGGCGAACATGCACGCGCTGGATCAGCTGATCTCTCACTCTCTAGGCGAGCACGAGAAGTGGATGGCGCTTGCCGGGGCAAGTCAACACTTGAGGAAGACCGGCTTTTTAAAGCTCTTTAGAAGTCAGGCCTCTTTCGAGGCCTCGGCTTTCGAGCGGCGGTTATTGACACAGTTTGGCGTCAAGTACCGGGTCGTGGATGACGCCGAAATAAAGCGCCTAGAGCCGCACCTGAAGGATATCTTCTACAACGGCGTTTTGATCGAGGATGCGGCCTCCGTGGACAATCCCGGCCAGGTCGTGGAGCGTTACGGTACGCTTTTCGAAGAGCGGGGCGGAGAGGTGTTGAACGCAAGCGTACGGGAGGTGAAAAACGTCGAAGGCGGCTTTCTCATCAGTACGTCTCATGGGAGTATCGAAGCTGAACGGGTCGTGGTCTCTGCTGGCCCCTGGTCTCAGGAGATTCTGAAGAGTGTCGGCTTCAAGCTCCCGATGTTTCTGGAGCGTGGCTATCACTACCACTTCGAAAGAAACGATCACAACGGGATTTCAAGGCCAATCCTCGATGCCGAGGGGGGGTATGTCATGACGCCGACCAGTATGGGCATCCGCGTCAGCTCTGGCAGTGAACTCAATGACCGGGATCAGCCCAGCAACGAGAGCCAGATCGACCGGGCGATCAAATCCGCCATGATGGCGCTGGATATCGACAAGAAGATCGATAAAGTGGCGTGGCGCGGTAGTCGGCCGACGCTTCCGGATTCACTGCCCGCGATTGGCCCCGTACCCGGCAAAGAGAACCTATGGGTAGCCTGCGGTCATCAGCACATAGGGTTCAGCACCGGGCCGGCAACGGGGCGATTGATTGCTGACATGGTGAGCGGGGGCGAGTCTTTTGTACCGGCGGCCCCTTATCTGGCATCACGCTTTCAATGAAGCTTCGCTTAGCCAAACAGTGTCGCGTTTTCGATCGGGATGAGTCGTCGCCATCGTATAGCCAGACGCCGTTATCAGCGAGGTTGCATCGTTGGCTTCCTGCTGGGAAAGATCCATCCAGGGCGCCAAGGGCTCGCTGCAAAATACAATGGCGTCATAAAGTCGATGTGTCAGGGCTTTACAAATCTGGCGCTGTAACTCGGCGTTTCGAACCCAGTGGGTATCGATATGATCGATCGCGCCGGCGTGTGATCTAAAGAGGGCCCACTTCCTATGGCAGGGTGCGGCAATAAGAAGAATGTCGCTACACGCCTTCGATTCCTGTCGAAGAGTTGAAGGCTTGTCGTTTTGAGCGGTGGTCAACGTGAACGCTGGCACGAAAAGCTTCGAGATGGCCACGATTGCCTCCATAGTGTTATGACTCGTACAGTTTTGAAAAGCTAACGCCGGTACTCTCTCTCTTTTTTGAGGACTTTACGGTCAGAGCGCTGCGATATGCCGGTTGGGGCACTGCCCCTTTGACGAGACGTTGAGCTCTGACATAGGGAAGTTTGCTTTTTTTCAACATGATTGCCTCCTTCAGCACCGGGGCATTTCGCCCCGGTGTAATGACGGTTTAACCGAGGAACGCCGTGACCGGTACTTCGCTCTCTTCGAGTTTCATCGTATGAATATCCACCAACGTTGGCCCATCATGACTCAGCGCTTCACGCACCGTGCTTTCGATATCAGCGGGATCGTGCACACTCCATGACTTGATGCCGTAGGCTTGGGCCACGGTGGCATGGTTGGTCTGCGAGAAATCCGTGCTGTAATAACGACCGCCGTAAGAGCGGTCCTGGCCCGCCTTGATCCAGCCAAATTCGGAATTGTTCAACACGATCAAGGTAGCGGGGATATTGAGGCGGCAAATGGTTTCGAGCTCGCTCGATGAGAAACCGAAGCTCCCATCCCCCATGATGCCGATCAGCTTTCGACCCGTTTCTGCGTAGTGCGCACCAATGACGCCAGGCAGGGCAAACCCCAGACCGCCATGGTAGCGATGGAAAATGAACGACCGTCTGGACTGCTGGGTCTCGTAGAAAGCGCACAAGAAGGGCGTCGGTGTACCGGGGTCGGAGACGACGATGGCATCGTCCGGGATCACCTTCTGCAGCTCTGCAACCAGTCGCTCTCCGCGAATGGGCACTTCATCTGATGCCGAGTAGCGATCAAAGCGCTCTTTTTTCTGAGTCTTGGCCGACGCCGCAGAGCGTGTACCCCACTCATCGCTGAAAGAGGTGCCATTGGACTTCAACTTGTCGATCAGTAGTTTGAGGGTTTCCCTTGCATCGCCGACCAGCGCAACATCGGTGCTGTAGTTGGCACCGATACAGGCGGGGTCGATATCGATATGCAGGATGGATTTCTCAAAGTTATTCGGGTTGGTGCGCTTTTCGCTCGTCACCGATCCCACCCGGCAACCGATATAGATAACCAGATCACTCTCTCTGATGACCTCTCTGGAGCCGGCGGTAGAGCCGTTCGTACCGATGGTGCCCAGTGACAAAGGGTGGGTTTCGGCCAGTGTTCCCTTGGCCGAGATGGTGGTACCCACCGGCGCGCCGATTTGCTTGGCCAGTATTTCGAGTTCTGCTACCGCTTGGGAGTGAAGCACACCGCCGCCACAAATGATGACCGGTCGCTGTTTGCTCTCGATAAGATCCGTGGCGCTCTGGATATCCATCGAGTTGGGAACAGCTCTTTGAGCCGGGTAAACGCTGTACTTCTCCTCAGCCCAGATATCACCGTTATCCATTTGGCTCTTCATGACGTCGTAGGGAAGGCCAATGTGAGCGGTGCCTGGCGTACCTGACGTCATGGCATTGAAGGCGCGACGTACAATGGTGGGAACGTTTTCAGGAATTTCAGCGACCCGGGTATACTTGGTGAAGGGCTTGAAGAGTGCTTCCTGGTCGCATTCGGTCAAGATGTATTTGTCACGCCCGGCAACAGGAATATCGGAGGTAATCGCCAGCACCGGAATGGTGGTTCCATTGGCTTCAGCAATACCCGGAATCATGTAGGTCGCGCCAGCGCCGCTTGGGCCTTCGACCACGCCCACGCGATGCGTCAGCCGTGCGTATACATCGGCCATGTAGGCAGCGGTTCTTTCGTCCCTGGCAAGGATATGCGTAATACCGTCACCCAACTTCCATAGGCTGTCGTAAAAAGGAAGACTGGTATCACCACAAACACCGAAAATATGCTTAACGCCAAACTTCTTTAACATGAGTACTAATGCGTCAGCACCCGAAATGGTTTCTTTATTCATGGTACGTATCCTGCCCTGAATGTTATTTCTGAAACCTTGATTATGGTATTCTGTTTGTACGAAAAGAAGCCGCTGTTTTGTTGGATATCAGTCTATTGTCGTCAAAATGAGGGGGCGTAATGTCAAAATGGTTCAGGGATGACGTGGATAGAAAATTGGTTGCCATGTTGCAAGCCAATGCTAGAGAGTCCACGTCGAGTATTGCCAAGCGGTTAAACGTTGCGCGCTCAACCATCAATGAGCGGATCAATAGGCTTGAAAAGAGTGGGGTCATCACGGGTTACTCGGTCGTGCTGAGCAAGAACCCGTCAGAAGGCAATGTGCAGGCGTTGGTCATGATTGCGGTTGACCAGAAGAAAGGCAGAAAAGTCGTCGAAGAGCTGAATAAATTTCCCGCTGTAAAAGTGTGCTTGGCCATTAACGGTGATTTCGACTACTTCATGAGCATCGAGCTCCCTACCCTCGAAGAGCTGGATGCCATGCTCGATGAAATTGCAGAAATGGATGGTGTGTCGCGATCGACCTCTTCGATCGTACTATCCAGGAAGTTTGATAGACGATACAAGGAAGTACTGAGTATGGTGCAGGCGCAAATGGGCAGCGCCGAACAGGGTGAGTAGCCTGGCCAGGAGAAGCAGAGTGCCAACCGCTGCCAACCTGAGGCAGGATATTGGTCGGCTTTTGGCAAGACTACGTTTGTTCTCGAAACGGCTATGCGATGGGGATTTTTTAATTCCGCGTGATGTCAAGAAGCGAGCGGCTAACCATCACTACTTGCCTTGAAAAGCCAGTCAAGTATTTCCACAATATCAAATACGGGCTTTTGAGTTATTCTTTTTATTTCGTTTTTATAAGGCGATAAGTTGGTGCACTCAAGAATAATGCACGAGAGATTTTTATGCTTATCTACCAGTTTTTTAGCTGAGTTCAAGACGTCATTTTCAGCCTCCTGGTAGGATAGTTCCCTTTTGTCGAATTTGATCGCTTGGTAGAAAGCTCCCTCTTTGTCAATATCCTGAATATGCAGCCCAGTGCGATAGTGGCCATTAAAGTGTAGTGGAGAGAGCTTGCTCTGATCGAATGTCAGAATGCCGATGTCGTTGTGGATACCAAAGATGGTATTCATCAGGGGTATAATATTGAGTGAGCTGGCAACAAACGGCGTCTTTATTTGATCTTGTATTCTAGCCTGAATAGGAGCGAGAAAACCGCAGGAGGTTGCGATTGCCTTCACGCCGCGGCATTCCAGCCGCTTGGCCGCGGCGACTATCCCCTCGAAAACCGCCTCATCGATCTTGCTGGATGTCACGACTGAATCGACCGTTGCCAAGTCGACGACTTCATATTGAGCCTTGTAGCGGAAGGTTTCCGGATTACCAATATCCCCTTTCAATCTGGGAAAGGAGGTCTTGAGCATGATGATGCCTACCGAAAACTCGCTATGGTGGGCGTTACCGGAAATGGCAATGGTCGAATTCATTGTCGCTGAGCTCCAAAGGGCAATGTGAGCGTTGGGTTTAGGAGGCCACCGTTGTCATCGCTACATGTTATTAGGCAAGAACATGACGATAGACGGAAAGGCGACGAGAATAAAAACGCCCAGCAGCATGATCAGGAACATGGGAATGCTCGCTTTGGCGATATATCCCAAGCCTTTATCTGTCATGGACTGGAGAACGAACAGATTGAACCCTACAGGAGGCGTTATTTGCGCCATCTCGATCACAACGATCAGGTATATCCCGAACCAGATCATGTCGAATCCTGCCTGTCTGACGATCGGATCAATCACCGCCATGGTGAGAACGATCGATGAGAGGCCGTCCAAAAAACATCCCAGAATGATATAGAACGCGGTCAGGGCAGCGATGAGATAGAAGGGGGTCAAGTTCATGTCGGCGATGTTCTCCGCGAGTATACGTGGAAGACCGGTAAACCCCATGGCCAGTGTCAAGGCTTTGGCACCTAGCAGTATGAGTGCGATCATGCTCGAGGTCTTCATCGTGCCAATGAGTGATTCCTTGAAAGCCTCTCGGGTCAGGGTTTTTTGAACCAGGGCAATACCAATGGAACCAACGACCCCCAAAACGGCAGCCTCGGTTGGCGTTGCAAAACCCACATAGATCGAACCAATAACGGCGGCGATGAGGCCCACGACAGGGAATAAAAGCTTGATGCTCTTGAACTTGGCTTTCCAACTACCTTCGCTGTCCGAGATAACCTGTTCATAGCGCTCTTTTTTAAAGATCGAATATAGAACGATATAGAGCATAAACATCAGCGCCAGCATGATCCCTGGAGCGATACCTGCAATGAACAGTTTGGAGATCGACTCGTTGACGGTAACGCCATAAACGATCAAGGCGATCGAAGGTGGAATCAGCAGCCCCAGCGTACTGGCGCCCGCCAGAGTGCCGATAACGATCGAGTCAGGATAGTTGCGCCGTTTGAGCTCCGGAATCGACATCTTGCCCACGATGGCGGCGGTGGCCGCCGAGGACCCTGAAATCGCAGCAAAGAACGTCGAGCCAACCACGTTGATATGGACCAGACCGCCGGGAAGATTCTTTGTCCAGGGGGAGAGACCCTTGAAAAGTAGCTCCGACAGCTTAGTTCTTAAAAGTATCTCTCCCATCAGTATAAAAAGCGGTAGGGACGTTAGGTTCCATGACGATATAGAATCCCAGATTGCCATGGCGATCGCATCACCGGTAGGCCTGTTGGTAAATAGCTCCATTCCTATAATAGAGGCTGCAACAAGGCTGATACCTACCCATACGCCGCCGCCGAGCAGGAGGAGTATCGAGGCGACAAAAATGGATATCAATATGACTTCGTTCATAAAGGTGTCTCTTTAACTTGTCAGATCCGGCTTGGCATAAAAATTCTTGTCAAAAAGGGTATGTGCCAAGGATATCGCCAGAAGCATCACGCCACAGGCGGAGAAGAACTGCGGCACCCATACCTTGACGTACCGTGCACCCGCGCTGACTTCCTGAAAGTCCCAAGCATAGTAGGAGATTTTAAACATGTAATAAGCCAAGTAGGATGCGATAAAAAGTGAAATGGCTATCGCCGCCTTATCGAATATCAACCGCTTGCTTGTTGATAGTCTCGATATCAGTATTTCAATTCTGATATGCGCCCCTTTTCTTAACGTATATGCCAAGGCAAGACAGTTGCCGACCGCCATGAAGTAACCGGCCAAATGCGCTAACCCGGAAATATAGATATCGAAAAAGCGTGCGATAATACTGGTGATGGTCAAGGCTGCCATGATGACAATGCACGAAGCACCAAGGTAGGCAAATACCCCATATACCTTGTTTAGGCTTTCGTTAAGGCCTGGTTTTTTCATGCTGATCCTACCTGATAAAGTGGAGCGACAGTGAGAAAAAGGGTCACTTGCGTGACCCCTTATACGTTACTCGTTTGCTTGCGACCGGTAGGTATTTATAATGTTCTCTCCCACAGTGCCGGTTTCTTCGATCCATTCCGCGATGAGCTGCTGTCCCAAGTCATTGAACTCGCTCATCAGGTTTTCGTCCGGCTCAATAATCTCCATCCCTTCGGCTTGAAGTTGCTCCTTGTACCAGTCGGCTAGCTCTTCAGCGCGAGCCCAGCCCGCCTCTTCGGCCATTTGGGCAGCGCTTTCGATGGTCTCCTGCTGTTCCGGTGTCAGCTCTTCCCAATAATCGCGATTGATGAATACCATGCCGCGAGGTAGCCAAGCTTGGGTGTCGTACCAGTAGTCGATATGTTCCCAGAGCCTTGAGTCGTACCCCGTTGAGCCTGAGGAGAACATCGCTTCCGCAACGCCAGTTGCAAATGCCTGAGGAACATCCGCTGCTTCCACCGACGTGGGGACGGCGCCCATGAGTTCCGCGACTCTTTCTGTGGTGGGGCTGTAAGCCCTAAACTTCACTCCGCGAAAGTCAGCGATACTATCTACTTGCTTATTGGTATAGATACCCTGAGGCGGCCACGCGAAACTGTACAAGAGTTTCAATCCATCCGACTCGAGTTTGCTTTCGAGTTCGGGCTTTGACGCTACATAAAGCGCTTTCGAGTCTTCGAACGTCGTGGCAAGGAAAGGCAAACTATCGAGCCCAAAGAGGGGGTCCTCGTTTTCAAGCGCGGCAATCAGGCGTTCACCGATCTGGACCAGCCCCCTGCGAGTACTGGGATAGATCCTTTCACCACTATAAAGCGAACCATTGGTATGTAGCGTTATGGTGATATCGCCGTTGGTGTTTTCGCGTACCTGATCTGCGAACTGCTGAGCAATCTCCGAATGATAGTTGCTGGAGGGATAGGCGATGGCCATGTCCCAGTTTTGGTCTGCATACAGGGCCGGGGAAAGCAAAGTACCGATACCGAGAGAGGTCACGCAGGCGGCCAAGGCTGTCTTTTTCATGATGCTACTCCAGATGAATTCGCTATATTGTTATGAGTGGCGCAGCTTCTTTGGTTTGTTATTGGTTAAAAAATATCGAGTTAAATCAATCGAATTTGATACCCTGGGCCAAAGGAAGCTCTGTCGAGTAGTTTACTGTGTTGGTCTGGCGGCGCATATAGCTTTTCCAGACATCCGAACCGGATTCGCGACCACCGCCGGTTTCTTTCTCGCCACCGAAGGCACCCCCGATTTCGGCGCCACTCGGGCCGATATTGACGTTGGCAATGCCGCAATCGCTACCGACCGCTGAAACGAACGTCTCGGCTTCGCGAACGTCGGTGGTGAAGATGCACGATGAGAGCCCTTGGGGCACATCGTTGTTCTTATCGATCGCTTCTTCCAGCGTCTTATAGGTCATGACGTAGAGAATCGGCGCGAAGGTTTCGTGCTTGACCAGGGCGTTCTGCTCTTCCAGCTCGACGATCGCCGGGTTCACGTAATAGCCTTCGTCACAGTCGGCAATGGCCACGCGATCGCCGCCAAAAACGTTCGCGCCGTGCTCGCGCGCCTTGGAAAGAACGCTCTGCATCGCATCGAACGCTTGATGATCGATGAGAGGCCCTACCAGATGGCCTTCAAGCGGATTGCCAAGCGTGACACCGCTATAGGACTTCTTGAGTCGGGTCAGTACTTCGTCCTTGAGCGACTCATGCACGAAGAGGCGGCGCAGGGTGGTGCAGCGCTGCCCGGCGGTGCCGACCGCGGAGAACAGAATGGCGCGGATAGCCATATCGAGATCGGCGCTGGGAGCCAGAATCATGGCATTGTTGCCACCCAGTTCCAGGATACTGCGTCCGAAGCGAGCAGCAACGCTAGGTCCGACTTCACGGCCCATGCGAGTACTGCCGGTCGCGCTGATGAGCGCTACGCGCGAATCGTCGACCAGCTGTTCACCCGCAGCACGCTCTCCAATGATGACCTGACTAAGATGCGCAGGCGCTTCGTCGCCGAACTGCTCGATGGCGCGATCCAGCAGCGCCTGACAGGCAAGAGCAGTCAGCGGCGTTTTCTCGGAGGGCTTCCACAACAGGCTATTGCCGCATACCAGCGCCAGCGCCGCGTTCCAAGCCCAGGGGGCGACCGGGAAGTTGAAGGCGGTGATAAGACCGATGGGCCCCAGTGGATGCCAGCTCTCACGCATGTGGTGGCCAGGGCGCTCGGAGGCGATGGTCAAGCCAAACAACTGACGCGATTGACCGACGGCGAGGTCGCAAATATCGATCATCTCCTGAACTTCGCCCAGCCCTTCCTGAAGGATCTTACCGCACTCCCGGGTCACCAACTCTCCCAGCGACTCCTTGTGTGCGCGTAGCTGCTCGCCAAACAGGCGAACCAGCTCACCACGGCGGGGCGCAGGTACTTTCTTCCACTGCTCGAAAGCCGCGACCGAGCGCGCAATGGCGGTGTCGGTGTCGCTTTGGGAGGCGATTTTCAAGCGGCCGATCTCGCTACCATCAATGGGAGTGGTCACCGAAAGCTCGCCTCCCTGATACGCGTCGCTTGCCACGCCCAATTTTTCCATAAGAGAATGAACCATTCTTTTTCCTCGCATTGTGTGTTCAAAACGGGTGTGAACGCAGTATCGCGACGCTAAAGGCAGGCGCACAAACGATGAATGGGAAGAACATCATTCCTTTTTTTCATTTACGGAGATCCCATGCGGCGTAACCACTTACCTTCTCTGATGGCGCTGAACTGTTTTGAAACGGCTGCCAGGCACCTGAGTTTCACCCGCGCCGCTGACGAGTTGAGCCTGACTCAGAGCGCCGTCAGCAAGCAGGTGGCGCAGCTGGAGGCGACGCTCTTACACCCCCTGTTTCGCAGGGTCAAAAAGCGCTTGCACTTGACGCCAGAGGGCGCCGTGTATCTCGGGGAAGCGCGTAAGATTCTGGCGCAGGTAGAGATGTCGACGCGCTACATGCAGTCTTACGGGGTGGCCTCTGACGTACTCAACGTTGCGACGCTGCCGACCTTCGGCGCGCGTTGGCTAATACCTCGTTTGAACGGTTTTCGCCATAAGCACCCCTCCATCAACCTGAATATTTCAAACCGCTCCGAGCCGTTTGATATGCAGCATGAGCGCATCGATGTGGCTTTTTTTTTCGGTCACGGCGCTTGGCCCAAAGCTGAGTGCGTGGAGCTACTGCATGAAGAGATCGTGCCCGTTTGTGCGCCTTCCACGTTGAGCCGACGGAATATCCGAACACCTCTGGACCTGACCGACCTGGTGTTGTTGCAAGTATCGACTCGCCCGGAAGCGTGGCACGAATGGTTTGAAGCGCAGTCGCTCTATACCGAGCACAGCTATCATGGTCCGCGGTTCGATACCTTTTACATGGCGCTGTGCGCGGCCGAAGCAGGATGCGGCGTCGCGTTGGTGCCCGGGTTTCTGGCACAGAAGGAGATAGAGGAGGGCAAGCTGGTGATTGCTTGGCCGTTCAAGCTAAAAAGTAGCGATGCCTACTATATGGCGTATCCCGAACACATGGCCGAGCTCTACAAGGTGAACGCCTTCATAGAGTGGATTCGCGAGCGCCTGGACTGAGGCAGAAATGCCTGTCCCTGTCGGGCAATAACGACTGATTGACGTCAAGGCCGCAGCGCTATGGAGCAGTGACGATGGTGGGGGGCAAAAAAACGGCTTACCGAGCGCCCCATGAAAAAAGCGCCCGGTAAAACCCCGACGACATGACTAGGACTACTCGATAATGCCCTGCTCCCGCGCCATCGCAAACGCCGCTTGGGGGCCGTTCCACAGCGATGGCAGTAGAAACAGCGAGACCGGCACGGCGGTGATGACGATGAACTGCTGGAGTGCGGCGATCTGGCCTTCGCGCATGGTCAGCAGCACCGCGGCCATGATCGCCATGATTACGCCCCAGAAGGCGCGCAAAAAGCGGCTGGGTTCGTCGTGGCCGGCGCCGACCATGGCGATCGAGTAGCTCATCGAGTCGCCGGTGGTGGCAACGAAGATAGTCGTGAGCAGCAGCACTGCCAGCGCCATCCAGGTGCCGCCGGGCAGGGCCTGGGCGACGGTGAGCGTGGCGATATCGAACTGGAAGTTGGTCAGCGCTTCGCTCAGGTCGATGGCGCCGGTCAGCTGGTAGTAGATACCCGAGCCGCCGAGCAGGGTGAACCACACCGTGGTGGCGATCGGCGCGATGACCGACACCGCCACGATCATCTCGCGAATGGTGCGCCCGCGGGAAATACGCGCGACGAAGATCGCCATCAGCGGCGCAAAGGCGATGAACCAGGCGTAGAAGAACACGATCCACCACTGCATCCATTCGGCGGGCGCGGTCTCGGCGGTCATGGTGACCATGGTGAAGAACTCGCCCAGGTACGTGCCCATGCCGGTGAAGTAGCTGTTGAAGAGAAACAGCGTCGGGCCGAAGACGAAGATAATAGCGCCGATGGCGAGCGCCAGCATGACGTTGAAGCGGCTGAGAAGCTGCATGCCCTTTTGTACGCCGCTGACCGACGACAGCACGTACACCACGCCGAGCGCAACGAGCACTAAAAGGCGAGTAAGGAAGTTATTGGGCAGCCCGAACAGATCGTGCAGCCCGTAGCCGACCTGGGTGGCCAGAAAGCCGATCGGCCCCACGGTACCGGCGACGACCGCGATCACGCAGCAGGAGTCGATCAGCCCGCCGAGCGGGCCGCGCAACAGGCGCTCGCCCAGCACCGGGTAGAGCAGGGTACGCGGCTGTAAGGGCTGACCTTTCACGTAGTGGGCGTGGGCCAGCACGATCGCGGTCAGCGAGCCCAGAATCGCCCAGCCGACGAACCCCCAGTGGGTGAACGACTGGGCCAGCGCGCCGGGCACCGCCGCGGGCACGCCGGGGTCGGTATCGAAGGCCGGCGGCACGTTGACGAAGTGGTAGATCGGCTCACCGGCGGCGAAAAACACCCCGCCCCCGGCCAGCAGCGTACACAGGATGATCGATATCCACTTGAACGTGCTCAATTCTGGTGCATCCAGACCGCCGATTTTGGCCTTGCCCGCTGGCGAGAGCACAAGCCCGATGGCGATGAAAAAGGTCACCAGCATGAGAAACTGGAAGTAGGTGCCGAACATCAGCGCGCTCCAGGCGAAGCCCGTGGCGATCGAGTCGGCGACCAGGTTCAGGTCATAAAACGAGAGTGCGAGAAAAGCGACGATAAAACCGATGCTTAGCGTTAGTACAACGGGGTCGCCGAGCGTTGAACGACTGCGGCTTTCACCGTCTTGGTCCGATGAATTCATCAAGAAGAACACCTTTGGTGGGACGAGAATGAAGTCGCGTCAGTGCGTAAATCGCGGGTAAAAAAAAGCGCCATTGGGGAAATGGCGCGAGGACAGGAAACAGTGTTCAGTATACAAGCCGACTAGACAAAAGTCTAATATGTTTTTCATTGGTGCGCAGGATTTGTCAAGACGCACCATCATGGAGCGCCGCTGAGCTTTTGGCTATTTTGGCTCTTTCGTAAGCCCATGAATTAAATGACATTAACGGCGACTGGCAGCGTTGCTGCAACGCATCGAGCATCTTCATTTGTATACAAGGTGCTCTTCATGGCTCATGTTGCCGGTACGTTCGACACAACATCACAGCGCTTTGGACGATACGCGGGCGCGCTGCTGGCGGGCGCGGTAGCGCTGGTGCCGGCCGCCGCCCTGGCCGATACGCCGATCCGCTTTCAGCTCGACTGGCGCTTCGAGGGGCCGTCCGCGCCGTTTCTGATGGCCCAGCAGAAGGGCTACTTCGCCGAGGAGGGGCTGGACGTCCAGATCGACTCCGGCAGTGGCTCCGCCGGGGCGATCAACCGGGTTGCCTCCGGCGCCTACGAGATGGGTTTTGGCGATCTCAACGCGGTGGTGGAGTTTCTGGCCGAGAACCCGGACGCCCCCGGGGTCAGCGGCGTCTACGTGCTCTACGACGGTACGCCGGCGGCGGTGCTCGCCCGCAAGGATCGGGGCATCGAGACCCCGGCGGATCTCGCCGGTAAGCGCATTGCTGCGCCCGCCTTCGATACCGGCTACCGTGCCTGGCCCGCCTTCGCTGCCGCCAATGGCCTGGCGGCCGATGCGGTGGAGTGGCAGAACGTCGACCCGACCCTGCGCGAGACGCTTCTGGCGCGCGGCGACGTGGACGCCATTACCGGCTTCTCCTTCACCAGCCTGCTCAATCTGGAGGAGCGAGGACTGGGGGAAGACGCGCTGACCATCATGGCGTTTCCCGAGTACGGCGTGCCGCTCTACGGCAACGCCATCATCGCAAGCGACGCCTTCGCCGAGGCGCACCCGGAAGCGGTAGAGGGCTTTCTGCGCGCCTTCAACCGCGCGTTGAAGGAGACCTTTGCCGACCCGGCGGCGGCGGTGGCCTTCGTAGCCGAGCGCGACGGTTTGATCGATACCGCCATGGAAACGCGCCGCCTCGAACTCGCCCTCGATAGCGTGGTGGACACTCCCTACACCCGCGAGCACGGCGTGGGCGGAGTGGACGAGGCGCGTCTCGAGCAGGCGATCGCGCTGGTCGCCGAGGTCTTCGAGCTACCGACGGTGCCCACGGCCGAGCAGGTGTTCACCGCGCGGTTTCTGCCGCCGGTGGAGGAACGCCTGCTGCCGGAGGCGCCCTGATGGCCTCGGCGTTCGTCGACTTCGAGGAGGTCGCGCTCTCGTATGATGGGCAGACCAACGCCATCGAAGGTATCGATCTGTCGATTGCACAAGGCGAGTTCGTCGCCTTCGTCGGGCCGTCCGGCTGCGGCAAGTCGACCTTCATGAAGCTCTGCACCGGGCTCAAAGCCCCAAGCCACGGCACGGTGAGCGTCGATGGTCACACCGTGACCGGGCCGCTCAAGATCTCGGGCATGGCGTTTCAGAACGCCAACCTGCTGCCCTGGCGCACCACCCTCGACAACGTGCTGTTGCCGCTGGAGATTGTCGAGCCCTACCGGCGCGAGTTTCGCCGCCGCCGCGAGGAGTTCGTCGGCTGGGCGCGTGAGCTGCTGGACACCGTGGGGCTGGCCGGCTACGAAGACAAATATCCGTGGCAGCTCTCCGGCGGCATGCAGCAGCGCGCCTCGATCTGTCGGGCGCTGATTCACCGGCCCAGGCTTTTGATGCTCGACGAGCCCTTCGGCGCGCTCGACGCCTTCACCCGCGAGGAGCTGTGGTGCGTGCTGCGCGATCTGTGGCAGGTGCAGCGCTTCACCGTGGTGCTGGTGACCCACGACCTGCGCGAGGCGGCGTTTCTCGCCGATACCGTCTACGTGATGAGCGCGCGCCCGGGCCGGGTGATCGAAAAGCGGTCGATCGAGCTTTCGCGCCCGCGCTCGATCGAGTCCACTTACGAGAAACCCTTCATCGACCTGGTCCACGCGCTGCGCGCCCGGATCGGCGACGTGCGCGAAGGCTAAAAGGGCATTCCATGAAACAACCGAGTAAAACCCTTGAGCGCCTCGCGCCCTGGATCGCCCTCGCGGCGCTGGTGTTGATCTGGGAGGCGGCGGTGCGCCTTTTCGCCGTGCCGAGCTTCATCTTCCCAAGCGCGCTGGACACCTTTCAGGCGCTGATCACCTACGCCGGACCCATCGGCCGCCACTCCTGGCAGACCTTCTGGACCACGCTGATCGGCTTCGGCCTTGGGGTGGCGGTGGGGCTGGTGCTGGGCTTTATCATCGGCTCGTCGCGCTTTCTCTACAACGCCTGCTACCCGCTATTGGTAGGGTTCAACGCCATTCCCAAGGTCGCCTTCGTGCCGATTCTGGTGGTGTGGTTCGGCATCGGTTCGGTGCCGGCGATACTGACGGCGTTTCTGATCTGCTTCTTCCCCATCGTGGTCAACGTGGCCACGGGACTTGCGACGCTGGAGCCGGAAATGGAGGATGTGCTGCGGGTTCTTGGTGCGCGGCGCCTGGACGTGCTGTTGAAGGTGGGGCTGCCGCGCTCGTTGCCCTACTTCTTCGCTTCGCTGAAGATCGCGATCACGCTGGCCTTCGTGGGCACCGTGGTCTCGGAAACCGTGGCCTCGAACCAGGGGATCGGTTATCTGATGATGAGCGCCGGCTCGCAGATGCGCATGGGGCTGGTGTTCGCCGGACTGATCGTCATCAGCGCCATGGCGATGGTGATGTACGAGTTTTTCTCGGTGCTCGAAAAGCGCATGACCGGCTGGGCCCACCGGGGGTAGTGAAGCGGCCCACCGCTACCAGCGATAGAGCAGCGAGGCACTGGTCGTGTTGTCGGTGCGCTCGCTGGCGTCCGGCGGCGGCTGCGAGTTGTGCTTGATCTCATGAGACAGGCGCATCGAAATGCGCGAGCTGACGCGGGCGGTCAGCGCGGTGAAGGAGCGCGACGTCGTGTTCTGGTCGGTATACTCGACGGACATCTCCTGCTCGAATTCGGTCTCCTCGGAAAACCCGAAACGATACGCCATGGCGCTGTAGGCCACCGCCAGCTGCTCGTTACCGTGCTCGCGTAGCCGGTCGTTGCGATAGCCCGGACCCGCCTCGAGCGACAGCGAATGGCGCTCGCCGGTAAGAAGCTGGCGACCGTAGCCGCCAATGACCGACAGCTGCTGGTCGTAGCCCGCGAAGCGGTCCTTTTCCCAACGGGCGAAGCCAAACAGATAGTGCGGACCGCTGAAGTCGTAACGCTCACGCCCGGCCAGCAGATACTGCTCGGCGCTGGTTTCGCCATCCTTGGTGACGTTGCGTACCTCACCGCGCAGCGAATGGGTCAAATCCCCGGTCAGCCACGTGAGCCGCGTCTTGCCGATCAGCGTCTGGCTGTCGGTATTGCCGGAAAGGTGGGTAAAGCCGAGCTCGGCGTCGCCGGTGAAGTTCGGCGAACCGTCGTCCGGTGGCGGCGGGGCGTAGAACGGGTTCGCCAGCGCCGCACCGGCCAACAGCGGCCAGCTCACCAGTACACTGCTTCTCAGTAAAGTAAGCACGATACCTTCTTGTGTGAAATCAACCAAAGCGGACCACCCACGATAGCGCCATAGATTACCGTGGCTCGGGTCTGCGTGCCATAATGACGCCACCGGGCACGTTGAGTTCCTTTGTGTCGATCTTTTCCATGCCGATTTCCCTCTATGCCGATTTCCCCCTATGCCGATTTCCCGACTCCGCTCGCTGGCTGACCTGAAACCCGGTCAGCGCCCGCGCTCCACCAGGCGCTGGTACAAACGCAGTTTTCGCTTGCAAGTGATGCTGCTGGTGGGCTTTCTGCTCGCCGGTATGCTTCTGGCCCAGGGCTCATACCTCAATCACCGCACGGCGGATATCGTCAGTGCGCAGATGGGCGAGCGCGCACTAGCGGTAGCGAAAACCGTGGCGGCGATGCCCAATATCGTCGCCGCTTTCAATACCGATGATCCGTCTCGCATCATCCAGCCACTGGCCGAGCAGGTACGCCACGAAACCGGCGCGCGCTATGTCGTGGTGGGCAATGCTCAGTCGATTCGCTACTCGCATCCGCTGGTCGAGCGGCTGGGCGAAAGGATGGTCGGTGGCGACAACGATCAGGCGCTGATCTATGGCCAGTCCTATGTCTCTCGGGCCACCGGAACGCTGGGTACCGCTATGCGTGGCAAGACCCCCATTCGGGACGAGGAGGGTAACATCATTGGTTTGGTCTCGGTGGGCTTTTTGGCCGATCGTGTTGCCGCGGATGCGGCGCGTTATACGCTTCTGGGCTGGTCGTTGGTGGGCTTGATGATCGTACTTGGCTTCGCCGGGGCGTACTGGCTTTCGCAGCATCTCAAGAAAGTCATTCTGGGGCTTGAGCCTTATGAGATCGCACGCTTGGCCATGGAGAAAGAGGCGATCCTGCAGTCCATCCATGAGGGAATTCTCGCGATTAATCGGGAAGGACAGATCACGCTGGTGAATCAGCAAGCACGCCGGCTGATGGGGCTTGCCGACGATCACGTGCTGTTGGGCCGGCCAATTCGTGACGTCGTGCCCAACTCCCGGCTATTGGAGGTGTTGAAGCGCGGTGAGCAGGAGTTCGACCAGCAGATGTGGCTTGGCGATCATCCTGTGGTGGTCAACCGCGTGCCGATCGTCGACGATGGCGAAGTCGATGGCGCGGTGGCCACGTTTCGCAGTCGGCGTGAGATCGTCGATCTTTCCGAGGCGCTCACTCAGGCGAGTCGCGACGTGGATATGCTGCGCGCCCAGGCCCATGAGTTTTCCAACAAGCTCTACACCATTTCCGGGCTTTTGCAGTTGGGGCGCGTCGAGCAGGCGCTCAAGCTGATCCACCAGGAGAGCGAGCGGGCGCAAAAGCAGATGAGCTTTCTGATGAGCCACGTGGCCGACACCGTATTGAGCGGAACGTTACTCGGCAAGCTGACCCGGGCGCGGGAGCTGGGGGTAACACTGACGATCGACGAGCAGAGCTCGCTTTCGCAGCCGCTGGCGCCAAGCGTTCAGGAAGTGATCATGAGCGTGGTGGGCAATCTGCTCGATAACGCCTTTTTTGCCGCCTTGAACGGTCCAAACGCGCAGGCGCCCAGGGTACGGCTCTTTTTCACCGACCTGGGCGATCAGCTGCTGGTGGAAGTCGAGGATAACGGGGCCGGCGTCGCACCGGAGCACGCCAGCGCCATTTTCGAGGAGGGCTTCTCGACCAAGCGCGGCAAGCACCAGGGCATCGGGCTTGCGCTGGTGATGCGGCTTTGCCGCCAGCACGATGGCACGGTCACCCTCGATGAGAGCGAGCTGGGCGGCGCCTGCTTCATCGCCGTATTAAGCAACACGCTCACAAGCCGCTCTTCATACACGGCCCACGGCAACCATTCACGATAACCATTCACGATAACAATTCATGATAACAACACAGACCGGAGTACGCGGGCTAGAGGGGAGATGAGAGATGAACGACAGGCAGTATGGCATCGTGATTGTCGAGGATGACTTTCGCATTGCTGACATTCACAAGGCGTTCATCGAGCAAAGCGATGGCTTTTGCGTTTTGGGGGTAGCGCGCAATGCCGCCGAGGCGAGGGCGCTAATAGCGACCTGCGCCGAGGCGGTGGATCTGGTGCTGCTGGATGCCTACCTGCCGGACGTGGAGGGGCTCGAGCTTCTATGGGCGATTCGCCAGCGCCATACCCGGGTGGACATCGTCATGATCACCGCCGCCCGTGAAATGGACACCATCGCCGAGGCGCTGCGCGGCGGCGTGTTCGATTACCTGATCAAGCCCGTCGAGGCCGCGCGCATGACGCAGATGCTCAGTCGTTTTCGCCGCGAGCGCGGGGCGCTGGCCCAGCAAGGCGAAATGAGCCAGGAGGAGCTTGATCGGGTACTTGCGCGCCAGCAACCTGACCCGATAGCGCCGATGACGGGCTCGAGCGGTTTGCCCAAGGGCATTGACCGGCTCACTCTCGATCGGGTAATCGACGTACTGACGGAGAAAAACGCTGCACAAACGGCGATGCAGGTGGCCCGTTCGCTGGGGGCGAGCCGTTCGACTGCCCGGCGCTATCTCGAGTTTATGGTCGCCGAGAAGCGCGTGGATGCGGAACTGGGTTACGGCGACGTCGGGCGTCCGGAGAGACGCTATCGGCTGATCGAGCCTCGCTAGCTGCTGATTTGAACATAATGAACAAAATGCACAGAAAGGCTTTTTTGCCGTTTATAGCTAAAAACTTGTTTGGGCTAGCGTCCGTCTTCTAACGTCCGCAGCGTAACGACGTTATAACAACTCACATAAATGAGTGGAGACGCCAATGAGCACTTCCCTGAAACGCCTCATCCTGCTGGCCATGCCCGCTGCGTTGCTCGTGGGCGCTAGCGCCAGTGCCCAAGCGCAAGAGTGGACACCGAGCAAGTCGATCGAGTTCATCGCCCCGGCCAACCCGGGCGGCGGTTGGGATACGCTGGTACGCACCATGTCCCGCGTTATCCAGCAAGAAGGCCTGGCCGATGAGAGTTTCGCCGCGATCAACGTGCCCGGCGGCGGCGGCGCGGTCGCCTGGGCGCAGGTCGCGCGTGATACCGGCAACCCACACAAGCTGTTCGCCACCAGCCCGCCGATGATTCTGGTGCCGCTGGCTGGCGCCTCGCGCTATGACCATACCGACTTCACGCCGATCGCGCGGGTGATCACCGACTACTCGATCATTCTGGTGACTGCGGACTCCGAGTATCAGACCGTCAACGACCTGTTCGACGCGCTCAAGGAGAACCCGCAGCTCTCCGTGGGTGGTGGCAGCGCGCCGGGCTCGATGGACCATATCTCCATGGCCGGCGTGGCGGCGGCCGCCGGGCTCGATGCGGCAAGCATCAACTATATTCCGTTCTCCGGCGGCGGCGACGCCATGACCAACCTGATGGGTGGCCATATCGAAGCGGTGATCACCGGCGCCGGCGAGTCCGTCGGCCAGCTTGGCGAAGGCAGCCAGCTCAGGGCGCTGGGCGTTTCTTCACCGGAGCGCCTGGAAGGCGGCCTTGCGGACGTGCCGACCTACCAGGAGCAGGGCATCGACTACACCTTCGACATCTGGCGCGGCGTGATGGGCGCTCCGGACATGCCCGAAGAGGCGGTGGCCTACTACGAGGAGCTGTTCGCCGAGATGCTCGAAACCGATGGCTGGCAAGCCGCGCGCGACCAGCTCGGCTGGATCGACGCCTACCAGAATAGCGAAGAATTCGGCGCTTTCCTTGACGAGCAGCAGGAGCAGTTCAGCAGCGTGCTGAGCGACCTGGGGCTGCTGCGTCAATAACCAGCGTTTGCTGGTTCGCCCATAACGACGCTGATAACGGCTACGTCAATCATTATCGTGGAGCGCAGCGGCTATACGCCCCGCCAGCCCCAAGGCTGGCGCGGTCGCCTGTCCGTGACGGTCGGTGCGTGCGCTCGGAGAATTTCCATGACTAAACTCAATACCAACCAGTGGCTAGGGGTGATTCTGGCCCTCGTTGCGGCGGCTTACTTGGCCATGGCCTGGCAGGTGCCGACGTTCCCTCTGCCGCGTCCGGTCGATTCCGACCTGTTTCCTAAAGTGCTGGGGAGCACGCTTTTACTCCTGTCGATTCTCTTGTTTTTCGAAAAGCCGGGCACCATTGCCGGGGCCGACGAGATCGATGACGAAGCAACCCGCGGGCCGCTGCTGCTGACCCCCTGGGCGCGCGTCGTGATCACGGCCATTGCCATTGCGGCCTACGCGCTCTTGCTGGTGCCGCTGGGTTTCGTGCTGGCATCGGGACTGCTTTGTGTGGGGCTGACCGCGTACTACGGTTACCGCCGACATGCCATCAACGTGGCAACATCGCTTGGCGTAGTGTTGGCGCTTTATCTGACCATGACGCGAGTAATGGACGTCTATCTGCCGACCGGCGTATTGCCTTTTTAAGGTAGTCGACCCGTTCACCGATACGCTTCATTACGCTAGCCTTCTAGAGGAACATTCCCATGGATGCCTTGAACAATCTGATGTACGGCTTTGGCATCGCGCTGGAGCCGATCAATATCGCTTACGTTTTTGCCGGTGTGTTTGCCGGCACGATCATCGGCATGTTGCCGGGCCTTGGGCCGATCAGCGCGCTGGCGCTGATGATTCCGATCACCTTCGCCATGGAGCCCTCTTCGGGCCTGATCCTGATGGCCGGGGTCTATTATGGCGCCATTTTCGGCGGCTCCACGTCGTCTATCCTGCTCAATGCGCCGGGTATCGCCGGCACCGTGGCCACATCGTTTGATGGCTACCCGATGGCGAAAAAGGGAATGGCGGGCAAGGCGCTGGCCATTGCCGCCTACTCGTCGTTCGTGGGCGGCACGGTCTCGGTCATCTTTCTGATGCTGGTGGCGCCGCTACTTTCCAAGGTGGCGGTGAGCTTTGGCCCGGCGGAGTACTTCGCGCTGATGGTGCTGGGGCTGACCGCCGTGGTGTCGCTTTCCGATAAATCGCTGGTCAAGGGGCTGATCGCCGCCGTGGTCGGGGTCATGGTCTCGATCGTGGGTATCGACATGCAGACCGGAACCGAGCGCTTTACCTTCAACTCAATCAACCTGCTCGATGGTATCGACTTTCTGGTCGTAGCGCTGGGTATCTTCGCGCTCGCCGAAGTGTTCTACATGTTGCTGCGCGGCGGCGGTGGCAAGGAAGCACCGCGCAACGCGATCGGCTCGCTGAAACTGAGCCGCTCCGAGGTCAAACAGATTGCCGGACCCGTAGGCCGTGGTTCGGTACTGGGCTTTTTCACCGGCGTACTGCCCGGTGCCGGCGCGACCATCGGCTCGTTTCTGGGTTACGGCCTGGAAAAGCGCATCGCTAAAGATGGTGATACCTTCGGCAAGGGCAACATCAAGGGCGTAGCGGCCCCGGAAGCGGCAAACAACGCCGCCTGTACCGGTTCTTTCGTGCCGCTTCTGACGCTGGGTGTGCCAGGTTCTGGTACCACGGCGGTACTGCTGGGCGCGCTTCTGGTGATGGGAGTGACCCCGGGGCCGATGATGCTCGAGCAGCGCCCGGACGTGTTCTGGGGCGTGGTGGCGAGTATGTACGTAGGTAATATCTTCCTGCTGGTGCTCAACCTGCCGCTGATTCCGTTGATCGCCAAAATCCTGGATATGCCCAAGCCGCTGCTGCTCTCGTTGATCCTGATCTTTTGCATGATCGGCGTGTACGGTATGAGCTTTAGCGTATTCGACCTGCTTTTGCTGCTCGGCTTTGGCCTGCTGGGTCTGGGCATGCGTCTGTTCGGCTTCCCGGCGGCACCGCTTATTCTGGCGCTGATTCTTGGCAATATCATGGAAGAGTCCATGCGCCGGGCGCTACAGATCTCCGGGGGCGACTGGATGACGTTCATCGACAAGCCGATCTCGCTAACGCTTTTGTTGATCGCGCTACTGTCGCTGGGCCTGCCACTTTTGAAAAAGCGCCGCAAACGCGTAGCGTAAGCTTTTACCCAGGCTTTGCCGCCACGCCCGTCGGTTCGCCTGACGGGCGTGGCGTCGTTTTGAGGGTCGACGAACGCGCGCAGCGAGGGACATTGCGTGGGAAATCATCGACAAAAGGAGTGGACAAAAAGGACAAAATACACATAAAGAACCTTATGTTCTTTATGTGCAAAAGTATTGTTTACGGGGGGAAGGAGGTCCTACTGTTCGCGATGTGGAGTCTAACAAAAAGACGTACCACCCAACAACACTGACACCCGAGAACGCCATGACCCTCACGCCTTCCTTCAAGCATTTAACGCTGTTGGCTCTTCCTCTAACGGCGATCGTTACTTTCAGCAGTACGGCTTTGGCCTTTGAGCCCAGCGGCAAGGTGGAGTGCATCGCACCCTCTGACCCGGGCGGCGGCTGGGACTTTACCTGTCGCAGCGTGGGTAATGTCATGCAGGAACTCGACCTCGTACCAGGCAACGTGCAAACCATTAACATGCCCGGCGCCGGTGGCGGTGTCGCGTTTGCGCATACCGTGAGCCGGCGCGCCGGTAACGAACAAGTGCTGATAGCGGCCTCCACGGCCACCACCACGCGCCTGGCCCAGGGGCAGTTTCCGGGCTTGACGGCGGATCAGGTCAACTGGATCGGCGCGCTGGGGGCGGATTACGGCGTGATCGCCGTGGCCGCCGATTCCGAGTTCAATGATCTCACCGAGCTGATGGATGCGCTCAAGGAGGACCCGCGCAGCGTCAAGTTTGCCGGCGGCAGCGCCAAGGGCGGCTGGGATCATCTCAAGGTGCTGATCGCCGCTCAGGCCGCCGGCATCGAAGACCTTCCCCGCATTGCCTATCTCTCGTACAACAACGGCGGCGAGGCGTTGATTCAGGTGATCGGTGGTCATGTGGACGCCTTTACCGGTGATATTACCGAGGCTCAGGGGTTCATGGAGTCTGGCGACCTGCGCGTTCTGGCGGTGCTTTCGGAAGAGCGCCTGCCCGGCGCCATGGCCGACGTGCCCACTGCCCGAGAGCAGGGCGTCGATGCCGTTGGCCCCAACTGGCGCGGCTTCTACATGCCGGCGGATATCTCCGACGACGCCAAAACGTACTGGACCGATGCCATGGACACGATCTACGAAAGTGAAGAGTGGCAGAACGTCATGGCTCAGAACGGCTTGATGCCTTTTCACATGACCGCCGACGAGTTCGACGCGTTCGTGATGAACCAGATCAGTGAAATCGAACAGCTCTCCAAAGATATCGGGTTGATCCAATAATGACCTTCAACGACCGCATATTCGGGGTCCTGCTGGTCGTGCTGGCCGTCGCGTACGGTTGGGCCGCGACCCGGTTTCCGGAGCCTTTTGGTGGGTCCGAAGCCGTCGGCCCCGATACGTTCCCGACGCTTTTGTCCGTGGTACTGGCGGCGTCCAGCCTGTATCTGATCCTGCGGCCTGATCCGGACAATGCCTGGCCGTGGAGCCGGACCGGTGTCGAGCTGGTCGTTGCCGTCGTGGTGCTGATCTTTTACGCCATGCTCCTCGAGCCGCTGGGCTTCATCATCAGCACGACGCTGGCGGTGGGCACCCTTTGCTGGCGAATGGGCGCTCGCCCGGTCAAGGCCTACCTCACCGGGGCCATGGCCGGCGTGGTGGTGTATTTCTTGTTCAACTTCGCACTGGATCTGGCCTTGCCGCTGGGTCTGTTGTCCTTTTTCGAGGCAAGCTGATGGACACATTGGGTTACCTGATGGATGGGTTTGGCGTTGCCCTGCAGCCCCATAACCTGATGTTTGCCTTGCTGGGGGCCTTTCTGGGCACCTTGATCGGGGCGCTGCCGGGCCTTGGTCCGGCCAACGGAGTGGCTATTCTCATTCCGCTGGCGTTCAGCCTGGGGCTTGCACCGGAAACGGCGCTGATCATGCTGACCTCGGTGTATGCCGGCGCCATGTACGGCGGGCGTATTTCCTCGATACTACTCAATATTCCCGGCGACGAACCGGCCATGATGACGTGTCTTGACGGTTATCCCATGGCGCAAAACGGCAAGGCGTCCGAGGCGCTGGCGATCTCTGCCATCGCCTCCTTCATGGGCAGCCTGCTGGCCACGATCGGGTTGATCTTGCTGGCGCCGCTGCTGGCTAGCTTCGCCTTGACCTTCGGTCCGGCCGAGTACTTCGCGCTCTTCATGCTGGCGTTTGCCACGCTGGGTGGCATTACCGGCAAGAACCCGATCAAGACGGTGGTCGCCGCCTGTCTCGGTCTGATGATCGCCACCGTCGGGATCGATAGTACCGGCGTTCAGCGCTACACCTTTGGCGTTCTCGAGCTCTTTGAAGGCGTCGACTTCATCATTGCGATCGTTGGTCTGTTTGCGATATCCGAGCTGCTGTTCTTCATTGAAGAGCGCGCCGGTCGCGGTAATGAAAAGATGAATATCAACAAGCTGTCGCTGTCCTGGAAGGACATTCGCGGCATTCTGCCCACCAGCGTTCGGGGTGGGTTACTCGGCTTTATCGCAGGCGTGCTGCCGGGGGCCGGTGCCTCGCTGGGAAGTTTCATCAGCTATACCTTCGAAAAGCGCTTGCTGGGCAGCAAGGGATATTTCGGCAAAGGCGACCCGCGCGGTGTGGCCGCGCCCGAAGCCGGTAACAACGGTGCCTCCAGCGGTGCGCTGGTGCCCATGCTGACCCTTGGCGTGCCGGGAAGCGGTACCACCGCGGTATTGCTTGCGATGTTGATCTCGCTGAACGTGACGCCGGGCCCGCTGATGTTCACCCAGAACGCGGACATCGTCTGGGGCGTCATCGCTGCGCTCTTGATCGGTAACTTCCTGCTGCTGATTCTCAATATTCCGCTGGTAGGCATCTTCGTCAAGCTGCTCTCCGTTCCTCCGATGTATCTGCTGCCGATCGTCACCATGGTGGCCTTCGTGGGAATTTACTCGATCAGCAACACCACCTTTGATCTGTACTTCATGGTGGCTTTTGGCGTGGCGGGCTATATCCTGCGTAAGCTCGAAATTCCGCTGGTACCGGTGATTCTGGGTCTATTGCTGGGCCCGGAGATGGAGAAGAACCTGCGCCATGCCATGGAAATTTCCGATGGCGACTGGATGATTCTGTGGGATAGCGGCCTGGCGATCGGCCTGTGGGCGTTTGCCGGTTTGGGGTTGATTCTGCCCTACGTGCTGGGTCCGCTGCTGCGTCGCGGAATGAGTAAAAAGCCGCCGACCGAGGGTACGCCGGAAAGCGATTGATTCTTTCGTTCGAAAGGCCAGACAAGCGGGGCGTCGATACCAGTCGGCGCCCCGCTTGTTTATGGCGCCGTATTTTGAAAGTAAATGCATGCTAATGGTGCGCGTGATCGTATTAGTGCAGGCTACTTGCCCGTCGCGGCAAAAACCTCGCGCGCTTTTAGTGCGCAGGCGCCGTTCACCATTTCAAGGATGTTTTTTAACTCTTTGATTTATAAATTATAAAAATTGGATGTTCCAGAGTGGCGCAATACTTGCTGAATCATTGAGCTAGTGGTCATCGGGCTCCAGCGCTCGATAGGGCTCAATAACAATCCCCGCGCAAGGGGGCAAGGAGATTCACGTGGTCCATCCAACGTACAATGCGCTCTCCCGCCGTTTCGTCACCGCCCTTATCGCCGCCGCCGTGATGGGCGTGGGCACCCAGGCCGTCGCCCAGGAGAACGATCCCATCAAGGTCGGCATTCTCCACTCGCTTTCAGGCACCATGGCGATCAGCGAGTCGACACTCAAGGACACCGTCGAGATGCTCATCGCCCAGCAGAACGAAGCGGGTGGTCTGTTGGGCCGTGACCTGGAAGCGGTAGTGGTCGACCCGGCCTCCAACTGGCCGCTGTTCGCCGAGCGCGCCCGGGAGCTGCTCGCCCAGGAAGAGGTGGACGTGGTGTTCGGCAACTGGACCTCGGTGTCGCGCAAGGCGGTGCTGCCGGTGTTCGAGGAGCTCAACGGCCTGCTCTTCTACCCGGTGCAGTACGAAGGCGAGGAGTCCTCCGAGAACGTCTTCTACACCGGGGCGGCGCCCAACCAGCAGGCGATTCCGGCGGTGGATTATCTGGCCAACGAGGTCGGCATCGAGCGCTTTGCGCTGATCGGTACCGACTACGTCTATCCGCGCACCACCAACCGCATTCTCGAGGCTTACCTCAAGGATGAGTACGGCGTGACGGAAGAGGACATCATGGTCAACTACACCCCCTTCGGCCACTCGGACTGGCAGAACATCGTCTCGGAAATCCGCCGCTTCGGCGAAGAGGGCAAGCCCACGGCGGTGGTCTCGACCATCAACGGCGACGCCAACGTGCCGTTCTACCGCGAGCTTGCCAACCAGGGGATCGACGCCGCGGACATTCCGGTCATCGCTTTCTCGGTGGGCGAGCAGGAGCTTTCCGGTATCGACACCGGTCCGCTGGTCGGTCACCTGGCCGCCTGGAACTACTTCATGAGCGTGGACACCGACGAGAACTACGACTTCATCGACGCCTGGCTCGACTGGACCGGCGACGAAGAGGCGGTGACCAACGACCCGATGGAGGCCCATTTTATTGGCTTCAACATGTGGGCGGAAGCGGTGCGCAAGGCGGGCACCACGGACGTCGACGCGGTGAAGGACGCGATCATCGGCGTCACCGTGCCGAACCTTTCCGGCGGCTATGCGGCGATGATGCCTAATCATCACATCACCAAGCCGGTGCTGATCGGCGAGGTGCAGGACAACGGCCAGTTCGACATCGTCTGGCAGACGCCCTCGACGGTCGCCGGCGACGCCTGGTCCGACTTCCTGCCCGGCTCGCGCGATCTGATCGCGGACTGGCGCAAGCCCATGGAGTGCGGCAACTTCAACGTCGTCAACGGCTCGTGTGGTGGTAGCACCGCAGTAGAAGAAGCCGAAGCGGCACTCGCCGAGTAACGCTCCACCCCTTGCCGCCGCCCGGCGGCAAGGGAGCACGCTGTCTCTTCACCTCTTTTCAAAGGAACAACCCCATGAGGCGCTTCCTTTCCAAGGCATTCGTGTGCGCGCTCCTGCTGGGCCTGCTGCCCGCAGCACTAGCCCAGACCGACGCTCCGCCGACCGAGGATGCGGGCTATTCATTGCTCGACACTCTGGACGCCGACTCCTACCGCGACAAGGGCGAAGCGATCACCGCCATTTTGCAAAGCGACGACGACCGCGCCCGTGAGTGGCTCCAGGCGCTGCTCGACGGCCGCCTGCAGCGCACGGACGACGGCCGCTTCGTGGTCGTGCTGAACAATACCGGGCGCCACTGGCCCGTCGAGGACGCGCTGAGCGGCGAGCCGCTGGGCGAAATGTCGCGCCGCGAACTCGACCGCATCGGCATCAACAACGCGCTGCGAAACCAGCTGCGAAGCGCCATCGCCGTGGTGGATCTCTACTCACCCAACGTCGAGCGCCGGCGCACCTCCGCCGACCGGCTGCTGGGCGAGGTGGACGACGAGCTCTTCGACACACTGGCGCCCGTCATCGAGGACGCCGAGGACGACTACGTGCGCCGGCGCCTTGAGCAGGCGGTGGCGATCTACCAGGCGGAAAACGGCGAGATGGATGGCGTCGAGGCGCTCCGGGGTAGCCTTCACCCGCGTGCCCGGGTAGCGCTCAACCGCGCCGCCAACGCCGAGAACCCGGCGGTGGCGGACGCCGCCCGCGCGGCGCTGACGAGCGTCGAGCAGAACCTGAAGATCAACCGCGGCGTCGAGACGCTCTACTTCGGCCTGAGTCTTGGCTCGGTGCTGGTGCTCGCCGCCATTGGCTTGGCGATCACCTTTGGCGTGATGGGTGTGATCAACATGGCCCACGGCGAGCTGATGATGCTCGGCGCCTACACCACCTGGATGATGCAGCAGCTGTTGCCCGGCCAGCCCGGCCTTGCGCTGCTGCTCTCGATCCCGTCGGGCTTTCTGGTCGCCGCCCTTGCCGGTATCGCCATCGAGCGCAGCGTGATTCAGTTTCTCAAGGGCCGCCCGCTGGAGACGCTACTGGCGACCTTCGGCATCAGCCTGATCTTGCAGCAGCTGGTGCGCACGGTGATCTCGCCGCTCAACCGCACGGTGGTGACCCCTGAGTGGATGAGCGGGTCGCTCGTCATCAACGATGCGCTGTCGTTAACGCTCAACCGCTTGTTTGTGATGGGCTTTGCGCTCTTCGTGTTTGCGGCGCTGATGCTGGTGATGCGCCGCACGCGCCTTGGCCTCGAGGTGCGCGCGGTGACGCAGAACCGCGCCATGGCGCGCTCGATGGGCATTCGCGCCACCCGCGTGGATATCCTCACGTTTGCACTCGGCTCCGGGGTGGCCGGGCTTGCCGGTGTGGCGCTTTCGCAGCTCACCAACGTCGGGCCGAACCTGGGCCAGAGCTACATCATCGACTCCTTCATGGTGGTGGTGTTCGGCGGCGTGG
Source organism: Halomonas sp. HNIBRBA4712 (assembly GCF_043558675.1). Taxonomy (NCBI): domain Bacteria; kingdom Pseudomonadati; phylum Pseudomonadota; class Gammaproteobacteria; order Oceanospirillales; family Halomonadaceae; genus Halomonas; species Halomonas sp. HNIBRBA4712. The sequence continues at coordinate 111,574 of NZ_JBIFXR010000005.1, read as the reverse complement.
GCAACCTGTGGGGCACGCTGGTGGCGGGGCTGTCGCTTGGGGTGATCAACCAGGTCCTCGAACCCTGGGCGGGGGCGGTATTGGCCAAGATCATCGTGCTGGTGTTCATCATCCTGTTCATTCAAAAGCGCCCGCGGGGACTCTTCCCGCAGAAGGGCCGCGCGGCGGAGGGCTAATCGATGACGCCATCGCAATCGACTCGTTTCTGGCTGCTGCGCCCCTTCGGCGAGCGCACCACCCAGCTTTTCCTCGGCGTGCTGCTGGCCGCCCTTGCGCTCGTGACCGTGCTGCACGTGGTCGTACCTCAGGGCCATCCGCTGCATGTGAACGCTTACACCGTGAACCTGTTCGGCAAGTACTTGAGCTACGCGCTGCTCGCCGTGGCGGTGGATCTGGTGTGGGGGTATCTGGGCATTCTGAGCCTCGGCCACGGCGCGTTCTTCGCCATTGGCGGCTACGCCATGGGTATGTATCTGATGCGCCAGATCGGCGACCGCGGCACCTACGGCCATCCGGTGCTGCCGGACTTCATGGTGTTTCTCAACTGGGAGAGCCTGCCCTGGTATTGGCAGGGCTTCGACATGGCCTGGTTCGCGTTTGCCATGGTGCTGATCGCGCCGGGTCTTCTGGCGCTGGTGTTCGGCTTTCTGGCGTTTCGCTCGCGGGTGACCGGAGTGTATCTCTCGATCATTACTCAGGCGCTCACCTTCGCGCTGATGCTGGCGTTCTTTCGCAACGAGATGGGCTTTGGCGGCAACAACGGGCTGACGGATTTTCGCGAGATTCTCGGCTTCAACCTGAGAAGCAGCGATACGCGCCTGGGGCTCTTTCTGGCCTCCGGGGTGGCGCTGGCGCTCGGGTATCTTCTCTGCCGGGCGATCGTCACCAGCAAGCTTGGCCGGGTGTGCGTGGCCACCCGCGATGCCGAGGCGCGCACGCGCTTTCTCGGCTACCGGGTCGAGCGCTTTCAGCTCTTCGTCTTCGTGGTCTCGGCGATGCTCGCGGGCGTTGCCGGGGCGCTCTACGTGCCCCAGGTCGGCATCATCAACCCGAGCGAGTTCTCGCCGCTGTTTTCCATCGAGATCGTGCTGTGGGTGGCGCTCGGCGGGCGGGCCACGCTTTACGGCGCGGTCATCGGCGCGATTCTGGTCAACTACGCCAAGACCGTTTTCACCGGCGTGATGCCGGATGCCTGGCTCTTCGCTCTGGGCGGGCTGTTCGTGCTGGTCACGGTGCTTTTGCCCAAGGGCGTGGCGGGGCTTTTCGCTCACCTGCGCCGGCGGCGTGCCACTTACCCACAGGAGGCGAGCGCATGAGCTTCTTGCAAGAGATCAAGAGCCGCGACCGGGTGTTCGACTTCATGACCCCGCGGACTTCCAGCGTCGACGTGCGCCACGGCCCGATTCTCTACATGGAGGACGTCACCGTCAGCTTCGACGGCTTCAAGGCGATCAACAACCTGAACCTCACCATCGACGACGGTGAGCTTCGCTGCATCATCGGCCCCAACGGCGCGGGCAAGACCACCATGATGGACATCATCACCGGCAAGACCCGGCCCAACCAGGGCAGCGTCTGGTTCGGCAGCCGCCATAACCTTCTGCAGATGAACGAGCCGGAGATCGCAAGTTTGGGCATCGGGCGCAAGTTCCAGAAGCCCACGGTGTTCGAGGCGCTCAGCGTGTTCGAGAACCTGGAGCTCGCCATGGCGGCGGACAAGCGCATTCTGCCGACGCTGACCGCGCGCCTGACCGGCGAGATCAAGGATCGCATCGACGAGGTGTTGGAAACCGTCGGCTTGAGCACGCTTCGCTTCCAACCGGCGGGGATTCTCTCTCACGGCCAGAAGCAGTGGCTCGAAATCGGCATGCTCCTGATGCAGCGCCCGCGCCTTCTGCTGGTCGACGAACCCGTAGCGGGCATGACCGAGCAGGAGATGGAGCGCACCGCCGAGCTCTTGACGCGCCTGGCCGGCAAGCAGTCGGTCGTGGTGGTCGAGCACGACATGGGCTTCGTGCGCTCGATCGCGCGCAAGGTCACGGTGCTGCACCAGGGCAGCGTGCTGGCGGAAGGCAGCATGGATCAGGTGTCGAGCGACCCGAAAGTGGTCGAGGTGTACCTGGGCGCGGACGACGAGGAGATGGCCTGATGCTCGCAATCGAAAAGCTCAACCAGTTCTACGGCGAAAGCCACACCCTGTGGGATCTCGATCTCGACGTATCCAAGGGGCAGTGCACCTGCGTAATGGGGCGCAACGGCGTGGGCAAGACCACGCTGATGAAAGCGATCATGGGCGAGGTCGCGGTGAAAAGCGGCGCTCTTCGATTCCAGGCGGAAGGCGGCGAGATCGAGCTGACCCAAAAGGCGATCGAGGCGCGCTCGCGCATGGGCATCGGTTTTGTGCCCCAAGGGCGGCAGATTTTTCCGCTGCTCACGGTGGAGGAGAACCTGCGCACCGGGCTTGCTGCCCGCGGTGACGGGCTCAAGAAGATTCCCGAACGTATCTACGAGCTCTTCCCGGTCCTCAAGGAGATGAAGCACCGTCGCGGCGGTGATCTCTCCGGCGGCCAGCAACAACAGCTCGCCATCGGCCGCGCGTTGGTGATCGAGCCGAAGCTATTGATTCTAGACGAGCCGGGCGAGGGCATTCAGCCCAATATCGTCACCCAGATCGGCCAGGTGATCCGCCAGCTGATCGAGGAGGACGGCCTGACAGTGCTGCTCGTCGAGCAAAAACTGCCCTTTGCCAGAAAGTACGCCGACCGCTTCGTGATCATGGACCGCGGCCGCCCGGTGGCGAAAGGTGAAATCAGCGAGCTATCTCAGGAGCTGATCAAGCAGCATCTGACGGTGTGAGTTATCCACACCGGGTTCATGGCGCTGCTGTGTTTACAGCCGTGAATCGGGATGAAAAGAAAGTGTTTCGGCCGTTGCGACAACCTGATCGAACAGCGGGTGCTTGGGGTTGAGCAGGTAATTGAGCTCTCGAGGAACGACGGTGCTGGGTAGCGCCAACGCCAGGCTCTGGTTCGAGGCCAGCCATCCATCGCCAAGCTCCGCCGTTTCTGCCGGGGCGGGCGCTTCCTGCCAGTTGGCCGGCAGGTCTTCGACAGCTACGCTCAGGATGCTGTCGGCAGGTAGCGTCAGGCGTATCAGCGCGTAGGCGTTCAAAAGGCGGTAGCTCTCAAGGTGTACCATGACTTCGAGCAGCGCCAGCGACTCGGAACTCGCCACATAGATGCAGGCCTTGCCGGGGCTGTTCCAGCGTCCGCCATAAAGCCGCGCGCCTTCGCCATCAAAGGCATTCTCCTGGTATTTGCGTTTTACCAGCCGGTAGGCATGAATCTCGCTCACGCCATGACCCCATGCTCCAGCCGCCCGATCAGGTTTAGCACCGTCTGATACTCGGCAGAGGTGGCGCTCATTTCCACTGGTAAACGCCCTCCGAGCCCTTTGTTAGGCTTGAGCAGCCAGGAACGCGCCTGCTCGGCATCCCCTTCGAAAAGATCCAGCGCCGCCTTGTAAAGCTCCGCAAAGCGGTAAAGCCGGTCGCTTTCTGCCATTTTGAACCGACCCGTTTTAGCGCGACGGCTCAGCGTCGCTGGGGCGATGTCGACATAGCGCGCCAGGGTTTTCTGCTCGATGCCCGATATTTTGGCGAGCTGAGGATACACCCGGTACGCCACGCCTTCATGCAGCAGCTCGTGGAGCTTACGCCCGCGAGCGGGCAAGCCGACCTCGTGCCAAAAACCGGCGGCCACTGCTTTTGGAGGTTGGTATTGGCTGAAATGCAGGCCCATGGTTGTCTCTTTTGATAATTAGTAATTCTATCATTTGATATATACGGTTGTGAGCTTATCGTCAAGTTGAGGTTAAAACGTTCTTACCCTGGGCAGCTTAATCGTTGCACAGGATTCGATATCTTGCCTCATGGAAAGGCTGCGTCCGCCATGAGGCGGACGCTTTGCGGCCTAAGTCGGCGCTTAAAAACGCAGGTCCGCGCGCGCCCAGACCATGCGGCCATGCTCATTGATGCCGATTTCAAGATCGGCGGGGTTCAGGTGATTGGTAGGCGGTATAGCCCCCTCCTATTTCTGCACCATGCTGGTGCTTTTGGGATGTTGATGGTGACTTTTTGGTGCGTAACCTGTGATGAATGTGCACTTCTGGCGCCTCCGCAGTACCTCAAATAGCCCGTGGTGCGGTTGTTGAGAGGCTGTTCACCATTTTGGCGCACTCCTTGCATTTGAAGCGGTAACTACTTTTAGCAAGGACGCGACCGCGTTTTATGACCTTCTGCGATACCGCCAGCCCCCCGGTGGCGTCAGGCCACCGCTTCGACGATCAGCGCCGCTGGGCGGCGCGGCTTTCGCTGCGCTTTGCCCGGCGCGACGAGGCCACGCGGCTGGTTCAGGCCCGCCATCACGGGCCGCTGCGCGTCCAGCGGCCTTTTTATCCGGAAGGCCGCAGTGAGGCCTGCCATGTCTACGTTCTGCACCCGCCAGGAGGGCTGGTCAGCGGTGATGCGTTGGAGATCTCCGCCCACGTGGAACAGGGCGCCCACGCGCTTCTGACCACCCCCGCCGCCAACAAGCTCTACAAGGCAGACAGCCAGGGTGTGGCCTGGACCCAGCGCACGAAGCTTACCGTGGAGGAGGGTGCGGTGCTCGAGTGGCTGCCCCAGGAGACCATCGCCTTCGATGGCTCGAAGGGCGAGCAGCACACTGAGATTGCACTATACGGCAGCGCTCGCTGTTTGGGGTGGGAGGTCATGGCGCTGGGCCGCCCGGCCAGTGCGCTTCCTTTTGTTTCTGGCCGCATCGAGCAGCGCTTTCGTCTAACGCTCGATGGCAAACCGCTATGGCTCGAACGCCAGCCGCTGGACCCGAAGCACCCGCGCTTCGTGGGCCGCTGGGGCCAAGGTGGGGCGAGCGTGCAGGCCACGCTCTGGGCGGTAGGGCTTGCCGATACGCCAGCTGCCATCGAAGCGCTGCGCGAACATTTGCCAGCCAGTGCGCGCTGGGCGGTTACCGCCCGCCACGGCGTTTTACTGCTGCGCTATTTGGGCAACGCGCGCAATGAAGCCTGGGCGCTATGCGAGCAGGCCTGGCAGCTTCTGCGCCCGTTGCTGATCGACCGCGAGGCGCACACGCCGCGTATCTGGTTGACCTGACCGTTTATCGATTTTTGAGAGGATGTGCCCATGGAACTGACCCCGAGAGACAAGGACAAGCTGTTGCTCTTCTCCGCCGCGCAGCTGGCCGAGCGCCGCCGCGCGCGCGGCTTGAAGCTCAACTACCCGGAAGCCGTAGCGTTGATCAGCTTCGAGATCATGGAGGGTGCGCGCGACGGCCGAAGCGTCGCCGACCTCATGAGCTTCGGTCGCGAGATTCTGACGCGCGACGACGTGATGGAGGGAGTGGCCGAGTTAGTCGACGAAGTGCAGGTGGAAGCGACCTTCCCCGATGGCACCAAGCTCGTCACCGTGCATACGCCGATTGTGTGAGTCGTGAAGGGTGAGTCGTAAACAACAGGAGCACGTCATGATTCCGGGTGAGTACCAGTTGAAAGAGGGCGAGATCGAGCTTTGCGCAGGCCGCGAGCGGATCACGGTAGAGGTCGCCAACACCGGCGATAGGCCGATTCAGATCGGCTCCCACTACCACTTTGCCGAGGCCAACCCGGCGTTGATCTTCGACCGTGAAAAGAGTCGTGGCTTTCGCCTAGACGTGGCAGCAGGCACAGCGATTCGCTTCGAACCCGGCCAGAGCCGTGAAGTGACGCTGATCCCCTTCGTCGGCAAACGCTCGATTTTTGGTTTTCGCGGTGACGTGATGGGGCCTCTGGATAGCGCAAAGGAAGATGACCAATGACCACCAACAAGATCAGCCGTCGCGCCTACGCCGATATGTACGGCCCCACGGTGGGCGACCGCGTGCGCCTGGGCGACACCGAGATTTGGATCGAAGTAGAGCAGGATGCCACCCACTACGGCGAGGAGGTGAAATTCGGCGGCGGTAAGGTGATCCGCGATGGCCAGGGCCAGAGCCAGCGCGCCGATGCCAGCGTGATGGATACCGTGATCACCAACGCGCTGATCCTCGACTGGTGGGGCATCGTCAAGGCGGATGTGGGCCTGAAAGCCGGGCGAATTGCGGCGATCGGCAAGGCGGGCAACCCGGATACCCAGCCGGACGTCGAGATCGTCATTGGCCCCGGCACCGAGGTCATCGCCGGCGAGGGCAAGATCCTCACCGCCGGCGGTATCGACGCCCACATCCACTTCATCTGCCCTCAGCAGGTAGAGGAGGCGCTGATGAGCGGCGTGACCACCATGCTCGGCGGCGGCACGGGGCCTGCTACCGGCTCGAACGCGACCACCTGTACGCCTGGCGATTGGCATATCGGCAAGATGCTCCAGGCGATGGACGAGCTGCCGATGAACATCGGCCTGCTCGGTAAGGGTAACGCCAGCCTTCCGGAAGGGCTGGAGGCGCAGATCGAGGCCGGCGCCATGGGGCTCAAGCTCCACGAGGATTGGGGCACCACGCCCGCTTCGATCGACACCTGCCTGAGCGTTGCCGAAAAGTACGATGTTCAGATCGCGATCCACACCGATACGCTGAACGAATCCGGCTTCGTCGAGGACACGCTCGCCGCGTTCAAGGAGCGCGGCATTCACACCTACCACACCGAAGGGGCGGGCGGCGGCCACGCGCCGGACATCCTCACCGCCTGCTCGAAATCCTACGTGCTGCCGTCCTCCACCAACCCGACGCGCCCCTACACGGTCAACACCATCGACGAGCATCTGGATATGCTGATGGTCTGCCACCACCTGGACCCGAACATTCCCGAGGACGTGGCCTTTGCCGATTCGCGCATTCGCCGCGAGACCATCGCCGCCGAGGACATCCTGCACGATCTCGGCGTGATCTCGATGATCGCTTCGGACTCCCAGGCCATGGGGCGGGTGGGCGAAGTGGTCTGCCGCACCTGGCAGACCGCGCACAAGATGAAGCTTCAGCGTGGCCTCTTGCCGGAGGACGAGGCGCTCGGCGCCGACAACCTTCGCGCCAAGCGCTATATCGCCAAGTACACCATCAACCCGGCTATCACCCACGGCATTGCCCATGAAGTGGGCTCGATCGAGGTCGGCAAACTGGCCGATCTGGTGCTGTGGAAACCGGCGTTTTTCGGTGTGAAGCCGTCGCTCATTCTGAAAGGCGGGATGATCGCCGCCGCGCCGATGGGCGATCCCAATGCGTCGATTCCCACGCCCCAGCCGGTGCACTACCGGCCGATGTTCGGCGCCATAGGGCGCGCGGCGAGTCTGACGCGGCTAAGCTTCGTCAGCCAGGCCGCCATCGACGCCGGGCTCAAGGAGCGCCTGGGGCTGCAAAGTACACTGGCAGCGTGCAAAAACGTACGCGGCGTGCGTAAGCAGGACATGAAGCTCAACGACGCCTGCCCGGAACTCACCGTCGACCCTGAAACTTACGAGGTGCGCTGCGACGGCGAGCTACTCACCTGCGAGCCCGCCACCGAGCTTCCGCTGGCGCAGCGGTATCATTTGTTCTGAAGGGTTCTCGCTGCAGGGGGCGCCGGGGGTAGGCCTACGAGAGGGCGCTGTGAATACGTCCCTGTACGCTACTTTTGCCATCTGACCGCCAAGGAGGGCGGGAATGCCGAAAATGTAGGGAACAATTTTCGGCCATGGCAAAAGACCCTCTCTACGGCCTACCCCCGGCACAGCCTTCACGGATCGCATAAGGAAGAGATCATGCTGAAACTGATAGAACGCCTCGGCCCCATCGCCGAAAGCGCCGCCAGCGACACCCTGACGCTGCCCTTCGAGCTGCGCATTCGCGGGCGGCTCAAGGCCGAAAGCGACGCCGGTCAGGCGCTAGGGCTGTTTCTCGACCGCGGCCCGGTGCTGCGCGACGGCGACGGTCTGAAAGCCGAGGATGGTCGCGTAGTGCGGGTGCGCGCCGCCATCGAGCCGGTGGTCACCGCGCGGGTGGCTTCGGGCCTGCCGCTAGCGCGGCTCGCTTACCATCTGGGCAACCGCCACGTGCAGCTGGCACTCGGCGAGGACGAACAGGGCGGCTGGGTGCGCTTCCCGCCGGACCACGTGCTCGAGGAGCTGGCAACGCTTCTGGGCGCGCGTCTTGAACACCACAACGATACCTTCGACCCGGAGCCCGGCGCCTACCAGCAGCTCGGTCACGCCCATGCGCACGACCACGGTCATCACGACGATGAGGCGCAGGGCCTGGAACACGCCCACGCCCATTCGCATGAGCATTCGCACGACCATGGCCACTGAATCCCGGGGCGATCTGGCGCTGCTAGGCCTTTTACAACTGGTCAGCCCGGCGCTGCCGATCGGCGCCTTCGCTTTCTCCCAGGGGCTCGAAAGCGCCTTCGAGCTCGGCTGGGTAAGTGATGAGGAGAGCCTGGCCGAGTGGCTTGCCGGCGTGCTCGACGATGGCCTGGCCCGCTGCGAGCTGCCGGTGATCGCGCGCCTTTATGAGGCGTTCACCCAACGCGACGGCGAAAGCGTGGCCGAGTGGGATGCCTGGCTGGCCGCCACCCGGGAAACCGCGGAGCTTGCCGCCGAGGATGCCAGACTCGGGGCCTCTCTCGGGCGTCTTCTGGGTAGCCTTGCGCTGTTACCGGAAGAGGAGTGGCTGCCGCACCCGGCGGGTTACGTAACGCTTTTCGCTTATACAGCGTTTACACGTGGCGTCAGTTCTCGCCAGGCGATGCTCGGCTTTGGCTGGGCGTGGCTCGAAAACCAGCTGGCGGTGGCCTGCAAGGCGCTGCCGCTGGGTCACACAGCCGCCCAGCGCCTTATCGAGCGGCTACGCCCGGCGCTCTCCAGCGCGGTGGATGAGGCGCTTTCGCTTGATGACGGCGAGCTTGGCCCGGCGCTGCCCGGCGTGGCGCTGGCAAGCGCGCTGCACGAAACCCAGTATTCCCGACTGTTCAGAAGCTGATTCGATCAATACAGGAGAACGAGATGACACACTGTTTACGCGTTGGAGTGGGCGGCCCGGTCGGTTCCGGCAAGACGGCGCTGTTGAAACAGCTCTGCCTTTCGCTGCGCGATCATTACGATATCGCCGTAGTGACCAACGATATTTACACCCGCGAGGATGCGGATTTCCTGCTCAAGCACGACGCGCTCCCGGCAGATCGCATTCTGGGCGTGGAGACCGGCGGCTGCCCGCACACCGCGATTCGCGAGGACGCTTCGATGAACCTGGCGGCGATCGACGAGCTGCAGGCGCGCCACCCGGGGCTCGAGCTGGTGCTGGTGGAGTCCGGCGGTGACAACCTCTCCGCCACCTTCAGCCCGGAGCTTTCCGATCTCACCCTCTACGTGATCGACGTCTCCGCCGGCGACAAGATTCCGCGCAAGGGTGGACCGGGCATCACCAAGTCCGATCTGCTGATCATCAACAAGATCGATATCGCCGAACAGGTGCACGCCTCGCTCGAGGTGATGGAGCGGGACTCGAAAAAGATGCGCGGCGAGCGGCCCTTCGTCTTTACCAACCTTTACGACGGGGTGGGGCTCGAGGAGATCATCCGCTTCATTCTCGACAAGGGGATGCTGGAGGAGCGCCGCGGGCAAAGCGCGAACGCCTGAAAACGGTGAAGCGTTCAAGGAAGAGAAGGGGTTAAAACGTAAAATGGCTGCCCTGGCCAGACGGTTAAATGGTCAGAGCAGCCCAAACGATGTGGTCACATCCTGTCCAACCAGGCCCTTCCTGGGCACCACGGCCTCAGAGTGAACCTCTCACCTTTATGCCGCCTTAATCCACGTTAAGTTTCTTGCTGAATGGCCGCTCGAGCCCGGTCAAACTGCTCAAGTGGCGGCTATTCACGCGTTTCAGGCCGTGGGGCGAGCCGGCTGGTGATAGATCACGTGACGATGGTCGCGAGCAAAGCCGACCAGTAGCAGGTTGGCCGCCTCGGCCTGGCGCACGGCCAGCGCCGTCGCTGCCGAAACGGCGACCAGCGCGCCGATGCCGGCACTGGCGCACTTGTGCACCATTTCGTAGCTGGCGCGGCTCGAGACCAGCACGAAGCCGCTCTCAAAGGCCTCCCTGCTTACTGCGAGCGAGCCGATCAGCTTGTCAAGCGCGTTGTGGCGCCCCACGTCCTCGCGCACACGCTCGATTTCGCCATCCAGCCGGCACCAGGCGGCGCCGTGCACCGCGCCGGTAGCGGCTTTCAGCGGTTGATGCGCAGAAAACGTCGCCAGGGCCCGGGCGATGGCGTCGTCCGTCAGCGCAGGTGCCTTGACCGAGGGAATCGGCCGAATCGCCTGGTCGAGCGCCTCGGTACCGCACAGCCCACAGCCGGTGCGCCCGGTCAGGCTGCGCCGGCGCGCCTTGAGCTCTGCCAAGCGCTGACTGGCAATGGTCAGGTGCACGGCGACGCCGTTGGCCTCTTCCACGATCTCCCAGTCGTAGCACTCGTGCACGTGGGCGATGATGCCCTCGGTGAGGCTGAAACCCAGCGCCATCTCCACGAGATCCGCCGGGCTTGCCATCATCACCGCGTGAGAGATGCCGTTGTAGATCAGCGCTACCGGCACCTCCTCGGCGAGCACGTCCTCGGTGCATTCGCCGTGCCAGCCCTGAGCGTTGCGGCGCACCTCGACCGGCAGGCGGGTGTACGGTGCTTCAGACGGCTCGTTCATGCGACCTCCCTGGCTTTTTCGATAACGCGGCGCCGGATCAGCCTCCCGACCAGCCCATGAAGATCGGCACGTAGACCACCAGCAGCAGCACGCCGATCAAACCCAGCAGATACGGAATGATCGCCCGGGTGATCCGCTCCAGCGGCAGCTGGGTGACCGACGAGGCGACGTACAGGTTGATCGCCACCGGCGGGGTGATCATGCCGATCGAGAGCCCCACCACGATGATCAGCCCGAAGTGGATCGGGTCGATCCCGAGCTGCAGGACCAGCGGCAATAGCACCGGGGTGAGAATGATCAAGGCACTGGCGGTTTCGATGAATACGCCCGTAAGCAAAATGACCGCGACCACCAGCAGCATGATCACCAGCGGGTCGGTCGAAAGCGAGAGCACCGAGGCGGCGATGGCGCCGGGCACCTGCCAGCTCGAGAGCGTCCAGCTCAGCACCGCCGACATGGCGATCACCAGCATGATCACCGCCGTGGTCATCGCCGAGCGGATCAGAAGCCGGTAGGCCTGGGATAGCGTCAGATCACGATAGACGAACAGCGACACTAAAAGCGCGTAGTTCACCGCCACCACGGCGGCCTCGCTAGGCGTAAAAATCCCCGAGAAGATGCCGCCGAGAATGATCACCGGGGTCATCAGCCCCCAGCTCGCCGCCTTGAAGGTGCGCCAGATGGTGGCCGGCGACAGCGGCGTGCCCTTGGGGTACTGGCGCTTGTAGGCCTGCACGATGGCGATCGCCATGAGCCCCAGGCCCATGGCGAGCCCCGGCAGAAAGCCGCTCAGAAACAGCTCGGACACCGACTGCTGGGCGATGACCGCGTAGATGATCATCGGCACCGAGGGCGGAATGACCACCCCGATGGTGCCGCTCGCCGCGATCAAACTCGCCGCGGAGGCCGGCTCATAGCCCTTGCGCTTGAGCTCCGGCACCAGGCTCGAGCCCACCGCCGCGGTGGTCGCCGCCCCGGAGCCGGAGATCGCGGCGAAGAACATGCCCGCCATGACCGAGACGATCGAAAGCCCGCCGCGCAGAAAGCCCACCAGCGAATCGGCAAAGCTCACCAATCGCTCGCTCACCCGGCCCTGGGCCATCAGATCGCCGGCCAGAATGAACATCGGAATGGCCACCAGCGCAAAGGAGTTGATGCCCTGGAACATCTGCTGGGTCACCACCATCAGCGGCACGCCGCCCTGGTAGAGCGCGTAGAGCGAGCTTGCGCCGATGGCGAAGGCGATCGGCACGCCCAGCAGCATGAGCAGGAAAAAGAGCCCGAACAGAAGTAGCGTCATGGTGTCTGCTCCCCCATCGGTTTGCGCGGCTCACCCTCAAGCACGATTTCGCAAAGATCCACCAGCGCGTACCAGGCCATGATCGCAGCACTCACCGGCATCACCGCGTAGACATAGGACATCGGCAGGCGCAGCGACGCGGACTTCTGGAAGCTCTGCACCTGCATGTAGCGATAGCCGATTACGATCAGCGTGATCATGAACGCGATCACCGCCAGCACCGCGATAAAGCGTGCCGCTTGACGAAGCCGCTCCGGCAGGGCGTCGACGGCGAAGGTGACCGCGATATGGTGGCCGCGCTGAAAGGCCAGCGTGCCGGCGAGAAAGGTGATCCAGATCAGCAGAAAGCGAGCGAGCTCCTCGGTCCAGCCCACCGCGGTAAAGAACACCCTTGAGACGATCTGCAGCGTGATCACCACGATCAGCGCGGCCATGCCGATAAAGACGACAGGCTTGAGCACGGCGTCCAGGCCGCGCTCGATAGCGCGAAGAGCGGTTACCACAGGGTCGAGAAACGAAAGCGTCGCCATGGCGGTTTACTCGAGCGCTGCCTGAATGCGCGGCAGGTAGTCGGCGAACTGATCGCCGTAGCGCTCATACACCGGCGCCACGGCTTCGCGGAAGGCGTCGAGATCCGGCGACTCATTGATCTCCATGCCGGCCTCTTTGAGCGAGGCGAGCTGCTCGGTTTCCATCTGCGCGTTCTGCTCACGCGCGTAGGCGGAAGCCTCGACGGCGGCTTCCTGCACCAGCGTCTGTACCTCCTCGGGCAGGGCGTTCCACTTGGGCAAACCCATCACGAACAGCGCCGGCGCGTAGATGTGGCGCGTCATGGTCAGGTAGTCCTGGGTCTCGGCCAGATCGAAGGCGTAGATGGCGTTGATCGGATTCTCCTGGCCGTCGATGGCACCCTGCTGTAGCGCGGTCAGCGCCTCCGTCCAGGCCATCGGCACGGCGTTGGCACCGAGCGTGCGGAAGGTATCGACGTAGACTTCGTTCTCGATCACGCGCAGGCGCAGCCCGTCGAGATCCGCCGGCTCGTTGATCGGGTTGCGGCTATTGGTGATGTTACGAAAGCCGCGCTCGGCAAACGCCAGCCCCTTCAGGTTGGCACCTTCGAGCTGGTCGAGAATCTCCTGACCCACTTCGCCGTCGAGCACTTCATAGGCGTCCTCGGCGGTGGGGAACAGAAACGGCAGCTCGAACACCGAAAACGCATCGACGAAGTTGGCCACCGGACCGTTGGTGATCACGCCCATATCGACGACGCCGATCTGCATGCCCTCCAGCAGCGTACGCTCATCGCCCAGGCTCGCGTTGGGGAAAATCTCGACACTTACCGCACCGTCGCTTCGCTCGCTCAGAATCTCCTGAAAGCGGGTCGCGGCGATGTGGTAGGTGTCGTCGCTGTTGACCACGTGGGCCAGGCGCAGCGAGGTTTGCGGAATCTCGGCGTGGGCGGTGGCCATGCCGAAAAGGCCAGCGGCGGCCAGCGCAAACAGGCGGGTGGTGAGACGAGAAGGGGCGTGTTCCACAGGATCTCCTTGAGAGACGAAGCTGTTTTAATCGTTTGTAGGCGTTTTATCGCCGCAGGCACTTTATCATACCGGCGTCGAACTTCCCTGCTCCTGCCCGCCCGGCGCTTGAGCGCGAGCGGGGTTGGCGGTAGCCTTCAGGGCCCGTGCGACGCCCGGGGCTTTCGCAAAGGGCGAGGGCAGGATAACGTTGTATGCGCATTAGCTAAATTAAAAACAGGCGGGCCGGTGAGTCAGGCCCGCTCGACAGGGTAATACGATGGACACGCTGATTAACGAGCTTGAAGGTATCGTCGGTAGTAACGGTGTTTTGCTGGGTGATGACGTGGCCCAGCGAAGCGTCGACTGGTTCACCAAGGCGCCCTGCGAAGCCATGGCGATCGTGCGCCCGAAAAACACCGAGCAGCTAAGCCAGGTGATGGCCGCCTGCCACGCAGCCCGCCAGCCGGTGGTCACCCACGGCGGCCTGACCGGCGTGGTGCATGGCGCGGTCGCAAGCCCTAACGAACTCGTAATCTCGCTCGAGCTGATGAACCAGATCGAAGAGGTCGACGCGCTGGGCTCGACCATGCGCGTACAGGCGGGCACGACCCTGCAGCGCGTGCAGGAAGCCGCCGAGGAGATCGACATGCAGTTCCCGCTCGATCTCGGCGCGCGCGGCTCCTGCACCATCGGTGGCAATATCGCCACCAACGCCGGCGGTATCCGCGTGATTCGCTATGGCATGATGCGCCAGCAGGTGCTGGGGCTCGAGGCGGTTCTGAGCGACGGCACCGTGGTCAGTTCAATGAACACCATGCTCAAGAACAACGCCGGTTACGATTTGAAGCAGCTCTTCATCGGCAGTGAAGGCACACTCGGCATCGTCACCCGCGCGGTGCTGCGCCTTCAGCCCAAAATGCCCAGCGAGCAGACAGCGCTGGTCGCGGTGCCGTCGTTCGACGCGCTCACACGGCTTTTGCAGTTCGCCTCCAAAGAACTTGCCAACAGCCTGAGCGCGTTTGAAGCGCTGTGGAACAACCACTACGCGCTGATGACCAGTGAGGCCACCAAACACGCGGAAATTCTCGCCGGCGACTCGCCCTTCTACGCCATCATCGAAACCCTGGGCGCCGACGAGGAGAAGGACGCCGAGGCCTTCGCCGCCATGCTCGAAAAAGCGCTGGAAGAAGAGCTGATCACGGACGCCGTACTGGCCAGCTCCAGCATGCAGCGCCAAGGCATCTGGGACATTCGCGAGGATATCGAGACACTGGTGTACGAGCTGAACCCGATGTTCTCTTTCGATATCAGCCTGCCGATCGTGCACATGGACGAGTACGTCACCCAGCTTGAAGAGAAGCTGAAAGCGCAGTGGCCGGAAACCGGCCAGATCGTGGTATTTGGCCACCTGGGCGACGGCAACCTGCACATCATGATCACCGTGCGCGACTCAAGCCCCCACAGCCGCCGCGAGGTCGAAGAGCTCGTTTACGGCACGCTCGGCCAGTACACCGGCTCGATCTCCGCCGAACACGGCGTCGGCCTTGAAAAGCGCGACTACCTGAGCCTTTCGCGCACCCCGGAAGAGATCGCGTTGATGAAGCGCATGAAGCTCGCGCTCGACCCGAAGGGGCTTTTGAATCCGGGCAAGGTGCTGGCGTAGCTGTACAGCGGTGCTCAGGCAGGGCAGGCTACCGAAAGGTGGCCTTGACCCGGATTATCCAATGCCAAAAGCGCGGAAGACGCTACCAGTAACCGGGTTTATCGGCCGGTTTTTTGCGGGTATGAACGCGATCGGGAAACTGATGCAACGCCAATTCATCGTTCGAGACGTAGCGGCGGACCCAGTTGGCATTATTCTTGAGCGAGCCCGGTGGGGTTCTCTCAGCACCTTGGCGGTGCGGCAGGATGATACCGATGCGTAGCTGAGGAAAATCGCAGCGAATCGCTTCTAATGCTGGCGTCATATCGGTATCGCCGGATACAAGCACCAGCTGTTCGATAGGATTCTCTGAAGTGCTTCTCCAATACTGCGTTGCGGCCAAGCGGTACATGGCGATGCCGATTCGTACATCGGTCTCTTTCTCTTCCAGATGCCATATATCGACCTGGTCCTGGCGTGAGGCAGGTGTGTTTCTGGAAATGAAGCGAGGCGCCTTTCGATGATCCAGCCGGTGACGGCCCCAATGTACGGTCACATCGCCTGCCTTCAAGGCTCGGATATAGACATCTTGTGCCTGCTTGGATAGCAGCCCGCGAGTCGCCAGTGCTGGTTGAACAGGAGACGTAAAGTAGTGAACGCTGGCCAATTGGCTCGAAGGGTCGTTTTCATGCGTGATGGCGTCGAGCAGCCCCGGCAAGTCAAGCCACTTGTAGGGTGTGCCGGCTAACAAACCGTAAAAGAGGTTGTACCCATCGATGAAAAAAAGCGGTTCGCACGAGCTGAATCCTTGAAAACGAAAAAACCGGCGCAGTGGCCGGTTTTTTCACCCTGACTGCCAGCGAACCGAATCGCTGCGTACGGGGCTGAGTCGTGGAAATATTCTTGCCTATACGAAGCTTCGCGTCAATGGGCAGTAAAACCAGTAGCGGTTTCTTTCGGCTATCGACTCAAACACGCTTTACTGCCCGATCGCCTCGCGGATTCGCGGCAGGTAGTCGCCAAAGCGCTCGCCGTACTGCTCGTAGATCGGCTCGACGGCGCTCTGGAAGGCCTCGAGGTCCGGTGAGTCGTTGATCTCCATACCGGATTCCCGCAGTGAGGCGAGCTGCTCGGCTTCCATGTCGGCGTTGAGCTGACGCTCGTACTCGGCGGCTTCCTGGGCGGCCTCTTCCAGTACGGTTTGAGCCGCTTCCGGCAGCTGGTTCCAGGCGGGCAGGCCCATCACGAAGATCGCCGGGGCGTAGGTGTGGCGCGACAGCGTCATGTAGTTCTGCGTCTCCTCCAGGTTGAAGGAGTGGATCACGTTCACCGGGTTCTCCTGCCCGTCGATAGTACCCTGCTGCATGGCGGTGAGCGCCTCGGTCCAGGCCATCGGCACCGCGTTGGCGCCCAGCGCCCGGAAGGTATCGGTGTAGACCGGATTCTCCATCACGCGAATGCGCAGTCCGTCCATGTCCTCCGGCGTATTCACCGCGCGCTCGCTGTTGGTCAGGTTGCGAAAGCCACGCTCGGCATAGGCCAGGCCTTTCAGGTTCACGTCACTGAGTTTGTCTAAAAGCTCCTGACCGATCTCGCCGTCCAGCACGCGATAGGCGGCCTCGGGGGAGGGGAAGAGGAAGGGCAGCTCGAACACTGCCATCTCTTCAACGAAGTTCGCTACCGGCCCGTTGGTGATCACGCCCATATCGACGGTGCCGATCTGCATGCCTTCAAGCAGGGTGCGCTCGTCGCCCAGGCTCGCGTTGGGGTAGATCTCGATATCGACCTTGCCATTGGTGCGCTCCTCGACCAGCTCCTCGAATTTGGTCGCGGCCATGTGAAAGCCGTCCTGCTCGTTGACCACGTGGGCCAGGCGCAGCGTAATGGGGTCCATGTCATCGAAATCGTTGGCGTGGGCGTTACCCACCGCCGCCAGGGAAACCGCGAGGGCTAGCGTACTCAGCGTAAAATTCTTCATTTTTATGAGGTCCCGATGGGTTGCGAAAAGCCGTGCCCGCTCAGCATGCCTCAGGCTACTGAAAGCGGCAATTCGACCCCCGTCTAAACCGCCGCCCGCTGGACAGCGCCCGCCCACACAGGTAGGATACGCCCCCTACGCGCCCGTAGCTCAGTTGGATAGAGTATCGGCCTCCGAAGCCGAGGGTCGCAGGTTCAAATCCTGCCGGGCGCGCCAGAATTTGCAAAAAGCCCACACTCTTGTCGTGGGCTTTTTCGTATCTGCTCTCCTCGCTGTTCCTTACTCCACTCGACTAATCGGCGCCCGATCCGGATCCACATACCACTTGAGCCCCAGCCGCGAATTGCGCTCCAGCTCCGCGATCACCTGAGCGCCGAGCAGCAAAATGATCGCGCCAATTTCGAGGCTGAGCAGCACGATGATCAGCGCCGCCAGCGAGCCGTAGATAGCGTTGACGAAGGAGAGATGCGCGAAGTAGTAGACAAGCAGAAGCCGTACCCCCTCCCATAGCAGCGCGGCGACGAAGCCGCCTATGATCGCGCGGTTCAGGGCAATTCTGACCACCGGCAAGACCTTGTAGATAGCGCTGAACAGTAGAAACACGCCAAAAAAGCTGATCAGGTTGAGGACCGGATCGGAGAGCCCGGCCAACGGCAGCTGCTGTGCGAACAGCGCCTGGGCCAGGGTATTGAGCGAGCTGATCAGCGTGACCACGAGCGTCAGCGCCATCAGCCCGGCGCCGAGCACCAGCATGAAGGCGTAGGGCAGCAGCACCGAGACCCAGAGGCGGCGGCGCGGGGTCTCCGAGGTGTGGAAGATCAGCGCCAGCGCATCTTCGAGCATGCGAAAGGCAAAGGAGCTCAACAGCAGCAGAATCGGAAAGCTTAAAATGCTGATTACGTCGCGGGAATCCAGCAAGCCCCGCACCGCGTCCATCACTACCTCGGCGTGGGCCGGAGCGAGGTGGCGCGCCTGTACCGCCAGCACTTCGAGCAAGTGCTGTTCGTCTACCACCCGGGTCAGCATGACGCCGATCAGGGCGAACATCGGCACGATGGACAGCAGAATGTTGTAGCCCACGCCGCCGGCCAGCAGAATGCCGCGGTTGTGCAGAAAGTGCAGCAGTACCCGCCAGCCAAAGGCGGCGAGCCGGGGCAGCAGGAGCAGAACGCTCGCAACCAGTGTGCGGTGTCGGGCCATGGCGAACCACGCTCCTTGTGCAGCAGGGCGGTGTGGGCGAAATGAGTACACGTTTGGCGTGCGTGCCAATATCTTACCCTGATTTGACCGCCAGGAGCGCCAGTCCAGTGCCCACAGTGGCAATGCTGGACCATCCGGGCTTCGAAACGCCTTGATGAACATGAACGAAGTCTGAATGACGCCATCACGCTTGTGTAAGGTAGCCGTGAGTAAGGTGAGTAGCCATGGATGGGTCGCCTCCTTTTGAGGCGTTGCATTCAGCGAAGCGTCACTTCATTGAAAAAGGACTATCACCATGAAAAAGACATCGATCGCACTCGCTATTACCGCCGCTGCCGCACTGGGTCTTGGCCAGGTGGCCATGGCCGATCAGAACGACTATCAGGAAGCGCTCGACCAGGCAGGCTTCTCCAACATGATCGAGCAAGCGGCTAACGCCGGTGTGGCGTCGTTTCGTGAACTGCAGGTCGATGAAGAGCGCGGCACGCTCGAATTCGAAGTCGAAGGTTGGGATGAGGAAGGCCAGCAGCTCGACCTCACTCTGAATGGCGAAAGCGGCGAGGTCATCCGCCAATCGGCCAGTCAGACCCAGGTCGCGCCCTGGGGGCTCGATTCGCAGCAGCTCAATAGCCTGCTCGACCGCGCAAGCCAGGACGGTTTTGATCGCTTCGAAGATATCGACCTCGACGAAGACGGCTCGGTCGAAGTCAGCGGCTTCGATAGCAACCAGCGCGAAATGGAACGCAGCTACGGCATCAACGAGTTCAACGGCGGTCAGTAACCGCTAACGCTTGAAACGTTACGCCCCCGTCGGCTCGCGCCGGCGGGGGCGTTGTCGTTACCGGCCATGATCGCGCTTTAATGCTCGTCGCCCAACGGCACGAGCCGTACTTCGCGAATGTCCAGGGTTTCCCATACTCGGCCCAGGGTATAGGGGTCCTGCTCGATCCACTCATCCAGCGCCGCGCGGTTTTCGAACGCGACATGGACCGTCGAGCCGATCATCCGCCCCTCATCGTCCAGAATCGCACCGCCGCTTAAAAATTTTTCTTGTGCGATCAGTTTTTTCACTCCCGCTAAATGCGCCTCACGATTCGCCATTCGACGCGCAAGCGCGTCTTCATCAGTAAAGTCGTAGGCCGTGATTACATACTGCATGAAGCTTTTCCTCATTGGATGACGTGTATGAGCGGGGTGCCATGATAAACAGGGTATCCTCTGGCCGGAAAAAAATCGCGCCATGCCGAGAGGTCGTCATGGCGCGATCGTGTGGGTGTAAAGCCCGTTTACCTTACTCCAATGTTCAGAACTCGGTGCGCAGCGTCAGCATGGCGCTGCGCGGGGCGCCGTAGATCGAGTGGGCGTAGAAGCCGTAGCGCTCGTAGTAGTGCTTGTCGAACAGGTTGTCGACGTTGAGCGTCAGGTCGGTGGCATCGGTGATGTCGTAGCGCGCCATGGCGTTGACCGTGGCATAGCCTGCCCAGTTGGCGGGGGTCGAGCCGGTGCTCACGCCATCCACCGGGCGCCCGGCGGGGCTCGAAATGGCGTTGATGTTGCTTTGCGCGTAAACGCCAGTGCCGAAGGTCCAGCGGTTGAGAGCGCCTGCCGGGGCGTAGGTGGTAGAGAGCTTGAACAGGTGCTTGGGATCGCTTCGCCCGTCGGCGTCGATACGGCGAAAGTGCAGGTAGGTGTAGCCGCCGTAGACGTTCCAGTTCGGCGTGATGGCGCCGGCGATCTCGAGATCCACGCCGTCGGTTTCGTTGCCGGTACCGGCGCGGTAGGCCTGGTCGCCGTCCGGGGTCAGGTTGGCGCCGTCGAGCACCGCGCTGTTCTCCTGGCGGGTGCGGAAATACGCCGCCGAGGCGTTCAGGCGCCCATCGAACCACTCACCCTTCACGCCGGTCTCGAAACTGTCGCCTTCGATCGGCTTGACCGTGTCGCCGCTGACGGTCTGACGGGTCTGCGGGGTGAAGATGTTGGTGTAGCTGGCGTAGAGCGAGTGGTTGTCCGTCAGGTCATAAACCAGGCCCGCGTAGGGGGTGAATACGCCGGTTTCGCGCCGGCTGGTGGTATCGCCGGCGTAGCTTTCGTCCTCGGTCTTGTAGTAGCTGGTGCGTCCACCCAGGATCAGCGAAAGCGGCTCGGAAAGGCTCAGCCGCGTGGCGGCGTAAAGCCCGCGCAGCTCGGTTTCGGTGGTGCTGACCCGGCCGCTACGCCCGCCCTGCAGTCGGATGTCGCGGTCCACGCCCTGGCGCCAATCGCTGATCGGCAGCCCGTTGGTGGCGCGGTACATGCAGCCCTGGGAGTACGCGGACTCGGTGGCGCTGGACATCGTGCAGTTATTCTCGAAGCCGTGCTCCCGGGCGTGGCTCTCGCTATAGCCGACGGTCACGTCGTGGCGGCGCTCGGCAAGATCGAAAGCGCCGCTGAGCTCCACCTGGGCGGAGCGCTGGCGCGTCTCGTTGTCGCTGCGCAGGCCGTTGAGCACCGCGCCGCCGCCGTCCTCTTCCCAATAGCCGATGTAGGTGCCGCGCGGGCCGCGGTTCACCTTGCCCAGCGCCAGGTCGTTGAAGGCGTCGGTGTCGCTCTGGGCGGCCTGGATTTCCAGCGACCAGTCGTCGTTGAAGCGGTGGGTCAGCGAGGTGAACAGGGTGTCGGTTTGCTGCTCGGCGAAGCTCCACTCCGGCACCAGGTTGGTGCTGCGCGGAAGATCCGTCACGCGGCCGCTGGCGAACCAGATCGGCACGTTGGCGCCCCAGCCGGCGCCGCCGGTCTTGTTGTACTCGTACTGATAGCCCGCGCCCAGGGTGGTCGAATCGGTCACGTCCACCTCGAAGCTCGCCAGCGCCCCACGGGTACGGGTGGATTCATGATCGCGGAAGGCGTCGCCTTCGCCCTGGGTGACGACGAAGCGCGAGCGCACGCTGCCGTCTTCGGTCAGCGGCAGGTTGAGGTCCACGCTGCCCCGGGCGTTGTCCCAGCGTCCGTAGGAGGCGTAGGCGCTGCCGCCGAACGCCCGGCCCGGGCGCTTGCGCTGCAGGTCGATAGTCGCCGAAGGGTCGCCGGTGCCGCCAAGCAGGCCGTTGGCGCCGCGCACGATGTCCACGCGCTCGTAAAGATCCAGGTTCAGCGCACCACCGCCGCCGCTGAAACCGGTATCGCCGGGGAACTGCAGACCGTCGATTCTCCAGTTGTTCACGTTATAGCCGCGCGCCCGGTAGGAGGTACGCACGCCGACTTCCGCCTTGTTGGCGGTAATGCCCGGCGTCAGTTCCAGCGCGTCTTCCAGGCTTACCGCCTGACGGTCGTCGAGCTGCTGGCGGGTGATGGTGGTCACCGACTGCGGCGTCTCGCGGGGTGAAAGATCGAGCCCGGTGGAGCTCGAAGTCTGCTCCACGGTGTAGCTTTGGGCCTGATCGCCCTGGTAGCTGCCAACGACGCGGATGGCCTCCATCTCGACGGGATCTGTGCCCGCAGTGGAGGCGGACGTTTGGGCCAGCGCAACACCGCTGAACAGGGCGTTGCCCGCAGTGAGCCCAATGACGATGGCAAGCGACGTTCTGGGAAAAGCGGCGGCGCCCCGGGCCGCCTGGTGTAAAGGCTGCATCTAACTATCCCTTGAAAATAATAATGATTAGTATTTACCGGAGTTGGTGGCAAGATTATATTGGTCCTGCTTGTTGAGAAAGTGTTGATATACGGGGCGTATGTAATGGAGTGTTGGGAAGAGGGGGCGTCCGCGGTCAACGCCGACGAGTGCGTGCTGGTAGTGGACAACGACGAGCGCTACGGCAAAAGCACTTGCGACTACCTGGTGAAGATGGGCTATCGCGCGCGCCTGGCGATCAGCGGACGCGAGATGTGGGAGTGCCTCGATGAAGGCGTGGATCTGGTCGTACTCGAGCACTGGCTGCCCGGCGAGGAGGGGCTCGGCTTGTGTCGTGTGTTGAAGCATCACGAGCGCCTGGCGGTCATCATGACCGGCGCGCACGACCTGGCCACCGAGCGCATCATCGGGCTCGAGATCGGCGCCGACGACTACCTGTGCAAGCCTTTTGAGCCGCGCGAGCTGCTCGCCCGTATCCGCGCCGTGCGCCGCCGCGTCAAGGCCGTGGCCGAACCACCGGCCGAGGCGCGCCACTTCGCCGGCTGGCGGCTCGACTTGCGCCTGCGTCGACTTCACTCGCCCAGAGGCGAGACGATCGACCTCACTCGTTCGGACTTCATGGTGCTGGAGGCGCTCAGCGACACGCCCAACCGCATCATCAGCCGCGATGCGCTAAGCCGTCACGCCTTCGGCCGGGAATACTTCATCAACGACCGCTCGGTGGATGTGTGCATCAGCCGCCTGCGCCAGGCGCTGGAAGATGACGCCCGCCACCCGCGCCTGATTCGCACGGTGCGCAACGAAGGGTATTTCCTCGAGCAGCCCGCCCTGGCCGAGTGAGTGAATGCGATAAGCGGCGCAGGCCGATGAAAGGCGGCGCGGGCGCTACACCAGTTCGCGGTTTTGCGCGCGCGCCGCTTTACGGTCGCGCAGCACGGCGCGACAGATCAGTACGAGTACGCCCAGCGTAAGGGCGGGCCAGATCAGCACATAAAAGGTCATTAGAGCGGTCATGGTAACGTTCTCCCGAGTCGTTCGTTGTAGTGCGTCGTTATATCAAGCCATCAGCTCGTGGCAGGCCGTGCGTTAAAGCTCTCGCGTTCGCTTGGCTCGGCCGACGCCTGGTCGTAGCTGCCCACGCGCTCACCGATGCTGGCGAAATCGAAGCGCGGCTGGCGGCTGGCCAGACTCAGCGCGATGCAGACGATCGTGCTGGCGCCGTAAGCGGTGAGTGAGGCCAGCAGCACCGTGTAATCGCGTAGAAAGCCCGTGGCGAAGATCAGCATGGCGATCAGTGCCAGGCCGCCCGCGACCATGCCGGCGATACGGCCAAAAAAGCCGAAAACCATCAACCCGATGATCACCCCACCGCCGACGCTTGCCAGCAGCTCGAAGAACAGGCCACCGGCGCCGGACAGCGGGATAAGCTCGAAGCGGGCCGCGCAGAACAGCACCATCGCGACCAGCACCGCAGCGGTGAATGCCGTGTTGGTGATCCGGTCCCAGAAGCAGCTGGCGATGACGGGAAAGACGATGGCGCCCCAGAGCGCGCCGACAAACACCAGCATGACCAGAATATCCAGCGAGAAGCTGGCGAAGACGATGCCCAGCACGGTCGCAACGACCATGGTCAAACGGCCGATCAGTAGCATACGCTGCGGGTTGGCGCGCCCACGGGCTATGTTCTTGCCATAGATGTCGGCCATGACGATCGCCGACAGCGCCGAGAGATCGGAGTCGGCGGTGGACGAGAGCGAGCCGATCACCAGAATGAAGAACAGCGCAATGAACAGCGGCGGCAGATAGCTCGAGACCATCTGCGGGATCAGGTTATTCATGTCGCCGTCGAGCGGCGTGACGCCCAGCGTCAGCGCCATCAGGCCTATCATACCCAGACCAATGACGATAGCGCCGTAGCCTACCGTCGCGGTCAGAAAGGTCGGCTTGATGTGATCTTCGTTGACCGCGAACAGGCGCTGGGAAATCGTCTGGTTACCGATCGCGTAGGCCAGCACCGCCACGAAGAAGGGTGCGCCCTGGTTGAGGATGGCATCGGTGGAGAAGAAATTGGCCTGCTCGAGGGTCAGGTTATCCAGCCCCGCGACCAGCTCGCTCGGCCCGCCCATGGCGAAGAACACCGCGGGAATGATGACGATGGCGATGGCCATGAGCGCCACCAGCTGGGCGAAATCGGTAATGACCGAGGCGCGAAAGCCCGACCACAAGGTGTAACACAGCACGCCAAGGCCTGCGATGATCACCCCCGCCTGGAAGGAGAGCGGCGAAAGCACCGATACCAGGGCCCCTGCGGCGGTGAAGTTGACCATCAAGCTGATCACGCTACCCAGAATGTTGGAGAAGGCGAGGATCAGCTGGCTCGACGCACCGTGGCGCGCGTGGATCAACTCGCCCAGGGTATGGGCATTGGGCGCGAGCTTGCGAAAGCGGCGGCCAAAGGGATAGATGAACAGAATCATCAGCGCGCCCCACAGCCCGTAATGAATCGGCCCGGAAACGCCGTAGGTATAGCCCGACGTGGCAGCGGCGTAAAACGAGGCCGCCCAGATCCAGGTCGCGGTCATGCTGGCCGCGCCGATGCCGAAGCCCACGCGATGGTTGGAGACCATGAAAGCATCGGCGTCTTCTTTTTTCTTGCGAATGCCCAGGGTCATCAGGTAAGTGCCGCCGTAAAAGGCGAGCAGCAGCAAAACGACGGTCAAGGTCGAGAATTGATACAAGGATTCGTTGTTCAAAGAGAGTCCCTCGGTGAATGGCAAGGCGCACTCACACGCGCGCGGCAACGCACGCCGAGTAC
Organism: Halomonas sp. HNIBRBA4712; assembly: GCF_043558675.1. Classification (NCBI taxonomy): domain Bacteria; kingdom Pseudomonadati; phylum Pseudomonadota; class Gammaproteobacteria; order Oceanospirillales; family Halomonadaceae; genus Halomonas; species Halomonas sp. HNIBRBA4712. The sequence continues at coordinate 86,798 of NZ_JBIFXR010000005.1, read as the reverse complement.
AGCGAGTGAAGGCGCAAGGCAGTGACGAGGCACGAAATTCGCGTTGAGCGGCGATCTCACAGCATGGATCGCGCAGCGGCCATACGGGGCTGTAGTGCCGGTTAGCGGTTCGGCGTATCGACGAACGATGGTCGAGGGCCGATACCAAAGGCGCGATGAATACAGCCTCTGGCGAGGCGCGTTTACGCGCTAGCGAGCGGCGTCAAAGCCTGGCATTACCCAGAGCGATGGCTGGGCGGAGGACGGCGGGGCATGCAGCGGCCCGCGTCGGCATAGTGGATCGACATGGATTCCCTCTTCTATCGATGATGCCCGCAACAGGCAGGGCGTCGAAAGTACTGGTGATCCAGCTCGATGGGTCTACCGCAGTAAACCTGATTGATGGCCCCGGGAAACGCTCGGGGAGGGATACCTTAGAGGGTCCAAAAGCGAAAGTCCAACGGGACGCCAGCGTCATGGGTAGAGGAGCGCAACATTTATCCGAGCAACGAATATCAGTGAAAGTTGGCCATTCGCTTTGAAAAAAAGCACGTTGTTCAAGCGCGAGCATCCAAGCCTGGTGATGAATAACCCCTTTGCACCAGGCTTGGACTGGCGGCTGTGATGCATTGCAGCGTTTTCCAGCGCTGTCTATGCTGACCTGACGACCAGGGAGTCCACACATGACACAACGAACGGATGCTCACATCAACAAGGAGTTCCGCCGCTCGCTCTGGGCGGCGGTACTGGTGGGCATCGGCGTCATGGCCGCGCTCGACGAGATCGTCTTTCATCAGCTGTTGCAGTGGCACCACTTTTTCGACTTCTCCACGCCCGCCTTGGGCATCCTCTCCGATGGCCTATTACACGCCTTCGAACTGCTGGCCGTTGTGATCGGCGTTTTTCTACTGCTCGATCTTTCCCAGCGCGGGCGCTTGAGCGTGGCCTGGGCGAAGGCGGGGTTCTTTCTGGGGATGGGTGGCTTTCAGCTTTTCGATGGCATCATCAACCACAAGATTCTGCGCCTGCACCAGATTCGCTACGGCGTGGATCCGCTGATGTACGACCTGGTCTGGAACGCCTTCGCGGTCGTGTTCTTGCTGATCGGCGCCTGGCTCTGGCGCCGCGCCCGCGCCGCGCGCTGAATGCACGCCGCCTACCACGGCGCGCTGGACTGGCTGCCTTTTCTGCTGGTCGTGCTCGTCACCTACCAATATCTGGCCGCGGCCTGGCTTCAATGGAAAAGCGAACCAGGCTGGCGTCTTTGGCGCTGCGGCTTTTTCCTTCTGGGCAGTACGCTTCTGGCCATCGCCTTCTGGCCTTCGCTGATGATCTGGGCGCATGGGGATCTGGTCGGCCACATGACGCTGCATCTTTTAATTGGCATGTTCGCCCCGCTTTGTTGGGTGCTGGCCGCGCCGATGACGCTGCTGCTCAAGACGCTGCCCCAAACCGGCGGTAAGTGGGTAGTAGCGCTGCTGCATAGTCGCTTCATGCGTGCTGTGGCTCACCCGGTCACGGCGCTGTTGCTCAACGTGGGCGGCATGTACGTGTTGTATCTGACGCCGCTCTACGCGGCTTCGCTTGAAAGCCCGCTGCTGCACTACGCGGTGCACCTGCATTTTCTGCTCGCGGGCTATCTCTTCTGCTGGGCGATCCTCGCCGAGCCCGACGCCTCACCGCACCGGCTAAGCCTGCGCTTTCGCCTGATCGTGCTTTTCGCCGCGATCGCCACTCACAGCCTGCTGGGCAAGCTGATGTACGGGTGGGGCTTTCCCCGCGGCACCGGCCATACCCTCGAACACATCCAAGCCGCCGCCCAGTGGATGTACTACGGCGGCGACCTGGCCGAGGTGCTGTTGGCGGTAGTGCTGATGACGTGTTGGCTGCGCCGGCCGATGGGGCGGCGGGAAGGGCTATTGGGTGCCGGGGCACATCCCGATTAGGCGGTGGATGACTCGACGGTTTTCAAAAGCGCTCGCCCTTTTTCCAGATACCCGGTCATTTCCTCCTCGGGCACCATCGAGCCCCCGGTGGCCCAGACCAGATGCGTGGCGTGACCCAGGTGACCGGCCAGGCCAAGGGTGTCGAGGGTGGCGCGATCGGCGCGGGCCAGGTGCGCAAAGCCCGGCAAACCCGCCACGGCGGAGGGTTCCAGCGCCAGCTTTTCGTGCTTTTGCGTCAGGGCGACCAATGCGTAGAGCTCGTCGTCGCTGACGGTGTAGAGCGCGTCGAGCAGCGGCTCCATCAGCGTGCCGACGAACGCCGAGGGGCGCCCGACCGCAAGACCATCCGCGCAGGTGAGGTTATCCAGGCCGATATCCTGCACGCTGATGGCGTTGTGGAGTTCGGTGGCCATGCCCAGCAGCATGCAGGGCGACGAAGTAGGCTCGGCGAACAGGCAGTGCACCGCGTCGCCGAAGACGTGCTTCAGGCCGAAGGCGACCCCACCCGGGCCGCCGCCCACCCCACAGGGCAGATGGACGATTAGCGGGTGCTCGGCATCGACCCGAATGCCTTCTGTTTCGAGCTGGCGCTCGAGGCGCCGGGCGGCCACGGCGTAGCCCAGAAACAGCGCGGTGGAGTCCTCGTCGTCGACGAAGTGGCAGCGCGGCGTGGCCAGCGCTTCCTCGCGCCCCTCGGCCACGGCGACGCTGTAGTCGGACTTATGCTCGACCACCTGAACGCCTTTCTCGCGCAAGAGGACCTTCTTCCAGGGCCGCGCATCGGCGGACATGTGCACCGTCACCTTGAAGCCGAGCTGAGCGCTGAGAATACCGATACTCAGCCCCAGGTTGCCCGTCGAGCCCACCACGATCGAATGGTGCGCGAACATCGTCTTGAACGCCGGCGTGGCGAAGCAGACGTAGTCGTCTTGCCGGGTGATCAGCCCATGCTCAAGGGCCAGGGTTTCGGCGTGGAGCAGCACCTCGTGAAAGCCGCCCCGGGCCTTGATCGAGCCCGAGATCGGCAGGTGGCTGTCGCACTTGAGCCACAGGCTCGCCGGGGCGGAGACCTTCCAGCGCTCGGCGGCGGCGAAGGCGAGCGAGTCGGCGCGGTGCAGCGGCGACTCGATGATGCCCCCGGCCGCAGCGGTTTCAGGAAACACTTTAGCGAAGTAGGGGGCGAAGCGTTCAAGCCGCGCGGCGGCTTCGTCGATATCTGCCGCGCTCAGCGGCAGCGCGTCGCGAACGCTCTCGAAAAAAGTGCGTTTTGGATTCACCCAGAAGGCCGCCTCGCGCCGGGTCAGCGCGCACAGGAGCGGGTCGGTGCCGGCGCGGGCGAGCGCCTGCCAGTGGTCGAGTGCATTGTCGGCCATGCGGTGTCCTTTTGTTCAGGAATCGAAAATGAGGCGTCAGGCGCGCGCTAAAACCCCATGAAGCCCTCGGCACTCTTGAGCGGCGCTGCCTCCATCAGGTAGTCGAGATCGACTCGGGGGCGCGCAAGTGCCTCGTCGCCCTCGAAAAGCGTTTCGAGCTCGCGGGCGAAGGCCAGGGTCTCCAGGTCGCTGCCGCGCCGGCCGATGATCTGCAGGCCAAAGGGCAGCCCGTTTTCGTCGCGCCCGGTGGGCAGCGTCACCGACGGGTGGCCGGCAAGCGTCGAGGCGTAGGCCATCGAGAGCCAGTGGTAGTAGCTTTGCGTCGGCTCGCCGTCGATCTCGGTCGGGTAGAGCTCGTGCCAGTCTCGCGGGCTGATGGTGGTGGTGGGCGCCAGCACGAAGTCGTGATGCTCGAAAAACGTCTGCCAGTGACGGTAAAGATGCTGCTGATTGGTCAGCGCGCGCACCACGTCCAGCGCCGAGTAGCTTTCTCCCTCGCGCACGTTGTCGCGCACGTTGGGGCCGACCAGGTCGGGATACTGCTGCAACAGCTCCCGGTGCATGCCGGAGAAGCAGAGCGCGCGAATCACCGCAAAGGTGTCATCAGCGTCCGGGCATTCCGGGTGGGTATCGTCAAGCTGGCCGAACACGTGGCCAAAGCGGGCGAGCTTGTCGTTGAAGCTTCGACGCACCAGCCGCTCGGTCATGGCGAAGCCGAAGTCCTCGGTGAAGGCGACGCGCTGGCTGCAGAGATCCACCCGGGGCAGCTGGCGAAACGCGGCGGGCGCGTGAACGCCTTGGCCATCGACGATTGGCGTCCAGGGGTCGCGGCGGTCCGGGCGAATCATCGTCGAGAGCATCAGCGCGGCGTCCTCCACGGTGCGCGCCATGGGGCCGTTCATCGACATCGGAAGCCAGGCCTGAGCGCGGTTGCCGGGCACGAGCCCAGGCGTGGGGCGAAAGCCCACCACGCCGCAAAACGCTGCCGGGTTGCGCAGGCTGCCGCCGGTGTCGGAGCCGGTGGCCAGTGGCGCCATGCCGCAGGCCAGCGCCACGGCGGAGCCGCCGGAGGAGCCCGCGGCGGAGCGGGTCACGTCAAAAGGATTGGCGGTCGCGCCGTAAACGGCGTTGCGGGTGTTGCCGCCAGCGCTCCACTCGGGGTTGTTGGTCTTGCCGACCATCAAGGCGCCGGCCTCACGCAGCTGCGCCACCATCGGGTCGTCGCCCTGGGCGACGTTGTCGGCGTAGATCTGGCTGCCGAAGGTGGTGGGCAGCCCGGTCACGTCGACCATGTCCTTCACGCACAGCGGCAGGCCGTGCAGTGGGCCGAGCCGCTCGCCCCGGTCGATAGCGCGCTGGGCGTTCTTCGCGCCTTCGCGCCAGGCGTCGACGTCCTGGGCCACCAGCGCATTGACGGCGGGGTTGACCGCCTCGATACGCGCCATGCAGCTTTCGGTCAGCTCCAGCGCGGAGAGCTTTTTCGTGGCCATCAGGCGGCGCGCCTGGGTGGCGCTCAGGTCACAGGCATTCATGGCGTTGCCTCCTTTTATGAATCTTTTATAAAGCGTCAGGCGACCGGCGCAAAGGCGGCGAAATCCCAGCTTCGTCCGGGCGCGACCTCGATCAGCTGGCGGGTGTAGTCAGCGCGCGGGTTGCCCAGCACGTCCTCGGCGGGGCCGACTTCGACCACCCGACCGCGCTGCATCACCAGCACGTCGTCGCAGATCTGCGCGGCCACGCGAAGATCGTGGGTAATGAACAGTACCGCCACCCCCAGGCGTGCCTGAATATCGTCCAGAAGCGCCAGCACCTGGGCCTGCACCGAGACATCCAGCGCCGAGACGGCTTCGTCGGCGACGATCACGTCCGGCTCCATAGCCAGCGCCCGGGCGATGGCGATGCGCTGGCGCTGGCCGCCGGAGAACTGGTGCGGGTAGCGCTCGATGGCATCCGCTGGCAGGCCGACCAATTCCAGCAGTTCACGCGCTCGGGCCAGGGCTTCCTTGTAGGGCTTGCCGTAGTTGGTCGGGCCTTCGGTCAGGCTCTGGCCAATGGTCCGGCGCGGGTTCAGCGAGCGGTAGGGGTCCTGAAACACCATTTGAATGCGCCCGCGGTGCGGCTTGAGGCTTCGCGAGCGAAGAGCGGCGATGTCCTGGCCGTTGACGCGCACGGTACCCCCGGTCGGGGTGATCAAACGCATTACGCAGCGCGCAAGCGTCGACTTGCCCGAGCCGGATTCGCCCACAATGCCTAACGTGCGCCCGGCCTTGAGCTCGAAGCTGACGTCATTGACCGCGTGGGTGGCCGCGCGGCGCGGTTTCAAAAAGCCCAACAGGCCGCGTTTGGGCGCAAATTCCTTGTGCAGCTCGGTGACATCGAGCACGCGGCGCTCGCTCTTGAAAGCGCGAGCCGGGCGCGGGGTCAGGCTCGGCACCGCTTCCAGCAGGCGTCGGGTGTAGGCGTGCTGCGGTTTGCCAAGTACCTCGCGCACCGGGCCGGTTTCCACGATCTCGCCGGTTTTCATCACGCAAACGCGGTCGGCGATATCCACCACCACGCCCATGTCGTGGGTGATGAACAGCACCGCGGTGCCGTGGCGCTGCTGCAGTTCGCGAATCAATTTGAGTATCTGGTGCTGGGTGGTGACGTCCAGCGCCGTGGTGGGCTCGTCGGCGATCAGAAGTCTGGGCTTCAAGAGTAGCGCCATGGCGATCATGATGCGCTGACGCTGCCCGCCGGAGAGCTGATGAGGAAAGCTCTGGTACACGCGCTCGATATCCGGCAGGTGCACCTGTTCGAGTGCCTCGAGCACCTGGGCGCGGCGCTGCCCGCCGGAGAGCGACGTGTGGCAGGCCAGCACCTCATCGAGCTGCTTGCCTACGCCGAGCACCGGGTTGAGTGCGGTCATCGGCTCCTGAAAGATCATCGCCATGCGGCTGCCGCGAAGCTGGCTCAGCCGTTTGGGCGTGGCGTCCAGCAGCGATTCGCCGTCCAGAGTGATGCGCCCGCCGGTGGTTTCAAGGCTTCGCTTGGGTAAAAGCCCCATGGCGGTAAGCGATGATACCGACTTGCCGGAGCCGGATTCGCCCACCAGGCACAGGGTTTCGCCGGCGTGAATGTCGAAGGAGACGCCCTTGAGAATGCGCTTGGGCGTCCTGTCTGTGGTATCGACGATCAGCTGATCGACGCTCAGCACGGGAGATTCGGTGGACATCTCAACTCTCCTTACGCTTCATGGTGGGATCCAGCGAGTCGCGCGCCGCGTCGCCCAGCAGATTGATCGACAGAATGCACAGCGACAATAGAAAGCCTGCCCAGAAGATCAGCGACGGCTTGAGCTGAAAGTAGATGCGACCGTCGGACATGATGTTGCCCCAGGTGGGAATTTCCGAGCTTAGCCCGACGCCCAGAAACGACAGCGTCGCCTCGGTCAGAATCGCCGCGGCGCACACGTAGGTGCATTGCACGATCAGCGGGGCGAAGGTGTTGGGCATCAGGTGGCGCCAGAGAATCGTGCGAGTGGGGGTGCCCATGAGCGTCGCGGCTTCCACGAAGGCCTCTTCGCGCGTGGCGAGCACGTTGGAGCGCACCAGGCGCACGATCTGGGGAATCTCCGGCACCGTGATCGCGATCATCAGCATCCACAGGTTCGCCGAGGTGAGCGAGACGATGGCAATGGCGGCCAGAATGCCGGGAATCGCCATCAGGCCATCCATGAAACGCATCAGCACCGCATCGATGGCGCGAAAGTAGCCGGCGATCAGCCCCAGCGGTAGGCCGATCAGAAGCGTGAGCGCCGCCACGCCGACACCCACGGTGAGCGAGACGCGAGCGCCGTACACCACGCGTGAAAACAGATCGCGGCCGTAGGCATCGGTGCCCAGCCAGTAGGTGGCGTTGGCGTCCTGCAGCCGGTTGGCTGGATTGATCGCGGTCGGATCGAAAGGCGCGATCAGTGGGGCGAACAGCGCCATCAGCGTAATCACGACCAGAATGGCGGCGGCGATCCACGTGGTGGTGAGCGGGCGCAGGTGCAGCAGTCGGGAGGTCACGGCGTGCAGTGATGGACGCATGCCAAACCTCCGGGGGGAGGTGTGAGTGATCATCAGTAGCGAATCCTCGGGTCGGTCACGGCGTAGGAGAGATCGATCAACAGATTGATCAGCACGTAAAGCCCGGCGGTCAGCAGGATGATCGCCTGGATGACGGGATAGTCCCGCGCCAGCACGGCGTCGATGATCAGCCGCCCGAGCCCGGGAATGTTGAACACGCTTTCAGTGACCACTACGCCTGAGACCATCAGCGCGAAACCGGTACCGATGACGGTCAGGATCGGCACGCCGGCGTTTCTCAGCGCGTGGCGAAACAACACCAGCCGCTCGCCCAGGCCCTTGGCGCGGGCGGTGCGGATGTAATCCTCCTTGAGCACTTCGAGCATGCTGGCGCGGGTCATGCGAGCGATCAGCGCGATATACACCGACGACAGCGTCAGCGCCGGTAGCACCAGGCGGCTGGCGTACTCGCCAAAACCGTGATCCAGGCTGCGATAGCCCTGTACCGGCAGCCACCCCAGGTTGATCGCGAACACCTGAATGACGATGTAACCAATCACGAATACGGGCACGGAGAAGCCGACCACGGAAATCGACATGACGAGATTGTCGATCCAGCTTCCCTGACGCCAGGCGGCGATGACACCCAGGGGCACCGAGATCAGCACAGTGAAGACGATCGCCGCCACCGCCAGGCTGATAGTGGGCGCCAGGCGCTGGATGATCATCGACAGCACCGAGGTCTGGGATATCAGCGAGGTGCCGAAATCGCCCTGGAGCATGTTGCCCATCCAGATGAAAAACTGGGTGTAAATGGGTTGGTCGAGCCCGAGTGCTACGCGAATGCTCTCCACCTGGGCGGGGCTTGCCATGTCGCCGGCGATGATCACCGCCGGGTCGCCCGGGGCCAGGCGCAGTAGAAGAAAGACGCTGAGCGCGACGACCAGCATTACCGGTATGGCCGCCAGCAGTCGGCGAATGAAGTAGCTGAGCATGGGAAACTCCTCACGTGGGCAGGCAGAAGCCCCCGCCCGCAGGCGAGGGCGACGGGTCATTCGGCCTTGTGCATGCCCCAGAACACCGGGATGGGGCCGGCGACGACATCGCTTAGCTCGTCACGCCAGGAGATCACGTTCTGGAACTGGCCCAAGGGTACGAAAGTGGCCTGCTCCATGGCCTGGCGTTGAATGTCCTCGGCAAGCGCCTGGCGCTCGTCGCCGTCGGTCGCGAGAGCAAACTCGTCGAGCAGCGTTTCCATCTCAGGGTCCGTGGGCCAGCCAAACCAGCTCTCCTCTTCACCGGTGCTGATCAAAAGCGGATTGATGCTCGGCGACCAGAGGCTATCCACGCCGAAGTTGGTGAAGATCATGTCCCAGCCGCCGTTGCTCGAGGCCTCGCGGCTGGCGCGCTGGCTGACCAGGGTCTGCCAGTCCATCTGGCGAAGCTCGACGTTGAAGCCGGCGGCTCTCAGCGCTTGGGCGACCACCAGCGGCTGCGGCGTCAGGGTCGCTACATCCGAAGGCTGCAGCAGCACGATGGGCGTGTCGTCGTAACCCGCCTCCTCGAGCAGCGCGCGGGCCTGGTCGAGATCACCGCCATCCTTGAGTGACTCGCCACCGGCCTCACTCGAGAGCGCGGTGTTGCAGCCGTAGACCGACGCGCAGGTCTCGTAAAAGCGCGGGTCGCCGACCAGCGCGGCCATCACGTCATCCTGGCCGATGGCTAAAAGCGCGGCGCGGCGGATACGCGCGTCGTCGAAGGGAGGGTGGAGGAAATTCATGCGGGCGAGTGTGAGCATGCCCAGCGGGTCGAGCACCTCGGCGTGGATCTCGGGGTTGCTCTCCAGAAGCGGCAGCAGATCGAAGGGCGTGCGCTCGATGTAATCGATATCGCCGCTGTTGATGGCGTTGACCATGGTCTGCACGTCCGGCATGTGGATCCACTCCACCCGGTCAACAAACACTTCCTTGCTGCCTGCGGTGCCGGAGGGCGCCTCGTCGCGCGGCACGTACTCGTCGAAGCGCGCGTAGACCGCTTTCACGCCAGGCTGGAAGGCGTCGCTCACGAAGCGAAACGGCCCGGAGCCAATCTGGTTAGGCAGCGGCTGGCCCGGCTCGATCGAGGCGACTGCCTCGGGCATCATGAACGCCGCTACCGCCGAGGGCTTGGCCAAAAGGCCGATCACGTCGCCAAGTTCGGTGGTGAGGGTGAGCTCGAAGCGGTGGTCGTCAAGCGCCGTCAGGCTCTCGAGATGATCGAAGATCAGCGTGCCGCCCGGGTCGAAGCTCGACCAGCGCTCGAGGGAGGCGATGCAGTCCGCTGCCGTCACGGGGCTACCGTCGTGCCAGGTCAGTCCCTCGCGCAGGGTGAAGGTGTAGGTGAGGCCATCCTCAGAAACCTCCCAGTCCGCCATCTGCGGCTGTGGAGTCAGATCTGCATCGAGCCCGATCAGCGTGTCATAGATCATGTAGCCGTGGTTACGGGCGATGGTCGCGCTGCTCGATACCGGGTCGAGTGCGCGAAGCGCCGAGTGCATCACGGCGTTGACGGTGGTATCGGCCTGGGCCTGGGCGGTAAAGGTAAGCGCGCTTGCCATGCCAAGGGCAGTCAGCAGCGCCTTTTTCGGGAAACGGTTCGGTAGTATCGTCTTCATCGCACTCTCCATTGATATTATTAGCGGCTGGCGATCACCACGTCATGGGTCGGCAAATCGGCGCTTGTTATTGGAGGTGCGCCTTATCGATCTGCCTCGGGCGTTACTTCTTTCTCGATACTAGTGCTGGCAAGGGGTAACAAGTTAGCGGTATTTTTCGAAAGCGGTGTTGCCTTTTCGGCAATACCCTGACCCGCCCTGAGCTGGAGGTTTTCAATGAACGAGCGGCTTCTGATCGACCCCGCGCTGCGCTATTTTCTGGAGATCGTGCGCCACGGCTCGATCAACAAGGCCTCCCAGGCGCTGCACGTCGCGCCCTCGGCGGTCAGCCGTCAGATCGCCCGGCTCGAGTCGGAGCTTGGCAGCCAGCTCTTCGAGCGCCACCCTTCCGGCATGCGACTGAGCCCCTCTGGCGAGCTTCTCGCCGCCCACGCGCGCAAGGCGCGTCTGGACGCCGCCCGGGTGATCGAGGAAATCACCGGGCTTGAGGGCATTCAGCGGGGAACGGTGCGTATCGCGAGCATCGAGGGGCTGGCGAGCTTTCTACTGCCCCACGTGATCAGCCTTTACCGCGAGAAGCACCACGGCATTCACTTCGACGTGACGGTGACCTCCTCGACGGACGTGATTCAGCGGGTGTGCGAAGGGCTTGCGGACATCGGGCTTACGATCTCGCCGTCGCCGGAGAAGAACATCAAGGTGGAAAAGCGCGTCATGGCGCCGATTCACGCGGTCATGCACCGCACGCATCCGCTGGCGGGCAAGAAGCAAGTGTCGCTTTCTCAGCTGGCCAATTTCGATCTGGCATTGCCTACCGAGAACACCACCATCCGCCAGCTGTTCAACGTCAGTTGCAGCCGTCAGGGGCTTCTGATCGAGCCGGTGATGACCAGCAACTTCGTCACGACGCTGGTGCACTTTGCCGTGTGTCAGGGTGGCATCACGCTGATCGGCGACGTCTCGATTCGCCATCTGCATGAGTCTGCGGAGCTCGTCTCACTGCCGATTCGTGACCGGGAAATGAGCGGACGCACGCTGGAGGTGCAAACACTCGCCGGGCGCGTGCTGCCCAAGGGCGTGGCGGATTTTCTGGGCGATCTATGCCAGGCACTGGAGACTCAGACGCCCTGACGCCAGGGAGCGATTCGGGGTGATCAAAATATCTGAAGGAATGGCCCCCGGGTACGCCTGCCTGCATTGACGATACTGACGCCTCTGGCCTTTACTTTATCAACCCCAACGTTCTGGAGGACTCCTATGCCCATCAGCGTCTTCGATCTGTTCAAGATCGGTATCGGTCCGTCCAGCTCGCATACGGTGGGCCCCATGCTGGCGGCGTACAAGTTCGCGGCGGCGGTGGAGGCGGCGGGCGTGGTCGATCGTGTGCAGCGGCTGGAAGTGCACCTTTACGGGTCGCTGGCCGCCACGGGCGTGGGGCATGGCACCGATCACGCCATTGTCGTGGGCCTGATGGGCGAGCGGCCGGACCAGATCGACCCGGCGATCATTTCTGCGGCGATCCAGGCGGTGAAAGAGACGCAAACGCTGGCGCTGGGGCGTCGGCGCGAGATCGCCTTCGTCCTGGAGCGGGATCTGATCTTTCACGATGAAAGCCTGCCGCACCACCCTAATGCCCTGACGCTTCGCGCCTTCGATGAGGGCGGCGAGGAGCTTCTGGCCAACACCTACTACTCGGTGGGCGGCGGTTTCGTCGTCGACCAGCACCAGGTGGACGAGCGGCTCGAGGATATGGACAGCGCCGCGATTCCCTTCGATTTCAGCTCCGCCGAGGAGCTTCTGGCCCACTGCCAGCGCGAAGGCCTGCGTGTCAGCGAGCTAATGATGGAAAACGAAAAGACCTGGCGCAGCGAGGCCGAGGTGCGAAGCGAGCTCTGGCGGATCTGGCAGGTGATGCGCGAGTGTATCGACAATGGGCTGACCCACGAGGGCGTGCTGCCCGGCGGGCTCAACGTCAAGCGCCGCGCCCGACTTCTGCACCAGCGCCTGCAGGCCGCCGAACAGAACCCGTGTTTGATCGCCTCGACCTTCTCGGCGATGGAGTGGGTCAACATCTTCGCACTCGCCGTGAACGAGGAGAACGCCGCCGGTGGGCGCATGGTCACCGCGCCGACCAACGGCGCAGCGGGAATCATTCCGGCGGTGCTTGGCTATTACATGAAATTTCAGCCGGGGGTGGGTGAGGGCGACGTGGTGGACTTTCTGCTCGCCGCCGGCGCCATCGGCATTCTGTGCAAGAAGAACGCCTCGATCTCCGGGGCCGAGGTGGGCTGTCAGGGCGAGGTCGGCTCCGCCTGCGCGATGGCCGCGGCAGGCCTGGCCGAGGTGATGGGGGCGACGCCCGCCCAGGTCGAGCACGCCGCCGAAATCGGCCTCGAGCACAACCTGGGGCTGACCTGCGACCCGGTGGGCGGTCTGGTTCAGGTGCCCTGCATCGAGCGCAACGCCATCGCCACGGTCAAGGCGATCAACGCCGCCCAGATGGCGTTGCACGGCGACGGCTCCCACTTCATCTCGCTGGACAAGGTGATTCGCACCATGCGCGACACCGGCCGCGACATGCTCGACAAGTACAAGGAGACCTCGAAGGGCGGCCTCGCGGTCAACGCTATCGAGTGCTGATCGGTACCTTGCCCGCTGCCAGTACGTAGAGAAACTCCAGCCCCAACGTTGCGGCGGCGAGCGAGGTGATGTCGGCGTGGTCATAGGCCGGGTTGACCTCGACCACGTCCATACCGACGAGCTCCATACCCACCAGGCCGCGAACGACTTTCAGCAGTAAATCGGTGCTCATGCCGCCGCATACCGGCGTGCCGGTGCCCGGGGCGAAGGCCGGGTCGAGGCCATCGATGTCCAGGGTCACGTAGGCCGGGTGGTGGCCGACGCGGGCGCGAATTTTCTCGAGCACCGCTTTCGAGCCGTGGTCGTTGACCCAGTCGGCGTCCAGCACTTCATAGGGGTGGTTGGCGCGATCGTAGCTGGTGCGAATGCCGATCTGCAGCGAGTGCTCCGGCACCACCAGGCCTTCCTTCAGCGCGTGGTGGAAGATGGTGCCGTGATCGAAGCGCGTGCCCTGTTCGTAGGTGTCGGTGTGGGCGTCGAAATGGATCAGCGCCAGTGGACCGTGCTCGCGGGCATGCGCGCGTAGAAGCGGCAGGCTGATGTAGTGATCGCCGCCGAGGGTGAGCATCTTCTTGCCCGCGGCCAGCCAGCGCCCGGCGTGGCTCTCCAGGTTGTCGACCAGGCTCTCCGGTTCGCCGTAGGCGTAGTCCAGGTTGCCCGCGTCCACGACCTTCAAGCGCTCTTCCAGCGCGAAGTCCCAGGGCCAGCGCTTGCCTTCCCAGATCAGGTTCGCCGTGGCCTGGCGAATGGCATTCGGCCCCATGCGGGTGCCGGCACGCCCGGAGCAGGCCAGGTCGAACGGCACACCGCTGACGACCACGTCGGCCTCGGTGGTTTTGGGGTCGAACGCGCGAGGCACGTTCATGAAGCTGGTAATCACGTCGCCGAAAAGACTCGGCATGAGCGGGGAGGGTTGAGCGATGTGTGCGGCCACCGGCGAGCGTCTCCTCGAGGAGAAAGGAAAGTCGCGACGATAAGGAAGATCGAGCAATGAATAAAATGAATGTTTAGAATCGAGCCATAAAAAACCTGAATAATGGTGCGTCATGGCGCTGCCCCGACATTTCGACCTCAACCTGCTGCCGATCTTCATCACGCTGATGCGCGAGCGTCACGTCACCCGAGCGGCGCAGAAGCTGCACCTCTCCCAGCCCGCCATTAGCCACGCGCTGCGTCGGCTGCGCGAAGCGCTCGATGACCCGCTTTTCGTGCGTACCGACCAAGGGATGCAGCCCACGCCCCGGGCCGAGGCGCTGCTGCCCGCGGTGGTTCAGGCGCTGGGGCTTCTCGAAGAGGGGCTGGCCCCGCCGCCGGCCTTTGCCGCCGCGACCAGCGCACGCCACTTTACCCTGGCCACCACGGACTACTTCGAGGAGCTGTTGTATCCGCCGTTTCTGAGCCGGCTGCTTCAGCAGGCGCCCGGGCTGAGCTTCTCGATCGAGCTGATCACTCCGCAGGTGCTGAGCGAAGGCCTGCAGAGTCGCCAGGTGGATATGGTGGTGGGGCTTGACCGGCGGGTCGAGCTGCCGGCCGGCGTGCTCTCTACCCCCTGGTTCGAGGAGGAGTGGGTGTGCCTGGCCGCCCGCGATAACGCCACCGTCGGCGACTCGCTTTCCCTTGCGGCGTTTGCCGGGGCGGCCCACGTGGAGCTTGCCGATATCAGCGGGCTGGGGCCAGGCCCTATCGACGAGTGCCTTGGCGCGCACGGCCTTGGCCGCCGGGTGATCTCGCGTAACCTCAATTACATCGCCGCGGCGCGTGTGGTGGCGCTGACCGACGCGATCATGACGCTGCCCCGGCGCATGGCCGAGCGCTTCACCGCGCTGTTGCCGGTGCGCCAGGTCGAGGCGCCTTTGGCGCTTGGTGCGCTTACGCTCACGCTGATTCAGCACGAACTCTACGCGCGCGATCCCGCCACCGTCTGGCTGTTCGACGAGCTGACCGCTTTCGCGCAGGCGTTCGATACGCGCGGAGTGCGTTGACTGCGCGTGGTCTGATACTTCGATGGGCCATCCATCGCGAGCTAAAGCTTCCTCCCACAAGCATTAGCGAGGCGAATGCGGTAGGCTCAAAACCAGGTGGTTCGAAGGGTATTTCAAATAACGGGAGGCGGTATGGCGCTGGAGATTGTCGTGATTGGCGCGGGTATGGGCGGGTTGAGCGCGGCGCTGGCCTTTCAGCGCCAGGGGCATCGCGTGCGGGTCTTCGAGCGCGTCGAGGTCATGCGCCCGGTGGGAGCGGCCATTTCGCTGTGGCCCAACGGCGTCAAGGTGATGCACCGGTTGGGGCTGGGCGACGCCATCGAGCGCATCAGCGGTGAGATGACCCGTATGCGCTACTTAAGCCACGACGGCCAGCTTCTCAGCGACTTCTCGCTTACCCCCCTTTACGAGGCGGTTGACCAGCGCGCCTGCCCGATTTCCCGCGCCGCGCTGCAGCAGACGCTGTTCGACGCCGTGGGCGCCGAGCATATCCAGCTGGGCCGCCACTGCACGGATTACGAAGCCGAAGATGACGGCGTTACCGCCGTGATGGCGGACGGCGAGCGCGTGCGCGCCGACCTGCTGGTAGTGGCGGACGGCACCCACTCGCAGCTTCGCAACAAGCTCGCCGGGCGCCCGGTGGAGCGCCAGTACGTGGGCTACGTGAACTGGAACGTGCGCGTGGCGGCTGATCCGGCGCTTGCCCCGCTCGAAAGCTGGGATCAGTACGTCGGCGAGGGCAAGCGCGTCTCGTTGATGCCCATGGGCACCGGCGGCAACCAGGAAGGCCGGCAGGAGTTCTACTGCTTTTTCGACGTGCCGCTCGAGGCAGGCACGGTAAGCGAGCCGGCCCGCTACCGCGACGAGCTGACAGCGCACTTCGATGGCTGGGCGCCGGCGGTGCAGGCGCTGATCGAGCAGTTCGACCCGGCGCGCATGGCGCGGGTCGAGATTCACGACATCGAGCCTTTGGCAACACTGACGGACACCCGCGTGGCGCTACTTGGCGACGCCGCTCACGGCATGGCGCCGGATCTCGGCCAGGGCGGCTGCCAGGCGATGGAGGATGCCTGGGTGCTGAGCGAGGCGGTCCGCGCCGCGCTCGAAGCGGGTGCTGAGACCGGGGCGGCGATCGCAAAGGCGCTGGCCGAGTACGACGAGGCCCGGGTCGAGCGGGTTGGTGAAATCGTCACCCGCGCCCGCAAGCGCGCGGCGATGATCCACGGCGACAACCCCCGCGAGACCCAGGCCTGGTACGACGAGCTTGCCCGCGAGGATGGCACCGGTGTGCTCGAGGGCATCAAGAAAACGGTGGTGGGTGGCCCACTGTAATCCTGACTCGGTTCAGCGTTGAGTGAGCCGCTTGATAAGAAAATAGGGTCGCACCGCTTGTGGGCCAACGGAGCATCGCCGTGCATTTTGATATTGCGGATCTGAAGCTGTTCATACACGTGGCCGAGGCCTCCAGCCTGACCGGCGGAGCCAAACTGGCGCATCTTTCCACCGCGGCCGCGAGTACCCGGATAAAATCGTTTGAAGGCCAGCTAGGGACGCGCCTTTTCTACCGGGGCAGCCATGGGGTGGAGCTGACACCCGCCGGCCATAATATGCTGCACCACGCGCGCACCATCATGCGCCAGGTCGATTACGTCAAAAGCGATTTCTCCAACTACAGCAGCGGCGAATCGGGCCACATTCGCATTTTTGCCAACACCGTGGCGGTGACCGAGTTCATGCCCGAAGTGCTGGCGAGTTATTTGAGTAGCCGCCCGGGCATCACCATCGATCTCAAGGAGCGGCTCACCCGGGATATCTTTCGAGGGGTGCTGGACGGCGCGGCGGATTTCGGGGTGACCTCCGGTGAGATAAAAACCAAAGGGTTGGAGATACTGCCCTTTAGCGTCGACCGCCTGGTGGTGGTCGTGCCCAAGGGGCATTCGCTGACGCGCGCCGAGAAAGTCCATTTCAGGGAAACGCTCACCTACCCCTACGTGGGGCTTCACGACGGCAGTACCTTGCTGGAGTTTCTCAAAAAGGAGGTCAGCGAGTACGGGCAAACGCTGCCGCTGCGTATTCAGGTCTACGGGTTCGAAGCCGCTTGCCGCATGATCGAAGCGGGCGTGGGCATCGGTGTCATCTCCGAATCGAGCGCTCTGCGCTATCAAAAGACGATGCAGCTGGAGATCGTGGCGCTGCAAGACGCCTGGGCGACTCGCGAGCGCTCTGTCGTGGTGAGGGAGTTCGAATCCTTGCCCGAAGCGGCGAAAAGCCTGATCCGTGAAATCCGCAATCACCACCACTATGCCGGCGAGCCGCGCTAGGCGGGGCATATGGCCATGGGGTAGGCGGGCGCCGAGAATTGATCAACAGGGAACGAGTGCGGCTAATGAGCGCTTGGCCAGCGCCATGTAGCGTTGGGTTGCTTCGCGCTTTTTGTCGATTTCTCGCTGGCTCAGGGGTTTGTGTACTTTGGCGGGCACCCCCATCACCAGGGATTCAGCGGGGCAGGAGAAGCCCGCGCGCACCATGGCGCAGGAGCCAATGATGGAGCGGGCGCCGATCACGCTGTTATCCATCACGACAGCATTCATGCCGACCAGTACATCCTCTTCGACAAGACAGCCGTGCACCACGGCGCCATGGCCGATATGCCCTCTGGCACGGATAATGGTTTCCGAGTCTATCGTGCCGTGCAAGACACAATTGTCCTGCACGTTCGCATCATGTTCGATACGAATATGGCCGAAATCCCCTCTGAGGCTGGCCCCGGGGCCTATGTAGCAGCCATCGCCAATGATCACGTGACCAATGATCACCGCGGTCGGATGAACATAAGCACTGGCTGATACGATCGGTTGATGGTTTTCAAAACGGTAACATGTCATACCCGTTGCCTTTCTAGCGGGCAGAGCCCCGGAACAGCGGGCTCTGCCTCGTGACAGGGAAATGGCTTCCGCTCATTCGCTCAAAGCGGTTTGAGGCGGGCGCTTGCTCACTCGAACCTGGTAGCCGATCACCAGCAGGCCCAGCGCAATGCCGATGAGATCGGTCGTGATGCCGCCAGCCAGCATCGTCAACCCGGCGATCAGCGCAATCGCGCGTAACGCCCAGTTGAGCGAGCTCAAAAGCCACGCTTGAACCGCCGCCGAGAGAAGGTAAATCCCCACCGACCCGGTGATGACGACCCGGACGACATCCAGCCAGTCGCCCTGCATCAAAATGGCCGGGCTGTAGAAAAATATGAAGGGCACCACGAAAGCCGCCAGGCCAAACTTGAACGAGGTCAACGAGGTTTTGAGCGGGTCGGTGTTGGCAATCGCGGCCGCCGCGTACGCGGCCAGCGCGACCGGCGGCGTGATGGAGGAGATCACGGCATAGTAGAAGACGAAAAAGTGAGCCACCAGCGGCTCGATACCGATCTGCTGAAGCCCCGGTGCAATCACGGAGGCCGCCACCGCGTAGGCGGCCGTGGTCGGCATGCCCATGCCCAGCAAAATGCTGATCATCATGGCGAAGAAGAGCGCCAGAAATTGGCTGCTGTCCGCGATATCGAGCAACAGCGAGGCAAAGCGGGCCCCTACGCCGGTCAACGCGATCACCCCCACGACAATCCCCGCGCAGGCGCAGACCGCGACCAGGGGAATCACCATGCGCGCGGAGAGCGCCAGAGCGCCGAGGATGGCCCTGGGCCCCATCCAGTGAGGTGTTAGCCAGGAAACCATGGCGGCGGATACGAGCGCCAGCGTACCCGCTCGAATGACGGAATATCCCATGAAGAGCGTCGCAATCAGGATGATGACCGGCATGAACAGGTAGGCTTGCCTTAACAGAGGGCGCAAGCGCGGAAGCTCTTGGCGGGCAAGCCCCCGCATCCCCTTGCGCTGGGCCTCCAGGTCGACCATGAAATAGATGGAAAGAAAGTAGAGAGTGGCCGGGATGATCGCCGCGATGGCGATATCGGTATAGGCAATCCCGGTGACCTCGGCCATGATGAACGCCCCCGCGCCCATGATGGGCGGCGCGATCTGGCCGCCGGTAGACGCCGCCGCTTCGATGGAGCCGGCGCTGCGGGCCGGGTAGCCGACCTTGCGCATCAACGGAATGGTCAGGCTACCGGTCGAGACTACGTTGCCCGCCGAGGTGCCATTGATCATACCCATCAAGCCCGAGGCGAAGACCGCGACTTTCGCGGGCCCGCCGCGCGAGCGGCCCGCCACGGAAAACGCGAAGTTGACGAAGTACTCGCCCACCCGCGATTTTTGTAAAAAAGCGGCAAACGTAATGAACAGCACGATATAGGTCGAGGACACCGCGATGGTGGGGCCCAGAACGCCGTTATCGGTATACAGATAGGTGAAAAAGCGGGCCGGTGCATAACCGCTATGCTCAAAAATACCGGGCAACCAGGGGCCGATGAACGCGTAGAGGATGAAGACCCCGGTAATCACCACCAGCGCCATTCCCGCGACCCGGCGAGTGAGTTCCAGAATCAGCACTATCCCGGCCGCCGACATGAGGAAATCCAGCTCGCCGGCCATGGCCGTGCCGGCCATCAAGCGCCAACGAGATAGCGATAGAATCAGGTAGCCCGCAATACTGAGCGCCAGAATTCCGAGTGCCAGATCCGACAGGTGAAGGCGCTGACGGTTGCCGGCACAGAAGTAGCTTCCCAGCAGCGCAACGCCGAGACCCACGGCGGTGACCCAGCCGAGCTGGCTCTGCACCCACGCCTGGTAATCCGCTAACGCGCCATGGCGCACCTGCCACCAAAGCGTGATGACCAGTAGCGCGGCATAGGCCGCGATCAGCAGTGCCGATCCCCCCAACGCCTTGCCCGTGAAGCTTGCAGGGGAGGCGTCTGTGAACCGGCTGGTGGCACCGAGGATCCAGAAACCGATCGCCAGCCCAGCCGACACGTGAATGATGCGGAACATCCAGGTTTCGATGGGCTGAATGTTGAGCACGTAGAGATGAAACCCTATATACAAAAAGCCGATGACAAACATGAAGCTGGCGGACAGGCCGCTCAGCAGACGCTCGTTACTGGCGGGGTGAATTTCATCGACACTGGCGGTGTCGAAGGTGGCTTTTTCAGGGTCTTTCTGCCCGGATGGCTCCACTGCGGAAAAGCCGTTACTAGTCTCTTTGCTCATCATGGCACCTGAGGGTTGCCGTCGAGGTGGCGCTCGAAGGGGTATGATTGGATGAGAGTGGACATGAAACCGTCGCGGTTTCCGTTCAGGCTTTTAACCGTGCGGCAACGCAGCGCTTGCCACCCCATAGGCAGCAAGCGGCGTGCGGCACGAAAAGCGCGATGTGGCTCTTACGATGAGCCGTCCAGTTCGGCCGGGATGTCATACCCGTGCTCTTCAAACCATCGCACCGCGCCCGGATGAAAAGGAATCGAGTTGTTGTAGACGATATTTTCCGGCAGGGTTTCAGCGGCCGCCCCATGGACTTGCAGCATTTGCTCGTGATTGCTCATGACCACATCCACGATGGCGTACACCAGCGATTCGGGCATGTCCTTGTGGGTAATGGCAAAGTTCCATAGCGAGACGGTGGGGATATCTTCCTCGATCGACCGATAGGTACCGCCGGGTACCGTTGCCGGTGAAAGGGCAGGGAAGGCTTCGAGGATCTGAGCGATCTCCTCCTCGTTATAACTGAAGATGTTGACATCCGCCTGCGCTTCCAGCTGGCTGAAAGAGGCGATGGGGAGTCCCGCGCCGAAGGCGAAGGCATCGATCAGGTTATCCTGTAGCTGCCCGGCCTGGTCGGAAGCGCCGCCCTGGAGGGTTTCGACATCGTACCCGAGCGCCTCGAAAAGCCTGGGGTGATACTCGTCGTTGGTGCCGCCGGCCGGGCCAACGCCCACGCGTTTGCCCGCCAGGTCCGCCACGCTGCTGATACCGGAGCCTTCCAGGCTGACAATGTGCAGTGCCGTTTGATACATGGGAAACATGGCACGCACATCGCTGTGGGGGTCGTTGGGCAGCAGCGGGCTGTTACCTTCCATGGCATCCAGCGCGGGGCCCATCGTGACCATGCCGAAATCGTGCTCGCCGAGTTGAACCATGCTGACGTTTTGTACCGGCCCGCCGGTGATTTCGGCGCCGATACGCGTTCCCAAGTGCTGGTTGGCGAGATTGGCCCACCCGGAACCGTAAATATAATAAGTGCCGCCCTGGCTTGCGGTACCCATGGTCATGCTATTGGGCCAGTCAGCGCGATCGTCTGCCCCACTATTCAAGGAGCAAAGTGAGAGTGCCGTAATGCTTGTCACGAGTATCATGTTTTTCATGAGTAAGTCCTGACGCCGTTTTGTTGTTGAGATAAGCAGCCATGGCACCTGATAAGGCGCGCATGGTTAACGCTAAAAAACGAGACTGCAACAACGCCTCACCAATGAGAAGTTGGAATTTCCAACCCCCCCTTTTAGTTTTCTTTAATAAGACCTTGGTCTAGTGGGAAACAGGGTTTATCAAGAGTGCTTAGCAATTAAGTTCGAGTCTTTTGTTTTTATTTATTTGTTTTTCAAGCGAATTGTTTTTGATTTAGGGTAAGTCTAAAGCCCCGTTATCCTTTTTTTGATTCCTGTGAAATTTATCTTTCAGGCATGCTGATCACCCTAACGAATAAATAATGATTGTCGTGAGAAAGGGAGCTCAGCATGCCCCAGCTCGATACAACACCATCCAACGGTGAAAACTCACCCTGGGTCGGTAAGCAAGAAGAGAAGCAGGACGTTATTTCACTACAGCTGTCGGTGCGCCTCGCCGCCCTGTTCGGTGAAGCCTGCCCCGAGGAGGGGCAGCCGCTGCCCTACTTGTGGCATTGGGCGTTCTTTCAATCCCCGGTGGTCGAAGCGGAGCTGGGTGAGGATGGCCATCCCGCTCGGGGGCGTTTTCTTCCCCCCGCCGAGAACCGGCAGCGCATGTGGGCCGGCGGGCGCGTCACGTTCCATCAGCCGCTCATCGTCGGCCAGCGGGCAACGTGTCGTTCCACCATCCTGGCGGTGAAAGAGAAGCATGGTCAGACCGGCTCGCTACTCTTCGTCACCGTCGAACACCGGTATTTCCAGGGCGATGCGCTGTGTATCAGCGAAGAGCAGGATATCGTCTATCGCGAACCCAGCCCGCCCAAATTGACCATCGACAGAACATTGCCTGCGCTTGAGTGGACCGACACGATCCAGCCGACGCCCGTCATGCTCTTTCGCTACTCGGCGGTCACCTTCAACGGCCACCGTATTCATTACGACTACCCCTATGCCACTCAGCAAGAGGGGTATCCGGGGCTGGTCGTACACGGGCCGATGATCGCCACGTTGGTGATGCGCAGTATTACCCGCCAGCACCCGCACCACTCCCCCGCAAGACTGAGCTACCGCGGCTTGCGTCCGCTCATTGCCGATACGCCCTTCTCTATTGGAGGAGTGGCCGATGGCGCCCGGACCTGTTCGGCATGGGCGTTCAATGATCAAGGTCCCGCGCATCAAGCGGACGTCACCTTCAAGGAGAGTCACTAATGTTCCATCATGATCCGGAGTCCCTGGAAGCGATTCGCGATGGTGTACGCGCGCTGTGCGCGAATTTCGATGAGGCGTACTGGCGCGGCGTGGACGAGCGCAAGGCCTTCCCCGAAGAGTTCGTGGATGCGCTGACGGAGGCGGGCTGGTTGGCGGCCATGATACCCGAGGAGTATGGCGGCTCGGGTCTGGGGCTGACGGAAGCCTCGGTCATTCTGGAGGAGGTGAACCGCTGCGGCGGCAACTCCGGCACCGTTCATGGGCAGATGTACAACATGTTCACCCTGTTACGCCACGGCAGTGAGGCGCAGAAACGCGAGTATCTGCCCCGGATTGCCGCCGGAGAGTTGCGCCTGCAGTCCATGGCGGTCACCGAGCCCACGACCGGCACCGACACCACCAAAATCAAGACCACGGCGGTGCGTCAGGGCGATAAATACGTCATCAATGGCCAAAAGGTCTGGATCTCGAGAATCCAACACTCGGATCTGATGATTTTACTGGCGCGCACCACCCCGCTGGATCAGGTCACGCGCAAATCGATGGGGATGTCGATCTTTCTGGTCGACCTGCACAAGGCGATCGGTGATGGCTTGACGGTGCAGCCGATCGCCAACATGGTCAACCATGAAACCAACGAGCTCTTCTTCGATAACCTGGAAATTCCCGCCGACAACCTGATTGGTGAGGAAGGAATGGGCTTTCGCTATATTCTCGATGGCCTGAATGCCGAGCGGGCGCTGATCGCGGCCGAGTGTATTGGCGACGGGCGCTGGTTCATCCAGAAAGCGAGCCAGTACGCGCGTGACCGCGAGGTCTTCGGGCGCCCGATTGGCCAGAACCAGGGCGTACAGTTTCCCATCGCCCAGGCGCATATCGACGTCGAAGCCGCGGATTTGATGCGTTGGCGTGCCTGCCACGAATACGACAGCGGTCAATCGGTCGGAGCCAGTGCCAACATGGCCAAGTATCTGGCGGCGGAAGCCTCCTGGAAGGCGGCCAACGTCTGCCTGCAGACGCACGGCGGCTTCGGGTTCGCGGCCGAGTACGATGTCGAGCGCAAGTTCCGCGAAACCCGCTTGTACCAGGTCGCGCCTATTTCCACCAACCTGATTCTATCCTACGTCGCGGAGCATCTGCTGGAGCTGCCGCGCTCATTTTAATCCCCTTTCGCATTTGCCCTCGGGATGGCCGGGTTTGGCAATGTGCCGCGAAGGCCTTGAGCGCCGCTATGTCACGGGTGCTGCATAGGAGATGGTCATGACAAGTACAACCAATGAGCTCGCGACCTTTCTCGCGGAGCTTCGCTACGACGACATTCCCACCGAGGTGGTGGATCGCTGCGAAGAGCTCTTTCTCGACTGGTTGGGGTCGGCGCTGGCGGGTAAAGGCTACCCCCCCATTCCCCTGTTCGAGCGGTTCGCCCAGCGCATGGGGCCCGCGTCGGGCCGCAGTGAACTGTTGACGCTGAGCGCGACAACGTCGCCCTATTTTGCCGCGTTCGTGAATGCCGCCGCCTCGCACGTGGTGGAGCAGGACGATTTGCACAACTCCTCGGTGCTGCACCCCGGCACCGTTGTCTTCCCCGCGGTGCTGGCGGCGGCACAAAGTGAAGGTAAGTCCGGGCGCGAGCTGATCCTGGCGGCAGTGGCCGGTTACGAAGCGGGCATTCGTATCGGCGAGTTTCTGGGGCGTTCGCACTACACCGTCTTTCATACCACCGGTACGGTGGGCACGCTGGCGGCGGCGGTGGGGGTCGGCAAGCTGCTCAATTTCTCGGCGGAGGATTTTCTTCATACGCTGGGCAGTGCGGGTACCCAGGCCGCCGGGCTATGGGAGTTTTTGCGCGATGGCGCGGACTCCAAACAGCTACATACCGCTAAAGCGGCGGCCGATGGTTTGTTGGCGGCCTACATGACCGCGGATGGCTTGACCGGCGCCCAGCGCATTCTGGATGGCAAGCAGGGGTTGGCGGCGGGCATGTCCAGCGACGCGAACCCCGCCTGCCTGAGCGATCGGTTAGGGCGCCGTTGGGCGCTGGCGGAAACCTCCTTCAAGTTTCACGCCTCGTGCCGCCACACCCATCCCGCCGCCGATGCCCTGCTCGTCATCTTGCAGCGCGAAAACCTGTCGCATACCGATATCGCGGCGGTCGATACCCATGTTCACCAGGCGGCGATAGACGTGCTCGGGCCGGTCGAAACCCCGACGACGGTTCACCAGGCGAAGTTCTCGATGGGAACGGTATTGGGCCTGTTGGCCGTGCATGGCAGTGCCGGTTTGGCGGCGTTTCAGTCCGCCGCGCTTCAAGACCGGGAGGTCGCGGCGTTCCGGCAGCGGGTGCGTATGCACCTGGATGACGAAGTGGACAGCGCCTACCCCCATAAATGGATTGGCAAAGTCGTGGTGACGACCCACCAGGGCGGGTGCTTCGAGGCCACGGTCCATGATCCCAAAGGCGACCCGGGTAACCCACTGACCCGCCCGGAGCTCGAGCAGAAATTCAAACGCCTGGTGAGCTTCTCCGACGCGGTGAACGAGCGGGCCTGCCAGCGGCTGATTGACGTTGCCTGGGGGGTAAGAGAGGCCGCCACGATCCCCTTATTGCTCACGCCTCGCCGGGCGCATGGGGGTGCAAGTGTGGCCTCCATCACGGAGTAAGCGGCGTTAACGTTCAATGATCAAGGAGTGCACCATGACCAAGGCAGCGACGCTTCGGCCGTTGGAAGGCGTTACCGTTTTAAGCCTCGAGCATGCCATCGCCGCCCCCTTCTGCACGCGCCAGTTGGCCGATCTGGGGGCGCGAGTCATCAAGGTAGAGAGACCCCGAGTGGGGGATTTTGCGCGTCAATACGATGAGCGGGTCGATGGGTTGGCATCGCATTTCGTGTGGACCAACCGCTCCAAGCAGAGCTTGACGCTCGATGTCAAAGCCGCCGGGGCGGATGAGGTGCTGGAGCGGCTACTTCAGGAAACCGATGTGCTGGTACAAAATCTGGCGCCCGGTGCCGCCGCCCGGCTAGGCCTCTCTTATGAAGCGCTGCACGAGCGTTTTCCGCGGCTGATCGTTTGCGATATTTCGGGCTATGGTGACGATGGCCCCTATCAGAAGAAAAAAGCCTATGATTTGTTGATTCAAAGCGAGGCGGGGTTTCTTTCCACCACCGGCCAGCCCGGTGAAGATGGAATGGCGAAAGCGGGATGCTCCATCGCCGATATCGCCGCCGGCATGTACGCCTATACCAATATACTCTCTGCGCTGATTCTACGGGACCGCACGGGAGAGGGCAGCCATATCGATGTCTCGATGCTGGAGAGCCTGGTGGAGTGGATGGGATACCCCATGTATTACGCTTATCAAGGCGCCGAGCCGCCGCCCCGCGCCGGAGCGTCCCACGCCACCATTTATCCTTACGGGCCTTTCCCCACAGGCGATGGTCAATCGGTCATGCTGGGGCTGCAAAACGAGCGTGAGTGGTCCGCCTTTTGCGAGGTAGTGCTGCAGGATTCATCGATCGCCCGGGATGCGCGCTTCGAGAGTAACGCCCGCCGCTCCGCCAACCGCGAGGCGCTGCGAGCACTGATATGCCAGGTGTTCGCGAGCTTGTCGGCACAGGACGTGGTGGTCCGCCTGGAGGAGGCGCGTATAGCCAATGCCCACGTCAACGATATGCACGATGTCTGGCGCCACCCCCAGCTGGAAGCCCGCAAGCGTTGGGTCAACGTGCATAGCCCTTCGGGGTCACTGCCCGCGCTACTCCCCCCTGGCCGCAGCAGTGCCTTCCACCCGCGGATGAGTGCCGTGCCCGGCCTTGGTGAGCATAGCGACGCGATTCTGGCGCAACTGGGTTACGACCACGAGCGCATCGCCGCTTTCAAAACCGCAGGCGTGATTTAACCGGAGAGTCCCATGCAACACCATCCACAGCGTTCGCTGCTCTTTGTGCCGGGTACGCACACGCACCGCATCACCAAGGCGCTGGATAGCGACGCCGACACCGTGATCGTCGATCTGGAAGACGCGGTGGCGCCCGCCGACAAGGCCACCGCGCGCGAGGCCCTCGCGCATTTTCTGGCGACCTCCCCGGAGGTGTCGTTGATCGTGCGAGTCAACGCGGCCACCCATGACGACACCGATCACTTCCAGCGCGACCTGACGCTCTGCACCGACTACCCCGCGGTCATGGGGATCATGCTACCCAAGGCGGAAAGTGCCGAGCAGGTGACGCTCGCCGCGCGCAGCGGTAAGCCCGTTTGGCCGCTGATCGAAACCGCGCGCGGGATTACCGCGCTGGCTGAAATCGCGGCCACCCCGGGGGTGGCGCGGCTGGTGTTGGGCGCTCTGGACATGACCACCGACCTGAACATGGAGCCGGGAAGCGCGGGAGCCGAGTCGGTGCTCGACCACTGCCGCCATCAATTGCTGCTGCATTCTCGTGCGCAGGCACTACCGCCGCCCATCGAGAGTGTCGTGCCGGAGATCCAGGACCTTTCCGCGGTGTCCCAAACGGCTAAAAAAGCGATGGAGATGGGGTTTGCGGGCATGCTGTGCATACACCCCCGGCAGGTAGCGGCGATTCATGCGGCCTTCACGCCGGACGACGCAGCGCTTGAGTGGGCACAGCGCGTGGTAGCACTGGCCGCCAAACAAGGGGGTGCCTTCCAGTTGAATGGCAAAATGATCGACGCGCCCGTGATTGCCCGTGCCGAAACGCTGATCGCCCGGGCAGCCGCCGGCCGCTAATCAAGAAGGCTCGGAGTATGGATCTAAACGTACTGCATAATCCGTTTATCGACATGTTGGGCGCACAGCTGGTGGAGTGGCAGCCGGGGCAGTGTACGTGGCAGTTGGCGCTGGCGGCCCACCACACCAATACCCAGGGCAGCCTGCACGGCGGGGTGATCGCCACGCTGCTCGATGTGGCGTGTGGCTACACCGGTTTCTGTCCCGAGAATGGTCAGCTGCCGCATCGTGCGGCCACCCTGTCGCTCACGGTGCAGTACATCGCCAAAGTCAACCAGGGAACGCTCGTGGCGAAAGGGCGCCTGCAGGGAGGTGGCCAGCGCGTTTTTTTTGCCGATGCGCAACTGCTCGCGGGGGATCGGCTCATCGCGACCGCATCCGGGACTTTCCGGCGCCATCGAGTATCGCCTGAAGAGGCCGTCATCACGGCGTCTTGAGCGCTTATTTCACGTTAATGGGTACTACTTATGAAAATCCTCGTCGCCGTTAAACGCGTCATCGACTACAACGTCAAGATTCGTGTGAAAGCGGACCACTCCGATGTCGACCTGACCAACGTCAAAATGGCCATGAACCCCTTCTGCGAAATCGCCGTGGAAGAGGCCGTGCGCTTGAAAGAGAAGGGGGTCGCAACGGAAGTGGTCGCCGTTACGATCGGACCCAAAGCCGCGCAGGAGCAGCTGCGTACGGCACTGGCGTTGGGTGCCGACCGCGCCCTGCATATCGAGACCGACGAGCGCGCCGAATCCCTCGCGGTTGCCAAATTGCTGGCCAAAGTGGTGGATGAAGAGCAGCCGGGCCTGGTGATTCTCGGCAAGCAGGCGATCGATACCGACAACAACCAGACCGGCCAGATGCTCGCCGCGCTGACCGACCTGCCGCAAGGCACATTCGCCTCGGAGGTGGCGGTGGACGGTGACAAGGTTCAGGTAACGCGGGAAATCGACGGCGGCCTGCAAACCATTGCCCTGACGCTACCGGCGATTGTCACCACCGACCTGCGCCTGAACGAGCCGCGCTACGCCAAGCTGCCGGACATCATGAAGGCCAAGAAAAAGCCACTGGATGTCAAAACGCCCGCCGACTACGGCGTCGAGGTCGCCTCCAGGGTCAGCCTGCTCAAGGTCGAATCCCCCGCCGAGCGCAAAGGCGGCACCAGGATCGCTTCGGTCGACGAGCTGGTCGACAAGCTGAAAAACGAAGCCAAAGTGCTTTAAAGCAGGCACTTGGTTAAAAGAGCCTTGAAAGGAGTTAACCCATGCGCATTCTGGTACTTGCCGATCTGCACGAAGGCCAACTGGCCGGCGCTACCGCCCACGTCGCCGCCGCGGCCTGGGCCATTGGCGGTGATATCGATATTCTGGTCGCCGGTGAAGGCGTCCAGGCGGCCGCACAGGCGGCCGCCACGCTCGACGGCGTCAACAACGTGCGCGTCGCCGACAACGCCGTCTACGCCCACCAGCTCGCCGAGCCCTTGAGCGCCCTGCTGGTCGAGTTGGCCGGCGACTACACCCACGTGCTGGCCAGCGCCTCCACTACCGGCAAGAATGTTCTGCCGCGTTTAGCCGCCCTCAAGGAGGTCAGCCAACTCTCCGATATCATCGCCGTGGAGAGTGCCGATACGTTCAAGCGCCCGATCTATGCCGGTAACGCCATTGCCACGGTGAAAAGCGACGACGCGCTGAAAGTCATCACCGTGCGCGCCACCGCCTTTGACGCCGTGGGTGGCAGCGCCAGCGCCAGCGTGGAAGCGGTGGACTTTACACCCGACAACGCCCAGTCCCGTTTCGTCGACGAGTCGTTGGCCCAGAGTGACCGTCCAGAGCTTGGTGGCGCCAGGGTCGTCATCTCCGGTGGGCGCGGTATGGGCAACGGCGATAACTTCAAGCTGCTGGACGGCATTGCCGACAAGCTGGGAGCGGCCATTGGCGCCTCGCGCGCCGCGGTGGACGCCGGTTTCGTGCCCAACGACATGCAGGTCGGCCAGACCGGCAAGATCGTCGCGCCGGAGCTGTACATGGCGGTCGGGATTTCAGGGGCGATTCAGCACCTGGCCGGTATGAAAGACTCCAAAGTGATCGTGGCGATCAACAAGGACGAAGAAGCGCCAATCTTCCAGGTCGCCGACTACGGCCTGGTAGGGGATCTGTTCGAGATTTTGCCGGAGCTCGAGAGCAAGCTGTAAACCAGGTCCCGATACGCTAAAGAGTCCACTTCGAGAAATGAGCGCGGCATGACGACGTTACGGTCACTGATCGACACGCAAGCCCCTGGCAGGCAGACCCCCTTGTTCGAGACCCGGCAGGGAAACATGGAGCTGCTGGTCGATGTTCCCGGGGCGCCTTTAAAGGGCATTGCGCTCATTGCGCACCCCCAGCCGCTGCTGGGGGGCAGTGCTCGGCACAAGATTCCTTTCAGCCTGGCGCGAGCGTTGAGCGATGACGGTTGGCTCGCCATTCGCCCGAACTTCCGAGGCGTGGGGCGAAGCGAGGGCGAGCATGATCAGGGCGAGGGGGAAAGTGACGATCTCTTGTATCTGGTGCATGCGCTTCGCGACGCCTGGCCCGCGTTACCGATCGCGCTGATCGGTTTCTCTTTCGGCGCCTATGTGCAGGCTCGCGTTGCCAACGCGCTGGCGCAAAGTGGCCAGCCTGCCGAGCACGTCGTGCTGTTGGGGTTGCCCGTCGGCCTTGTGCCCGACGGGCGTTTCTATGCAACGCCTTCACTGGCGAGTGACACGCTGCTGATCCACGGCGAGCACGACGAGCACGCGCCCCTGGCCCTTTTGTCGGCGCACGTTCGCCAGCCTCCCATTCCCATTGTCATGGTGCCGGGGGCGGATCACTTTTTCTCTAATAGCATGGCGCTGCTGTTAGCGCTGGTGCGCCAAGCACTTGTTATATAAAAAGCACGACGATATAGCCCACCGACAACAGCGTCAGCGTGGCGATCGCCAGCCAGCTCCAGGCGTTGATCAGCTTCGATGGGCGAAGCGACACCGGCACGGTCGGGCCGTTGGCGGTGAAGTGGTTGAGCGCGGCGAGGATCGGGCTGAGCAGAAACGCCACGACCATCACGAAGTCCATGAACAGACGGAAGTTGCCCATCAGGGTATAGAGAATCACCGCCGCCAGCAGCGAAAGCCCGATCAGCGAGACCAGAAACGCCGGGCTGCCCTCGAGCGTACGCGAGGTTTCCGTGTCGTTGGCGGGCCGCGTGAAGGTGTACCAGGAGGCGCTGAGGATACGCGGAAAGCCGTCCAGCACGGTCAGAAGCGTGGTCAGCATGACGGTGAACGCGGAAATGCCCACGACCACGCCGCTCCACTCGCCGAGTGTGGAGGTGTAGAGGCTGATCACCTGGGTGGCAAAGCCCACCGCGCCGTCGGCGGGGCTCACGCCCTGGCTGTGCATGACGCCGGCACCCATGATCACGAAGCACGCCGCCAGCACGCCGGCCCCGATATAGCCGATGTTGAAATCGATCTTCTCGGCGGCGGTGTCGCTGCGCGCGCCCTGGTTTTTATTGCGCGCCTCGGACCACAGCGAGTTCATCACCGCCAGCGTAATGTCCGACGGCATTAATCCAAGCACAGCCACCAGCGTCACGAAGGTCGCGACACTCCATAGCGGCGAGACCGCCGTAGCGGGGTAGAACGTCCACTCCACCAGCGGGATCGCGGCGACGGCGGCCAGCACCGTGGTCACGCTCAGGATCACCACGAATACCTTGTTGACCCAGTCCAGCAGCCGGTAGCCGCCGGCGAAGGTGAGTACGCCGCAAAGCGCGATCAGGATCACGGCCACCGTGGGCGGGCTGAGCGTGAGCGGCACGATGCTGCCGGCAAGCCCAGCGGTGGTGATCGCGATGGCGGCGATGATGATCGCGGTCACCGGAATCTGCACCAGCGCGAACAGGCCCACCACCGAGCGACCGAAGGTCTGGCGGTACCCCTCGACCAGCGACTTGCCGGTCACGCTGACGTAGAAGGGGCCAAAAAAGAACGAGGGGTACTTGAGCAGTACGGCGAGCAGAATGAACCCCAGAAGGCCAATGCCGTACTCGGCGCCGGCCCGGGTGGACTGCACTACGTGGGAGGTGCCGATGGCCGCACCGGCGAACAGAAAGCCGGGGCCGAGGGCGGCCAGATACTTTTTGGCGTGCGACGGTGAGCGCGCGGCATCGCCGGGCAGTGAAGCGGAGTCCTGGGAGGGCATGAGCGATTTCCTTGTGAGCCTTGAGACCGGCAGCGGTATTGTTGTTTTGTCGTTACCGAGTGAGGCGCCATGGTAGCCTGGCTTGGCTGCGCTTTCATGCCACATTCGACTATTACGTCGTATCTGTTATATGAAAGGATCATCGCTGAACGCGCTTCTTTCACTCAATCAAAAGGTCTGCCCATGCTTGTCGCTCTCGTTTACGGTTTGATCTTCGTTGGCGTCACCGCCACGCTCTATCAGCTCTATGCGGTGAACTACGCCATCAATTTCGATAACGCTCGAAAGCTCTCTCCCAGCGATCATGCAAAGCTCGAGCGGCTGGGGGCAGCGGCGGGGCAAAGTGGGTGGGATAAAGACGCGCAAGCGGAAACCTTCGATCACGCGGTTGATGCGACCCTGGGCGAGCACTTCGATAAAACGCTGGTGCGTGAAGCGATCGAAAGCGGCGATGAGAATGCCGCCCGCGCGCTGCTGCGTCGCCACGACGATCTACGCTTTGGCTCACGCGTCAGTGCCCGCATTGGGCCGCTTGGCCGCGCCCATTTGCCCCGACGCGACTGGCGGGCGCTGTTCATTACACTGGTGATCGTCAATAGCCTGATCGCGCAGTTTTTGGGCGGCATGAGCATCTATACGCTGCTCTACCCGGTACAAACGCCGGCACTTTCCTGGCTCAACGAGCCGGCGATCCTGATGGGGCTGATCTTTTTGCTCCTTCCGGTGAATTATCTGATCGGTCAGCTGGATTTTTATCTGAACGATCTTTACCGGATCGGACGGCTTACGCGGGAAAAGAGCGCCAAGGCGCGCTTCGCCTGAGCCGCCTTCATAATACGCCCAGCAGTGGTTAAGATAGCAGGCTCATTAAGTAGAGGAAGATCCTGTTCATGAGCTTGAAACGCTACCCCGAGCAGCGCCTGCTGGCAGCGCGCAAGCTGCACCCGAAGTTCACGCCCGTGGTCTTCGCCTTTTATATGTCCTCGATCATGGCGTTTTTGATGACGATCGTGATCACGGCCGTCAACGCCGGGATGGTCGAGGGCTTCATGTCGTTGGTCTGGCAGGCCTACCGGGTGGCGATGCCGGTGGCCTTTGTCTGTATTCTGATGGTGCGCCCGGTGGTCGCGCGGCTGGTGCAGTGGACCGTGCGCTCGGTTTGATTTCCCTCAATAGTTGACCTGGCGCCAGGAGCGGCGGCCGAGCGGCGTTTCGATGAGCTCGACGATCGGAGAAGTGTCGCTGGTCCCGTCCGGGTTGCCGGTGAAGAGGGTTTCTCGCCCATCGGCGCTCTTGACGCCGACCAGACGCTCCCCGCTGCCTATCTGAAGCCCCACGATCGCATCACCGTTGATTTTAGTTTCGCTGTCGATCGTGCCGTCTCGATTGAAGTCGAAGATCGTCCCCCCACCGCTGCCACCGGTATCTGCCAGCAGCGAGAGAAAATAGCCCACTCGCTTGCCGGCACAGGGGTTCGTGGTGTCTGGCCGCATGGTCGAAAAGCGCACCCGCCGAGGCAGGCCGCTGGAGAAACTGGGCGAGGCGACGACCCGCTCGCCCGCCGGTAGCGCCAGGCGCCAGCCAGGCTGGCTGGTCAGCGCCGCGTTGGTCGTCGCGCGCACGGTCAGCCCGCCCTGGGAGCCGGTGCCGCTGATGCGCTGTTCCAAAAGCTGTGAGGACGTGACCGGGGTCGTGCGGCTTACCTGATCGCGAATGCCGATCAGCTGCTGCACATTATTGTCGGCAAGATCCGAGTTTCGGAAGTAGCTGCCGGTGCCGAAGATCACCATGAGCTGGTTGTTGGCTCCGCCGCTCAGAGTGACCGCCGGGGCCGAGGTGATCGGCTGGCTGCGCGCGCCGGTATAGAGTTTGGTGATCTGCCCGCCGCTCTGGGTCAGCGGAAAGCGCCATAGCGTGCCGTTCAAATCCCCGGCATAGGCGAAGCGCGCGCCCTGGTTGAAGGTGGGCCAGGCGGTCACGGTGGGCGTGGCAAGCCCATTGGGCGCATCCACGCTGCCTTCACCGGTGTCGAGTCGGGCGATAAGCGCACCGGTTTGCAGATTGACCACGTAGAGCGCGGCCTTGTAGCTCGCGCTGTTGTAGCCGTTGCCGAAAATCGCCGCCCAGGTGCCGTCGCTGAGCTGGGTGATGGTGGGTTCGCTCACGCCGCTGCCAAGCTCCGGGCGGCGAAACTCCCACAGTACGCTTTGCGCGCCCATGCTGGTCGGGTTGCTCACATCCAGCGCAAACACCGTGCGCCCGCCGGCACCCATGGTGCCGACCGCGATGGCACGTTTACTGCCGTCACTCCGCGTGATTTCCCGCGCGGCGGGCGTGCCGTCCATGAAGTAGCGGTGGCTATAACCGGGGCGCGTCAATTCGCGAAGCGGCGGCGAGGCGCCTTGGGTAAGCTCGGAAGGCAGGTAGGCAAACAGCTCGCGGCCGGTATCGGCGTGAAAGCCGTGCAGCATCCCGTCGTTGGCCGCCACCAGCAAAAGCGGCGGGCGAGTGTCGCTACCTGGCAGCATTACCGGGCTTGCGTTGATGATATCGCCCAGCGGCGACTGGCGGGTGCGCAGGCCGGTCTGGTTCGACCCCTGCAACCAGTTGATTTCGGCTTGGGTAAAGCCGCTGGTGACCGTACTGAGCAGCGCCCCGGTTTTACGGGTTTGGCCTTGGGGCTGGTGCGAGGTCAGCAGACGCCGGGTGCCCACCTGGCGGGCAAGCTCCGTCTCGGCATTCCAGCGCGGGGTACGTTGGCCGCTGGCGTCGATAGTGGAGGCGACCAGCCGGCCCGACCAGTCACCGCTACGAAACCCCGCGCTATAGAGCAGGTTGTTACCTTGCAGGTCGAAGGTATCGCTACTCACCGCTGAGGCGGTGCTGGACTGCGACGAGGCGATGATCTGGCCCAGCACCTGGCGCATGACCTGGTTGAGCGAGGCCTCGTCGTTGGCGAAGTAGGCGCGCTCGGTGCCGCCAGCCTTGGCCAGCTCCCCGAGCGGGTCGGCGGGCACGCCGGGCAGGTTATTGATATCCGGCGGCAGGTTGAAGCCCACCACGTAGGTGCGTACCGGGTTGCGCAAGCTGCTTGCGGTATCGTTGTAGAGCCGCCGAATGGCGTTCTGGGCATCGGTTAGCGCCTGGCTTACGTTATTGCCCAGCGAGCGGCCGGTGCGATCCACTGAGGGCAAACCGTCGGTCAACCAGATGTTGGCGTTGATCAGGCACTGTTGAGCGCTTTGATTGCTCATATTGGGAATACTGATACCGGAGCTACGTCCTTGAGCCGTTCCGAAGGAGTTACCGGCACGGGTATTGTTCAAGAAGTAGTCCCGCACGGTGTACATGGTGCCTTCGATGGGCGTCAGGCCGGTGGCCAAAAGCGGCCATGCAGGGTCCGTCATGGGGTTGCCGCTACCGTTCCAGTCGTGGCGCTGGGGTTGGAGCTTGGCCAGGATTTGGTTCCAGTGGGCGTCGTCGATCGAACCGTTTGCGTTGAGTCCGCCGATGGGCACATGCAGGTAGCCAAGGCCTGGCGAGGAGGCGGTACGCCACTCGAGCTGGTTAAGCGCCAGCGAAGCTGTGTGCGCACCCCAGTTGGGGATGCCGCGTTGGCGAAGGCTATCGACAAGCGGGAGAGTGTACTCACCCACGATAGGACGGAAAAACGGGAGACCGGTATTTCCTGCAATAACCGGGTCGTCGTACCAAACACGATTGGTCTCGATCATCGGCCAGCCCGTATTGCTGCCTGCCACCCTTCGATACCGTTCGACGCGCTGATCGGTCGTCGCCGTAGGGTTTTGAATGTTACGCCAGTATTCGGTGACGTCACGAGTGGGCACGCCAGTCGTATAGGACTCATCGAAGGTATACCCCGGTACGCCAGCGTTAAAAAAGACGTAATAGTTGCTGCCGGGTAGCCGCGCCCGGTAGCGCTTGGTGGTGGCGTTCCAGGCCCCGGTGAAACTGGGTACATACCAACTTGGGTTGGCATCACTGGAGTAGCGGGCATCCAGCGCTCGCTCGGTCAGACGCCACACCACCGTTCGATTGGTGAAGGCGTCATCTCGATTGCGCGATGCGGGGTTCTGCTCATAGGCCATTAGCCCGAGGTTAATATCCCCCCGGTAGCGGTCGATCAGCTCGCGGCCCACTTTCTTCATGATGCTCGACTTGCTCAGCGGCGAGCGTGCGCCCGCCGGGCACTGAGATGCGTTGAACGTGGTGAGCTGACACGCCGCCAGCGTCTCGCGATCCCCGGAGTTGTTGCCAATCGCCACGCGCCCATCGAGCCCTTCCTGACCGCTTTCGGAGTTATCCAGAATCAGCAGAATGTTGGGCGGAACCTGGCTGACCGCGTTGAGCGGCGCGTTGGCGAGCCCCGTGCGGTCGGTGGGGATCTCGTACTGATCGCGGCCATCGTCCGTGCCGCCGCCTATTGGAGTGTCGGGTGGCGGCGGCGGCTCGGGTTGAGGGTCGGGCACGGTGGGCTGGGTGGGGCCAGGAGTGGGCGAGGTGGGCGGCGGGCTGGTGCCAAGCGCCAGCGCGTCGGTTGCGTCAAAACCCGTCCAACATACCAGAACGAGCGTATAGAAAAGTCGTAGGCCTTTGTTCTTTGACATGGTGAACTCACTCTATACGGACATAAACGGCTTCGAGATTGACGTTGGTCTCCTTCGAGCGGCCAAACCCTTTGGCTTCGATGCGATACAGCACTTCGAGTGTCTCGACCCCTTGGCTGGTGACGCGCGAGCCGATGACTTCGCCGGTTTGTCGAAGCATCCGGTACTCCGGGTCGTGAATAAAGCTGGCGCTATCGGATGAGTAGGAACTCCAGCCGCTGGTAGGCTTGCGGCCTTCTTCAAGAATACGCTCAGCTTCCTGGAGTGCGGCCTCGGCCGCCTGTAGCGCCATGCTGTACTCCTGCTGATTGACCGCCATGTGGCGTTGCACCATCGAGCCCTGCATCGACGACAGGCTCACCAGCGTGACGATAGCGAGAAAAACCAGGCTCAGCACCAGCGCAAGCCCGCGCTGGTTGGCCGGGGTGGCGCCTTCGCTGTTCACAGCCGGTTCCTCAGGTCGATGGTGGTGGTGAAGGCCTGATAAAGGCGGCCGTCATTGGCTTGGAACGGATTCGTTTGAAAGTTGCCGGTCGCAATTTGTGTCGGCGTTTGGCGCAAGTCGGTGCGTTCACTCTGAATGATCAGACTGACGCGCACGGCGCGAACGGCCGGCCATTCAGCGGCGCTGACGTCTTCCACCGGTTTGTAGCTTCCATCCACCAGATACCGCGCGCGCAGGGCGACCACGTGGCTGGCCAGCACTTCGTTTTGCGTTGTCGCGGTGCTGGTATCCAGACGCATCAGCGAAGGCACGCCCGCATTGTTTGAATCATTGCCCAGGTAGTAAACGCCGCTATTGAGTACGGTGAGCGTAACGGTCTGATTCTGTATATAAGACAGGGGCGATGCTTGAATGCTGTTGGCAGGCCAACCGGCCGTGCTTTTCTGCAGCTTGCTGGCTGCGGTGGCGGCGTTAAGAATAAGATCGCATTTTTGCGCGCTTTGAAGCAGCAGCATGCGGCCCACTGTGTCAGGAGGCGCAGAAGGTGCAGGAGGAATGGGTTTAAAATCGTAAAGCTGCCCGGAAACCGACGTGATTGTGCCCGGGGTCGACGCGCCCGCCGCGCGAAAAGCGATGCTCTGGGAGTTACCGAGCGGGTTAGTCAATGAGGAGAAGGTCCGCGTTTGCGAGGCGGTAAAACCCTGCAGGCCCGGCGCTGGCGTAGGCGTTGCACCGGAAGCGCTTAGCGGTGCGCGTACGCTGACGTTCACCTGGTTGGGCGCGCAGCCGCCCTTGAAGTCCGCTTGGCGAAGCTCCCGAGAAAGCGTCTCTAAAGCGAAGCGCCCGGTGTCCTGCATGTTGGCAAGGGCAGTGGTGGTGCGGTAGTTCTGTTGCGATGCGACAAAAAGCTGGGTGGCGCCCAGAATCACCAATACGCCGATCACCATGGCGACCATCAGCTCGATGAGGGTAAACCCCGTTTGTTTTAGAGAGGCGCCACGAGCGGTGTTCATTTCATAGCTCCGTGACCAGTTCGACCGTGCGCTTCTTGCTTGAGAAGGGGTTATTGAAACGCACCGCGACACTAACCTGATCATTTACCTCGACCTTGCCTTCGCCACCGGGCAGCACAGCGTTGAGGTCGCTTATCCATGTGGCAGTATCGTTGGCGACAAGCCCCGTACCGCTGGAGTCCTCGCCGAAATCAAGACTATAGGCGCTGGCCTCGCTGCGATTGGCGCGAATGCGATCCATCATGTCCTGAGCCATATTGGTAGCCTGGGTCTCGAGATAAGCGCTACGCTGCTGGGAAAGCGAATTGGTCTGCAGCGCCACCACGCCTAAAAGGCCAACGGACATGATCAGCATGGCCACCAGCGACTCGATCAATGAGATACCCCGCTGTTTCATGTTCGTGAAGCCTCACTGTTTATTCGGGAAAGGGCATTGGTGGACATCCAGTACACGCGATAGGCCGCTCGGCTCCAGGCGAATACAACGCTGCTGCTGATCGACGGCGAACGCAATGAAGGTGGTTCGGGGGATACTGATGCCCTCGTCGTCTAAACGCCCCAGGCTGGAAAAACGCAGCTGGCCCATGTTGCTCTTTTGCGGAACGCCGAACTCAACACTCAATTGGTTGGAGGCCGCAGGCCACTGGCGTAGCGTGGTGGACTGCGTTCTGACCTCCCAGCCGGCGGCCCAATTTCCCGCCAGTGGCACAAGCGTTATGTAAGTATTACGCCGCACCGCTTCGCTTCGCGCATAGTTCAGCGCGGTCTTGAACTCGTTGGTGGCGCTGACCACGCGGTTGACCTCGAGCATGCGCGCGAAGTTGGGCAGGCCCACGCTCGCCATGAGCGCGATAATGGCGATGGCCACCAGCAGTTCCAGCAGGGTAAACCCTGCCATCGAGCGTTTTCGTCTCAGCGCCACGTCACTCTCGCCGGCCGCATGATGTGGCTAGAATTCATTCATTATCATGATCTAATATCGTCATTTTGGATGATCGGTAGGAGCCTTTAGTAATAGTAAAGTACCAGATGAAGGAAAAGGGTAGTCGAGAAATACCTGCCATTAATGGCCCCTATTGGCGCCAATGCCCGAATCCGTCGTTACTCCGCTCTCCAGCGGCGTTTTGAACCCTGTCGATACGCTAACGGCACGCGGCTTCGAAACTTGAGGAGAACGCGCATTTTTGTCGACAATCGCCGTTTTAGTGCGCCTGCTATCCGCTTTTAGTCGTTAATTTGAATTACGATATCTGGTTGTCGGTGCGGGAGCGTGTATGCTTGAGCGCCTGTCAATCACAACGGATACAAGAGGACAGCAATGGCGCGTGATAAATGGAGTTGGGCGGTGGCGGCGGTCGTGGTGCTCTGCTGTGTGGTGCCTTACACCCTGCTGACTAATGTGGCGGCCTGGTACGGCAGTTTTCTCTTCTGGAGCGGCGCAGGGCTGGTGGTCATCGCCTTGAACATTGTCATCACCCGTTCGTTCAAGGAGTTCGACCGTGACTGAGTCGATGATCTGGTTCGCCATCGCGGCCTATCTGGTCGTCTCGGTCGTGATCGCCTTTCTCTCGCGCCAGGGGCGGGCCGAGAGCATGTCGGGCTACTTTCTGGGCAACCGGCAGATGAATGGGGTCGTCTCGGCGCTGAGCTACAGCGCGACGACCTACAGCGCCTTCATGATGGTGGGGCTCGCCGGGCTCACCTACGCCGGCGGCGTGGGGGCTCTGGGGTTTGAAATCATCTATTTTGCCGGGGTCTCGCTGGTGGCGGTCTTCGGGCCGCGTTTCTGGGCGGTGGGGCGGGCGTTCGGCTTCGTCACACCCAGCGAAATGCTGGGCTTTCGCTATCACAGCAAGGCCGTGGCGCTGTCGATGTCGGTGGCCAGCTGTATCTTTTTGATCCCTTACTCGGCGGTGCAGCTGGCGGGCGTGGGGTATCTGCTCGAGGGCATGACCAGTGGGGCGATCGGCTTCACCACCGGGGTGGTGCTGGCCACCGCCATCGCGGTCTTCTTCGCCTTCGTGGCGGGCATTCGCTCGGTGATGTGGACCGACTCGCTGCAGGCGCTGATGATGATCGTCGCCTCCACCCTGGTCGCGCTGCTGGTCATTCACGGCCTCGGCGGTTTCAGCGGGCTGTTCGAGACGCTGTCGACCGAGCACCCCGACTCGCTCACCGTACCAGGCCCGGGGCTTTTCAGCCTGACGACCTTTCTGGGATTGAGTATTCCCTGGTTCTTCTTCAGCCTCTCCAACCCCCAGGTGAGCCAGCGCCTGTTCATGCCCTCATCGCTTTCGGCGATGCGCCAGATGCTGATCGGCTTCATGGTCTTCGGCTTCATTTATACCCTGGTGTCGGTGCTTTGGGGCTTCTCTGCGCTGGCGGCGTTTCCGGATCTCGAACGGGCGGACCTGGCCACGCCCACGCTGCTCGGTTCCGACTTCATCCCGCCGTTACTGGGCGTGATCGTGATGATCGGCATTCTGGCGGCGGCGGTCTCCACCATCGATTCGATCATGCTGACGCTGGCGTCGATGCTCTCGCGCGACGTTTACGCCCACGTCAAAAGCGGCGCCAGCGAAAAGCGCCAGCTGTTGATCGGCAAGTTCGTGATACCGGTCATCGCGCTGCTGGCGCTGGGCTTTGCCGAGCTTCAGCTCGATCTGATCGCGGTGTTGTCGGTAGCGGCGTCGTCCGGGCTGGTGGCCATGGTGCCGGCCATCGTTGGGGCGTTTTTCTGGAAGCGCGGCACCGCCCTGGGGGCGCTTGTCAGTATTATCGGTACAAGCGCGTTCGTGCTCGTAATGTACGCCACCGGCAACTCGCTTCTGGGGCTGCCGGCGGGTATCTGGGGGATTCTGGTCGCCACGCTGCTGTTTCTGGGCGGGAGCCTGCTGAGTACGCCGCACACGGCCTCGCGGGATGACTTTTTCGAGGCGGTGGACGGGGTACTGGCCAAACGCCGTTAACGAGCGTGGCGCTCTTCGGCTTTAGACGAAAGTAGCGGCCAGTGGTATTAGCCAAAATGCGCATGGCAATGTATGTAATATTACTACATTGTGGTGTCATCCGAGAGCAATTCGGCGGTTCGGTGATGAACCGCGTTTTTTCAGGCGGTGCTGAGCGTGCAAGCAGTGAGCGCCGCCTGACTTTTTCACCCAGGAGGGGCAACGAGTGAAAATAGGCGCATTAAAGGAGAGTCACCGGGGCGAGGCGCGGGTCGCGCTGACCCCGGAAAGTGCGGGCCAGCTTCAGAAGCTGGGCCATGAGTGCCTGATCGAAGCCGGGGCCGGCGTGGCCGCAGGCTTCGACGACCAGGCCTACCGCGACGCCAACGTCACCGTGGTCGAGGGCGCTCAGCCGCTGTTTGACGACGCCGATGTCGTCATCAAGGTGCGCGAGCCCAGTGACGAAGAGGCCGAGCGCCTGCGCGAAGGCCAGACGCTGATCTCGTTCTTCTGGCCCGCCCAGAACGAGGCGATGCTCGAGAAGTGCCGGGTGAAGGGCGCCAGCGTCATCGCCATGGACATGGTGCCGCGTATTTCCCGGGCCCAGAAGATGGACGCGCTCTCGTCGATGGCCAACATCGCCGGCTACCGTGCGGTGATCGAGGCGGGC
The DNA here is from genome assembly GCF_043558675.1 of Halomonas sp. HNIBRBA4712. Taxonomy (NCBI): domain Bacteria; kingdom Pseudomonadati; phylum Pseudomonadota; class Gammaproteobacteria; order Oceanospirillales; family Halomonadaceae; genus Halomonas; species Halomonas sp. HNIBRBA4712. The sequence continues at coordinate 45,977 of NZ_JBIFXR010000005.1, read as the reverse complement.
AACCACTTTGGGCGCTTCTTCACAGGCCAAGTGACCGCCGCGGGCAAGGTGCCGCCGGCCAGGGTGCTGGTGATCGGCGCGGGCGTTGCGGGCCTTGCCGCCATCGGCACCGCCACGAGCCTCGGTGCGGTGGTGCGCGCGTTCGACGTGCGCCCGGAAGTCTCCGAGCAGATCGAATCGATGGGCGCGGAGTTCCTGTTTCTCGATTTCGACGACACCCAGGACGGCTCGGAAAGCGGCGGCTACGCTTCGCCCTCGAGCCCGGAGTTTCGCGAGAAGCAGCTCGAGTGCTTTCGCGAGCAGGCGCCGGACGTCGATATCGTCATCACTACCGCGCTGATTCCCGGCAAGCCTGCACCGAAGCTCTGGCTCGAGGACATGGTCGCGGCCATGAAGCCGGGTTCGGTGATCGTCGATCTCGCCGCCGAGAAGGGCGGCAACTGCGACCTGACGAAGCCCGACGAGCGCGTGGTGTCTGACAACGGCGTAATCGTGGTCGGCTACACCGATTTTCCCTCGCGCATGGCGACCCAGGCGTCGCTTCTCTACGCCACCAACATCCGCCACATGCTGACTGATCTGACGCCGGAGAAGGATGGCGTGATCGTTCACGACATGGAGGATGACGTGATTCGCGGGGCGACGGTGACGCACAAAAGCGAGATCACCTTCCCACCGCCGCCGCCGAAGGTGAAGGCGATCGCCGCCGCCAAGCCCAAACCGAAGGAGAAGGAGCCGACCGCCGAGGAGAAGAAGGCCGCCGAGCTTGCCACCTTCAAGGCGCAGACCAAGCGCCAGGTCACGCTTCTGGCCGTGGGCGGGGCGCTGATGCTGCTGCTTGGCCAGGTCGCGCCGGCGTCGTTCATGCAGCACTTTATCGTCTTCGTGCTGGCGTGTTTCATCGGCTTCCAGGTGATCTGGAAGGTGAGCCACTCGCTGCACACGCCCTTGATGGCAGTGACCAACGCGATTTCCGGCATCATCATTCTCGGGGCGATTCTGCAGATCGGCTCCGGTAGCGCGATCGTCACGCTGCTGGCGGCGATCTCGGTGCTGATCGCTACCATCAACATCGTGGGGGGCTTTCTGGTGACACGCCGGATGCTCGCCATGTTCCAGAAATCCTGAGCGGCGGAGAGACGACATGTTGGGTCAAGGATTCGTATCGGCCGCGGCGATCGCGGCAAGCGTTCTATTCATTCTTTCGCTCGGGGGCTTGAGTAATCAGGAGAAGGCCAAGCGCGCCGTCTGGTACGGCATCATCGGCATGGCGGTGGCGGTAGGCTTCACCGCCTTCGGCCCCGGCATCGGCGGCTACGGCTGGCTGATCCCGATGGTGCTGATCGGTGCCGGCATCGGTGCGTACCTGGCGCGCAAGGTCGAGATGACCGAAATGCCCCAGCTGGTGGCGGCGCTGCACAGCTTCGTCGGCCTGGCGGCGGTGTTCGTCGCCTGGAGCGCGGATCTCGAGCGCCGCCGGGTACTGGCGGCCCGCGCCGCCGATGGCGTGATGCAGGAGTTCTCGGCCTTCGCCGCGCTGGTCGCCACCAAGGCGCCGGACGAGCTGACGTTCCTGCAGATCGAAGTGGTGCTGGGCATCTTCATCGGTGCGGTGACCTTTACCGGCTCGGTGATTGCGTTCGGCAAGCTCGCCGGCAAGGTCGACGGCAAACCGCGCCAGCTGCCGGGTGGGCATCTGCTCAACGCCGGTGCCGCGGTGCTTTCACTGGTACTGGCGATCATGTACCTCAACGGCGCCGGCTTCTGGACGCTGATTCTGCTGGCAGCACTCGCGTTCTTCATCGGCTACCACCTGATCATGGGCATCGGCGGCGCCGACATGCCGGTGGTGGTCTCCATGCTCAACAGCTACTCCGGCTGGGCGGCGGCGGCGATCGGCTTTACGCTCTCCAACGACCTGCTGATCGTGACCGGGGCGCTTGTCGGCTCCTCCGGGGCGATTCTCTCCTACATCATGTGCAAGGCGATGAACCGTAACTTCGTCAACGTGATTCTCGGCGGCTTTGGTGGAAGTCAGGGCCCCGCGGCGGAGATCGAAGGCGAGCAGGTGGCCATCGACGCCGGTGGCGTGGCCAGCGCCTTGAACGACGCCGACAGCGTCATCATCGTACCGGGCTACGGCATGGCGGTCGCCCAGGCGCAGAGCGCGGTGAGCGACCTGGTGCGCAAGCTGCGCGCCGCCGGCAAGGAGGTGCGCTTTGGCATTCACCCGGTCGCCGGGCGCCTGCCGGGGCACATGAACGTGCTGCTGGCAGAAGCCAAGGTGCCGTATGACATCGTGCTGGAAATGGACGAGATCAACGACGACTTCGCCGAGACCGACGTGGTGATCGTCATCGGCTCCAACGACATCGTCAACCCGGCCGCCCAGGAGGACCCGAACAGCCCGATCGCCGGCATGCCGGTATTGAAGGTGTGGGAGGCCAAGCAGGTGTTCATTTCCAAGCGGGGCCAGGGTACCGGCTACTCCGGCATCGAGAACCCGCTGTTCTACAAGGAGAACAGCCGCATGTTCTACGGCGATGCGCGGGAAAGCCTGAATACCTTACTGCCGCTGATCGACTGACGGCCGGTTCTTGAAACGCTAGCTCTTGAAACGCAAAACCCGCGACCTGGTCGCGGGTTTTTTGTGCAACTGTCTGAGCCTCAGCCGCTTTGAGTTAGAACTCCTCCCACTCGGCCACGTCCGACGGTGGTTGGCGCCATGAGAGCGGCTTTTGCGGTGAGGGCAGCGCGGCGGCGCCTTTGCCGGGCGCGGGCCTTGCCGCCGAGAGCGTCGAGGCAAAAGAGGGCGACTCGTTGCCCAGCACGAACTCGCTCATCAGCCGGTCCAGGCGCTCGGCGTTTTCGCGCATCTGCGCGGCAAGCGAGGCGTTCTGGCTGACCATGGTGGCATTTTGCTGGGTCATGGTGTCCATTTCCGCCACGGCGGTGTTGACCTGGTCGATGCCCGAGGTCTGCTCGCGGGCGCCGGCGGCGATCTCGCCCATCACGTCCGTGACCTGGGTGATGCTCTTGTGAATCTCCTCCATCTGCTGGGCGACCGCGTCGACGATCTGGTTGCCCTGTTGGGCGTGGCCCACGGAGACATCGATCAGCGCGCGGATGTCTTGGGCGGCGCTGGCCGAGCGGCTGGCCAGCGTGCGCACCTCGTTGGCAACCACGGCGAAGCCGCGGCCCTGCTCGCCGGCCCGCGCCGCCTCGACCGAGGCGTTGAGCGCCAGGATGTTGGTCTGAAAGGCGATCGAGTCGATCAGCCCGATGATCTCGCTGATCTTGTGCGACGACTCGTTGATCGCCTGCATCTTGCTCTGCATCTCGCGCATCGACTCGGTGCCGCGCTGGGAAGCGCCGGCGGCCTCGAAGGCGAGGCCATTGGCCTGTTCGGAGGCCTGGGAGGTGTGCGCCACCGTCGAGTGGATCTCCTCCATCGAGGCGGAGGTTTCCTGCAGGTTGGCGGCGGCCTGTTCGGTGCGCGAGGAGAGCTCGCGAGTGCCGTCGGCGATATCGCCGGCGCCGAGCAGCACCGTCTGGGCATTGTGGCGCACTTCCAGAAGCGTGCCCTGCATCCGCTCGACGAAGGCGTTGAAGCCTTTGGCCAGGTCGCCCACTTCGTCCTGACTCTTCACCTCCAGGCGCCGGGTCAAATCGCCCTTGCCCTGGGCGATCTCTGCCATGGCGGCGGCGGTACGCTTGACCGGCGCCAGCGCGCGGCGCGCGGCCAGCGCTACCACCAGCAGCAGAAGGCCAAAGAGCACGAGCCCCACCACCAGAAGCGAGAACAGAAGCGAGTGGGTAACCGAGGTAAACACGGCCTTTGGGATAGTCGTGCCCACGACCCAGGACGTGCCTTCGACCGGCTGCCACATCAGCGTCTTGTGCTCGCCGCTGGGCATGATGATATCGCCGGCACCGGGCGTGCCGTCGAGCATCTGCGCGCCCAATGTGCTCAGGCCCTGATAGCCGTGGGTTTGATCACCCTCGGTATAGTTGAGCGCCAGGCGGTAGGAAGAATCCGGGTGCGCGATGACGCGGCCCAGGCTGTCGATCATCCAGCCGTAGCTACCTTCCCCCACGTTGATGTCCGAGGTGATGCTGGACAGCGACTCGAGCGACAGCGCCAGCCCCAGAAGCCCGGTTCGATTACCCTGGGCGTCGAAGACCGTCTCGACCATCAGCGCGGCGGGTTCGTTGGTTGCCATCGAAATGAACGGGTCGAGCAGCAAGCGGTCGGCGCTGCCCTCTACCACCAGCGCCTGAAAGTAAGGGCGCTCGGCGATATTGAGCGGCAGTCCGTCCTGGTTGATCGTGTTGCCGGCGGCATCGGAGAGAAACAGCGACTCGATCATGCCATCAAAGGCGTGGCGCTTGGCCAGCCACGGCACGAGACTCTCGAGCGACGCCCCCTGAGCGAGACGGTCGTCCTGGGCCAGAATGCCGAGCCAGTTACGATAGCCGTCGACCCAGCGGCCGATTTCGTCGCCCCGCGCGTCGACCTGGCGCATGGCGCTATTGTCGATCAACGCCGGAATCGACTGGTTGAGTTGAAAACTGATCACTGCGCCCAGCGTAATGGCTACGGCCAGCAAGGGAAGCGCGGTCGCCAGCAGCAGCTTCTGCGTCAGCGACAGGCGAGAAAGTTTATTCATCGAAAGCCCCAAAGAGTCGGCTTCGTTCACCACGGGTCAGCGCGGCTCAAAAGCCGAAAGCGAATATTGTGCCTTGTTACAGCGTTAATAACGGCAAAGGGGGGCGGAACTTGAAAAAAAGAGTGATCTTTAACCGATTTTAAGCAGTGTGATGCGAGAGGGAATGAATGCAGGCGATGAGGCTCGCAAGGGGCAAAAGCGGCGCTTGGCGCCGCTTTTGCTGGACGGTAGGGATTTTGCTCAGGCGAAGCCGTCGTCGTACTCGGCGAGAATTCCCCGGCCGCGCTCGACGAACTCGATGGTGTTGTCTTCGGGGTCGTCGAGAAACAGCGTGCCAATGCCCGCATCCAGCGGACCTTCGGCGCTTTTAACCTCGACACGCTTCTGCTCGTTGGAGAGCTGGTAAGGGCGCTGGCCCTGATCCAGTAGATAGCGGGCGCACTCGTTGAGCGATTCGACTTCGAAAGCGATATGGCGCGACGGATCATATGGCGCCCGTTCGCGATCCGAGGGCATCAGATGCAGCGAAAAGCCGTGGCCGGTGTGCAGCCAGTTGGATTTTTCCGGATGCTGCTGGAAGCCGATCACGCGGGTGTAAAAATCCGTCAGCAGGTCCATGTCGTGGGTGGCAATGGCTGCGTGGTGGACGCCTTTTAGGGTCATGGGGTCTCCTTTCGTCAATGTCCGTATCGAGTACTTGCTCCTGAAGGTTAGCTCATTCTTATGTACCCGGCGTCCGTTCCAGGCTTTGTACCGTCAAATCCAGCGCCTTGTACATGTCGAGCCGCGCGGAGAGGCCGATATCCGGGTGGTTGAGGTCGTTGGCGCGCTCCGAAGGGATAATGGGCGCGGTGAGGTCGTCGGCATCGGTGGGCTCGAAGTCGTACTCTTCGCCGATCGGCATGGCGCTGCGGCGCAAAAGGATACGCAGCTGCGCCGGTGTCAGGGTGGGGTCGATCGACATCATCGCGGCGATCAGCCCGGCGACCAGCGGCGTGGAGTAGGAGGTGCCGCAGTGGGCCTCGCCCTGCTTGGCCTCATCAACCGTGGAGCCGCGCACGCAGGCGGCGGCGGTGATGTCCACGCGCATGTCGATGTTTGAGGCGTCGCGCTTGATCGCGTAGCGCACGTCTTCGACCGCTACGTCCTCGCCGCTTCGTTCATGACCGCCGACCACGAACAGCTGGTCGGTGACGAAGGACGAAGGCAGGCGATATTCGTCGCGCCCGGAAAACGAGGAGGCGTTGCCCGCCGAATTGACCACCACCACGTCCGGATGCTCCCGGCGCAGCCAGAGAAAGAACTCCTCGAGCAGCTCCTCGTAGCCATCCATGGCGATGCCGGAGCGTATCAGCGAGTCGACCTCGTCACCGTTGATATCGGTGGTGCCTACCCGGTGAATGCCCCAGCTCCAGTTGATGACTTTTGCCCCGTCCTGCACCAGATTGACCGAGGCGGCGATGTTCGCGGTGATACCGGCGTCCGAACCGCGGTCGACGATCACGTCGAAGCCCGGGCCAACGCTGTCGAGGCCTCTGAGAAAGCCGCTGTTGCCGCCTTCGTTCCAGGCCGCGGCCAGAATGCCGGCCACCGTGGTGCCGTGGCCGTCCGGCGCATCGGCATCCTTGGCGTAAACGCAGGTACGGGTCGCCTCCATGCGGCAGTCGCCCAGGTAGTCGGCAAAGTCCGGGGCGTCGAAATCGACGTTGCGTTCGATCACGCCGATGCGCACGGGGTGGGTATCGACGTCGTCGTGATCACGCGGCAGGCGCCGCTGATAGAAGTTCACCGCGTCGAGAAAGCGATTCGCCGCCCACTCCTGGTCGTGGGCCTCGGGCGGGGTGACCGCGTCCGCTTCGATGCTCTCTTCGGCATTCGACTCCTCGACGACCACGGCATCGACGCTGAGCTCGCTGCCCAGGCGCAGCACCAGGGCGTCGCGGGCGTCCAGGTCCTTTGCCGGCAGGCGCAGCTGATACGTGTTGAGCGGCGGAATCTGGCCGACCACCTGGGCGTCGTACTTCTCGGCCAGCCGGCGCGCCTCCTCCAGCCCGTCGTACTCCTCCTCGATGATCAGGCTGATGAGATCGACGTAGCTCGATACGCCATCCATGTTCTCGGCAATCTCATTTTCGGTGGCGGCGATCACGTGGCTGCCGCGAAGGCTCGCCCACACCGGATTGCTCTGGCGCTGATCCTGCTCGAGCCACAAGGGGCCGCTCTGGGCATCGCTATCCAGGGTGATGCGAAGCACGCCGTTCTGCTTCTCGATGCGCTCCGGTGCCAGCGCCGTGCCGGCGAACGTCACCTGGGGCGTGGCGTCATCGAGCCCGCTGACCTGCAGGCAGAACGTCTGCGTCTGCTGGCCGAGAAGATCGCCACAGCGCTGAAAGAGCTCGATACGAAGGGGGGCCTCGCTGGCCGTGACCGGCGAGGAAAGCGCCAGTGCCAGGCTTGCAATCAATGGCAGCGCGAAGGGGTTGACGGTCATGTCACGGTTTCCTTTGAGGCAAGAGAGGCGGGTGAGCATAACCTCGGCGGTTTAACCTGACATGAACGAGCGGGTCTATGCCCAGACGCCGAGCTGGCGGCGGTGAAGGAGCTGCGCCTGGGTGGCACTAACCGGCGCGAGGCGCACTTTGGTGCCGGGCAGGCACTGGGCGAGCCGGGCGCAGGCGCTGGGGGTGAGCGCGCCGATACGCGGATAGCCGCCGATCGTCTGACGATCGTTCATCAGCACGATCGGCTGGCCGTCCGGGGGAATCTGCACCGCGCCGAGCGGAATGCCTTCCGAGACGATGCCGGACAGCGCGCTTTGCAGCGGCGTGCCGGTCAGGCGAATGCCCATGCGGTCGGCGCGCTGGTCCACCGTCCAGACCTGGTTGAAAGCCTGGTAGAGGTTGCGTCCGGCAAAATGCGACGCCTGGGCGCCGAGCACGAAGGGCAAGGTGCACTCGGTGCTGGGCAGGGGTAGCTGGATGCCGCGCGGCAGCGTGCGATGGGTCGATTCGCCGCCAAACCAGGTGAGCCGGTCGCCGGCTTTTAGCGGCGTACCGTCGTCCGCAAGCCCGCCGATCTTCTCGCGCGCCGTGCAGGCGCGGCTGCCAAGCGTTTTGGGTGCGTCGAGCCCGCCGGGAAACGCCAGGTAGGTGCGAAGCCCCCCCTTGGGTTGGCGAAAGCAGAGCCGCTGCCCCGGGGCCAGCGTGAACGTGCCCTGGGCGGCGAGCGGCGCGTCGTCGAGGCGCGCGTCGAGATCCGCGCCGACCAGCGCCAGCGTCACCTCGCATTCGGCCTCAAGGGTCAGATTGCCACCCATGACGATTTCGAGCGCGGCGCTGTGCGGGTCGTTGCCCAGAAGCCAGTTGGCCCAGCGATAGGAGATCCAGTCCGCCGCACCGCCCTGGGTGATGCCCAGGTGATTGAGCCCGAAGCGGCCGGTGTCCTGAACCAGCGCGAGCGGGCCTGCCTGAATGACGCGTAACCCTTGCATCAGCGCTCCTCCATCGGGGTGGTGTCGCCACCGGCGGCTTCGAACTCGGCCTTCGAGATCGCCTTGAAGCGCACCTTGTCGCCGGGGCTGAAAAGCGGTTCGCCGCGGCGGGCGTACTCGAACAGCGGCACCGCGGTGCGCCCGAGAATGTTCCAGCCGCCGGGAGAGAGCAGCGGGTAGATCGCGGTCTGGCGCTCGGCGATACCGACGCTGCCCGCCGGGACGCGCTGCCGAGGCGTGGTCAGGCGCGGCGTGGCGAGCGCTTCTTCCACCAGGCCCATGAAGCCGTAACCCGGTGCGAAGCCGAGTGCGAACACGCAGTAGTCGTGGCTACAGTGGCGCTCGATTAGTGCCTCGACGCTGAGCCCGGCGCGCTCGGCTATGCGGGAAAGCTCCGGGCCGACGCTGTCGTCGTACCATACGGGGATTTCGTGGAGCTGGCCGTTTTGCGTCGTGGCCGGCTGCAGGCCGTCGAGCGCCTGGCGCACCTTGTTCGAAGCCTCGCTGAACGAAAGCGCCAGGCAGTCGTAGTGGATCAAGAGCGTGGTGTAGGAGGGCGTCAGGTCGATCAGGGCGTCGCCGAAGGCCTCTCGCAGGGCGGTGTCTGCCGCCATGATCCAGGCCATGTTCTCTTCTTCGATGGTATCGAACAGGCGCACCGTGATCGCGTCCATCGCCGCGGTTTCAAGGCGCGGCCTCACGCGCGCTCCAGCGCGTCGAACGCCTCACGAATGGCGCGCACCGCCTTGATCGATTCCGGGTTGTCGCCGTGTACGCAGAGCGTATCGCAGGCAAGCGTCAGTGGCGTGCCGTCGCGGGCGGTCAGCGCCTCGCCTTTGGCAAGTGCCACGGCCTGGGCAACGATGGTCGCGCGGTCATGATGCACCGCGCCTTCGAGCCGGCGCGAGGCGAGATGGCCGTTGGCTTCATAGGCGCGGTCGGCGAAGGTCTCGAACCAGAGAGTGACGCCCATTTTCGCCGCCAGCTCGCGCTGGCCCTGGGGGTCGGCGGTCGCCATCACCATCAGCGGGAGCTCGGCATCGAAGGCCTTGACCGCGAGCAGCGCGCCTTCGAGCAGTTCGAGGTTGGCGGCCATGTCGTTGTACATCGCCCCGTGGGGCTTGATGTAGGCAAGCTCGGCCCCTTCGGCGCGGCAGATGCCGGAAAGCGCGCCGGCCTGGTAGAGGATCATGTCCTCGACCTCGGCGGCCGAGCAGGCCATCGAGCGCCGCCCGAAGCCCATCAGATCCGGGTAGCCCGGGTGGGCGCCGATACGCACGCCGTGTTCGGCGGCCAGCGCCACGGTGCGGCGCATCACGTGAGGGTCCGAGGCGTGGTAGCCGCAGGCGATGTTGGCGCAGTCCACAAACGGCATCACCTCGGCGTCCATGCCCAATTGCCAGTTACCGAAGCTTTCGCCCATGTCGCAGTTGAGCAGCGGGAGGGATACGGTCATGGGGCTCTCCTGGTGGTTATTCTTCGGCGCCGTAAAAGGATTTTATAGCAATGCTCGCCGCGCGATCGCAACCCCGGCCCGACGACCGGGCAAAAGCCCGGGCGACTAGCCGCCCCAGGCCTGCCACACCAGCTGCGCCCCGACCAGGAACATCGCCGCGATCACCAGCCGGTAGAAGAGTACTTCGTTGACGCGGTGCTGTAGCCACAGCCCGTTACGTACGCCGACCCAGGCCAGCGGCACCAGCAGCAGCGATGCCCAGGCGCTGGTCAGGTTGATCTCGCCAAGCCATAGATAAGGCCCCAGCTTGATCACGTTGACCGTGGCGAAGGCGATCACCGAGGTGGCGATGAAGGTCTCCTTGGGCAGCTTGCGCGGCAGCAGGTACAGATTCAGCGGCGGGGCGCCGGCGTGGGCGATGAAGCTGGTGAAACCGCAGGTCGTGGCGGCGGGCAGCGCCCAGTAGGAGGAAATGGGCTTGCTGGCGACGGGTTTGATCAGCATGTAGAGCGCGAACGCCAGCGACAGCACGCCCAGCACCAGGCGCACGCCCTGCTCGCTCAAACTGCCAAACAGCGCGGTGCCGATCGCCACGCCAACGAACAGCCCCGGCACGAATCGCCACACCTCCGCCATGCTCTGCTTGCCCCACCAGGCTTTCACCGCGAAGGCGTCCATTACCAGCAAAAGGGGCAGTAAAAGCCCCGCGGCTTGGGTCGGGCTGATCACCAACGCCATCAGCGGCACCGAAAGCGTGCCGAAACCGCCGGCGAAGCCGCCCTTTGAAACGCCGGTAAGGTAGACGGAAAAGGCGATGACCAGCCAGGCGATGAGCGAGTAATCGGGCAGCATGAGGCGTCCTCTTAAGCAATGAAAACCCCGCCGCAGCGGGGTCGATAAAGTGTAGCGAGGCGCGAGGGCGGGTTGAAGGCTCAGCCCTTGATCAGCCACTCGTGGTCCGGGTCGTTGTGGAATTTCCACACCCGCTTTGGCCCCGCCATCACGTTGAGATAGTAGAGCGAGTAGCCGTGGGGGGCGCCGACCGGATGATAGCCTCTGGGCACCAGCACGCAGCGGCCGTTTTCCACCGCCATGGTCTCGTCGAGCGAACGGTCGTCGGTGTAGACGCGCTGGAAGGCGAAGCCCTGAGGCGGGTCGATGCGGTGGTAGTAGGTCTCCTCGAGCTGCGACTCCTCGGGCAGGTTATCCACATCGTGTTTGTGCGGCGGGTAGCTCGACCAGTTGCCTTCCGGGGTGTACACCTCGACCACCAGCAGGCTGTCGGCGGATTCGCTGTCCGGCAGGATATCGTGCACGTGGCGCACGTTGCTCCCCTGGCCGCGGGTGCTCTGCTTGATGTCGCTCGGGGCGATCAGGCGCACGGCGTGGTTGCCCTGGCCCGGCGCTGCGCATACCGCAAGCTCAAGCTCGGTGGTCGCCTCGACTTCGTAGCTTGCGCCGTTGGGCAGGTAGACGGCGTAGGGCGGGATCTGCTCGAACACGTCCATCCGCTCGCCGATATCCTCGAAGCGGTGCTCGCCGCTGATCACGGTGGCGCGCCCGGTCAGCAGCACCAGGCACACCTCCTGGTCGCCGGTGGTCGCCTCGATACGCTGGCCCTTCTCGAGTTTGTGAACGCGAAAACCGATGTACTCCCAGCCCGCCGAGGCCGGGGTCACGTCGATGATCGTGCCCTGTTCGTCCGGGGCGGCGGGGTGAACGAGTAGCGATGACATGGCGGCTCTCCTCATGGGCTCGCGCGATGGCGAAGGTTGAAAGCCTTGAGTGTAGAGCCTTGGAATAAATATTCCAATTGAACGAAGGTTTAGAATTAAAGCCCGCGCTCAGTTGGAAAGCGGCGCCGGCGTCGCCTCGAGGTGGTCGCGCGCCTTGTCCTGGCGCACGCCCAGGGCAATCGCCAGGGTCTGGGTCAGGCAGAGCGACGCGGTGAGGCCGCGAAAGCTTTTCACTTCGGCCTCATACACCAGCAGTGAAACGTCGGCGAAGCGCACCAGCGGGCTCAGCGGGGAGTCTGTCAGCACCACCAGTGGAATACCGCGCTGGTGCGCCTGCTCGGCCACATCCTGGGACTCCTGAGCGTAGGGCGAGAAGCTTACCACCAGCAGTGCGTCCTCCTGGCTTGCCGCCTTGACCTGCTCGCCGTACATGGCGCCGAGCCCGTTCATCAGAAAGGCGGGCTTGTCGATGTGATGCAGCGCATAGGTCATGTAGCTGGCCACCACGAAGCTTCGCCGCGCGCCCATGACGTGCACCGCCCGGGCGTTTTCGAAGATATCCAGCGCCTGTTCCAGGTGCTTCGGGTCGATGCGCCCGGGCAGCTGGCCGAGCACCTCCTGATGGGCGGTGGCGAACTCCCAAAGCAGCTGGGCGCTGTCGAGTTCGTCGCCGGTGGCGCTGCGCACCGCGCGAATGCGCTCGCTGTAGTTGGGCAGCTCGTCGAACAGCCGCGAGCGAAACAGCAGCTGCATTTCCGAAAATCCAGAGAAACCGAAGCTGTTGGAGAAGCGGATCAGGGTCGACGGCGTGACGCCGGCCTGCTTGGCGAGCTGCGCCACGGTAGCGAAGGCGACCTCCTGGGGGTGGTCGAGAAGGAACTTCGCGGTCTGCTGGAGCCGGCGGCTCAGCGACGGGTAGTCGGCGGTGATGCGCTCTTCTAGGGTGGCGAAGCTCTGCGGTACTTGGCTCATGGCGGGCGCCTGCGGGTCACAAAATCGTTATAGGGTTATGCCCTAGCGTAGTGAAGTGGGAATGGAAATTCTATATCTCCTGAAAACGTTCCGGATGCCGAGCAGGTGCGCGTTCCCAAGCCAGGGAACGGCCGAATGCACTACTGCTTTAGTCGAGTTTGTCCGAGCAAAATGCGCCATTATTCATTTCAAGCAATTGTTTTTAATTAATTTAATGTTCTGCTGAGTGAAGTTTCCTGAGGGCGGAATATTCTGATCGTTGTTCGTTTGGAATATATATTCTATTCTCTCGCTACTCTGGAATACCTCAAAAAAACCGCTTTTAACCCAGGAGACCGCCATGGCGCACAACAACCTCAACTTCGCGCTCAACCACATGGTCAACCCCCGCTGGACGCCCCAGCAGTTGATCGAGACCGCCGCCGAAATGGGCGTGCGCGCCGTGGAGCTTCGCAACGACGTGGGCGACAACAGCATCGTCGACGTGGCCTCGGCCAGGCGCGCCGGGGAGCTGGCCCGCGAGCACGGTATCGAGGTGCTGAGCCTCAACGCGCTCTACCCGTTCAATGTCTGGAACGCCGAGCGCGAAGCCCAGGCCGACAAACTGATCGAGTGGGTCGATGCCGCCGGCGGTAAAGGTTTGGTGCTTTGCCCATTGGTAGACGCCAATGACTCACGCGACGGCAAGGCGCGTCGCGAAGGCCTCGAACAGGCGCTGATCGCCCTCGACGAGCGGCTGGGCCGCCATGACCTGAAAGGCTTCGTCGAGCCGCTGGGGTTCCCGATTTCGTCGCTGCGCTTCAAGGCCGAGGCGCTCGAGGTGATCGACGCGCTGGGGCTCGCCGAGCGTTTCTCGCTGGTCCACGACACCTTCCACCACCAGGGCGCTGGCGAGCAGGCGGTGTTTGCCCGCCGTACGGGGCTGGTACACGTTTCTGGCCTCGACGACCCAATGATCAGTTTTGAATCGATGCTCGACGAGCACCGGGTGCTGGTCGACGAACGCGACCAGCTCGACAACGTCGGCCAGCTGCGCGCGCTGTTAAGTGATGGTTTCGATGGCTACGTCTCCTTCGAGCCCTTCGCCCCAGCGGTGCACCAGCACCCGGAACCCGAGCAAGCGCTGCGCGAGAGCATGGACTTTCTACGCCGGGCACTCGCCTGAGTCCGCGCCGATAACAACACAGGAGACGTCCATGAAGATCGCCCTCGACCCCCACATGCACCGCCATCTTTCGCTGCCGGAGATTTGCCGGCTGACCCGCGAACTCGGCTACGACTACATCGAACTCTCGCCGCGCCCGGACTTCATGGTCTGGTGGACGCGCCCGCGCACCTACCCAAGCGCTATACGCGAGTTCAAGGCCGCGATGAAGAAGTACGATGTGGGCCTTGCCACCATGCAGCCGATGTACCGCTGGTCCAGCCCCTACCGCGACGAGTGGGAAATGGCGATGGATAACTGGAAGCGCCTCATCGAGGTGGCCGTCGAACTCGACAATCCGCTGCTGATCTCCGAGTTCGGCCGCGGCGGCTCGGTCGAGCGCTCCCAGGCGGACCGCGACGGTATCCACACCCCGGAGGCGTGCGAAAACGCCTTCTGGCGTTCGATGGACGTGCTGGTGCCGATTCTCGAGCGCGAAGGGCTGACGCTCAGCCTCGAGCCGCACCCGGAGGATTGGATCGAGACCATGGCGCCGGCAGTCGAGATCATCAAGACCATCGATTCACCGGCGGTGAAGTGCTCCTACATCGCGCCGCACTGCTTCTTCTACGGCGACGATCTGGCCGAGACCCTGCGCGCCACACAAGGCGAGCTGGTGCACGCCCGGGTTGCCGACACCTTCAACCACAAGGCGTCGTCGCAGCTTCGCTATATCGTCAATCCGCCCGGCTCGACGGCGCGGGTGCATCAGCACCTGGACATGGGCGAAGGTGAAATCGACTGGGATGTCTTCTTCAAGACGCTGCACGAGATCGGCTTCGACGGCGTGCTCTCGAGCTGCGTGTTCGGCTGGGAGGAGCGCGCCGAAGCCTCCAACCGCTTCATGCGCGAAGAAATCCAGCGCTACGTCGACAGGTACTGGAAATAAACGTACTGAAACTGACACGCATTCAACCCGATACGTACGCAACAATAAGGAGGGTCACGCCATGACCATCAAACTCGGCATCATCGGTACCGGCATGATCGGCGAAGAGCACGCCCGCCGGATCACCTGCGAGCTGACCGGCGCCATTATTACCGCGGTCACCGACGTCAACCAGGAGCAGGCGCGGGGCGTGGTCGAGCGCCTCGGCCTTGCCGCCGAGGTCTACCCGGACGGCGCCTCGCTGATCGCCTCGCCTGAGGTCGACGCGGTAATGGTCACTTCCTGGGGGCCTACTCACGAAGAGTACGTGCTGGCGGCAATCAAGGCGGGCAAGCCGGTGTTCTGCGAAAAGCCGCTGGCCACCACGGCCGATGGGTGTCGCAACATCATTAACGCCGAGATCGAAGGCGGCCGGCGGCTGGTGCAGGTTGGTTTCATGCGCCGCTACGACAGCGGCTACCGGCTAATGAAAGAGGCGATCGACGCCGACCGCCTGGGCGAGCCCTTGATGATCCACGCCGCCCACCGTAACCCGGAGGTGCCGGAGCGCTACGTCACGCCGATGGCGATTCACGACACCCTGATCCACGAGCTCGACACCTTTCGCTGGCTGCTCGACGACGACTACAAGAGCGCCCAGGTGGTCTTCCCACGCAAGACCCGCCACGCCCACAGCCAGGTGGCAGACCCTCAGATCGTGCTGCTCGAAACCGTCAAGGGCGTGCGTATCGACGTCGAGGTGTTCGTCAACTGCCGCTACGGCTACGACATCCAGTGCGACGTGGTGGGCGAGGAGGGCGTGGCCCGCCTGCCGGAGCCCCAGTCGCTACAGTTTCGCCAGGCCGCCCAGCGCTCCAACGACATTCTGATGGATTGGAAAAAACGCTTCGGCGATGCCTTCAGCGTGGAGCTTCAGGCGTTCATCGACGGCGCGGCGAGCGGCGAGCTCGGCGGACCCTCCTCCTGGGACGGCTACGCTGCCGCGGTGGTGGGCGATGTCTGCGTCAAGGCCCAGGAGAGTGGCGCGATCGAGGCCGTCGAGATGCCCGAGCGGCCGGATTTCTACGCCTGAGCCAACCCGATTTATCAAGGATGTAATACGCTCACTGTTTCGCAGGCACAGGATTTATCAGGAAGAGAAGGCTCTATCAGGAAGAGACGGCTTCATCAGGGAAGGCAGGCTCCGCCAGGGATGGCGGGGCCGTTTTTTTTGGTTCGAACTCGGGTTGAATTCGCTCTACGACCAAAGCATAGCGCGCTTTTCATTTCATTCGTTGAGTATTTGGAATAAAAATTCTATATTGAGCGCAGACGCCATCAACGACGATGTTTTGATCACGACATTCTTACAACGACCTTCCTATAAACAGTGCAGCCGCCGGGCCGTGATGCGATCACCGAAACAGGCGGCGCGGGAAACGCGCAGGATGTGACGCCATGAACGAAAACAAGACGCTGGATCTGATCTGCCTCGGCCGAGCCGCCGTCGATCTTTACGGCCACCAGGTGGGCAGCCGCCTGGAGGACATGGGAAGCTTCGCCAAGTACCTGGGCGGCTCCTCGGGCAACATTGCCTACGGCACCGCCCGCATGGGGCTCAAATCCGCCATGCTCACTCGGGTGGGCGACGAGCACATGGGCCGCTTCGTGCGTGAGGAGCTTGCCCGCGCCGGGGTCGATACGAGCCACGTGGTGACCGATAAGGAGCGCCTGACGGGGCTGGTGATTCTCGGCATCAAGGACCGCGACACCTTTCCGCTGATCTTCTACCGCAATGACTGCGCCGACATGGCCGTCGACAGCGCCGATTTCGACCCCGCGTTCATCGCCTCGAGCCGCGCGCTTCTGATCACCGGCACCCACTTTTCCACCGAGCAGACCTACACCACCAGCAAGACCGCCATCGAGTATGCCAAAGCGGCGGGCACCAGGGTGATTCTCGATATCGACTACCGACCGGTGCTGTGGGGCCTGACCACGCTCGGCGACGGCGAGACCCGCTTCATCTCCAACGAAGGGGTGAGTCGCCACCTGCAGACCATCCTGCCGGATCTCGACCTGATCGTGGGGACCGAAGAGGAGGTGCATATCGCCGGCGGCAGCACCGATACCCTTGAAGCGCTGAGAAAGATCCGCGAGCTGACCGACGCCACCATCGTGCTCAAGCTCGGCGCCCAGGGCTGCACCGTGCTCGACGGCGCAATCCCGCAAAGCGAGGACGATTTCGAGGTTCACACCGGCGTGCGGGTCGACGTGCTCAACGTACTCGGCGCGGGGGATGCCTTCATGAGTGGCTTTCTGCGCGGCTGGCTGCAGGGTGAGTCTCACGCTCAGAGCTGCGCCTACGCCAACGCCTGCGGGGCGCTGGTGGTGTCGCGCCACGGCTGCGCGCCGGCGATTCCCAGCGCCGAGGAGCTCGACGACTACCTGACCCGGGCCGAGAGCATTCCCCGCCCGGACCTGGACACCCGGCTCAACTACCTGCACCGCGTCACCACCCAGCGCTCGCCGAAGGTGTGGAACGATCTGTGCATTCTGGCCTTCGATCACCGCAAGCAGCTTTTCGACATGGCCCGGGAAGAGGGCGCCGATATCGAGCGTATCTCCACGCTCAAGCAGCTGCTGGTCAAGGCGACCGAGCGCGGAAACGAACACCTCGGCGACAGCAAGGTGGGCGTGTTGATCGACGACACCTACGGCCAGGAGGCGCTCAACGCCGTGACCGGCCGCGACTGGTGGGTCGCTCGCCCGGTGGAGCTGCCAGGCTCACGGCCGATCGAGCTCGAGGGTGGGCGCAGCATCGGCTCGCGGCTGGCCCAGTGGCCGAAGGAGCACATCGTCAAGTGCCTGGTGTTCTACCACCCGGAGGACCAGGTGGCGCTGCGCCAGGCTCAGGAGCGCCAGGTGATCGAGCTCTACCGCGCCTGCAGCGACGCCGGCAACGAGCTGCTTCTGGAGATCATTCCGCCAAAGGACGTCAGCGCCGACGACGACGTGTTCATCAGCGCCATCCAGCGCTTTTACAACCTCGGTGTCTACCCGGACTGGTGGAAGCTGCCGGCGCAAAGCGCGGATGCGTGGCGGCGTATCGGCGAGCTGATCAAGGCGCGGGCGCCGCACTGCCGGGGCGTGGTGATGCTGGGGCTCGACGCGCCGCTCGAGGAGCTCAAACAGGGCCTGATGAACAGCGCCGGGGTGGATATCTGCAAGGGCTTCGCCGTGGGGCGTAGTATCTTCGGCGAGCCCAGCCGGCGCTGGCTGCGCGGCGACTACGACGACGAGCAGCTGATCCAGGCGGTACTCGACAACTACCTTGCGCTGGTCGACGCCTGGCAGATGCGCCAGCGCGCGGCCTGATACGAACCGAACGAGAGACAGGGCTATGACAACCATTCGACTCACCATGGCGCAAGCCGTCGTTCGCTACCTGCAGGCGCAGAAAGTGGACATCGACGGGCAGATCGAGCCGCTGATTCCCGGCGTCTGGGCGATTTTCGGCCACGGCAACGTGGCCGGGCTCGGCGAGGCGCTGTACCAGGCGCGTGAAACGCTACCCACTTACCGCGCCCACAACGAGCAGGGCATGGCCCACGCCGCCATCGCCTACGCCAAGACGCAAAACCGCCGCCAGCTGATGGCCTGCACGGCGTCCGCCGGGCCGGGCTCGACCAACATGGTCACCGCCGCTGCGCTTGCCCACGTCAACCGCCTGCCGGTGCTGTTTCTGCCCGGCGACACCTTCGCCACGCGCATGCCGGACCCGGTGCTCCAGCAGGTCGAGAACTTCCACGACCACACCCTGACCTCCAACGACTGCTTCAAGCCGGTCAGCCGCTTTTTCGACCGTATTACCCGGCCCGAGCAACTTTTGACCTCGCTGCCCCAGGCGCTGCGCGTGCTGACCGACCCGGTCGAGTGCGGCCCGGTGACGCTGGCGCTGCCCCAGGATATCCAGACCTTCGCCTTCGACTACCCGGAGCACTTCTTCGACGAGAAGATCCACCGCCTGCGCCGCCAGGCGCCGGATCGCGACGAGCTCGAAAGTGCGCTCGCGCTGATCCGCCAGGCGAAGAAGCCGCTGGTGATCGCCGGCGGCGGCGCCCACTACGCGGGCGCGCTTTCCGAACTCGAGGCGCTAGTGACGCGCTTTCACCTGCCGGTGGGCGAGACTCAGGCCGGCAAAGGGGCACTGCCCTGGGATCACGCCCAGAATGTCGGCAGCATCGGCGTGACCGGCGGGGCGGCGGCCAACGCCCTGGCCGCCGAGGCGGACCTGATCGTCGCCGTGGGCACGCGGCTTGGCGATTTTGCCTCCGGCTCGCGGGCGATGATCAACCCGGACGCGAAGCTTCTGAGCATTAACGTGGCCTCCTTCGATGCGGTCAAGCACAAGGGCCAAGCGCTGGTGGGCGACGCCAAACTCACCCTTGCCGAGCTTGCCGATAAGCTCGAGGGCTGGCAGCCGTCCGGCGAGTGGATCGAGCAGGCGGCGGCGCTTCGCGACGACTGGAACCGTACGGTAGATAAGGTCACCGCGGATCGCAAAAGCGCGCTTCCCTGCGACGCCGAGGTGGTCGGGGCGGTGAACCGCGCCGCCGGCGAGCGCGATATCGTGGTCTGCGCTGCCGGCGGGTTGCCCGGCGAGCTGCAAAAACTCTGGCGCACCCGCTATGACCGTGGCTACCACATGGAGTACGGCTACTCCTGCATGGGCTACGAGCTGGCAGGGGGCCTCGGCGTCAAGATGGCCAGGCCCGACTCCGAAGTGTTCGTGATGGTCGGCGACGGCTCCTACCTGATGCTCAACTCCGAGATCGCGACCTCGGTGATGCTTGGCCACAAGATCATCGCCGTGGTGCTGGATAACCGCGGCTACGGCTGCATTCACCGCCTGCAGCAGTTCTGTGGCGGGCCGGGCTTCAACAACATGCTCGAGGATTGCGTGAGTGTGGAGGCGGGGGCGCCGAAAACCGATTTCGCCGGCCACGCCCGCGCGCTGGGTGCCGAGGCCGAACAGGTCGGCAACATTGCCGAACTCGAAGCAGCGCTTGCCCGCGCCAAAGCGAGTGAGACGAGCTACGTCATCGCCATCGACACTGACGCGCTGGCCGACACCCAGGACGGCGGTACCTGGTGGGACGTAGCGGTGCCGGAGGTCTCCGAGCGCGCCGAGGTACGCACCGCCCGCGAGCGTTACGAGGCCTACAAGGCGCGCCAATTCAAGAACCTGTAGCGCACGGCGCGCCCTTGCGGGCGCGCCGTTGAAAGCGAATGCCTGAACAATGATCGCTTGAACAGCGAATGCCCTGAACAACGAATGCTTTTAAAAATAAAAGTAACGGAGAGCGCCATGAGCGTAAGACTCGGCATCAACCCGCTGACCTGGACCAACGACGACCTGCCCGGCCTTGGCGGCGATACCCCGCTCGAGCAGTGTCTCGAGGAGGGCCGGCGCGCCGGCTTCACCGGCTTCGAGCTCGGCAACAAGTTTCCCCGCACGCCGGAGGCGCTCGGGCCCATTCTCGACGAGCATCGACTGTCGCTGGTCTCCGGCTGGTACAGCGCCTCGCTTTTGACCCGCAGTGTCGAGGAGGAGATCGAGGCGCTCACGCCGCACCTGCATCTGCTCAAGTCGCTTGGCGCAAGCGTGATGGTGTTCTGCGAAGTCACCGGCTGCGTGCACGGCCAGCGTGAAACGCCGCTATCCCACTCGCCGCGCATGAGCGAGGCGCAGTGGGCCACCTTCACCGAGCGCCTGAACCAGGTGGCGGACTACTGCCAGGCCCAGGGCGTGCAGATCGCCTACCACTACCACCTGGGCACCGTGGTCGAAACGCCAGAGGAGATCGACCGGCTGATGCGCGAAACCAAACCGTCGGTCGGGCTGCTGCTCGATACCGGCCACCTGGCCGCCGCCGGGGGCGACCCGATCGCGCTGCAGAAGCAGTACGCCGAGCGCATCAATCACGTTCACTGCAAGGATATCCGCCGGGAGGTACTGGCGGACGTGCGCAATCGTAACCTGAGCTTTCTCGACGGCGTGCTGAACGGCATGTTCACGGTGCCGGGAGACGGGTATATCGACTACACCACGCTTTTCGAAGGGCTCAAGGCGAGCGACTACGCGGGCTGGCTGGTAGTCGAGGCGGAGCAGGACCCGGCCGTCGCCCACCCGCTCACCTACGCCTGCCTCGGCCACGACAATCTACGCCGCTTCTGCGCCGAGGCGCGCCTGTCCATCGAACCGTCCACACATTAACATCCTGAATTAGAGGGAGACTCCCATGAGCACGCTAGGCAATTTCATCAACGGCCAGGCCACCGCCAGCCAGAGCGGCCGTACCGCGCCGGTTTTCAATCCCGCTACCGGCGAACAGGCGTTCGAGGTCGCGCTCTCCTCGGCGGAGGAAACCCGCGAGGCGGTGCGCGTCGCCCATGACGCCTTCGCTTCCTGGGCGAAGATGACTCCGCTCAAGCGCTCGCGCATTCTGTTCAAGTTCAAGGCGCTGGTCGAGGAGCACGCCGACGAGCTGGCGCGGTTGATCTCGAGCGAACACGGCAAGGTGTTCTCGGACGCCAAGGGCGAAGTGACCCGCGGGCTCGAGGTGGTCGAGTTCGCCTGCGGCATCCCGCATCTGCAGAAGGGCGAGCACTCCATGAACGTCGGCACCGGCGTGGACAGCTACGCGATGATGCAGCCGCTCGGGGTGTGCGCCGGTATCTCGCCGTTCAACTTCCCGGCGATGGTGCCGATGTGGATGTTCCCGATCGCGCTCGCCTGCGGCAACACCTTCGTCATGAAGCCCTCGGAGAAGGACCCCTCCACGCCGATGCGCCTGGCGGAGCTGTTAAAAGAGGCGGGCCTGCCGGACGGCGTGTTCAACGTGGTCAACGGTGACAAGGAGTCGGTCGACGTGCTGCTCACCGACGAGCGGGTGCAGGCGGTGA
Organism: Halomonas sp. HNIBRBA4712; assembly: GCF_043558675.1. Taxonomy (NCBI): domain Bacteria; kingdom Pseudomonadati; phylum Pseudomonadota; class Gammaproteobacteria; order Oceanospirillales; family Halomonadaceae; genus Halomonas; species Halomonas sp. HNIBRBA4712. The sequence continues at coordinate 24,612 of NZ_JBIFXR010000005.1, read as the reverse complement.
GCTTCGTCGGCTCCACGCCGATTGCCGAGTACATCTACGCCACGGCATCGCAACACGGCAAGCGCGTGCAGGCCCTCGGCGGCGCCAAGAACCACATGGTGATCATGCCGGATGCGGATCTGGATCAGGCGGTAGGCGCGCTGATGGGCGCGGCCTACGGCTCGGCGGGGGAGCGCTGCATGGCGATCTCGGTGGCAGTACCGGTGGGCGAGGAGACCGCCAACCGCCTGCGCGAGAAGCTCGAAGCCGAGCTTGCCAGCCTGCGCGTGGGGCCGGGGCTGGTCGACGGCCCGGACAACGACATGGGCCCGCTGGTCACCCGCGAGCACCTGGAGAAAGTGAAAGGCTACATTCAAACCGGCGTTGACGAAGGCGCAGAACTGGTGGTGGATGGGCGCGAAACCCGCATCGACGGCGCCGGGGATGGCTACTTCATTGGCGGCACGCTGTTCGACCACGTCAAGCCCGGCATGCGCATCCATTCGGAAGAGATCTTCGGCCCGGTGCTGGCGATCAGCCGCGCGGCGAGCTTCGATGAGGCGGTGGCGATGATCAACGCCCACGAGTACGGCAACGGCACGGCGATCTTCACCCGCGACGGCGACGCGGCGCGCCAGTACTGCGAGCAGATCCAGGTCGGCATGGTCGGCGTCAACGTACCGATCCCGGTGCCGATGGCGTTCCACAGCTTCGGCGGCTGGAAGCGCTCACTGTTCGGCCCGCTGCACATGCACGGCCCGGACGGCGTGCGCTTCAACACGCGCATGAAGACCATCACCCAGCGCTGGCCCAGCGGCATCCGTGAAGAGACCAACCACTTCACCATGCCCACACTCTAAGCCTCTACTCGCAGATACTCGCAGAACCTCACGCGCCCCGGCACCCGCCGGGGCGCTTGCGTTGGCTCAGACGCTTTCCGGGGTGTAGATATCGATGGAGAGCAGGTACTGGCGCGTGCCCTCCGGCGGCTGCGGCTCCGCGAGCCAGGCCGCCATCGCCTCGACGGTACGCTCGGCGAGCTCCCGGCGGGGTAGCGAGATCAGCATGTCGATGGTGCCATCGATCAGCGCCCCCCGGGTGGTGGCGGTCAGGTCGTGGCTGATCACGAACAGATCCTGGCGCCCGAGTTCTCTCAGCGTCGCCACCGACCCTTCGATCCCGCCACCTGCGACGTAGAGCCCGCGAAGCTGTGGTTCCTCTGCAAGCAGGGCCCGTGTCGCCCTGGCGGCAACGGCGGGGTCCTCGTGGCTGAACACCGGCTCCAGCACGCGAAAATCCGGCGCTTTTTCGCGAAAGTAGCCGCGAAAGCCGATCTCGTAGAGCTCCTGGCAGACGTAGCGGTGGCTGCCGGAAATGATCCCCACCGGCCCAGGGTCGGTCATGTGGCGCATCGCCCAGCCAGCGGTGCGACCCACCTTGCGCGCGTCCTGGCCGATGAACGCCGCGCTCTGCCCGCCCGCCGGCAGTTCCGAAAGCAGTGCAAACACCGGTACGCCGCGCTGTTTGAGCCGGGCGATGGTCTGGGCGACCTCCGGGTGGTCCGTAGCGACGATGGCGATCGCATCGGCTTTTTGCGCCAGCCGTGACAGCGCCTCGGAGACCTGAACGGGATCGAGGGTGTCGCAGTACTCGATGAGCGGCTCGATGGGGTTTTTTTGATAGTTTCGTGATGATTCCATCAAAGCGTCGGCAATGATGCGGTAAACCGGCGAGCGGCGCTTCTGGAGCAGAAAACCCAAGCGCCGTTTGGACCCCGAGATCCCCGTGGTGGGGCTTGCAGAGCCTCCGATTCTTTCCGTATATCCTAGTGATTTTGCAGCTTTTAGAACCTTTTCAGCGGTAGATTTACGCACGTTGGCGCGCCCGCTGAAAACGCGGTCGACCGTGGCCACGCCGACATTCGCGGCCCGGGCAATATCGACCATAGTAGGGGTCGACGATGGCTTTGGAGTCATGGAATATCACTCTCAATGATTTTCTATCATTATATCTATCAAAAACTATCAAATACAACGTCAGCGAGGTCGACATGGCCACCAACATAGCAGATCAGCGCACCACCGATCACACCCTGGCGGACCTTCTCGCCCCGCACCAGCTGCGCGTGGGCATCAATCCGCTGAGCTGGACCAACGACGTGATCGAGGAGTTCGGCAACGACACGCCGGTGGAGACGTTTTTGCGCGAGGCCGCCGAGTGCGGCTACCAGGGCGTCGAGATGGGGCGCAAGTTCCCGCGCACGGCCTCGGTGCTCAAACCGCTGCTCGACGATTACGGCCTTGCGCTTGCCAGCGGCTGGTACTCCGGCTTTCTTGCCGAGCGCGATGTCGAGACCGAGCTCGAGGAGGTGGCCGCCCACGCCGACCTGCTGGCGAGCTGCGGGGCGAAGGTGATGGTCTACGGCGAGTGCGGGCTGATGCCGGGCAGTGACCCGCTGAACGAGCCGCTCTCCAAAACGCCTGCGATCGAGCGCGCCGGCTGGCAGGCCTACGGCGAGCGCATGACCCGCTTTGGCGAGGCGCTCAAGGCGCGCTTTGGCCTGTCGCTTGCCTACCACGCCCACCTGATGATGGTGGTCGAGAGCGGCGAGGAGATCGACGCGCTGATGGCCAACAGCGGCGAGGCGGTCGGGCTGCTGTTCGACGCCGGCCACGTGGTGGCTGGCGGCGGCGATTTGAAGACGCTGCTTGCGCGCCACGGCTCGCGCATTAACCACCTGCACTTCAAGGACATTCGCCGCGACGTGATGGCGAAGGTGCGCCGCGACGACATCAGCTTCAATCAGGGCGTGCGCGACGGCATGTTCACCGTGCCCGGCGACGGCTATCTGGACTTCTCGCCGCTGGTCGAGTTCGCCACCGAGAGCGACTACCAGGGCTGGCTGATCGTCGAGGCGGAGCAGGATCCCGCCAAGGCGCCGCCGAAGGAAATGGCCACCATCGCCCACCGTCACATGACCCAACTGTTCGCCCACCGCTGATTCGCGGCTGGCCCCTTTTTTCGGAGACTCTCTCATGGCGAAGCAACTCAATATCGGTCTGATCGGCAGCGGTTTCATGGGCCAGGCCCACGCCGATGCCTACCACCGCGCACGCATGCTCTATCGTGACCTGCCGCTCGAACCCAACCTTTACGCGATCGCCGACCAGGGTGACGAAGCCGCCGAAGCGGCGCGCAGCCGGCTCGGCTTCGAGAAGGGCTACGGCGACTGGCGCGCGCTGATCGACGACCCGAAGGTCGACGTGGTCGACATCACCTCGCCCAACGCCCTGCACCACGAAATGGCGCTGGCCGCCATTGCGGCGGGCAAGCACGTCTACTGCGAAAAACCGCTGTCGATGAGCGACGAGCAGGCCCGCGAGATGCACGAGGCCGCCGAAAAGGCCGGCGTCAAAACGATGGTAGCGTTCAACAACATCAAGACCCCGGCGGCGCTTCTGGCCAAGCAGCTGATCGAGGCCGGCGAGATCGGTCGGCCGATCCGCTTTCGCGGCACCTTCGATCAGGGCTTTTTCAACGACCCGGAGCTGCCCTGGTCCTGGCGCTGCTCCCGTGAGGGCGCGGGCACCGGGGCATTGGGCGATCTCGGCGCGCACATCATCAGCGTGGCGCAGTTTCTGATGGGGGATTTTGCCGAGGTCAACTGTCAGGCGCAGACCCAAATCACAGAGCGCCCGGTGCCCACGAGCGACGCCGGCTACGCAAGCCATGTCGACGCCAACGCCGAGATGCGCCGGGTGGAAAACGACGACCAGACCCAGTCGCTGGTGAAGTTCACCTCCGGTGCGGCGGGCGTCATCGAAAGCTCGCGCGTCGCCGCCGGGCGGGTGTTCGGCGTCTACTGGGAGATCTCCGGTACCGAGGGCACGCTCTACATGGACGGCGAGCGCTTCAACGAGCTGCAGATCTTCCGCTTCAACGACGACAAGCGCGACCGCGGCTTCAAGACCCTGCTGGCCGGCTCCCAGGTGCCGCAGTACAGCGCCTTCTTCGGCTTCGACTTCGCCGGTGGCGGCCTTGGCTTCTTCGATGCCAAGGTGATCGAGGTGTACGACCTGATCCAGGGTATCGCCAGGCAGGACGACTGCTACCCCAACTTCGCTTTTGGGCGCGCCAACCAGCGCATCATCACCGCCATGGACGAATCCGCCCACAGCGGCCAGTGGGTGCGCATCTAGGCATTACCGGCGCCCTCGCTTAGGGCGCCGACGTTTTATCGGGCTCTATGACAATGACGCAATAACAATGACGCAACTTCACGCCATCACGCTGTTATCGTTTCTCTTCTTCACGGGCCTGGTCGCCTTTCTGACCTGGCGCATCACCCGGCGCGACGACCACCACTCGAGCGACGGGATGTTTCTGGCCGGGCGCAGCCTTACCTTTCCGCTGATCGCCGGGTCGCTTCTGATGACCAACCTTTCCACCGAGCAGATGGTAGGGCTCAACGGCTCCGCCTTTACCGACGGCTTCAGCGTCATGGCCTGGGAGGTGGTGGCGGTGATCGCGCTGGTGTTGATGGCGCTGTTCTTTCTGCCGCGCTTTCTGAAAAGCGGCATCGCCACCATTCCGCAGATGCTCGAGATCCGCTTCGACGCCGGCACCCAGAAGATCTGTAACTTGATCTTTCTGATCGCCTACGCGGTGCTGCTGCTGCCGATCATCCTCTACTCCGGGGCGATGGGGCTGCAGGGCATGCTCGATCTGCCCGCGCTGACCGGCATCCAGTCGCCGACGCTGCTGCTCTGGCTGACGGTGTGGGGCGTAGGGCTGATCGGTGCGGTCTATGCGCTGTTTGGCGGGCTACGCACGGTGGCGGTCTCGGATACCCTGAACGGGGTGGGACTTTTGGCCGGCGGCTTCATCATCGTCTACTTCGGCCTCCAGGCGGTCAGCGACGGCCAGGGCGTGGTGGCCGGTTGGCAGACGCTCGCCGAGAGCGACCCGGCGCGCTTTGACTCGATGGGCGGCCCGGATCAGCAGGTGCCCTTCGCCACGCTCTTCACCGGGGTGTTTCTGCTCAACGTCTTCTACTGGACCACCAACCAGCAGATCATTCAGCGCACCCTGGCCGCGCGCAACCTCGCCGAAGGGCAAAAGGGCGTGCTGCTGACCGGCTTCATCAAGATCCTGGGGCCGCTCTACCTGGTGCTGCCGGGAATGATCGCCTACTACCTGTATGTCGACGACGGCATCGGAGCGGACCAGGCCTACGGGCACCTGGTGTTCAACGTGCTGCCGCCCTGGCTCAGCGGCTTTTTCGCCGCGGTGATGGTGGGCGCGATTCTCTCCTCCTTCAACTCGGCGCTCAACAGCACCACGACGCTGTTCAGTCTCGGCTTCTACCGCACCACCTGGAACAGGAACGCCAGTGACCCTCAGGTGGTGCGCGCCAGCAAGCGCTTTGGCTGGGTCATGGCGCTCACCGCCATGACCATCGCGCCGCTGCTGGCAGGGCAGGATAGCCTCTACGACTACCTGCAGAAGATGAACGCGATCTACTTCATTCCCATCTTCGCCGTGGTGGTGGTTGGGCTTCTGACCCGCCGGGTGCCGCCGGTAGCGGCCAAGGTGGCGCTGGTGGGCGGCTGTCTGTTGATCTTCGCAGGGTACTTCATCGCGCCGTTCAACCGCATTCCCGAGCTCATGCACGAGTACCACTTCGTCGGCGCCGTGTTTGTGCTGCTGGTGCTCATCATGCTGGTGATCGGCCGGTGTTACCCTCAAACCGAGCGCTTCGAGCAGCGCGCCAGCGGCGAGGTGGATCTGACCCCCTGGCGCGGTGCCCGCCCGGTGGGGCTTGTGCTGGTCGCGATCGTCATTGGCATCTACGCGTTCTTCGCGGGCGGGCTGTAGCGCTGCGCTCGTTCGAATCACACGGCAACACCCAGGGAGGTAGTATGGCTCAATCAAGAATTCGCATCGGTATGGTGGGCGGCGGCCCGGGCGCGGGAATCGCCAGGGCGCACCGGATGGGCATGCGCCTGGACGATCGCTATACGCTGGTGGCCGGCGCCTTCTCGCGTTCGCTCGAGAAGTCCCGCGAGGCCGCCCGGGAGCTTCACGTCGATGAGTCGCGCGTTTATCAGGATTACGCCGAGATGGCCCGGGCCGAAGCTGAGCGCGACGACGGTATCGAGGTGGTAGCGATCGTCACCCCCAACGACAGCCACTACCCGGTGGCGAAGGCGTTTCTCGAGGCCGGCATTCACGTAGTGTGCGACAAGCCGATGACCGACAGCCTCGAGGATGCCGAAGCGCTGCACGCGCTGGCCGAGTCGAGCGGCAGGCTGTTCGTGCTGACCCACAACTACAGCGCCTACGCCATGGTGCGCCACGCCGCGGAGCTTGTGCGCGGCGGGACGCTGGGTGAGATTCGCATCGCCCAGGTGGAGCACGCCTCGGGCTGGGCGGCGACGCGCATGGAAGATGACCCCAGCAACAAGCAGGCGGCCTGGCGGCTGTCGGCGGAGCAGGCGGGCCAGTACAGCGTGCTGTATGACCTGGGCACCCACGCCCACCAGCTTCTGCGCTTCGTTTCCGGGCTCGAGCTCGCCGCAGTGGCGGCGGAGCTTCAGACCTGCGTGCCGGGGCGAGAGGTGTTCGATAACGCCCACGTGCAGCTGCGCCTTTCCAACGGCGCGCGCGGCACGCTCTGGGCAACGATGGCGGCGACCGGCCAGGAGCACGGCCTGCGCTTGCGCCTGTTCGGCGATAAGGCCTCGCTCGAGTGGGAGCAGACCGACCCGCACCATTTGACGCTGCGTTACCCGGACGGGCGGCGCGAAATTCTGGCCCAGGGCCACGATGGCGCAAGCGCGGCCGAGGCGCGGCTAACGCGGGTCGGGCTTGGCCACCCGGAGGGGTTCGTCGAGTCCTTCGCCAATCTTTACAGCGACGTGGCCGAGGCGATTACACGCCACCGCGAGACAGGCACAACGCACCACGACGATTTGCCGGTGCCTGGCACCGGTGACGGACTTCTGGGCGTGCGTTTCGTGCGCGCGGTGGGCGCCTCTCACGATACCGACGGCTGCTGGGTCGAACTCGACCAGGGCGGCTGAGCTCCCTCGAGCGCGGCGCCGCCGCGCTTGGTAACGCCAGTGAGATAGGCGTGAGTACGATATTCCTTTGACTGTGTGCCGTCCGGCACGCAGGCTTTTTCCTGCGCGTAATTTATAACTCATTGATAAATTTAAACTCTCCCATTTACAGCGGCTTGGCGAAAAATGAAACGAAAGGTCGACCAAAGTATTGAATGAAATGTTTGATTAAAAAATTTTTAGAATATAAATTCCGGATACCTGATCGTTTAATCAATTTCGCAAACTTTCAGCGCTTATAGCCCTGATAAGAACAAGCCCCAATAACAACAGGAGATGCGCATGAGCACCTACTCCTCGTCGCTGGCGTCACCCGCCAGTGAGAGCACGCCCAACACCCGTTCCTCCAGCGGCGAATTCGAGCATCAGCGAATTCCCGTCAGTCATCAACTCAGCGGTAAATACTTTCTCGGCACCTACGCCGGCGAGCACGTGGCGGGCACCGAGTTCGTCATCGGCGCCTCGCTGGTCGCGCTCGGAGTGAGCACCAGCGACCTGCTTTGGGGGCTTCTGATCGGCAACCTGCTGGCCGTGCTCTCCTGGGCCTGGGTCTGCAGCCCGGTGTCGGTGCGTTCACGCATGACCATCTACTGGTACCTGGAGCGGCTGGCCGGCAAGCACTTCTCGCTGGTCTACAACTTGCTCAACGGCCTGATCTTCGCCGTGATTTCCGGGGCGATGATCACCGTCTCGGCCTCAGCGTTTCGCGCGGTGACCAGTATCGCGCCGCAAACCGCCTGGTACCCGCAGAGCGTGAGCTTCGTCGCGCTGGTGCTGTTCGTCGGTGCGATCACGGTGTTCATGACGCTGAAGGGCTTCAAGCTGATCGCCAACTTCTCCACCGTTTGTTCGCCCTGGATGGCGACCATGTTCCTTGCCAGCGGCGTGGTGACGGTACCGATTCTTTTGAACATGGGCGAGCTCGACGGCATCACGACGCTTTCCGGGGTGGTCGACACCTTCGTCTGGACCGGCGCCACGCCGGACGGCGCGCCGGGCATCTCGGTGTGGATCATCGCCGCCTGGGCCTGGGGCGCCAACCTGCCCCAGCACCTGGGGATGAGCGACATGTCGATTCTGCGCTTCGCGCGCAAGTCCTCCTACGGCTACTTCTCCGCCGCGGGAATGTATATCGGCCACTACATGGCCTGGGTGTGCGCGGGGCTGATGGGCGCGACCGCGGCGCTGTTGGTGGGCTCGCAGTTGACCGCCATGGACCCGGGCGGCGTTGCGTTTCGCGTACTCGGCGCCATGGGGCTGATCGCCGTGGTCATCGCCGGCTGGACCACCTCGATTCCGTGTCTTTACCGAGCGGGGCTTGCCTTCCAGTCGGTGTTTCCGTCCCAGTCGCGGGTCAAGGTCACCGCGATCGCCGGGGTGGCGACCACGGCGATTGCCTGCTTCCCGTTCGTGTTCACCCAGTGGCTCAACGTGCTGTCGTATTTCATCATGCTGATGGCGCCGGTCGGCGCGATCATTGCCGCTGAGCACTTTTTGCTGCCACGCATGGGCATCCGCCCCTTCTGGCGTGAACAGAAGAACCTGGCCACCAACTGGGCCGCCTTTGCCGCCTGGGGGCTGGGGGTGCTGGTGGGCGTGCTGTTTTTGCTCGAAGGCTCGCTGCACTTGTTTGCGCTGTTCATCCCGGTCTGGTTCTCGAGTCTTCTGATCTACCCGCTGCTGTGCCGCCTGTTCGGCGCCGAGCGTGAAGAGGGCGATCTGTACGAGAAAGCCTACGGCGCGCCCAACCCGGTGGAACCGGCGGGTACCGCAGTAGCGCCGCAGAACCCGGTACGCCGCCGCGACCCCTGGTACTTCGCTGCGCTAGCGTGTCTGGTGCTGATTCTGGGCATGGCTAGCTGGTCCTGGCGCGCGGGGCTGGACGCCACGGCGCAGCTCGATACCTTCCAGCTGTTCATCATCGTGCCAACGGTTGGCTACTTCATCGCCGCGACGCTGTGGATGAAAAAGCGGCGCCGGCCGCAGCGTGGCGCGTGAGTGGTGAATCGTAAGGCCTAAAACGCTCACACGCCGTACTCTCTTTCATTGATCTCTTTAGCCGCCCTCTCCAGGGCGGTTTTTCGTTGGGGACTTTTTTACAGAACCTCATCAAGCGGTCGTGGAAAGAGAGTTGGGGATGGCCTGGCACGAAATTGGCACCATAATGAGGGAACGGGGCGCGACAGGCCGCGCCCCGTATTGCCCGGTTTTCCCCCAATGCCAATAACGAGGAAACGCCCCATGCAACGCAAGACGCCGCTACTGCTGGCCATGGCCTGCGCCATGCCCTTCGCCGCCCAGGCCGCCGAGTGGACCATGGCTACGCCCTACGGCGATGCCAGTTTCCATACCCAGAACACGAAGCAGTTCGCCGAGGACGTGGATGAGGCCACCGACGGCGAGTTGACCATCACCGTGCACAGCGGTGGTGCATTGGTGTCCCACGGCGAGATCAAACCCTCCGTTCGCCGCGGCACCATCGATGCCGGCGAGGTGTTTCTATCGGTGCTCTCCAACGACGACCCGATCTTCGAGGTGGACACGCTGCCCGGCGTTGCCGGCAGCTACGACGACGCCTTCGCGCTGTGGCAGGCGACCAAACCGATGATCACCGAGCTGTTCGCCGCCGAGGGGCTGATACCGCTCTACGCGGTGGCCTGGCCCGCTCAGGGGATCTACACCGCCGAGCCGCTGACCGACCCGGCGCAGTTCGAGGGGCTTCGCGTGCGCGCGCCGAACATCAACACCCAGCGCTTCGTCACCCTTATGGGCGGCAGCCCCACCGAGACCGAGGAGTCGGATATCCCGACCGCCTTCAGCACCGGCCGGGTCGATGCGATGATCACCTCGAGCTCCACCGGCAATGCAATGACCGCCTGGGATTACGTCTCGGCCTATACCGACGCCAACCTGTGGCTGCCCAAGAACATCGTGTTCATCAGCCAGCGCAGCTTCGACCGGCTGGACGAGGAAACCCAGCAGGCGCTGATGGAGGCCGCCGCGCGGGCCGAAGAGCGCGGCTGGGCGGCGAGCCGTGAGGACAACGACGCGAGCCTGGCGGCGCTGGAAGAGAACGGCATCAGCGTCTCCCAGCCCAACGAAGCGGTGTCGGCGGCGCTGCAGGAAGCCGGTGACGCGCTTTACCAGGACTGGCTCGACCGCGCCGACGAAGAGGCGGAGCAGGCGCTCGAGGCGTATCGCGCCCAGCGCGACGAGTAACCCTGGGGGAGGGGCCCGGCGGCCTCTCCCGTTTTGCCATCCCGAGAGGGAGACATCATGCATTTCAAATTGGACAGGCTTTACCGCCTCGGCGCCTGGGGCGCGGCGGCCTGCATGATCGCCATTTGCGCGCTGATCACGCTGCAGGTCGCGTTTCGACTGGTCGATGCGCTGCTGGTGCTGGTCGGGCAGAGCCGTTTGGGCATCAGTATCACCGGCGTATCGGAAATGGCGGCGTACCTGCTGGTCGGCGCGACCTTTCTGGGGCTTGCCTACACCTTCACCCACCACGCCCATATTCGCGTGACGCTTTTGATCTCGCGGCTGCCCTCGGCGGTGCGCGTCTGGTTCGAGGTGTTCGGGCTGCTCGTGGCGCTTTCCATCAGCCTGGTGCTGGGTTACAGCCTGATCGAGCTGGTTCGGGAAAGTATTCAGTACAGCGACGTGTCATCGGGCTTTTTGAAACTTCCCTTGTGGATTCCGCAGAGCGTGCTGATTACCGGCGTGGCGCTATTGTGCCTTGCGCTGATCGAGGCGCTGATCATCGCGCTTCGCATCGCCGCACGCGACCCGTCGAGCTTTCGCGAGGCGACCGCTACCGACGATAGCGAGATGCACTGAGTCATCGCTCAACGCGCCGTCTTCGAGTGCGTGTTAACCGAGATCACGAGGAGAAGCCTTCGTGCTACTACTGAGTCTGGTGACCATCGTCACCCTGTTTGCGCTGCTGGGCAGCGGCGTTTGGGTCGCGTTCGCGCTGATGGGCACGGCCTGGATCTCGCTTGCGCTGTTCAGCTCCTTCGAGCCGGGGCCGGTACTTGCCTCGGATTTCTGGGGCGCCAGCTACGGCTGGGATCTCACCGCGCTGCCGATGTTCATCTGGATGGGCGAGATTCTGTTTCGCTCGGGGCTGGCCGACAGCATGTTTCGCGGTCTGTCGCCCTGGCTCAACCGCCTGCCGGGGCGGCTTTTGCACACCAACATCATCGGTAGCGGTCTGTTCGCCGCGGTGTGCGGCTCCTCGGCGGCGACCTGCGCCACCGTGGGCAAGATGACGCTGCCCGAACTCGAGCGCCGTGGCTACGACAGCCGCATGGCGATCGGCACGCTGGCCAGCGCCTCGACCCTGGGGCTTTTGATTCCGCCATCGATCGTCTTGATCGTTTACGGCGTGGTGACCGAGCAGTCGATTTCGCGGCTGTTCATGGCCGGGGTCGGGCCCGGGCTGATGATTCTGGCGCTGTTCATGAGCTACCTGATTCTCTGGTCGCTGATCAAGGGCCGCCGCGCGGGGTTGACCGGAGCCGACGAAGCCGACATGCCGCTGGGCGAGAAGCTTCGCAACACCCTGGCGCTGGTGCCGATTCTTGCGCTGATCGGCGGCATCATCGCCTCGATCTACGGCGGGCTCGCCTCGCCCACCGAGGCGGCGGCGGTCGGAGTGGTGCTCTCGATCATCATCGCCCGCTGCAACGGTCAGTTCGACGCTGGCATCTTCAAGGACTCGTTGTTCGCGGCGATCCGCACCGCCTGCATGATCGCCTTCATCATTGCCGGGGCGTCGTTTCTCACCTCTGCGATGGGCTTTACCCAGGTACCGATGCGCCTGGCCCAGGCGATTGGCGAAATGGGGCTATCGCCCACCATGCTGCTGGTCGCACTGACGCTGCTGCTGCTGATCATGGGCTGCTTTCTGGACGGGATTTCGCTGATTCTGCTGGTGACGGCGATCATCATGCCGGTGATCAGCGCGGCCGGGTTCGATCTGATCTGGTTCGGGATCTATCTGGTCATCGTGGTGGAGATGTCGCAGATCACCCCGCCCGTGGGCTTCAACCTGTTCGTCATCCAGAGTTTGACCGGCAAGGATATCCTGACGATCACCCGGGCGACGCTGCCGTTTTTCCTGCTGATGCTGCTGGCGATCGCCCTGATGCATCTGTTCCCGGCGATCGCGCTCTACCTGCCCCGGGCGATGACCGGCTAGCCCATCGGGCTCACTGCCCGTAGACCGAGACGCCGCTGCGCCCGGAGCGCTTGATGTAGTACATGCTCTGGTCGGCGGCGGCGATCAGCTCGTGCTCGCTTTCGAACACCCCATCCGCCGTGCAGGCGATCCCGATGGAGACCGAGATATAGAGCGCTTCGTCGTCGCATTCGCCCATGGGCTCGTTTTCAAGCAAAGCGATGATGCGCTGCGCCAAGCTCAGCGCGTTGTGCGCCGTTTCGTCGGGCAGGATGACGAGAAACTCCTCCCCACCGTAGCGGCCCGCCAGGTCCGAAACGCCGACCAGCGACAACAGCGCCTTGCCAAAGCGCTTGAGCACCTCATCCCCAGTGCGGTGGCCGTAGCGGTCGTTGAGCGCCTTGAAGTGGTCAAGGTCGATGAATATCACCGACAGCGTGCGCTGTTTCTCCCGGCACTGGGCAAAGCGCTGTTGGAGCTGATCCTCGAGCCAGGCGCGGTTGGCAAGCCCGGTGAGCGGGTCGAGCCGGCTGCGCTCGAGCAGCGTGTCGTGCTCCCGTTCGAGGGCATGAAAGCGCGCCTGTTGGGTTTCGAGCCGGGCGCTGATCGTAAGCGTATGCTGAAACAGCAGCTGCTTGGCCTCGCCCAGCACGGCGTGGCTGTCGAGCGGCAGCGGCACCGCCAGCTTGAGCAGATCGCTAAGCAGGTGGATCTGCTGGTGAATGCGATGAAAAAGCGACTCCAGTAGCTCCACGTGCGCCGACTCCCCGGCGGAGAGTTCGAACAGCAGCGTAGCGAAGGCGTGCGCGGCGTTCGGCGAAAGCCAGGCGTCGGCCACCGGCCCCGAAAGGCGCACGCACATCGCCACCGGGTCCTCTGTGAAAAAGCTGTCGTGGCTATCGCGAATCGCCGTGACGATGCTCTCGGGCAAGCCCCATTTGGCGGCAAGCCAGGCGCCGATGAGAGCATGGTCGCAGCCAAAGCGCTGGCGCTCCTCGCGGGCGAGCTGCAGATGAATACGGTCGCGCGAAGCGTAGAGCGTTTCGGCTTCCTCGGGGTAGGCGCGCTGAAGCGCCAGAATGCCGATATCCTGTAAAAGCGCCACCGTGAACACCTGGCCCGGCTGCTGCGGGCAGCAGGTTTGGGCCAGTTGACTGGCGATCGCCGCCGAGGCGATGGCGCGCTGCCAGGTGGGGGTGGCCACTTCGGTCGTCTGCTCGTCTCTGAAGAGCGCAAAGCTCAACACGGTGGCAAGCGTGGCATCGGTGCCGAGCCGCTGGGTCGCTTCCAGACTTGTGAGCGCGGGGTTGGGCGAGCGCACGTGGTGGGCCGTATTGGCGACTGCGATCAGGCGAGCGGTGAGCGCCGGGTCGTGCTCGATGACGCCGGCGTACTCCTTGAGCGAGGCGCTGGGCGTACGCGCAATCTCGAGCACCTGCAGCACGACCGCGGGGAGCGAGGGCAGCGAGGCCGTCTTCATGAGCGCCCGGCTGAGAAAGCGGGGCAGCCTGTCCGACAGCGCCCGATAAAGCGAGGTGTCTACCGCTGAAGGGCTTTTCATCGTTTCTCCGAGGGCAGGGCGGCTCGCCAGTAAGCGTCATTCATGAGAGATAACCTAATAAAAGCATATAGGTTTGAAGCGCCTGCGTCGTCACAACATGATGTGTAAAAACTGGCGTTAATCCTTATAAGATAAATGCCGCCACGCAAAAATGAAAAATTCAGCGGGCGCTGACGAAGAGGTAGAAAGGAAGGTCGAGGATGAGCGGGCGCCTGGTCTGGCCGTATCGCCCGATCATTGGGGCCGCTATAGAATGATCACCGTCGCCAGACCCAGAAACGAGAGGAAGCCGACGACGTCGGTGATGGTGGTCAGGATGACCGCGCCGGAGAGCGCCGGGTCGATCTGCAGCCGTTTGAGCACCAGCGGTATCAGCACGCCGGAGAGATTGGCCAGGCTCATGTTGATGAAGATGGCCAGCGTAATCACCAGCGTGATGAGCACCTGCCCAAACCAGAGATAGGAGATCAGCCCGACCACCAGCGCCCACACCAGGCCGTTGCCCATGCCTACCCAGAGCTCCTTGTTGTAGAGCCAGCGCTTGTTGTTACCGGCGATCTGGCCCAGCGCCAGCCCGCGAATCACCACGGTGAGCGTCTGGCTGCCGGCAATGCCGCCCATGCTCGCCACCACCGGCATCAGAATCGCCAGCGCCACGATCTGATCCAGCACGGCCTCGAAGCGCCCGATGACGAAGGCCGCCAGAAAGGCGGTCAGCAGGTTGATGCCGAGCCACACGCCGCGGCTTTTGGCGCTGCGCATGATCGGCGTGAAAACCTCCTCCTCGTCGCTGACGCCGGACATGTGCTTGAGCGTCAAATCCGCGTCGTCCTGGGTGATCTCGAGCACGTCCGCGGCGTTGAGCTGGCCCACCAGCAGGCCGTCGCTGTCGCACACCGGTACGAACGGCAGCTCTTTCGAGCGCAGCAGCGCCGCCGCGTCGCTGACCTTCATCTGGTCGTTGAGGGTGAACGAGTCGCCCATGAAGTCATCGACCACTGCCTCCTGGGGCTGCTTGATCAGATCGATCAGCGTCAGCGTACCGAGCAGGCGCTTGTCCTTGTCGGTGATCATGATCTGCTGGGACTCGTCGTCGAGCAGGTGGTGGATACGAATGTAACGCTGCACCGCCTCGAGCGAGACGCCCTGCTTGACGTTGACCGTCTCCGGGTCCATATAGCGCCCCACGACGTCCTCTTCGTAGGCGTGCAGGTTCTCGACCTGGGCGCGAATGTTGTCGTCGAGGCTGGCGTAGACGCTGCTCTTGACGTCGTCGTCGGCGACCTCGAGCACCTCGGCCACGTCCTGGGCATCGAGCCCCTTGACGATATTCTCGATATCACTGACCGACAGGTCCTCGACGTAGTCGGCGCGGATATCCTCGTCGACGTTCGCCAGCACCTCACCGAGCAGCGCCTCGGGAATGTAGTCCCAGAACAGGTCGCGGCTCTTGGCGGGGAAGGACTCGAGCAGCCGGGTGATCTCCCACACATCGAGCTCGCCAAAGAGCGCGCGCAGGGCATCACGATCATCCTCTTCCAGGCGCTGCTGAAGGTAGAGCAGCTGCTCTTCGGTGTTGGTGTACTTCTCTTCTTCGTCCATAGGATCCGTCCCGGGCCGTCGATGGTAGTCACTTCAGTTTATGGCCCGAGCGGTATGAAAGCCATCCGGTCGGCGGAAACGGATGGCGGCGAGTGCGAAAAGCGTCAGGTAGGAAAAAAGCGAAGCCCGTTGGCTTCGCTTGAAGGGCGCAAGCGGTGCGGGTCAGTCGCGCGGGTAGCGCGCTTCGAGCTCGGCGACCTGTTCCGGCGTCAGCGCCCGAGGGTTTTCACCGCGCAGCAGCAAGAAGAGTTTCGCCGTCTCTTCCAGCTCTTCGGTGGCGTACACCGCGGCCTCCAGGTTCTTGCCGGCGACCACCGGGCCGTGGTTGGCCAACAGCACGGCGCTATGCTTCCCCGCCAGGCTTCGCACCGCGTCGCCCAGCGTTTCATCACCGGGCACGTGGTACGGCACCAGCGGCAGCTTGCCGACCCGCATCGCGTAGTAGGCGGTAAGAGGCGGAATACAGTCGCAGGGGTCGATACCGGGCAGGCAGGAGACGGCGACCGAGTGCGTGGAGTGCAGGTGGACGATCGCGCCGGCCTGGGGGCGCTCTTCGTACATCGCAGTGTGCAGGAAATGCTCCTTGGTGGGTTTGTCGCCGCTGATCAGCTGGCCGTGTTTGTCCAGGTGCGAAATGCGCGCGGGATCGAGCCGGCCAAGACAGGCGTTGGTCGGCGTCATGAGCCAGCCGCCGTCGTCAAGCTGGACGCTGATGTTACCGCTCGACCCCATGGTCAGACCCCGGTCGAAAAAGGATTTGCCCATCGTGCTGATCTGTTCGCGCAGGCGATTCTGCTCGTGTGTGCTCATGGAAGTACCTCGAAGGCTCGAGTGAAAAAGTCGACGCCGCCAAAATTGCCGGATTTCAGCGCCAGCGATAGCAAGGCGCCTTTCCGTTGGGTTTGGGTCCAGGGTACGCCCGGGTCGATCTGCTCGCCGATGCGTAGAGCGGTGATGCCAAGCGCAGAGACCACGGCGCCGGAGGTTTCTCCCCCCGCCACCAGTAGCCGCCCCACGCCTTGATCCACCAGCGCCACCGCCAGCTGGCTCAGAGCATCTTCGACCAGATGACCGGCTTTCTCCACGCCAAGACGTGCCTGAGCGGCCTTCACCTTCTCCGGGTCGGCGGAGGCGTAGACCAGCACCGGTTCGCCGTACTCGATACGCGCGCGCGCGAAGGCCAGTGCTTCGTTCCAGTGCGTCTCATCCCTGGCCAGCGCCTGCGGGTCGAGCGCAAAACCGCCCGTTGGATGGCGCGTCAGAAAGTCATCGACCTGGGCAAGCGTTGCCCGCGAGCAGCTGCCTGACAGCACCAGCGCGCTTCCGCAAGCGGGCGCCAGGCGGCCGGGCTCACGGATCACCTCGAGCCAGCCTTTCTCGCGGTATTGGGCGGGTAGCGCCTGACCGAGCCCGGAGCCGCCGGTCACAAGCGCCAGTTCGACGGTGGCGCTGGCCAGCGTTTTCAGATCTTCGTCGTCCACGCTGTCGCAAATGACATGACGCACGCCTTCCTCGCGCAAGGTGTCCAGGCGTTGGCGCGCGACATCGGCGCCTTTGGCCAGCACCGCGCGGCTGACCAGCCCCACGCCGTGGGGCGTTTGCCGAGCAAGCACTCGCACCAGATCCGCGTCGGTCATGGGTGTGAGCGGGTGATGCTGCATGCCGCTGTCGTTCAAAAGCCGGTCGCCGACGAACAGATGCCCCTGGTAGACCGTGCGGCCGTTGATCGGAAAGGCCGGCACCATGACGGTCTGGGTGGCATTCAGGCGCTCGAGCAGCGCATCGGCCACCGGGCCAATGTTGCCCTTGTCGGTCGAGTCGAAGGTCGAGCAGTACTTGAAGAAGATCTGTCGCGCGCCGAGCCCTTGTAGCCAATCGAGCGCTTTCAGCGAGTCGTTGACCGCCTCTGAAGCCGGGCAGGAGCGGGATTTCAGCGCCACGACGACGGCGTCCACGTCGTCCAGTGGCGGCAGCGTCTCGGGAACGCCGATCACCTGAACGCAGCGCATTCCGCCGCGTACAAGGTTGTTGGCAAGGTCAGTGGCCCCGGTGAAGTCGTCGGCGATAGCGCCCAGTACGATGGTCATGGCGAGTCTCCTGAAGGCGTTCGTTAGGTGGCACTACGGCGCCGCGCGCGTTTGATCAGCGGCATGACGAGCGTGGCAATCAACAGCAAGAGCGCAATCGCCAATAACGTAGCGCTTATCGGGCGGTCGAGGAAGATGTCGAAACTTCCCTGGGACATCGACAGCGACCGACGCAGCTCGCTTTCGGCGATCGGGCCCAGCACCAGCCCCAGAATGATCGACACCATGGGGAAATTGATCTTTTCGAGCAGATAGCCCAGAACGCCGAAGCCCAGCATGAGCCAGACATCGAATATCGAGTTGCGCACTGAGTAGGTACCCACGATGCAGCACATGATGATGATCGGCCCAAGCGCCGAGTACGGCACGTTCAAAAGCTTGGTGAACAGCACGATGAACGGCTTGGAAAACAGCAGGATCATGAAGTTGACGATGAAAAGGCCAGCAAAGACCGCGTAGATCAGGTCGCTGCTGGTCATCATGAACATGGGGCCGGGCTGCAGGCCGTGCATGATGAACGCGCCGAGAATCACGGCGGTGGTGCCGCTGCCGGGAATACCCAGCGCGAACAGCGGGACCAGCGCGCCCATCGCGGCGGCGTTGTTGGCGGATTCCGGTGCGGCGATGCCTTCCGGGGTGCCCTTGCCGAATTTTTCCGGGTGTTTGGACCAGCGCACGGTTTCGCTATAGCTGACCATGGCGGCGGTGCTGGCACCGATGCCTGGCAGAATGCCAATGATCACTCCAATGATCGACGAGCGCGACAGGGTAGTGCCGATCTGGCGCAGGATGGGCAGGTCGAAGATCTTGACCTTCACTTTCGTCAGCGGCTGATGGCTTTCGTGGTCGAGGGTGCGCTTCATGACCTCGGAGACTGCGAAAAGCCCCACGATCACCGGAATCAGGCCCACGCCCTCGGCCAGATTGAGATTGCCGAAGGTGTAGCGGCTGGTACCGGTGAGCGGGTCGATCCCGATGGTGGCGATGAAAAGACCCAGCGCGGCGCCGATCAACCCGAAAATCAGCCGCCCGCCCAGCGACGCCACGACGGTCAGCCCCAACACCGCCAGCGCGAAATACTCCGGCGAGGAGAAGCGCAGCGCCGTAGTGGCCAGGATGGGCGTGAAGATGATGAGCGCGATGGTGCCGACGATACCGCCGATGGCGGAGCTCAGCACGCCGATGCCCAGCGCCTTGCCGGCTTCGCCGCGCTGGGTCATGGGGTAGCCGTCGAAGGCGGTCATGACGGCCTCGGGCGTGCCTGGCGCTCGGTAGAGAATGGCCGTGATCAGGCCGGAGAAGACCGTTGCGCCATAGATGGCGGTTAGCACCATGAAGGCGGTGGTCGGCTCCATGCCGTAGGTGACCGGCAGTAGAATCACTACCAGGATCACACCGCTGATACCCGGCAGCGCCCCGCCGATAAACCCGATGAAGACGGCGGAGGTGAGAAGCAGCAGGTTGAGTGGCTGCATGACCACGGCTAACCCGCCCATGAAATGTTCCAGCATGATCGACGTCCTGAAATGAGGGAGTGGGGAGCCGCCTCAGGGCATGGGAATACCGAGCAGCGAGACGAAAACGCCCTGCATCAGCAGCGCGGCAACGACCAGCGTCACGGTGATCGTGATCCACGAGCGGGCGCCGAGCAGTAGAGTCCCGGCCAGTGTGAATAGAAGGCTTGCGATGAGAAAACCGACGCTCTGCATCAACAGCGTATAGCCCGCGGCACCGGCAATGAGCCACCAGTGGCGCGTGCGAGCGATCGAAAAAGCGGGTCGCTCGCTCGTGACAGGTTCATCGGAGTGCGATACCGCGCGGCGCCGTTCCCGCCAGGTCAGGATCAACAGCACGATACCCAGCGCGAAGAGAATGGCCAGCAGCGTTAGCGGCCAGACGCGGGGGCCGATGAACGTGGATACGTCTGCAGAGCCTGGAAATTGCAGCGTGGGATAAAGCCCTGCGATCGCAAGCAGTACGACGCTCAGCGCGAAAATGGTGATCCTTACGTGCATGGCATGTCCTGAAGGGGAGCAGTGAAAGACCGGCCCCGAGGCCGGTCCTTGAAACAGCGGCGAGAGAGCGTGCCGCAGCGCCCGGGTTACTCGTTTTCGAGCAGGCGTGAATAGAGCGTATAGTTGTTTTCCAGACGCTCACGGTACTGCGCACCGTCCATCCAGCCCTCGCGGTAATCGAGGTTGACGCGTTCAGCGTACGCCTGGTAGTCATCGGAGTCGTACACCTCCTTGAAAGCGCTTTCCAGACGTTGAACGATCGCTTCCGGCGTGTCGGCGTGAACGAAGATCGCGCGGTCGTTACCGTCGGTCAGATCCCAGTCGTACTCGACCGTCGTTGGCGCGTCAGGATAATCCTCGAGACGTTCGTCACTGAAAATCAGGATCGGCGCCATCTGGCCCGCATCGATATAGCTCAAAAGCGGGCTCAAGGACGTGGTGGTCGCATCGATGTTGCCGCCCAGCACATTGGCGGTCGCATTGCCGGTGCTATCGTAGGGAATGAAATTCATATCGAGACCCGAAGCGTCGGCCAGCGATAGGAACGCCATGTGGTCCGGGCTTGCGGTGTGTGTACCGCCGACCGTGACCTTGCCGGGGTTCTCCTCGGCGTAGGTCATAAAGGCGTCGAAGTCCTCGAAGCGCTCGGGGTTCACGAACAGCGCCATCACATCGGACTGCATACGTGCCACCGGGGTGAGTTGATCCAGCCCCACTGGGTTCTGACCGGCGGCGAGCGAGGTGACGAGCGTTGTGGAAGCGAAGTCGAGCGTATGGCCGTCCGGTGCGCCGTTGGCGGTGCGCTGGTGCGCCAGTGCTCCCGATGCGGCGGGCAGGTTGATCACGTTGATCCTTGCGCCGCCCACGGCCTCTTCGAACATGGGGCGCACCACCCTGGCAAAGTTATCGGTGCCGCCGCCGGCGCCGGCCGCTACCAGAAACTGCATGGGCTTACTGGGAAAGTTCTCGGCGTCGCTGGCGCTGACGCCGGTGCTGGCACCGATCAAGGCCAGGCCAAGAGCGGTATGTTTGAGCGTAAAGTGAATTGGCATCGTTTTCTCCAAATCGGTTGTTGTTGCTTTTGATCGCTATCGCTAGGAAGTGACGGTGTTAACCACCGCCCGTCATCAAGCAGTCAAGCCTGATCAGCGAACAGGGCGTCCTGCTTGAGGCGAAGCTCCTTGAGTTTGCTGTTCGGCAGCTCGACATCGGCAAGTGTGATCGGCTGACCAGGGGCAATGTCGCGAATGACCTTGGCTCCGGGCAGCAGATAAAACGGCACGTTGGCACTGCCGGCTAACGCTTTGGCGGAGTGAATTTCCGGGCGCAAGCCTTCGATATGACGGTGATGGCCTTTCATCTCCAAAAGCTCTCCTGCCGTGATGGCGCTGGTGGCTCGAGCCGTCAGATCGAACCGAGGCGTGGTGGCTTCGCCGCCGCCCGAGGTCAAGCCGTTGAGCACGACATCCAGCAACGAAATCGGCGCCTCGAGCCCCAGCAGGTGGCGGGGCAGATATACCATGGCGCTATTGCCGCTCTGGCTCAGCACGTGGCCCTTGCCGCGCAGAATCTGCCAAACGTGGGGATCTTCACAGCGCACCACCACGAAAACGCCGCCGGCAAAGCTCAACTCATCCGGGCGGCGCAAACAGTTGAAGACTTCGAGACGGCGGTTGCCTTTGAGCACGCCACCGCGAGACTCGGTGTCGAGCAGCGTCGGAACTTCGGCGGTTCTCAGCACCAGTGCATGAAACTCGGGGAGATCGGGTGCAAGGCCTGTGGCATTGGCCACGTTGACCATCTCGCACAGGTCGGGTACCGAAATCTGGGGGATGGCTGACAGTACATCGCCGCGCGCTCTGACCGTTTCACAGCTGTTGGCCTCATCCAGATACCAGAGCGACGCCATGTCCGCAGCGGCGTACTCTGCACCGTTGCAGCTCACCGTGGCGCTGGCTTCATCCCAGACGAAATCGTATTCGCTGCTCTTGCCCGCCGAGACGATCTCGAAACCGAGCGTTTCGGCCCAGGTCACAAGACCGATCAGAAGGCTGGGCTGATCGCCGTCTAGCGGCGTGAAGAGTACGCCTTGCTGTTTGGCCAAGCGCGTCAGGTAAGGGCCCACTACCGACTCGGTCTCCTTGGTGGCGATACCGACGTGCTTACCCGCCAGTATCGCGCTTTCGGCATAGCGAGCGCCTACATCGGGAATGCCCGTCGACTCGACGAGAATATCGAAGGGCAGGCTTTCGACGGTTTCGAAAGCGGCGGTCGCGATGAAATGTCCTTTCGCCCAAGCGCTCTCCGCCTCCTCGCGAGAATGGCATACCATTATTTCGCTCCGAGAGACGCCTGCGTGCTCAAGCGCTTGCGCAGCCCTTTCCGAGTTGATATCGATCGCGATGCGCGCGGAGAGTTTCTGCATCTGGCGTGCCTGGCGCAGTACGCCGCGGCCGAAATCGCCCGCGCCTGCGACGCAAGCTTCAACCACTCTGGCGCCTTCGAAATGCTTCAAGTAATTCATGATCGATCACTATTTCCCGTTGAGGCGGTACGAAACCGCAATACGATGTTCCGCTTGAGCCGGTCTGATTGACGAAGCGGTCCATCGTTTGGATGGAGGGAATTTAGTGGTATACCATTTTGAGGGTCAATGCGTGACGTATGCTACTTTAGTAGATAGCCTGTTTATTGTGCTATAAGATTATGAAATAAAAAGATTTATTTTATCGTCAAAGATTAATCCAAAATTTGAAAGGTTGAATGTGGTATGCCAATCTTCCGCATTCCTTAATGAAGGTGAATAGCGCCATGGAAGAGAGTACCCGGACCAGTCACGCCGGGTTGGTAGAAAAGGTCGCCCACTACCTGCGTGAGCATATTGTGATGGATCATTTTCAGCCCGGTCAGCGTCTGCCCGAGCGAACGCTGGCACTCGAGCTCGAAGTGTCGCGTACGCCGCTGCGCGAGGCGCTTAAGATTCTTGCGGCCGAAGGGCTCGTGGTGATCTCGCCCCACCGAGGCGCGGTGGTCGCGGATGTGAGTGCCGAGGATATGAAAGAGAAGGCGTACGTACTTAGCGTACTGGAGCAGGCAGCCGCCGAACTCACCTGCGCAG
This sequence comes from Halomonas sp. HNIBRBA4712, assembly GCF_043558675.1. Classification (NCBI taxonomy): domain Bacteria; kingdom Pseudomonadati; phylum Pseudomonadota; class Gammaproteobacteria; order Oceanospirillales; family Halomonadaceae; genus Halomonas; species Halomonas sp. HNIBRBA4712. The sequence continues at coordinate 1,941 of NZ_JBIFXR010000005.1, read as the reverse complement.
CGGCAAGCGATGACGATATCGCGGAGTTTCAGGCGCTTCACTACGAAATGAAAGCCGCCTTCGTACGCCGGGACCGGCAGAACTACTTCCGCTTGAATCAGGCTATCCACAACCGGATCGTGGCGCTGTCGGGCAACGCAACGCTGATCGACATGCACGCCAACTTGAGTCGCCAACTCTACCGGGTTCGCTATCTATCGAATCAAAAAAACGAAAAGTGGGCGACCGCCATGGACGAACACGAGGCGATTCTGGCCGCGCTGGAAGCCCGAGATGGCAAGCGGGTAGGCCATGAGCTGCGCAATCATCTGGGCAAGACCTGGATCAAGTACGCCAATGGCGAACCGGTCAGCGATCCTGATAAATAGAGCCCGCGCTGTCGTTAGTGAAAGGCGTGATAACTACTTCTTGTTTTTGCCCTTGGGCATGAACGGCAGCACCTTCTTCATCGTATCCGCCATCACCTGGTCGAGCGGCTTGTGCTCAAGGCTAACCGCCGCCCGCGCGGCGGTGTAGGTGCCCTTGTAATCCCGCGCGATTTCCTCATCGCTCATGCTATCGGGTAGCCCCTCTTTCTGGCGTATCGCGTCGATGACGTGCTTGTCCATAAGACTCTCCGGCTGTGATCGTCTCAGTGTAGGCGATGAGCGTCTAGCGAGTGCGTGGTGGGAAAGGATGGGTGGCGTAGGATACGCCGTTTGGAAACAAAAAAAGCCCCCAAGGGTGCTTGATTTGCTGGGGTGTCTGGTGAAGGCGGCGGGAATTGAACTCGCGAACCTTTCAATTAAATCAATATCTTGAATGTCATATTGACTCAATCTTGACAATCAGAATGAGTTACTACCTCTTTGTTCCCCTTGATAGTGAGAGTAATTGGGCATGAAAGAGGGAGGTTGCTGACCGAGCCCTAGCTGCTGCGGGTAGATAGGGTACAGCTGAGGCTGACTCAATGTAGCCGCGAGCCTGTTATCAATGCACGATTTATGATATGCGTAAAAGCCTTTCATCATTTCGCTGTTCGCGGCTACTTTAGCTTTCTCTATCTCGTATTTGCTGTTGATTTCAGATGTGTAAGCATCTTTCCAGGCATTAACTGCGGCAGTGTAAGCTTTTTTAATTTCCTGATTGTCTGGAAAATCGTTCATTTGTTCTTGGAGAAAAATGATTTGTTCGCCCATTTCCTTTGAAGTCATAATTTTATCCTGCGTATATCTGCTTGCTATATAGATTCAAGTTTTTTTAGCCAAACAGTTTATCGGCATTATTTCCAATGCCTTTAATAGTTGTGGGTATCCAGCCCGCGTATATTCTCGCCGTGGTCACTCCACTGGTATGCCCCATTTGTTTTGAGACCCACGCCAGCGGCTCACCGGCGCTGACCATCATGCTCGCGTAGGTGTGACGGGTTTGGTAGGTGCGGCGGTATCGGACGCCGGCGCGTTTGAGTGCGTGGACCGGTAATCCCCCCGAAAAATAATCGCGGTGATAAGTGGAGTTTTGTACTCTGAGGAACCAGGAGATTCCGCATGCGCAAATCACGTTTTACCGACAGTCAGATCATGGCAATTTTGAGGCAGGCCGAGTCTGGCGTGCCGGCTCCTGAACTTTGCCGCGAGCACGGTATGAGCAGTGCCACTTTTTACAAATGGCGTTCGAAGTATGGCGGTATGGACACGTCCATGATGAAGCGCCTCAAGGAGCTGGAAGACGAAAACCGTCGTCTCAAAAAGATGTACGCCGAAGAGCGCTTGGGGTCCGAGCTTCGCCAAGAGGCCCTTAAGGAAAAGTGGTAAAGCCATCTCAACACCGAGAGATGGCCAAAAATGCAGTTGATGCAGGTCGCTGCAGTGTACGGCTGGCCTGTGTAGCCTTTGGCATCAGCGAGACCTGTTATCGCTACCGGTCGAAGCTGAGCTATGAAAACTCGGTGATTGCCGATTG
>NZ_JBIFXR010000040.1:0-219 GCF_043558675.1 Halomonas sp. HNIBRBA4712 | reverse complement strand
TTGGACGGTATCACCAGCAACGGCACCGTGAACGTGCTGGGCCTGGTCGATGGCGCCACCTGGGAGTACAGCACTGATGGCGGTGCCAGCTGGACCGACGGCACCGGTGACAGCTTCGTGCTGGACGAAGGCACCTACGCCGCCGGCACCGTGCAGGTGCGCCAGACCCTGGACAACGCGACCAGCGGCACCTCGACCCTGGGCGCCGTGACCATCGAC
>NZ_JBIFXR010000004.1:0-311192 GCF_043558675.1 Halomonas sp. HNIBRBA4712 | reverse complement strand
GAAAGCCCCGGGCACAGTGTGTCCGGGGCTTTTTCATGTGCACGTGAAAAGCGATATGCGCCTCGTTGACTCTTTTCACGCTACACTTGATTGGGCAAACGCCGCAGAATAAACCGTCGAAATCGTATTCAGGGAGAGAATAAAGTGAATGAGACGTGGATGAAAAAGGTGTGGATGGCCGCGCTCATCGCTTTATTAGCGGGTGGCTTGGCGGCCTGTGATAACAACGATAGTCAAGGCCCAGCGGAAGAGGCTGGCGAGAGTCTCGACGATGGTATCGAAAGCGCTGGTGAGAGCATCGAGGAAGCCGGTCAGAGCATCGAAGAAGCCGCAGAAGATTGATACCGCGACCGCAGCCCGGGAATAACAAGCACAGCCGCCTCTATCGGGCGGCTGTTTTATATTTCTGCGCCAGAGCCTGCCCAATAAGCGTTTCAGGTGGTGGTATCATGGGGCAGAACATCGAAGTAATTTGAAATGGAGTCAACTTTGAGTGAAATAGCGCCCTCAACGTGGCTGGTGTACTGCCGCCCCGGTTTCGAGCCCGATGTGCTGGCGGAGATGCAGCATCACGCGGCGCTTTCGGGCGTGGCCTGCACGCCAACCCTGGGGGAGGGCTGGGCAAGTCTTTCACGTCAGGATCACGAGCCCATCAATGCGCTGCACCGCGAGGCGCATTTTTCGTCACTCATCTTTGCCCGCCAGAGCCTGGCCGCCCTGGCGCCGCTGACGCTCTCCCGCGATGACCGCCTTTCGCCGATTCTCGAGCAGGTCAAGCAGAGCCGCTGGAGCTTCGAGGAGATCTGGCACGAGACACCGGATACCAACGACGGCAAGGCGCTGGCAGGTTTGATCAAGGCGCTGACCAAACCGCTCGAGAGCCTGCTGAAAAAGCGCGGCGCGCTGCGGCGCAAGGCCGGCGGGCGCCGCCTGCACCTGTTCTGGAGCGGCGGCGACCGCGTTCAGCTCGGCATCAGCTTTCCGGGCAATCGCAGCGAACTCAGAAACGGCATCCAGCGGCTGCGCTTTCCTTCGCGGGCGCCAAGCCGTTCGACGCTCAAGCTCGAAGAGGCGTGGCACGCGTTCATTCCCCGCGATGAGTGGGACGAGCGACTAGCCGAGCACATGCAGGCAGCGGATCTGGGCGCCGCGCCCGGCGGCTGGACCTGGCAGCTCGTTCAGCGCGGTATGTACGTCTACGCCATCGACAACGGACCGATGGACAAGGCATTGATGAGCACCGGTCAGGTCGATCATTTGAAAGAGGATGGTTTTGTCTGGGCGCCGGCCAAGCGACTGGATTGGCTGGTGTGCGATATCGTCGACAAACCGGTACGGGTGATCGCCATGGTCGAGCGCTGGCTGACGAGGCGCTGGTGCCGCGAGGCGGTGTTCAACCTCAAGCTGCCGATGAAAAAGCGCTGGGACGAGGTAACGCGGTGTCTTCAAACCCTTGATGAAGCGATGACTGCAGCCGGCGTGCGCTTCGAGATGCGCTGCCGGCATCTTTATCACGATCGTGAAGAGGTCACGGTGCACGTACGGCTATTGACCTGACGAAACACTTGGCCAAGTTAGAGGACCGGTTCGAAGATCTCCACGCTTTCCTCTTCGGTAAGAAGCGGCAGAATATGCGCCATGGCGTTGGCCCGCTCCTCGCTTTGGTACCACTTTTTCCAGGCGCGCGCATCACGCCATCGGGTGATCATCAGCCGCCGATCCGGTTGGCCTACCTTGACCAGGGTTTCACCGCCAATGAAGCCGCGCGCGCCGAGCGAAGCGCGCATCGCCTCGCGCGCGGCCTGCTCATACTCCTCTTCCAGACCGGGCATGATGCGTCGTTCGATGATAACTTTAACCATGTGCCATTTCCTTACCGAGACCCGAGATGACTGACGCGACCCCTTCCTGCGATGCGACCCTGGATACCACCGGCCTTTACTGCCCCGAACCCATCATGCTGATGCACAACAAGGTTCGGGACATGGGCTCTGGCCAAACGCTTCAGGTCGTCGCTACCGACCCGGCCACTACGCGCGATGTGCCCAAGTTCTGCCAGTTTCTGGGGCACGAGCTGTTAGAGCAGCAAGAGAGTGAAGGCGAATACCGCTACTTCATTCGCCTGGCCTGATGCGCTACTCGTCGTCGGGTACCACCATCATCGAAAGCGCTTCGAGCGTCGCCGGATCCTCTTCGAGGATCCGGTTGGCGATATGGCGTTGAAAGAAGTAGACGGTCTGGTAGCGCGCATGAGCATCAAACAGGCAGGCGTCACCCAGAATGATCGGTGTCAAGTGGGCCTTCTCCTCATCGGCGAGAAGCGCTTCCATGGTGCCGTTGCTGTAAAGGCGCCAGCCGAAGACCGGCTTCATGTGCCAGGGGGCATCTTCCCTATTCATGCAGAGCGCGTGGGTGCCAAGCACGTCGGGAATCTGCTGAATCAGCGCGACGTCCTTCGAGGCTTCGTACTCGAAGTAATCGGCTGCCGCGGTCAGCTCGGCGTACTTGTGTTCGGGAGGAGCGTCGAAAATCTCTTCGGTTTCAGGGTCCCGATAGCCGAAGAAGCGGCCGTTTTCATGGCTTTCGAGTTCACTGCACGGGCTGAGGCCGTCCATCCAGGGCACCAATCCCACCACGTCGCCGTCGTCGCGCAGTCCCCAGGCCAGTATCGGCAGGCCGTAATAGGTGTCGGGACTCGCAGCGAGCTGGTAAACCATTTCGAGACCGTCGAGCTCCGGAGCCAGACGGATCACGCACTTTCGCGCCTGCTGACGTTGGCGCGCGGTTTCCAGGTCGATGACCTGGGCAGAGTGGGGTGAATGGGGTATGCCCATAGTGTCCCTCCTGGTGCTGCGTGGTCACGACGTTGGCAGGCGGCATTTGCCTGCCTCTTGAATCAACCAATAGCACAGGTTGGCCACCAGGTTAAGGGCGGGGCATTACTTTTTAGTCAACGCCGGCGCTGGCCTCGCAGGCAGGGTAGGCCATGCGAAGAGCCAGGTGTTCGGCAAGCGCCACCTGATAACGAGACCAGGGGGTATTCGGATCGTCCAGCGACAGCCAGCGGCTTTGATACTCGGCGACCGCCACGGGCGGAGTGACATCGTGGGCTTGAAACAGCGCGTTGACCGCCGTGAGCCAGCGCCGAGCCATACTCGAAAGCGGCGCAAGCTCATCCGGCCAGCGAGGTAGGCAGACGGCTTCCGGCGAGTCGAGCGCGAGCAATCGGTTGGCCTCGTCAAGCCGCGTGGCTGCCAGCAGAAGCGTGCGCAGTATCTCAGCGGTTAGCGGCCGCGACTGAAGGGTTTTCAGGTGATTTTCCAGCGTTGCCGAGTCGGCCTGCCAATCGAGGCTGTAGGTGTTGTCCACCATGGTCTCGAGATAGTAAAGCGCCTCGAGCTCGCGGGTAATATCGGGCAGCGCTGCCAACTCCAGCGGCTGGCTCGCCCGGGCGAAGTTTTTCTCCCACTCCTCGGATTCGAACAGCGCGTTAAAGCCCACTGCCGGAAGCTGCGTGGTCTTGAGTTGGGTCAAGGTGTCGAGCCGCTCCCGGTCGCTGTCAGCCAGCGACTTACCCACCTCACCGCGTTGACAGCGCTCGAGCCGCTGCCACAGCGTACGCTCGTAAAGCCAGTGCTGGCTGGGGGGCGCCACGCGCCCGAGCTGGTTGTTGCGCGCCGCTACCAGCGAGGTGATATCGCATTCGCGCAGCGCGTAGACGTTGAGCATGCTTTCGCGCATCTCCGGCACCGTGATCAGGCGCTCGCGCCGCTCGGGAAACGCGCCGATGTTGCCCGGCGCTCGCTGCTCGATCGCCGGTGTGTCGAGCGCCTCGGAAAGCGCCTGGTGATAGCGCTGCCACACCGGGTCGTCGGCGCTTTGGCAGCCGGTCAGTAAGAACGCAGCGACGACGGCACCGAGCAGCCGTTTCATGCAGGCTCCTTGACGGCGGTGACCCCCTGACGGCTGATCCACTTCAAACGCCAGCCCAGAAGAAGGGCGGCGGTACTCAGCCCCGCGATCAGGCCGATCCAGTAGCCGTGCACGCCCAGCGGCTCGGTCAAACCGGCCAGCCCTCGGGTGCCCAGCCAGTAGCCGCCGCCGAGCCCCACGATCCAGTAGGAAAGCACCGTGATCACCATGACGATACGCGTATCCTTGTAGCCGCGTAGCGCACCGGCGAGGTTGACCTGCAGCGAATCGGATAGCTGGAAAATGACCGCCAGCGCAATGATGGTCAGCGTAAGTGCTTGAATCTCTGGATTGGCAGTATAGAGCGCGATCACCGGCTTTGCGCTGAGCCATAAAAACGCGCTGTTGATCGCAGCGATGATGACGCTGATAGCGATGCCGTTCCAGGCCACGTGTCTGGCGTGCGCCGGGCGCTGTTGCCCCAGCGTATTGCCGACCCGTACGGTGAGCGCCATGCTTAATGACAGCGGTAGCATGAACAGAAGTGACGTGTAGCTCAACGCGATCTGGTGGGCACCAACGGTTACCTCGCCAAGACTTGCGATGAACAGCGCGATCAGTGTGAATAGTGTTACCTCGACGAAAATGGCCACGCCGATCGGCATGCCCACCACCACGAGTTCGCGAATACCCGCAACGCCTGGAAGGTGAAGGCGCTGCCAGAGCGTCACGCTCTCGTAGCTACGGCCACGCGCGGTATAGCAGGCCATGGCCAGCGCCATCGTCCACATGGATATGGCCGTGGCGATACCGCAGCCCAACGCGCCGAGCGCCGGTAGCTCGCGGACGAAAGCCGGTAGGGAATCGCCGAATAGCGCGGTTAGCCCATCACCGCCGTAAATCAGCACGTAGTTGCTGGGAATGTTGACGGCCAATCCGATGAGGCTGATCCAGAGCGCTGGGCGGGTATGGTTCATGCCATCGGAAAATGCGCGCAGCGCCTGAAACAGCGCGATACCCGGCATGCCGAAGGCGACGGCGGCCAGGTAGGCGCGCGACTCCTGCGCGGTGCTTTGGGGCACGTTCATTAACTCGAAGATCGGCGCGACCACGGTATGCAAAAGCAGCGCCGCGACCAGGCCCAACGCCAGGGCCACCCAGAGCGCCTGATGAACGGCGCGCGGAATGTCGCCGTTGCGCTGCCCACCGAGCAGGTGCGCCACGATCGGCGTCAGCCCCATCAGGGTGCCGGTCATGAACAGCATCAACGGCGCCCAAAGGCTGTTACCTACCGATACCGCAGCAAGCGTCGTGGCGCCGAAGCGACCGGCCATCATGGTGTCCACGACGCCGATGGCGGCTTGGGCGAGCTGCGCGCCGCAGATCGGCAGCGCCAACGCGATCAGGGTTCGCGTTTCAGGCCAATAGGTGGTTTTGATACGATGTGAAACGGCGCCCAAGGAGTGGCTCCTGTAACGTATGAGGATCCGGGAAAGGGCGCTAGCGTAGCAAATTTCACCGCCGTTTTCGCTCGAAAGCGCCTTTGGGCACCGGGAATGGCGCCGCTTATGCGCACTCACCTTTTTTAATTGTTAAAAGCGAAACGATAGTGACAGAAACCCTCGAGCGCTGGACGCTTGCCGATATTACGGCGCTATTCGACGGCGTGTTCGCCGACACGTTCAACACCCGTTTGATCAAGGGCGGCAACGAGCCCTTGTACCTGCCGGCCACGAGCGAGACGGCATACTGCCAGGTCATTTTCGCGAATGGCTTTTTCGCCAGCGCCCTGCACGAGATCAGCCACTGGTGCATTGCCGGCGCCCAGCGTCGCGAGCTCGAGGATTATGGCTACTGGTATCTGCCGGACGGGCGCGACAGCGCGCAGCAGGCGGCGTTCGAAAAGGCCGAAGTGGCTCCCCAGGCGCTGGAGTATCTTTTTACCTGCGCCTGCGAGCGCCCCTTTAATGTCAGCGTCGATAACCTGGGCGGCGCGGTGGAGGTTGACCGCAGCGCGTTCGAGGCGCAAGTGTTCGAACGCGCCGCGCGCTTCGAGCGCGAAGGGTTACCCGAACGCGCTCGGGCATTCCGCCAAGCGCTGCTTCGCTTTTATCAACGGGGCGAGACGCTTGAGCGCGCCATCGAGGCGGGTATTAAAACGTTGGGTTAGTCCTCGCCCTCGCTCAAGCGCTGGTGCACGGCGAGCATCACTTCGACCTCGTGCTCGGCACGCATGGGCTCAAGGCCCCGATCGCTGAAGGTGTCGCCGCGCAAGCGGTGCCATTCGCCGCTGCCCAGATGCTCGTAGAGCACGTGCGCCGGGGCAAGTTCGATGAAGGGGTCGAGTCCGTAAGTATCGAAAAGCCTGGCCAGCGCCGCTTCGTCCTCGCCGTTGTCGCTGGTGTAGAGCGTGGCCGAGAAGTGGTCGGTTTCGAGCTCGCGGATCACGTCCAGCGGGCTAACGCCAAGGCTTTCGAGCTCTTCGATGCTGTAGGCGCCGGAGACGTTGGTGTCCTCCTCGATCCAGCTGTCGTCGGGTTGAATCAGCGTCTGCTTGATACGCCCATCCGGCAGCGACCAGGCGATCGCCAGCGGCAGGCCATCCTCTTCGCCGGTTTCGATGGCGATAAATCCGGGGGTGTCGGCCACATTAACTCTCCTGTGAAGCGGTATCGAGATTGAAAAAGTCCCGAGCGGTGCGCGTGGTTTCAAGCGCCAGCGCACCTTCCTCGAGGCCCATCCAGTGGGCGATCTCGCGGTTGATCCAGGGCAGCAGCGCCGGCTCGTGGCGCCGCCCCTTGAGCTTCGCCGGCAGGTTGCGCGGCAAGAGATACGGGCAGTCGGTTTCGAGCATCAGCCGGTTCAGCGGTATCTCTTTCACCAGCGGGCGTAAATGATGGCCGCGGCGCTCGTCGCAGATCCAGCCGGTCAGGCCGATATGCAGGTCGAGATCGAGATAGCCGTAGAGCGTTTTCGCCTCGCCGGTGAAGCAGTGAATCACCGCCCTTGAGATATCGTCGCGCCAGGCCTTGAGGATCTCCTGCATCCTGGTGCCCGCGTCGCGCTCGTGTAGAAACAGCGGCAATCCGCTCTCGGCGGCAAGCGCGAGCTGCGCCTCGAACGCCTTCTCCTGCTCGGCGGAGGTGGAGAAGTTGCGGTTGAAGTCGAGCCCGCACTCGCCGACCGCTACCACGGCGCTCTCCCTGTGAAGCGCTGCCATCTGGCGCGCGAGCTCATCACTCCAGCGGCTGGCGTCGTGGGGGTGAACGCCGGCGGTGGCGTAAAGGCCGGGAAAGCGCTCGGCCATTGCCACGGCCTGCTCGGCGTGGGCGAGATCGGTGCCGGTGACGATCATCGTCGTCACGTTGGCTTTTTGTGCGCGCTCAATCACCGCATCCAGATCGCGCGTAAAGCTTTCGTGGGTCAGGTTGGCGCCGATATCCACCAGCGCCTCGCGCGGGCGAAAACAAAGCGCTTCGGGTAAAAAGGATGGCGTGTCGGTTGTGGTCAAACCCGGCTCCTGCAGGTGGGCGCCTTATCGGCAAAAATTGAATCGCGCCATTGTAACGGGTGAGGGGGACGCCCGGCTAATACCAAAGCAGAAGGGTGACGGATTGCGCCGCGCCGACGGGCGGTGAACACTGAAGGCGATCAAACAGCCGTTTAACACGCCAATAAAAAAGCGAGCCGCCCATGCAAAACGCCACTCCCAAAATTTTGCCCGCCACCGCCTCGGCGACCAATCCGCCGCTGTTGATTCGTGATCTTCTTACCGCCGGGGTACGCGTTGCCGGCGACAACCCGATCGTCTACCGCGATCACTCGCGTCATGACTATCGGCGTTTCGAAGAGCGTGTGCATCAGCTCGCGCAGATGCTGACCACCATGGGTGTCTCCGCCGGCGACGTGGTCGCGGTGCTCGATTGGGACAGCCAGCGCTACCTGGAGTGCTTTTTTGCCATTCCCATGATCGGCGCGGTGTTGCATACCGTGAACGTGCGCCTGGCGCCGGAGCAGATTCTCTACACCATGGACCACGCCGAGGATGTCTTCGTGCTGACCCACGAGGATTTTTTGCCGCTGCTCGAGCCGCTGGCGCCAAAACTCGATCGGGTGCGCGGCTACGTGCTCTGCCAGGAGACACCCCAAACGGTGACGTCATCGCTTGACCTGCTTGGCGAGTACGAGGCGCTTCTCGCCGAGCAGCCGACGCATTTTGACTTTCCCACCTTCGATGAAAACGCCGTGGCCACGCTGTTCTACACGACCGGCACCACCGGTAACCCGAAGGGCGTGTTCTTCACACATCGCCAGTTGGTGCTGCACACCTTGAGCGAGGCCAACCTGTTCCAGGCCAGGGGCGTCGAGCTGCTCAGCCGCGACAAGGTGTACATGCCGATCACGCCGATGTTTCACGTACACGCTTGGGGCGTGCCCTATACCGCCACGCTGCTCGGCGCCACCCAAGTGTATCCCGGTCGCTACGACGCCGACATGCTGGTCAAACTGCTCGTCGAGGAGCGGGTCGATTTTTCCCACTGTGTCCCAACGCTGCTCAACATGGTGCTGAGCACCGACGCCGTGGCCTCCAGGCGGGTTGATCTCACCGGCTGGAAAGTGCTGCTCGGCGGCAGTGCCCTGACTCAAACGCTTTGCCGGCGCGCCTGGGCGCTGGGTGTCGATACCCGCACTGCCTACGGCATGTCGGAGACCTGCCCGGTGGTGACGATCGACGTTCTACCGCGCCACGTGGAACAGGCCGACTACGAGACTCATATCCCCTGGCGCTGCAAGGCGGGGCTTCCCGCGCCCTTCGTCGATCTAGAGGTGGTCGATACCGACGGTCAGCCGCTACCCAACGATGGCCAAAGCGTGGGTGAAGTGCGTATGAAAGCGCCCTGGCTGACTCAGGCCTATTTCAAGGAAGAGACGCGCAGCGAAGAGCTCTGGCGGGATGGTTGGCTGCACACCGGCGATGTGGGCTCGATCGACGAGGCGGGGTTTTTGACCATCAGCGACCGCATCAAGGACGTGATCAAGACCGGCGGCGAGTGGCTTTCGTCGCTTGAGCTTGAAAGCCTGTTGAGCCAGCACCCGGAGGTAATGGAAGTGGCGGTGGTGGGCGTGTTTGATGAAAAGTGGGGCGAGCGCCCGGTGGCCTGGGTGGTGCCCGGCAACCTCTTTGAGCCGCCTTCGGCCCAAGCGCTGACTGCCTTTATGGAGCGTTTCGTCGATGAGGGCAAACTCAATCGCTGGGGCGTGCCGCGAGATATTCGGATTGTCGACGAGATACCCAAGACCAGCGTTGGCAAGCTGAATAAAAAGCGTATTCGAAGCGGGCTCTGAGCCGTCGGAGCCGGATGGCTTTGGCAGCGCGGATTCGAGTTCACCGTTCCCCCGGGCCATGCGTTACACTGTGCGCCCGACGACGATGGAGGATACCGCGTGACCCTGTTACGACTCGAACAGCTACAGTTGGCCTACGGCACCCACATCCTGCTGGACCGTGCGGAGCTGACGTTGGAGAAGGGCGAGCGGCTGGCGCTGGTGGGTCGCAACGGCACCGGCAAGTCGACGCTTTTGAAGCTGGTCGCCGGCGAGTTCCAGGCCGACGACGGTGCGATCTGGCGCGCGCCGGGCTTGAAGGTGGGCGTGCTCGCCCAGGAGCTGCCGGAGTCCTCCGGCATGACGATATTCGACGTGGTCGCGATGGGCCTGCCGGAAGCTGGCGAGCTTCTATCCGAATACCAGCATCTGATCAACGACCCCAACCCGGACATGAACCGGATGGCGACGCTTCAAACGCGTATCGAGGCGATCGACGGCTGGTCGTTTCACCAGCGCATCGATGTCGTGCTGACGCGTCTGGGGCTGCCGCCGGAGGCGGAGATGAACGCGCTCTCCGGCGGCTGGCGCCGGCGCGTGGCACTGGCGCGCGCGCTGGTCTCAGAGCCGGATCTTTTGCTGCTCGACGAGCCCACCAACCACCTGGATCTCGATACCATCGCTTGGTTGGAGGAGCAGCTTCTTGCCTTCAACGGCGCGGTGCTCCTGATTACCCACGACCGGGCGTTTCTTTCGAAACTGGCGACCAACATCCTCGAGCTCGACCGCGGCAAGCTCGGCCGCTACCCGGGCAAGTACGAGGAGTACCAGGCGCGCAAGCAGCACGAGTTGGAAGTGGAGGCGCGGGAGAACGCCGAATTCGACAAGAAGCTCGCCCAGGAAGAGACCTGGATTCGCCAGGGCATCAAGGCGCGGCGTACCCGCAACGAAGGCCGTGTACGCGCGCTCGAGGCGATGCGCGCCGAGCGCAGTCAGCGCCGCGAACGTCAGGGCAGCGCCAATTTGTCGGTGGATAGCGGCGAGCGCACCGGCAAGCGGGTGGTCGAGCTCAAGAACGTCACCCAGCGCTTCGGCGCCGACAGGATTCTCGATAACCTCAATCTCGAAATCATGCGCGGTGACCGCATCGGCTTTCTGGGCCGTAACGGCGCCGGTAAGACCACGCTTTTGAAGATTCTGCTGGGCGAGCTCGAACCCACCGAGGGCAGCGTGCAGCTTGGCACCAACCTGAAGGTGGCCTACTTCGACCAGCTGCGCGCCGGGCTCGAGCCCGAAAAGACCGTCTACGACAACGTCGCCCAAGGCAGCGACCGGGTGAGCGTGGGTGGGCGCGACCGCCACGTGATGAGCTACCTGCAGGATTTCCTGTTCACCCCGGATCGGGTGCGCCAACCGGTCAAGGCGCTCTCCGGCGGCGAGTCCAACCGGCTGCTGCTCGCCAAGCTCTTTACCCAGCCTGCCAACGTGCTGGTGCTCGACGAGCCGACCAACGATCTCGACATGGAGACCCTCGAGCTTCTCGAGGAGCTGCTGCTCGATTTCGACGGTACGCTGCTGCTGGTCTCCCACGACCGGACCTTCATGGATAACGTGGTCACCAGCATGCTGGCCTTTGAGGGTAACGGCGCGGTGCGCGAGTACGTGGGCGGCTATACCGACTGGATCCGTCAGGGCGGCAAGCTCCCCCCGGCGCCCTGGGAGGGCGCGGCGCGCCAGAATACCGAGCCGACCGCAACAGCCGAACCCAAAAGCGAGGCCAGGCCCAAAAGCGCGCCGGCGAAAAAGTCACCCAAGCTCTCCTACCACCTGCGCCGCGAGCTCGAGGCGCTGCCCGGTGAGATCGAAACTCTGGAAGGGGAGGTCGCTGCGCTCGAGCAGGTGATCGGCGAGCCGTCGTTCTACCAAAAGCCCGCCACCGAGGTGACCGCCAAGCTCGAAGAGCTTCAGGGCGTTCAGGAGCGCCTCGACGCGGCGATGGAGCGCTGGATGGAGCTCGAGGCGATGGCGGGAGAGTAAGGACGAGAAAGTAAGCGAGATCCCGTTAAAAAGGCGCCCCGCGGGGCGCCTTTCGGGCAGTGGGAACGATTACTCGGCGGCCTGTTCGCCTTTCTGACCTACGCGCACCGCGAGTACGTCGCAGGGCGCGCCGTGCAGTACCCCGGTGGAGGTGGAACCCAAAAGCAGCGCGAAGCCGTGGCGCCCGTGGGAGCCGACGACGATCAAGTCGACGCCGTGGTCGTTGGCGAAGCGGTGGATCTCGGTGTCCGGCATGCCCACCACCACGTGCTGGTCTTCCGGCTTGACGTGGGGTGTTGCGATCTCGGCCAGACGCTTTTTAGCGTGATCGTCCAGCTGGTCCTGAATGCTGGTCAAATCCATCGGGATGTCGCCACCGTAGGCGAAGCCCAAAGGTTCCAGGGTGTGCATGATGGAAATTTTGGCGTGCTCGTTTCGCTGTGAGACGGCAATCGCGCGCTCGAGCACCCGGTGGGAGTCCTTGGTCAGGTCAACCGCGACCAGAATGTGGTGATAGCTCATGGCCCATCTCCTTCGCAATCAGCAACAAAGACCACCTTTGTCGTCGGGTCATTATTACTTTAAGCGGTGTCCCTGGTCTTAACAACGATTCAGATCAGGGTTTTTTTAAACGCTCATCGTCGGCAGGGCGAAAGCGCCGATGAAAGCCAAAAGAGAGAGACACAATGGGATGGTTGATCGTAGTGGGCGTAGTGCTTTTCGTGTTCGCGCCGGTCATGTGGCTCAAGCCAAGCCCGCGTCAAACGCGCCAGAACGCGCTGCGCGCTCACGCCCGCCGCGCGGGCGTGAGGGTGAGCCTGGAAACGCCGCCGCTACACGGCTTCAAGGGCGTGATGCCCGCCTACCGCTGGGCGTTTGCCCAGAACGCGCCGGGGCCGGACTTTCTACTCGTACGCGACGAGCAGGCGAGTGACGCGCTCGAGGCCTATCACGCCGGCTGGCGCTGGCGTATCGCGCCGCTCATGCCGATGCCGGAAAACGCCGAGGCGGTATTCAAGGCGCTGCTCGAGCGCCTGCCCACGGATGCGCTGGTGGTCGAATCCAACGCCCACACGCTCACGCTCTGGTGGTGGGAGTCCCAGGGAGCAGAGCGCTTCGAGCGCTACCGCGAAGAGTTCGAGGCGCTTTGCAAGGCGCTCGGCGGTCAGGCCGACCACCTGGCGCTGTCGCGTTAATCAAGCGTTCGAACCCTGTTGGTCCCGTGCCTGAATGGCCAGGCCGTTGGCTTCGATGATGCCGAGCCATTCGTTGAGCTTTTCGAGCTGCTCCTCGTCGAGGCCTTCGAAAATTTCCGTGCGCGCCTGGCTTGCGACGCTGTCGATCTGCTCGAGTAGCGGCGTCGCTTTTGGGGTCAGGAAAATGCGCTTGCTGCGCCGGTCGTTGTCGCAGGCGCGCCGCTCGATCAGCCCCTGCTCTTCAAGCTGGCCCAGGGTGCGCACAAGTGACGGCGCCTCGACGCCGATCGCCTTGGCCAGATCGCACTGGGGGTGGCCCTCGCCCATCCGCCATAGATGGTAAAGAGTAACCCAGCGCGTTTGGGTCAATCCCAGCGGTGCCAGCCGCCGGTCCAGAATGGAGCGCCAGAGGTGGGGCAAACGCGAAAGTCGAAAACCGATTGATGAAGCCATGATACGGTCCGTTAGTGTGTTAACCGGATTGTCGTGAGCCCGGGCGCTGAATGCAAGCGCGGGTCCAACATCAGCGCGGCTCGCTTTCAGCGCTCTCTCCACGCCCGGCGACGAAACGGTCCATATGCAGCCGGCTCAAGCCGCTGGCGCGGACCTGCCCATCGGCGACGCTCGCCTGCGTTGAATTTTCGTCCACCGTAAAGCGAATCAGGCCCAAACGCTGGCCGCCGTCGGTCATGATATCGACCCGCCAATCACCCTCGGGCTCGGCAGGGAAGTTGGTCTTGTGACTCCAGGCGCGGTAGCCCTGTTCACGTCCGCCGCTGATCGAAAGCTCGACGTTGTCGAGCGCCTGGCCGTTGTGATGCCAAACGTGGTGTATGGTTTCGCTCAAGCCTCGGGGTGCGCGAATGGCAGTATAGACGTAAAGGCCGCTTTCGCTCAGCGCCGCCGGAGTAAGCGTCATTTCACCCAGCGGGGAGCGATTGGCGCTATCGAAGCCTGGCGAAAGTGCGCTGGCGGTCATCCAGAGCGTGGCCGGGGGCACCCACACCCGCCCCATCCAGCCGACCAACGCCAGTCCCGAGAGAAGCCCCAGAAACAGACACCAGCGCTTAAGCGTGCGCACCTTTACAAGATGCCAGAAGCTTGGCAGCGCAATCAGCACGGTCAGGCAAAGCGCCAGCAGCAGACTCTCGCCGGTGCTCAGGTGCAGCATGATCGGTAGAATCACCAGCAGCACCAGAAAGACGCACTGGGCGTGAAACAGAAAGTAGAGGCTTCGCGAGCGCCCAGCGAGCTTGTAGTAGAGCGGGTCGACGATCGAGAGAATCGCCATCGCCACCACCAAAAGCGCGAATAAAAGCTGGCCGCTGTTCCATACCGTGGTGATCAGCACGAACGGCAGGGTAAAAAAGAGCGTTTCCTGGTGAATCATCTGCGCAATGAAAGTGGTCACCATGCGCGGAAGCTCCGGCTGACCGCGCTTTCGCAGCACCCGCGACAGCACGCCTTCCGACAGCATCAGCGCCCAGGCCAGCAAAAGCCCGAGCGCCAGCGCCGCGCCCAGCCACTGCTGGCGGTCGACCAGGAAAAAACTGCCGAGCCCGGCGGCGAAGGCGACGGGGGGCCACAGAAAGGCCCAGGGTTTGAGCCGAATGACGATGCGTTCGGCAAGTGACTGCCACCTGGCCATGCGGGATGGAGTCAGAAAAGCGCCCATGGCGGTTCACTCGTTGAGAAAACGCCTATAATCCCAGGGATTGCAACGAAAGTCGATAGAGCCGCGGCGAGCCTTGTAGTGCAAGGGCTCAACCTGCATCTGCCGGAAAAAGTGCTGCGCCGGCGCGCCAAACGCCCGTGAGGAGGCTTGACGTCAACTGCCAACTCCACCAGGCTAAGGCGATCAAACGACCGTATGAAATGTGCGGCGGGGCCCATCCGGGCGCCTGCTCGAACCTGTAGAGCCCGACCCTGTGGAGATAGCGCGGATGATCTATCAAGGCAACGCCATCACGGTGGAGCGTCGTGACACCCAAGGTGGCAACAGCATCGCAACGCTCACCTTCGATCTGAAGGACGAGTCCATCAACAAGCTTTCCAGCGCCGTGGCCAAGGAGCTGGGTGAGGCGGTCAGCGCGATCGAAAGCGAGCGCGATTTGAAAGGCCTTCTGATCAAAAGCGGTAAGGACGTCTTCATCGTTGGCGCCGACATCACCGAGTTCCACGCGCTGTTCGACAAGGGCGAAGAGTACCTCGAGCAGATGAACCTCAAGGTTCACGACATCTTCAACGCCATCGAGGACTTGCCGTTTCCCACCGTGGCCGCGGTCAACGGGCTGGCGCTCGGCGGCGGCTGCGAGGTGCTCTTGACCTGCGATTTCCGCGTGATGAGCGAGAAGGGCAAGATGGGGCTGCCGGAAACCAGGCTGGGGATCCTGCCGGGCTGGGGCGGCTGCGTGCGCCTGCCGCGCTTGATCGGCGCCGACAACGCCATCGAATGGATCGCCGGCGGCAGCGAAAACCGCCCCGACGCCGCACTGAAGGTCGGCGCGGTCGACGCGGTGGTGGCTCATGACCAGCTCGAGGCCGCCGCGCTGGATCTGCTCGACCGCGCCAACGCCGGCGAGCTCGACTACCAGCGCCGCCGCGACGAGAAGAAGGGGCCTCTGAAACTCAACGCCATCGAACAGATGATGGCTTTCGAGACCGCCAAGGGGTACGTGGCCGGCAAGGCGGGCCCGCACTATCCCGCTCCCATCGAGGCGATCAAGGTGATCCAGAAGGGCGCCGGCGAAGAGCGCGGCCGCGCCCAGGCGATCGAAGCCAAGGCGTTCGCCAAACTCGCCATGAGCCCGGTGGCCTTCAACCTGGTCGGCCTATTCATGAACGACCAGGTGGTCAAGAAAAAGGCCGGCAAATACGAAAAACAGGCTCGCCCGGTCGAGCAGACCGCGGTGCTGGGCGCGGGCATCATGGGCGGCGGTATCGCCTATCAGAGTGCGTCGAAGGGCACGCCGATCCTGATGAAGGACATCAAACCGGAGGCCATCGAGCTTGGTTTGAAAGAGGCGCGCAAGCTCTTCGGCAAGCAGGTCGAGCGCAAGAAGTTCACCACGGACGAAATGGCTCAGAAGCTCACCAACATTCGCCCGACGCTCTCCTATGGCGACTTCGAGAACGTCGATCTGGTGGTCGAGGCGGTGGTCGAGAATCCGAAGGTGAAGGCGGGGGTGCTGGCCGAGGTCGAGAAGAGTGTCGGTGAGAACACCATTCTTACCTCCAACACCTCGACGATTTCGATCAACCGGCTGGCGCAGAATCTCGAGCGCCCGCAGAACTTCTGCGGTATGCACTTCTTCAACCCGGTGCACCGCATGCCGCTGGTGGAGGTCATCCGCGGCGAGAAGACCTCGGATGAAGCCGTGGCGGCCACCGTCGCCTACGCCCGCGCCATGGGTAAGACGCCGATCGTGGTCAACGACTGCCCCGGTTTTCTGGTCAACCGCGTGCTGTTTCCCTACTTTGGCGGCTTCAGCTTTCTGGTCGAGCAGGGTGCCGACTTCCAGCGCGTCGACAAGGTGATGGAGAAGTTCGGCTGGCCGATGGGCCCGGCGTACCTGCTCGACGTGGTCGGCATGGACACCGCGGTGCACGCCAACGAGGTGATGGCGGAAGGCTTCCCGGAGCGCATGGCGCGCGAGGGCAAGACCGCGATTCAGGTGATGTATGAAAACGACCGCTTGGGTCAGAAGAATGACAAGGGCTTCTACGCCTACGAGGAAGACAAGAAGGGCAAGCCGAAAAAGGTCACCGACGAGAAAGCCTACGCGCTGATCGAGGAAGTCGCCGGTGAGCGCAAGGAGTTCACGGACGAGGAGATCATCGCGCGGATGATGACGCCGCTGTGTCTTGAAACCGTGCGCTGCCTGGAGGACGGCATCGTCGATACCCCCGCCGAGGCCGATATGGCGCTGATCTACGGTATCGGCTTTCCTCCTTTCCGCGGCGGGGCGCTGCGCTACATCGACGCCATGGGGCTCGACACCTTCGTCGCCCAGGCCGAAAAGCTTGCCGATGAGCTCGGCCCGCTCTACGCGCCCACCGAGAAGCTCAAGCAGATGGCGCAAAACGGCGAACGCTTCTACCAGGCCAAGTCCTGAGTCACCGCGTACAGGAGAGAGATGAGATGAGTTTGAATCCGAGAGATATCGTGGTGGTCGACGGCGTTCGCACCGCCATGGCCAAGGCCAAGAACGGCGCCTTTCGCAACGTGCGCGCCGAGAATCTGTCCGCCGCGGTGATGCAGGCGCTTTTTGATCGCAACCCGAACATGGACCCGGCGGAGGTCGACGACGTGATCTGGGGCTGCGTCAACCAGACCCTGGAGCAGTCGATGAACATCGCCCGCAACGCGGCGATCATGACCGGCATCCCGCGCACCGTACCGGCGCAAACCGTGAACCGCCTGTGCGGCTCCTCGATGACTGCGCTGCACATCGCCGCGGCCAACATCAAGGCGGGCATGGGCGACATGTACGTCATCGGCGGTGTCGAGCACATGGAGCACGTGCCCATGGCCCACGGCGTCGACGTCAACCCGGCGGCGAGCAAGTACGCCGCCAAGGCCGCGATGATGATGGGCCTGACCGCCGAGCTTCTGGGCAAGATGCACGGCGTTACCCGCGAGGAGCAGGACAAATTCGGCGTGCGTTCTCACCAACGCGCCCAGGCCGCCAATGAGAAGGGTTACTTCGACAACGAGATCATCGGCGTCGAAGGCCACGACAGCCAGGGCTTTCGGGTCAACGTCAAGCACGACGAAGTCGTGCGTGCGGATGCCAGCCTCGAGTCCATGGCAGACCTCAAGCCGGTGTTCGACCCGAAGAACGGCACCGTCACCGCCGGCACCTCCTCGGCGCTGTCCGTCGGCGCCTCGGCGATGGCGATCATGAGCTATGAGCGTGCTCAGGCCCTGGGCCTTTCGCCGATCGCTCGGGTGCTCTCGACCGGTGTGGCCGGCTGCGATGCCTCGATCATGGGCTACGGCCCGGTGCCGGCCTCGAAAAAAGCGCTCAAGGCTGCGGGCCTGACCGCCAGGGAGATCGAGACCGTCGAACTCAACGAGGCCTTCGCCGCTCAGGGGATTCCGGTATTGAAGGATCTCGGCTTTCTCGACGACCTCGACCAGAAAGTCAACCTCCACGGCGGCGCCATTGCGCTCGGCCACCCGCTCGGCTGCTCCGGCTCGCGCATCTGCACCACGCTCTTGAATGTGATGCGCCAGCAGGACACCACGCTTGGCCTTGCCACCATGTGTATCGGCATGGGCCAGGGCGTGGCTACTGTGTTCGAGCGGCTGAAATAAGCGCAGCGTCCATCGCGCTCACGGCGAAACGGCATCCTCGGGTGCCGTTTTTCATTTTAGACGATGCCCGCCTCCAGGCTCGCCGCCATGGTCAGTCCAAGCTCGCGGCACTGCTCGATAAAGGCCTCGTCGAAGCCGCCCCGGCAAATCAGCGGCGGCTGTACCAGACGCCAGCGAAGCCCGCCGGTGATCTGCTCGATCGCCCGGCGCGTGCCGGTGCCGTCGAGCCCGGCCCTGACGTAGAAGGCAAACGCAAGGCCTTCGGTATGCTCAAGGCACGGGTAGTAGCAGCGGTCGAACAGATCCTTGGTCAGCCCGGCCATATAGCCCAGGTTTTCCGTGGTGCCGATGATGACCGCGTCGGCGGCGATGATCTCCTCCGGGGTGACCTCGAGCGGGGCGAGCGTGCGGACTTCAATATCGTCGATCGCGTCATCGCCGGCGCCTTCGACTACGGCGTCGCGCAGACGGCGGGTGTTGGGGGAGGGCGCATGGGCGATGATCAGCAGCCGTTTGGCCATGGCGGGTCTCTCTTACGGTGAGCGTGCGGGGGGAATCCCGCCACGCTACACCGCGATCCGCCGACATGCCATCCTCGCGCTCGGTTGACGCTCAATCCTCGCGCATGGAGCGCGCCAGCATATCGGTGATCGGCTTGGCGATATAGCTTGCAAAGCTGCGATCGCCGGTCTTGAGCATCACTTCGGCAGGCATGCCGGCCAGCAGCTTCATGCTCTCGGTCATGTTCTCCTCGCCCTGGGGCGTGACCCGCAGCCGCGCCTTGTAGTAGCGCGCTCGCGTCGCCTCGTCCTCGAAGCTATTGGCGCTGACGTGAATGACCTCACCTTCGATGACGTTGGAGAGGCGCTGGTTGAAGGCGCTGAAGCGAATCTCCGCAGGCTGGCCGATATAGAGATGGTCGATGTCGTGATCCGGCACCCGCGCCTCGACGATGAAGCCGACATTCGACGGTACGATATCCATCAGCGCCTCGCCGGAGCGAATCACCCCGCCGGTGGTGTGTACTTGAAGCCCGACCACGGTGCCCGCCACCGGCGCCAGCACCTGGGTGCGGTCGACGTTGTCGTTGAGCGCGGTCAGACGCTCTTCGGCGTCCGCCACTTCGGCCTGAGTCAGGCGCAGCGCCTCGCCTACCTGCTGCTGGAACTCCTGCAGGCGAACCTGCTTTTGCAGCGTGTTTTCGCTTAATTGGGAGTTGAGCCGGGCGACTTCGGCGGCGTGCTGGGCGTTGACACTCTGGTACTCGAGGCTTTCACGCTCGAGCTCGTGCAGGCGCTGGCTGCTGATCATGCCGCGCTGAAAGAGCTGGCGGTGGTTCGCCGCGTCACTATCGAGCGAGCCGATGCGCCGCTGATTGATTGCCTGGGTATTGGTCAGCCCCTGGATCTGCTCGTTCATTTGAGTGATTTGCTCGTCGAGCGAGGCCAGAGTGCTTTCGAGCGACGCGCGGCGAGAGTCGAAGAGCCGGCGCTGCACGTCGAGCACCTCCTGCACCCGGGGGCTGTCCGAGTCGGTCAGTTCGGCGGGGAAATCGAGGGTGTCGGCTTCGCTGAGCTCGGCCAGTAGCCGCACTTCCGTGGCGCGGCTAATGAGGTAGTTGGCGCGGGTCACCTCGAGCTGCGAGCGCGCCTGGGTGTCGTCGAGCACCATCAGCACGTCGCCGGCGTCGACGTGATCGCCATCCTCCACCAGGATGCGCTCGACGATCCCGCCTTCCAGGTGCTGGACGGTCTTGGTGAAGTTCTCGACCGACACTGAGCCGGGGGCGACTACCGATACCGCCAGGTTGGCGAATACCGACCAGCTGCCGAAGCCGCCGATCGCGACTGCCAGAATGATAACGCCGATGCGCCGGTAGCGCGTGTCCTCGAGAGGCAGCTCATCGTTGGCGGCGGTTGTGGGGAATCCGGGCTGCATGTTCATGGCTGGTTCTCCTGCGGGTGACGGCCACGGGCGCTGGGGCGAAGCGTGGTGACGGGCGGTGGTAGCGTGCCGTCGGCGGTCATGCGAGGGGCGGGCTCGACGCGGGTGGCCGGGCTCAAGGAAGCGATGCTGCCGTCTCTAAGCACCAGCACTTTATCGACGTTGCGTAAGAGCCGCGTGCGGTGGGTGATTACCAGCGCCGTGACGCCCTCCTGGCGCAGTTCGGTCAGACATTTTGCAAGTGACACTTCGCCGGCCTCGTCAAGGCTTGCGTCCGGCTCGTCCAGTACGACCAGCACCGGCTTGCCGTAGAGTGCGCGGGCAAGCCCGATCCGCTGGCGCTGGCCCGCGGAGAGAGCGTTGCCGCCGTGGGCGATCCAGGTGTCGTAGCCGTTTTCGAGCGCCAGGATCATCTCGTGCACGCCGGCCTTTTGCGCCGCGCGCACGACCGCGTCCGGGTCGACCTCGCCAAAGCGAGCGATGTTCTCGGAGATCGTGCCGTCGAAAAGTTCGATGTCCTGAGGCAGATAGCCCAGGTGCGGGCCTAGCGCGGCGCGGCTCCACTGGGTGATGTCCGCACCGTCCAGACGCACGCTGCCGTGTTGGCTCGGCCAGATACCGAGCACCACCCGGGCGAGCGTCGACTTACCCGCCGCGCTCGGCCCGACGATGGCGATATGCTCGCCGCGCGCCACCTTGAGGTTGATATCGCGCAGGGTGGCAAGCTTCTCGCCGGGGGGCGCCGCACTCACCCCTTCGAGTACCAGACGCCCTTTGGGTGCAGGTAGCGGCATGCGCGGCGGCGGGGCCGGAATCGCCACCAGTAGCTCCTCGAGGCGGGCTTTTGCGGTGCGCGCGCCGGCGAAGCCTTTCCAGCCGTTGATCATCTGATCGATCGGTGCCAGCGCCCGGCCCATTAGAATCGAGCCTGCGATCATCATGCCTGGGGTCAAGTCCCCAGCCAGTACCAAATACGCGCCCAGGCCCAGAATCAACGACTGGAACATCAGTCGCAGCACCTTGGAGGTGTTGGTGAAAAGCCCGGCGCGGTCGCTGGCGCGGGACTGCAGCAGCAGGTAGTCGTGATGGCGCGCGCTCCAGCGGCCCATGATGCCGGGCAGCATACCCATCGCGTGAAGTACCTCGGCGTTTCGAAGGTTGCTGTTGGTCAAGTCCTGGGACATCACGTGCTGGCCGTTGGCGTCGTTCAAAAGCGATTTGGTCGAGAGCTCGTTGGCGATCGCAAGGCTTGCCAGTATTACGCCGGCGGCCAGCGCGAAGAGCCCGAACCAGGGGTGAAACAGCGCCAGCACGGCGATGTAAACCGGCACCCAGGGCGCATCGAAGAAAGCGAACAGCGCATTGCCGGTGAGAAATTGACGCAGCGTGGTTAAATCATTGAGCGGCTGGGCCGAGGGTTTGCCCGGCGTCATCAGCGAGCGCTGGAACATCGCCGCGTAGAGGCGCTGGCTTATACGCGCATCGAGCTTGTTGCCCACTCGCACCAGAATGCGCGAGCGCATCAGCTCGAGCCCGCCCATGACCAGAAAGAAAAACACCGTCACCAGCGTCAGCATGAGCAGCGTTTCGAGACTGCGTGTCGTGATGACCCGGTCGTACACCTGAAGCATGTAGAGCGGCGGCACCAGCATCAGAAGGTTGATGAAGAGGCTGAAAAGGCCCACGTAGAGGAAGCTGCGTCGGCAGGTGCCGAGCACCTTCGCAAGATCCGACGCTTCTCTGGATTTAGCCATGGCACGCTCCTGGCAGCGTTATCGTTATTGTTGGCCGCCCGGCTTCGTCGCACCTCGCGGCAAAGACGGTTCGCTTTGATGATCTCGCAAGACTAAAGTGCGCCATGAGAAGCCCGTTTACTCTCGCTTTCAGGTTCTCTCGCTTTTACGTCATGTCTTATTGTTGTTCCGCTTAGCGTATCAGGTTCTCTATTTTGGTCATGGCCGTTTTTTTTAATTTCCCACGCTTTAATTAATCAGTGGGAAGAGTAGATGGAGTTAATAGTTAATGTTCTTTAGCGCTATTAATTTCGTAATCAAAAAACATTATTTTCGTTAGTACGGTTTTTTGAAGTTTCAAGTCTTTTGTTAAAAACCGTTTTTAGTTAGCGTTTTAAGCGCGCTGAATTAACGCGATATTTATCGAAAGCCTGAAAAATTGCTTAGCCGTGTAGGTTTTTTGCCTCTTTTCCTGTCAGCTTTCTCTTGCTTTTAAAGTCTGATTAAACTCCTCGATAGCCATGCCTCGAGCGTTTGAGCTCAGGCGCGGTGGATAAAGCGCACCTCGCGGTATCGACGAGCTCTTCCAATAACAACGTCGAACGATGCCTGCATGCACGCCGAAGTGCTCTGGTTGAAGTGCTCTGGATAATGTCAATAACAAGTCCCGATGATCGACCCCGAGACTCGATGGAGTTTGATGCCATGATCAATGCCATGTCCGGTTTTACCCCAATTCGTATCCAGGCCGAAAACCAGGATGTTTCCAGCGGTGCCTACGCGACCCTGACCGGGCCTGGCATCAACGTGATTAGCGGGCCGGAGGTGCCCAACGCGGTCAACGCCGACGGTCAAGCCTACGTCGATTACGGCGACGGCGTGGCCGGAGGCGAAAGCGTCACGTTTACGTTCAGCGTCGAGCAGGACGGTGAGTACGAGCTGGCGCTGAGCTACGCGCTGAGCCAGAACGCCGACGGCAGCGAGCGCAACCGCCCGCTGCGCCTCGATGTCAACGGCGAGCTTTTTGATCGCATGTTCGATTTGCCCAGCACCACCTTGACCTCTGAGCCGACGGATTTCAGCGATTTCGGCGAGCGCACCGTGCGCGTGCAGCTCAAGGCCGGGGAGAACAGCGTCAGTTTCACCTCCAACGGTGCCAGCGGCCCCAACCTCGATTTTCTCGAGGTGCGCGCGCCGAACCCGGATGTTTACGTGGTCCAGGGCGAGGACCTGGTGGTCTCGCCCAGCGCCGATGTGAAACAGAGCGCCACCAACCGCGTGGCCACGGTGGATAGCATTGCCGATTTCACCACCGGTAACGAAACCTTCCGCGTCGGCGCCGAAGGCGCAAGCTACCTGGACTGGGCGTTCGGCAACGCCAGCGCCTATGGTGAGTTCACCCTGGAGGTGGCAACGGCGGGCACCTACAACGTCACGATCACCTACGCGACGAGCTCCGCACGCCCGCTCAATCTGGGCCTTGTCGAGGAAGGTGTGGTCAGCCCGCTTGGCACGTTCGCCTTCGCGCCGACCAATGCGCCGGCTTACTACCCGGACGACGTGTCCGACGTCCCGCAAGCCAACCGCCCGGGGAACCTGATGGCCAGCCAGTGGGAAGGCTGGTCGACGGAGACCCTGGAAGTAACGCTTGCCGCCGGCAGCAATACCCTGCGCCTGGGCGGCGCCGCCAACGGCCCCAATATCGACAGGATCGAAGTCGCGTTGACTGCCCCTGCGACGGTCGACCCCGAAACCCCGGTCAATCCGGTCATCGAGCCGGTCGTCATTCAGGCCGAGGATGCCACGCTCGGCGCCACCAACGGCGCGGCGACGCTGATACGCGATGCCAACAACCCCGAAAGCGGCGCGGCGTTTTCAGGCCTGCGCCCGGACTACTCCGGCACCGGCTACGTCGACTACGGCAGCCAGCCCGGCGACAGCCTCACCTTCACCATCAACGTTATGGAGGCCGGCGAGTACGATCTGAACTTCCGCTACGCCAGCAACGGCAACCGGCCCATGGTGCTTTCCGTCAATGGCGCTGCGCTGGGTAACCAGCCCTTCGTCACCACCGACCCCAACGCCACCAACCTGGCGCCGGAAGGCTTCGACGTGTGGGGCTATCAGAGCTTGACCACTGCGCTCATCGCCGGCGACAACGAGATCACTCTGAGCATCCCCGCCGGCGCCTCCAGCGGCCCGAACCTGGACCGGCTCGAGGTCACCACCGCCGGCAGTGGGCCGGTCGGCGATGTCAGCGCCGATGCCGACGCCACACCGCTCGCTTTCAGCGCCGACACGCTCGTCATCGACACGGCTGATGCCGCCACCGCCGGCTTCAGCGTGACCGGGCTCGATGACGATGTGACCTTCGTTGGCGTCAGCTTCGACGGCGGCGCGAGCGTCGAGGTGGTCACCCCGGACGAGAGTGGCCGCTTCCTGCTGGATCTCTCGCGCTTCGAGGAGGGCGCGATTGACGCGACCCTTCTGGTACGCGACGCCTTCGGCAACCGCGCCGAGCGCACCCTGGCATTGACCCTTGAAACCGTGGAAGAAGAGCCGACACCCACCGCACTCGACGTGCTTTTCGACGCGGCGACCATCAGCGCCTACAACGATGCCCAGGATAATCCGCCCAGCGGCACCGGCGCGACGGTATCCGATGAAGGGTCGACGCTTACGCTGACGGATAACGTCTGGAAGCGGGCAGGGCTTGGAGAGAGTTACACCATTACCGACCAGACCCGGCTGACCCTGGAGATCGCAATCTCCGAGTCGCCGGTGCCTGAGATCGTCGCGGTGGGTTTTGACAACGATGCCAACCCCTTCAACGGCGGCAACAGCGTCTACCAGTTGGGTGGCACCCAGTCTCAGGGCGGCTTCGTCGACCTGCGCGGCCAGGGCGTGGACACCGGTAACGGCACGCTGCGTTTCACCATCGATCTGGCCAACCATGCCGGCACCACGATCGACTCGCTGGTGTTTATCAACGACGACGACATCGGCCCCAAGGGCAGCACCCGCTTCAGCGGCGTGCGCCTTTCAGACGCCGCCGAGCCCGACACCAACAGCGCCCCGCGCGTGGTCGGCGGCGGCATCGCCGATCTGAGTCTGGAGGAAGGTGCCACACTCGAGATGGATCTGCCCTTCGTCGATGACGATGGCGATACGCTCAGCTACCGCTTCGAGATCGTCGATAGCGCCGGCCAGCCGGCCACCGTGGCCGGTTTGAGCATCGTCGATCAGGCGCTTGTGGGAAGCCTCGACGGCCTGGCGCCGGGCACCTATACCGTGTCGATCACCGCCGACGATGGCGCCGCCACCGCCTCGACGGATTTCGCGCTCACCATCGAAAACGTCAACCAGGCGCCGGTTGCCGCGCCCGCCGCCCTCGAGCCCTACTTCGGCGAGGTGGGGGAGAGCTTCACCGCCATTACGCTCGATGATCTGGCCGCGCTCTTCAGCGACCCGGATGGCGACAGCCTGACGCTTTCCGCCGAGAACCTGCCCGATGGGCTCGAGGTGGTCGACGGCGTCATCCAGGGCACCCCGACCATGAGCGGCGCCTTCGACATCGTCATCCGCGCCACCGACCCGGCGGGGCTTTCTGCTACCCAAACGCTGAGCTTTGTCATCGAAGGTGTCGAGGTCGGCGGGGCGGTCACCATCGAGGCGGAGAATTTCACCGATCTCGCGGCGTCCAATCTGATCGTCACCGGTAACGCCAGCGCCTCCAACGAGCAGCTGATCCGCTTGACCAGTAACGCCCCGGCCACGATCGGCACCGATCTCGCCGCCGGCGGGGTGGAGCCTGGCTGGTACGTTGCGAAACTCTACGTGTTCGACGAAAACGACGGCGAAGGGTCGCT
Source organism: Halomonas sp. HNIBRBA4712 (assembly GCF_043558675.1). NCBI lineage: Bacteria > Pseudomonadati > Pseudomonadota > Gammaproteobacteria > Oceanospirillales > Halomonadaceae > Halomonas > Halomonas sp. HNIBRBA4712. The sequence continues at coordinate 285,856 of NZ_JBIFXR010000004.1, read as the reverse complement.
TACGCTCACCGTCGGTGACACCGTACTGCAGGCACGCAACGCTCAAAGCGACAGCCTGAGCGATAACGTAGTGCTTAGCGACGCTTTCGGCACCCTGGTCGGGTCTGGCCCCCGCGGCAACGCCGGCCAGAGCGGCAACCGCAAGGAGATCGTGTTCGAAACACCCTTTGAAGTGACCGCTGGCGACATCGCAAGCCTTGCGCTTCGCGGTGCCGGCGGCGAGCTGATGCGTATCGACTCGCTGGTGTTCGAGCGTATCGAGGCGCCCACTAACGCCGCACCTACCCTTGAGGGGCTGGCGGCGAACGTCGCCGTCGATGAAAACGCCACTTTGGTGGCCAACCTTAGCCTGGCAGATGCCGACGGCGACGCGCTGTCGGTGACGCTTTCCGGTAGCGACGCGGCGCTGTTTCGCTTCGATGCCACCACCGGGGCGCTGTCGTTCATCAACGCGCCGGACGCGGAGCTTCCCGCGGATACCAACGAGGACGGCGTTTACGAGCTAACCGTCACGGTCTCTGACGGCAAGACGAGCATCGCGCAAAGCACGTTGATCACGGTCAACGATGTCGATGAAGGCGGCGGCGAAACGCCGGTGGTCGAACCCTTCACGCTTCAGGCCGAAGCGGCGACCATTACTGATGTGGGCGGCACCGCTCAGGGCGCGGTCACCCGGGTGGTCGACGCCGCCAATCCGGACGACTTCGGCAACTACCGCGAAGGGGCGGTAGGCGGGGCGTACCTGGATTTTGGTACCGATGCCGGCGACCGGATCACCTTCAATATCGACGCGCCGGCGGCGGGCACCTATACGGCCACGATCCGCTACGCCAACGGCGGCGCCGCGCCGCGCCCGCTGGATCTGGCGGTCAACGGCGCGGCCAAGCCCCAGCTTGCGTTCACCAACGCCCCGAACGACGGCGTCAACGACCCCTGGAATGCCTGGCTCGAGCAGACCGTCGAGGTCACGCTCAACGCTGGCGCCAACACGCTCTCGCTGACCCTTCCCACCGCGGCGAACGGCGGCGTGGCCAACGGCCCCAATATCGACCAGATCACGTTTGCTTTGGCGGAAGAGGGCGAAACGCCGCCCACCGCGCCATTTGAGTTCACCATCGAAGGCGAAGCGCTTTCCATCGACGACCCGAGCAACGTGGGTACCACTCGCGATACCCAGGTGCGCAACGCCGCCAACCCGGAATCCAATGCCGACGCCGGCGCCGACGGCTTGTGGGACGGCTTCACCGGCAGCGGCTACCTGGACATGGGGAGCAACATCGGCGACGCCGCCTTCTTCAACGTGGTGGTCGACCAGGCGGGCACCTACCAGCTGACGGTACGCTACGCCAACGCCGGTACCAACGGCGCGGACCGGCCGATGGACGTGCTGGTGGGCGGGGCCTCCCAGGGTAGTCTTGCCTTCGCCTCGACCGGCGTGAGCGCCACCGACTGGCAGAACTGGACCGAGACCACCATCGATGTCGAGCTCGCCGCGGGTAGCAACACCGTGCGCTTGGCGAACCTGACCAACGCCGGCCCCAACATCGACCGCCTGAGCATTACCCGGGAAGGGGTCGAGCCGCCTAGAGAAGTCGAGCCCGGCGAGCGCTTCACCGTCAAGATCAACTTCCAGCCAGAAGGGGTGGCGATTCCCGAGGGCTATATTGCCGATGTCGGCAAGGGCTTTGGCACCCAGTCGGTGACCGTCGATGGGCAAACCTACCGCTACGGCTGGGTCACCGAGGCGTCGATCTACGATGGCGAGCCCGGCACCACGCCGCTGGATATTTCGAGTTTGACCAGCGTGGCGGTCAACGACCGCACCGACGACATCGCCGGGCTCGACCCCCGCCAGGGCACCTACGCCCACTTCGACCAGCCCGGAAGCGCCTACGTGCGCGCCGGCTGGGAAATCGAGCTTGCGGATGGCTACTACGAGGTGACCGTGTCGATTGGCGACACCTTCGGGCCTTACGATAGCCGTAACGTGCTCAACGCCGAGGGTGAGCTGTTCAACACGCCGTTCACCCCCTTCCGCCCCGCCGACTTCCCGGCGGACACCAACCCGGCCAACGACACCGAAGGCGTGCGCTCGGATCTGGTGACCCGCATCGTGCAGGTGTCCGATGGCCGCTTGACCCTGGACTCGCTGGGGCTCGATAACGAGAACACCGAAATCCAGTACATCGAGATCCAGGCGTTGCCGGATCTGACCCCGGACGACGACCGCCCGGCGTTTGATGATTACGCCTTCTTCACCGATGCCCGCGCCATCGCCGGGGTGGGGGAGAACGAAGTCGAGGTCAATCTCGAGCCGACCGACGGCAGCTTCCCCACCGGGGTGGACCCGACGTCCGACATCTTCGTCGGTATCTCGGTGGTCGACGGCCGCGGCGGCGCGCTGCTCGAAAGCCTGACCGACGGCTCGGTGAAACTGTTCGAAACCGTCAGCGGCCAGCAGGTGTCGTTCAACGTCAACACCACCGGCGGCTTCGACTCGCTGACCATCTCGCCGAGTCAGATGCTCAAGCCGTTTACCAGCTACACCCTGGTGATCGACGGCTTCCAGGACCGCGGCGCCAACGACGATCTGACTGCGCCGACCCGCGAGTTCCAGAAATACACCAACACCTTCGTTACCGGCGCCGCACCTGAGGTGGTCGCGCGGGACGTGGCCTTCAACGACGTGATCGAGCTCAACGGCGCAGCCGACAGCGCCTTCGGCTTCACTTCGCTGGAGATCACCGCCGACGGCTCGACCATGTACATCGCCACCATCGGCGGTCAGATCCTGCGCTACGATGTCGACCCCAATACCGGCTCGCTCGGCAACCGTCAGGAGCTGTCGCTTCCCAGCGACTACTTCTTCGAGGCGGGGGCTGAGAGCGGCAACGACCGGCGCGGCATCATTGGTCTGGTGGTCGACCCCACCGACTCGAACGTACTCTGGATCACCGACAACTACCCGATCCCGCTCAACGGGCGCGATAACGGTGTGCCGGAGTTCAGCGGGCGGATCACCAAGATCACCCTCGACGGCGGCAGCGGCTTCTCCGGCACCGCGGAGCCCTACATCACCGGGCTTCCGCGCTCCAACGGCGACCACGTCACCAACAGCCTCGAGTTCCGCGCCAATCCGGAGTACGACGCCACCGCCAATCCGGACGTACCCTCGCACCTTCTGTACCTGATCCAGGGCTCCAACTCGGCGATGGGCGAGCCGGATAGTGCCTGGGGTAACCGCCCAGAGCGCCTTCTGAGCGCCTCGGTCATGGAGATCGACCCGACCCGCGACGCGCCGCCCGGAGGCTTCGACGTCTCCACCGAGCCGGTGCCGAACAACGGCCAGAACACCCGCTACAACGACCCGGACGGCCATCCCAAGGATGACCCGATCCCGATGGGGAACGGGCAGTTTTTGGTCTTCGACGCCCGCGGTGTGGCCACGGTGCAGGATGCCAGCGGCAACGTGCTGCAAAGCTACTACGACCCCTTCGCTGAAGACGCGGTGCTGACCATCTTCGCCACCGGCGCGCGTAACGCTTATGACCTGGTCTGGCACTCCAATGGCTTCTTGTACGTGCCGACCAACGGCTCTGCGGCAGGCGGCAACATCCCCGACGACCCCTCGACCCCGGTGAACGAGCGCTACACCAACGTCGAGAAGCAGGACGACTACCTGTTCAAGGTGGTCGAGGGCGGCTATTACGGTCATCCCAACCCGCTGCGCGACGAGTACATCATGAACGGCGGAAACCCGACCGGCGGCGTCGACCCCAATCAGGTGGATCGCTACCCGGTCGGCACCAACCCGGAGGGCACCTACGACATCGGTGGGGTCTATTCGCTGGGCGAAAACCGCTCGCCCAACGGCGCGGTGGAGTACAAGAGCGGCGTATTCGGCGGCAACCTGCAGGGCAACGTGCTGTTCACCGAGTACTCCGGCGGCGACGACGTGCGTAGTATCACGCTCGATGCCAGCGGCAACGTGATCGGCGACGACGTGCTGCGCGACCCCCAGGGCAACGTCATCAGCTACGTCGACCCGCTCGATATCATCGAGAACCCGATCACCGGCCAGCTCTACCTCCTGACGCTGAACCGCGCCAACGGGCAGAGCCAGATCATCCGCCTCGACCCGGCGCCCGGCGGCGTGGTCGACCCGGTCGATCCGACCCCCGGTGACGAGCTCGAGTCACTGCTGGTGATCCAGGCCGAGGATAGAACGCCGGAGGACGGCACCGCAGTGACCATTGCTACCGGTGCCGGCGCCCAGATCCAGATTCGCGACGCGCTCAACCCGGAAACCACCCAGGGCCTGCCCAACGGCCTGCGCCCTGGCTCCTTTGGCGTCGATGGCAACACTAACGACAATGACGGCGTACTCGGCGGCTACGCCGACTTCGGCTCTACCAACGTGGATTTCCTGACCTTCACCTTCGATCTCGATGCTGCGGATGCCGGCGAGTCGGTGCTGCGCCTGCGCTACGCCAACGGCGGCGGCGCCGACCGGCCGCTGGAGGTGTTCGTCAACAATGTCAGCGTCGGCGTGTTTGATTTCAGCCCGCCGGTCGGCTTGACCGGCGATGCGGCCTGGGCCGAGTGGCTCACCGAGGACGTGGCCGCCAGCCTGGTCAGCGGTCAGAACACCGTGCGCCTCCAGGCGGTGGCCAACACCGGACCTAACATCGACCAGCTCGAGGTGCTGCGCGTCCCTGACGACACCTCGCTTGGCTACACCGACTACGAGGCCGAGAACGCCGCGCTCGACGGGGCGGTGGTCGTCCCGGAAAGTGTCGATGACCGCAACGCCTCCGGCACCGGCTACGTCGACTTCAACGGCACCAGCGACCAGACCATCACGTGGACGGTGAACGTCGATACCACCGGCAACTACGACGTGGGCTTTCGCTACGCGCTGGCCGCGACCAAGGCCGACCGGCCGCTTGCGCTCACCGTCAACGGCGTGAATCTGGGCCAGGTCAATTTCACCGGGCAGAGCAACGCCAGTGAAAGCAACTGGTTCTTCCAGAACGCGCTGATCAACCTGCAGGCGGGAAGCAATACCGTTAGCGTAACTGCGCCCGGCGCCAACGGCCCCAACGTCGACTTCCTGCGCGTCCCTGATGCGCCGGCGGACACCTTCATGCCGGTCTACGCCGACGTATCAAACGGCGCGCGCATCGAGCTTGAAAGCGGCGACAGCGCGCGCACCATCAACGATCTGACCGCGGATTTCTACTTCTCCGTGGCGGCGGATGGGCTCTACCGGCTGGATCTGGCGGCCAACGCCGGCGCCGACAATGGCCAGGGCTTGACGCTGACCCTGAACGGCCGCCCGGTGGACGTGCTGAGCTACCCGGGCGTGGGCGATGCCGGCGAGCAGGGCACCTACGTCTCGCTGAGCGCAGGGGTGAACTACAACCTGCGCGTGGTCTCGAGTGCCAACGGCGCTGACGATCTGGACTATCTCGACGTCGCGCCGGTGGCGGTCAACGACAATGCTGATCTCGTGATTCAAAGCGGTGATGCGGCCTACTACTCCGACCGGCTGCACTTCAGCTACCTGGAGAACAACAGCGCCTCGAACCCGAACCGCGACTTCAAGGAGAGCGCGACGGTCACGCTCTCCAATACCGGAAGCGAGGAGCTGGTGATTCTCGACGCGGATATCGACGGGCCGTTCGTCCTCGCCAATCCGTCGATCTTCGAAGGCTTGACCCTGGCCGCTGGCCAGTCGCTCGAGGTGGCCGTACTGTTCGACCGGGCAAACTACACGCCGCCCACCAATGACGCTGGCGACGGCGTGTTCGAAGGGCGCATCCGCCTGATCACCAACGACGCCGAGACGCCGGTGGCCGAAATCCACATGGCCGGTTTCTGGCAGGCCCGCGATGAAGGCGGCTGGGAGCCCAACGTCAACGAGGTGTGGGAGGTGTTCGGTTTCGGTAACCGGATAGAGGGCCTGACCACCGTCGGCGGCGGCGAGAACTCGGTGCTCAACGACTTCGACTTGTACCGGCCGGTCAACGACGACGAGGTACTCTCACGCTACTGGTCGCTGGCCGACGGCGTAAGCCAGGCGAAGATCACGCAGCTTGCCGCCTACCACGGCGATGGCGGGGCGACGATCGGTATTCACAACCCCGGCAACAAGAACCAGGACATCATCTTCAGCAACCACGCCGGCAACAACAACCAGAGCCTGCTGCCGATCAAGAGCAATGGCGACTTCGCCACGGCGACCTTCACCCGCGCCGACATCCCCGGCGGCTGGACCGGGCAGGGTATCTTCGGCATCGAGGTGGCGAATCTCTCCACCGACCCGTCGCTCAACCCGCAAGGCGGCGGCACCCCGCCGGCGGATGCGGCGGGCATCGAGCGCGGCTACACCGTGCGCATGTTCCGGGCGCTGGATAGCGACGGCAACGTGATTCCCAATACCTACCTGGGCGTCATGGATTACACCGGCATCAACTACGACTACAACGACAACATGTTCGTGATCGAAGGCGTCTCGCCGGTAACCGGTGGGCAGCTGACCGTGATCAACAACGACGGCGTGCCCTCCAACGACCGGCTGGTGATGTCGCGCATCGAAAACCCGGCCAACGCCGCCCAAGTGGTGCACGACGAAGTCACCATTACGCTTCGCAACGACGGCATCGAGGTGCTCGATATCGCAAGTGTAACGGTCAGCGATACGACGCTGTTCGAACTCACCGCGCCCTTTGCGGCGGCGAGTTTGCAGCCGGGCCAGTCGCTCGATGTCACCGTGCGCTTCATCGCCGACGACCCGGACGATGCGAGCCTCTACGAGTCGAGCCTGGTCATCAGCTCCAGCGACGCCGATGCGACGCAAAAGACCATCGCGCTGGCGGGGCTGGCGCAGAACCGCTCGGAAAGCGGCCAGGAGCCGCTGGTCCAGGAAATCGTCAACGCCTTTGGCTACTCCACCAACGTGGCGGAGGGCCAGATGAACCGCGGCGGGCTGGTGGAAGCCAACGGCGACGAGATTCTTTCGCCCTACTTCCAGCGCGCCGAGTCGAACGCGCCGATCAAGATCACCCAGCTGGCGGCCTACCACACCCAGGGCGACGTGGCGCGGCTCTTCGTTCACGACGTGGATAGCCGTGAGCGTGACGAGATCCTCGCCCACGACGGCGCCGATGGGCAGACGCTCCTACCGCGCACCCTGGGCGGCAGCGGCCTGACCGTCACGACGCTCGATCGCGACGCGCCGTTTGGTTTCTTCGCCGAGATCTCCGGCCGCCAGGGCTACATTTCCTGGTCGGACCCGGACGCCAACCTCTACGAGGACACCATCGACGCCATCGGCACCCCCGGCAATAATCTCAACTGGGACCAGGGCGACGGCCACCTGATTCGGGTGTATATCGCCAGAGACGCGGCGGGCAACGTGATCCCGGATACCTATATCGTGATCCAGGACTACGCCGGGGTGAACTACGACTACAACGACAACATCTTCCTCGTCGAGAACGTGGCGACCTACGACCCCACCGGGGCCGAGGATGCCGACGGCAACGGCCGGGTGGATCTCTATGATGACGACGACAACGACGGCGTGCCGAACTTCCTCGAGGCGCCGACCCCAAGCGAGCAGACCGCCTATAACGCGACCGAAACGCCTTGGGCAGTGGGTAGCGACGGCCTGACTCTGGCAGCGAAGTTCTACGACAACGGCGGCCAGGGCGTGGCCTACAACGACACCACCACCGCCCACCAGGGCGCCGCATTCCGCGCCAATGAAGCGGTGGACATCTCCAACGGCAGCGAAGCGATCGGCTACGTCGCCAACGGCGAGTGGGTCGAGTACACCCTGAACGTCGAAACCGCCGGCACCTACACGCTGAGCTTCTCGACCTCTGCGACCACCACCGGCAAGAGCATTAGCGCGGCCTTCGAGCAAAATGGCGGCTTCTACACCCCGGCGCAGACCCAGAGCCTGCCCAATACCGGCAGCTTCGGCAGCTTCCAGACCGTGGGGCCGCTGACCTTCGAGCTCGAAAAGGGCGAGCAGGTATTAAGGCTCACCTTCAACGGCGGCCAGCTCGACTTGGCCTCCTTTACGCTGGACTTCGAGGCCCCGGCCGTGGAAGGACAGAGCGCCTATAACGCCACCCAGACGCCCTGGGCGGTCGGCGAGGAGGGGCTGAGCCTCGAAGCGCGGCTTTATGATAACGGCGGTCAGGGCGTGGCCTATAACGACACTACGGCGCAGCACTTCGGCAGCGCCTTCCGCAGTGACGAAGGAGTGGACATCTCAACGCCATCCCAGGCGATCGGTTTCATCGAGAACGGCGAGTGGGTCGAGTACACCATCAACGTCAGCGAAAGCGGCGTTTATGATCTTGATTTTCTTACCTCGCTCGGTGCCACTGGCGGCGCGGCGCGCTCGATCACCGCGAGCTTCGCCAAGGGCGACACTCCCTACGTTACCGCCTCTTCAGTAGGCGTGGCGCCCACCGGCAGCTGGACCAGCTTCACCCGCACCGACACCACCCAGGTGGCGCTCGAGGCCGGCGAGCAGGTACTGCGGCTGACCTTCAACGGCGGCTCGATGGATCTGGCCTCCTTCGATCTGACGCCGGTTGCGCCGGTGGACGATGGCCAGCGGGCCTTCACCGCCGACGGTGGCCCCTGGCAGGTGGGCAGCCGATTCACCCTGGACGCGGTGAACTACGACGAGGGCGGCCAGGACGTGGCCTATAACGACGCCGAAGCCGATCAGATCGGCTCGGAATTCCGCCCCGGCGACGGTGTGGATATCGTCGGCGACGGCGACGCGATCGGCTGGGTAGACGAGGGTGAGTGGGTCGAGTACACCCTCGATATTCAGCAGGCCGGGGTGTATGACCTGTCGTTTCTCTCGGCGCTGGGCGATGGCAGCGGCCCGCAGCGCAGTATCACCGCGACTTTTACCCAGGGTAATGGGGCGCCCTACGTCACCAGCGAAGCGGTGGTGGTCTCGCCGACCGGCGGCTGGGGTAACTTCCAGCGCACCGATCTCGCTCAGGTAGCGCTCGAGGCCGGTGAACAGGTACTCCGCCTGACCTTTAACGGCGGCTCTCAGGACCTGGCGTCGTTCACCCTGGCGCGCGATGGCCAGCAGGCCTTCAACGCCGGTGGCGTGCCCTGGGCGGTGGATGCCGACGAGGGTCTTACACTCCAGGCGGTGGACTACGACGAAGGCGGACAGGGCATCTCCTACAATGACGCCGACGACTTCCAAATCGGCACCGACTACCGCCCGGGCGACGGCGTGGATGTGGTCGGTGACGGTGAGGCGGTCGGCTGGGTGGACGAAGGCGAATGGCTCGAGTACACCATCAACGTCGAGCAGGCCGGTACCCATACGCTATCGTTTTTGACTGCCAACCCCAGCAACGGGCGTACAATCACCGCGGCGGTGGAGCAGAACGGCGAATTCTACGAGCAGGCGACCACCGCGGTGCCCAACTCCGGCAACTGGGGCGTTTACGTCGAAGGCGCGACGCTGACGCTGGATCTGGCTGAGGGCGTGCAGGTGCTGCGCGTGACCTTCAACGGCGGCTCGATGGATCTGGCCTCGTTCCAGATCACCCGCGACGCCGGGCAGGGCGCCCAAGCCTTCAGCGCTCGAACGCTGGCCTTCGATGCTGATCAGGTGGCCACACCGGTCGACGACGTGGTGCCCTTCAGCAGCGATGTCAGCCTGGGCGGCTTGCAGGAGGAGAGCGGATGGAGCTGATGCGTTCGATATAAGTCGTTACCCGCCGGGCGAACGAGCCCGGCGAGCAGGATTAACGCCCGCGCCCGCATGGAGCGCGGGCTTTTTCGTAGGGGCAAGCGGTAGGCTTGCGTAGTTGTACGGGAGTGCCACACTGATGACTCAACATCAGGCGAGGCCTCTCATGAGTGCAGTGCAGGAAAACCAGCGCGAGCCTATCCGGGTGTTTTATGACGCCCGGTGCCCGCTGTGTCGCCGCGAGCGGCGCCGTTTCGAGCGCCTGGCGGGCCGTCGCGGCGATGATATTGCGTGGTGCGACGTTACCGAGCACGAGCAAACGCTCGCGGCCCGCGGGGTCAGTCGCGACACCGCGCTGCGCTCGCTGCATATCGAGCTCGAAAATGGGCGGCTGATCGAGGGCATCGACGCCTACCGGCTGCTGATGAAGCGTATTCCCTGGCTTGTGCCCGGGGCGTATATTATCGGCCTGCCCGGCATCAAGCAGGGCCTTCGCCGCTACTACGATCATTGGGTCGAAAAGCGCCTCAAACGCCAGGGGCGCTGGTCGCAGTGAGAGCGGCGCGCCGATAACGCCACAGCGAATATAGGGAGTCGTCATGAACAAGGGACATTTTTGGAGCGCGCCCGGCGCGCTACTACTGGCGCTGCTGCTGGCCGGCTGTGCCGGGCGCGAGCCGCCGCCGGCGGCCGAGGTCGCCGAGCCGATAAGCGTGCCGGCCCAAACTGCCGTGCCGCGCTACGGCATGACCGATATCTACTGGGAGCCGCCGCTGGCGACGAGCCCGGAAGAGCGCGCCGCCTACTACCTGAGCCGCTTGGCCGACCCGCGCTTTATCGCCCCAGGGGCCAACGGCGTGCACTACGTCGCCGCGGAGCAGCTTGGCACCATTGGGCTGCCGGCGGTGCCGCTTTTGCTGACGCGGCTGGACACGCAAAACGAGTACGAGCTTATGCTCACGCTTTACGCGCTCGAGCTCGCCTCCCGCGATCCGCTGCTGATGGCGCGAACCGGCAGTGACCCGATCATGTTGAACGATACCCTCAATCCGCAGACCAATAGTCAGAACGTGGCCGCCGTACGCGAGTGGCAGCAGCGCCACCAGGGCGCGCTGATGCCGTGATCGATCGGCGCCTGAGCTTGGCAGGTTTCATGCACGTTCAATGTTTCATTCACCGTTACTTTTTCATTCACCATTACTTTTTCATTCATTGCTAAAAGGAGCCGTTTTATGCCCTTTGCGCTATCGTCGATGCAGGTTACCAGCACCGCCTTCAAGGACCATCAGGCCATTCCCGATCAGTACACCGGGGTCGGCGACGACGTTTCGCCGCCGCTTGCCTGGCAGGATGTGCCGGAAGGCACGAAAGGTTTCGCCGTGATCTGCCACGACCCGGACGCGCCGCTGGTCAAGAATGGCGGCTACGGCTTCATTCACTGGCTGGTGTACAACCTGCCGGGCGATGTGAGCGCGCTCGATCAACAGAGCGAGGTGGGCACCGCTGGCAACAACGACTTCGACAAGATCGGCTACGCCGGGCCCATGCCGCCGGAGAACCACGGCAAGCACCTTTACTACTTCTGGGTACTGGCGCTGGATCGCCAGACCTCGCTGCCCGAAGGGCTGACCATGAGCGAGCTTCTGCGTGAGATCGAGCCCCATCTTCTGGGCATGAACCGCTTGGTCGGCACCTACCAGCGCTGAGCGCTGGTGCCCTTGGCTCGATTTGTGTAGGCTCCTTCGCTTTATTCAATCGCGAAGGAGCCTTAGATGAGCGGTTTGCCCCCCTGTCCCGCCTGCCAATCCGGCTATACCTACGACGACGGGCTGCAATTCGTTTGCCCCGAGTGCGGTCACGAGTGGTCCAAGGAGGCCGCAGCGTCGGCTGAGGCGGAAACCGTGGTGCGTGACGCCAACGGTAACCCGCTCGCCGATGGCGATACGGTCACGGTGATCAAGGATTTGAAGGTCAAGGGCAGCTCTTCGGTGGTCAAGGTCGGTACGCGGGTGAAGAACATCCGCCTGGTCGAGGGTGATCACGATATCGACTGCAAGGTCGATGGCATCGGCCCCATGAAGCTCAAGTCACAGTTCGTCAAGCGCGCTTGACGCTTTAGCCCGCCGCTCGGCGGGCTTTTTGTTGTCGTCCAATTGCATTTATAAATGAGAATGATTGGCTTTTATTTCGCGAACGGCGTCGATCTTGCGCGAATAATGTGCTTTTGGGGTCGCTTTCGCGCGCAGGGCTTCACATCGATTTCATAGAGGACTAAAATGGTCCTCAATTGAAAGCGACCTGATCGGGAGCCCCAATGCTCAAGCTTTCGCGACTGACAGATTACGCCGCGGTGGTCATGGCGCAAATCGCCCGCCACCCGGACACCGCCCACGCGGCGGCGGACCTGGCCGGCGCCGTCAAGCTGCCTCACCCCACGGTGAGCAAGACCCTCAAGATGCTGGTCAAGGCGGGCCTTCTGACCTCGCAGCGCGGTGCCCAGGGCGGCTATCGGCTCGCTCGTCCGGCGTCTCACATTACCGCGGCGGACATCATAGCCGCCATCGAAGGGCCTGTGGCCATGACCGAGTGCAGCCACGCCGAAGGCGAGTGCGAGCTTGCCGGCAGCTGCGGGGTCTCGGACAACTGGCAGCGGGTGTCCGTCGCGCTACGCACGCTGTTGGAGAGCGTGACGCTCTCGCATCTGGCGGACAGCGCGCCGATCAAACTGCCGATCGCGCTACCGATTCAAACGATCAGCCTGTCGGCGGCGTCCGCCTAGCGGGCACGCAAGGGCCTCAACTTTATGGACGGCGAGCCTGCTCGCCACCCAACTGCCTGGAGGGTACGACCATGGCAAGCGAAGAAATGGAACAGCTGGTTCGTCGCGAGTATAAGGACGGCTTCGTCACCGACATCGAAAGCGACACGCTGCCGCCTGGCCTGGATGAAAACACCATCGCCTTCATCTCCAACAAGAAGGGCGAGCCGGAGTGGATGCTCGAGTGGCGCTTGGACGCCTACCGCCAGTGGCTCAAGATGAAAGAGCCTTCCTGGGCGCACTTGGACTACCCGCCGATCGACTACCAGGCGATCTCTTACTTCAGCGCGCCCAAGCGCCCGGAAGACCGCCCCCAGAGTCTCGACGAAGTCGACCCGAAGCTGCTGGAAACCTACGAGAAGCTCGGCATTCCGCTGCACGAGCGCGCCGCACTCGCCGGTGTCGCCGTTGATGCGGTGTTCGACTCGGTATCGGTCGCTACTACCTTCAAGAAGCAGCTCGCTGAAGCCGGCGTGATCTTCTGCTCGATTTCCGAAGCGATCCGCGATTACCCGGAGCTGGTTCAGCAGTATCTGGGCACTGTGGTTCCCAAGGCGGACAACTACTTCGCCGCGCTCAACTCAGCGGTGTTCACCGATGGCTCCTTCGTGTTCGTGCCGGAAGGCGTGACCTGCCCGATGGAGCTCTCCACCTATTTCCGTATCAACGCCGCTAATACCGGCCAGTTCGAGCGCACGCTGATCGTCTGCGAAAGTCGCGCGACGGTGTCGTATCTCGAGGGCTGCACCGCGCCGATGCGCGACGAGAACCAGCTTCACGCTGCGGTGGTCGAGCTGGTCGCCCTCGATGACGCCTACATCAAGTACTCCACGGTGCAGAACTGGTATCCGGGTGACGAGAACGGCAAGGGCGGTATCTACAACTTCGTCACCAAGCGCGGCGAGTGCCGCGGCGATCGTTCGCGCATCAGCTGGACCCAGGTCGAAACCGGCTCGGCGATCACCTGGAAGTATCCATCGTGTGTGCTGCGCGGCAAGGAGAGCATCGGCGAGTTCTACTCCGTAGCGGTCACCAACGGTCGCCAGCAGGCGGATACCGGTACCAAGATGATCCACGTGGGCGAGGGCACGCGCTCCTATATCGTCGCCAAGGGCATTTCGGCCGGCAGGAGCGATCAATCCTACCGGGGCCTGGTCAAGATCGGCCCGCGGGCGAAGGGCGCGCGCAATTTCACTCAGTGCGACTCGCTCTTGATCGGCGATACCTGCGGGGCGCACACCTTCCCGTACCAGGAGATCGGTAACTCCACCGCGAAGATCGAGCACGAAGCGACCACCTCCAAGATCGGTGAGGATCAGCTCTTCTACTGCCAGAGCCGCGGTATCTCCGAGGAGGACGCGGTGAGCATGATCGTCAACGGCTTCTGCAAGGATGTTTTCCAGGAGCTGCCGATGGAGTTCGCCGTCGAAGCCGAGGCGCTTTTGAACGTGACTCTGGAAGGCGCGGTGGGCTAAGCGCCCGCGCCACCATTTATTGTTAAGCGTCGCACTCGCGACCCGCTGGATTTTGAAGGGCAAACACCATGTTGGAAGTTAACGATCTGCACGTTACCGTCGAAGGCAACGAAATCCTCAAGGGCCTGACGCTGACCATCAAGGCCGGCGAAGTCCACGCCATTATGGGCCCCAACGGCGCGGGCAAATCGACCCTCTCCGCCGTGATCGCCGGCAAGGACGGCTACGAAGTGACCCAGGGCAGTATCACCTTCGAGGGCAAGGACGTGCTGGAGATGGAGATCGAAGAGCGCGCCCAGGCGGGCCTGCTGCTCGGTTTCCAGTACCCGGTCGAGATTCCGGGCGTCAAGAACATCTATCTGCTGAAATCCGCGCTCAACGCCCAGCGCGCTGCGCGCGGTGAAGGCGAAATGCCTGCGCCGGAGTTCATGAAGCTGGTCAAGGAGAAGCTTGGTTTCATGAAGATGGACGCGAGCTTTCTACAGCGCGCGGTCAATGAAGGCTTCTCCGGCGGCGAGAAAAAGCGTAACGAGATCCTGCAGATGCTGGTACTCCAGCCGAAGCTTGCGATGCTCGACGAGATCGATTCGGGCCTCGACATCGACGCCATGAAGGTCGTGGCCGACGGCGTTAATAGCCTGCGCGATCAGGAGCGGGCGATTCTGCTGGTCACCCACTATCAGCGCCTTCTGGACTACATCGTGCCGGACAAGGTGCACGTGCTGGTCAATGGCCGCATCGTCAAGACCGGCGATGCCGAGCTTGCCAAGGCGCTCGAGGCGAACGGATACGAAGGTATCGAGGAGTCGGCGGCATGAGCGACACCCAAACGTTTCTGGACACGTTGAAAGCGCGCAGCGCGCAGTACAGCGGCGAGCCGAGCTGGATTGCCGCGCGCCGCCAGGCGGGGGCGGCCCGCTTCGAGGCGATGGGCTTTCCCACCCGGCGCGACGAGGAGTGGAAGTACACCGACGTGCGCGCCATTGCCCGGGGCCACTTCGGGCTTGCCGATGACGTTGATTTCTCCAAGGCGCAGGCGGCGACGCTGTCGTTGCCCGTCGAAGCGCATCGGCTCTCTTTCGTCGACGGCGTCTTCGCCCCCGCGCTTTCCGATATCGACGCGCTGCCCCAGGGCGTGCAGGTACTGCCGCTTTCCAAAGCGCTTGAAAAGAACCACGAGGCCGTTGGCGGGCCGCTGGGTCGGCTGATCAGCGTCGACTTCTCGGCGTTCGCGGCGCTCAACACTGCGTTCATGGAAGAGGGCGCGGTAATACGCATCGCTCAGGGCACCGTGGTCGAAAAGCCGATCGTGCTGCAGTTTCTCTCCCGCGAGGGCGAGGCCAAAATGTGCCACCCGCGCATTCTCGTCGAGGCCGGCAGCCGCTGTGAAGCCACCGTGATCGAGCACTACGCCGGTGAAGCCAGTGCCACAAACTTCACCAACGTGGTGGCGGAGCTGATGCTCGACCGCGGCGCGATTCTGCACCACTACAAGCTTCAGGAAGCGCCGCTTGGCGACTTCCACGTGGCGAGCATTCACGTGGAGCAGAGCCGTGACAGCGTCTACACCTCCTACAACCTGAACCTGGGCGGTGGGCTTGCGCGTAACGACATCATCGCTGATCTCAACGGTGAAAACGCCTACACCAACCTGTACGGGCTGTTCTTCGGCCAGGGTCGCCAGCACGTGGACAACCACACCAAGGTGAACCACAACGCGCCGCTGACGTTCTCCAACGAGAACTACAAGGGCATTCTTGGCGACCGCGCCCACGGCGTGTTCAATGGCCGCGTGTATGTGAAGCGCGATAGCCAGAAGATCGAGGGCTTTCAGAGCAACCAGAACTTGCTGCTCTCGGATCGCGCTCATATCGACGCCAAGCCGGAGCTCGAGATCTACGCCGACGACGTCAAGTGCTCCCACGGCACCACCACCGGCCAGCTCGATGAAGAGGCGGTCTATGCGCTGCGCACGCGCGGCATCGATGAAGCCACCGCGCGGGGCCTTCTGACCCTGGCCTTCGCCGGTGAGGTGCTCGAACAGGTCGGCCTCGACGAAATCAGCGAGCGGGTCGAGCTCGCGGTGGCGGGCAAGCTGCCCGAGCGCTTCAATCTCGCGGGGCTCGTCGAAATCGCCGCCGCGCTCAACGAGTAGGCGCTCTCAAAGCGCTGGATTTCACAAGGAGCGAGCCATGTCCGACATCGCCATCGATGCGCGCCCAGCTGCCCAGGCGCCTTTCGATCTGAAGGCGCTGCGCGCCGAGTTTCCGATCCTGGCGCGCGAGGTGCACGGCAAGCCGCTGGTGTATCTGGACAACGCGGCGACCAGCCAGACGCCTTCGCGGGTGATCGACGCACTGAGCGACTACTACGCGCGCTACAACGCCAACATTCACCGCGGCCTGCACACCCTGGCCGACGAGGCGACGGCGGCGTTTGAGGGCACCCGCGCTCGCGTTCAGGCGTTTTTGAACGCCGAGGATAGCCGCCAGATCGTCTTCACCCGCGGCACCACCGAGGCGATCAACCTGGTGGCCCAGAGCTGGGGGCGCCAGAATCTGGGGCCGGGCGACGAGGTGCTGATTTCGATGCTGGAGCACCACTCCAACATCGTGCCCTGGCAGCTGTTGGCCTCTGATCTCGGTTTTGTCATCAAGGTGATTCCGGTCGACGAGCGCGGCGCGCTCGATCTTCGCGCCTACCGTGAACTTCTAAGCGAGCGCACGAAGCTGGTGGCGGTCAACCACGTCTCGAACGCCCTGGGCACGATCAACCCGGTCAAGGAGCTTTCGCGCCTCGCCCACCAGCAGGGCGCATTGATACTGGTCGACGGTGCCCAGGCCGCCCCCCACCAGGCCATTGACGTGCAGGATCTGGACGCCGACTTCTACGCCTTTTCCGGCCACAAGGTATACGGGCCCACCGGCGTTGGCGCGCTCTACGGCAAAAGGGCGCTGCTGGATGCCATGCCGCCCTGGCAGGGCGGCGGCGAGATGATCAGGACCGTCTCGTTTGAGCCTTCCGGCACCACCTTCGCCGAGACGCCGCACAAGTTCGAGGCGGGCACCCCGGCGATTGCCGAGGTGATCGCGCTGGGCGAGGCGCTGGCATGGGTCGACGGCGTCGGGGTCGAGGCCATCGGCCAGTGGGAGAGCGTGCTGCTCGAGCACGCCACGCGCCAGGTGTGCGCCATCGACGGGCTCAAGGTCATCGGAACCGCCCCGCACAAGGCGGGCGTGCTGTCGTTCGTGGTCGAGGGCGCCCACGCTCAGGATATCGGGCTTCTGATCGATCAGCTGGGCGTTGCCATTCGCACCGGCCACCACTGCGCGCAGCCGCTTTTGCATCACTTCGGTGTCGAAGCGACGTGCCGCGCCTCCTTTGCCGCGTATAATACGCTGGAGGAGGTCGACACGTTCGTGGCGGCGCTCCACCGGGTCATTAAAATGGTGAGATAACGCACTATGGATATCGAGCAAGTCGCGAGCTTGACCCGCGGCCAGACACTGCCGCTACAGCGCGACGTCGAGGCGATCGCCATTCCCTTCGGCACCACCCAGACGCTGGCCGAGGATAGCGTGGTCAGCGTCATGCAGGCCAAGGGCAGCACGGTCAGCGTCGGCTTCGAAGGGCGGCTCTATCTGATCGAAGGGCGCCACCTGGACGCGCTGGGGCTCGAGTCGCTGCCCACGCCGACGCTTCCCGAGTCGGCCGGTGAAGAGGAGGTCGAGGCGTTCGTCTGGGACCAGCTCAGGACCTGCTTCGACCCGGAGATTCCGGTCAATATTGTCGATCTGGGGCTCGTCTACGGCTGCCGCTTCGATCGCTTGATCAGCGGCGAACTCATGGTGACCATCCGTATGACGCTGACCGCCCCCGGCTGTGGCATGGGCGAGGTGATCGCCGCCGACGCACGCAACAAGATTCTCGGTGCGCCGCAGATCTCAAAAGTGCACACCGAGATCGTGTTCAGCCCGCCCTGGAGTCGGGACATGATGAGCGACGAGGCCAAACTTGAGCTTGGCATGTTCTGACGCGACCGAGGCGCCGGATGGCTAACCGCTTGAGGTGGATGATCAAGACCCTGCTGATGTCGCTGGCAGCGCTCGCGCTGCTGGCGGCACTGGTATTGGTGGCCGGTAATTTCTGGGTGCTGGCGAGTACCGCTGCCTATATCGACCGGCCTGTGGAGCAGTGCCGCCCGGGCGATGTGGCGGTGGTGTTCGGCACCTCGAACTGGACCCGCAGCGGCCTGCGAAATCCGCACTTCAATGCCCGTATGCGTACGTCCGCCCGCCTGCTCGAACGCAGAACCGTCGAGCACCTGCTGCTCTCCGGCGACAATCGCACCCAATCCTACAACGAGCCACGAGTCATGTGGCGCGATCTGAACCGGCGCGGCGTACCCTCGGCGCGCATGACGCTCGATTTCGCCGGGTTCAGTACCTACGACACCCTGGCGCGCGCGCGCGACGTCTTCAAGCTCGATGAGGCGGTGCTGGTGACGCAAAGCTGGCACCTGCCGCGGGCGATCTATATCGCGCGCTCGCTGGGCATGGAGGTTACCGGGTGCGTGGCCGAACAGCGTCGGGCGGCGGGGGAGTGGCGCCTGCGCCTGCGCGAGGTGGCTGCACGCGTGGCGACGCTGGGCGATCTCTACCTCTGGAAGCGGGAGCCGCACTTTCTCGGCCCGGTCGAACCGATCGAGCTCATTGGCGATGCGCCTTTGCGCGTACCGCTGGTGCTGCAACTGCCTGTCGAGCTGACGCCGCCAGCGCCCCAAGCGCCCGTTGAGGCGCAGTGACGGCTCAACGCCTGGTGCGCTGTTTTTGCAGGCTATAGAGCTCGCGAATCAGCTCCCGGCACGCCTTCATCGCCTCGTCGATCACCGGCTCGATGGGGTCGGGCAGCGGATGGGTAAAGAGCGTGGAAAGCGCCTGCATCAGCACGCGCTCCTGCTCGAGAAGCTCGTTGATCAGGACCTGGCTATCGTTACCCACGAAACTTTTCAAACGGCTCCAGAGCCAAAGGAAGTCGTCACGCTCGACGTCGGCGTCCCGGGGCAACATCTTGAGGTGGGTGCGCGCCAGCGCCTGCAGTTTGCGCATCTGCTTGAGCCGGGCGGCGTAGTAGGGCTTCAGGGTGTCGCGCAGCGAGGGACGCAGGCGTTCAAGGTTATCCTGGAAATAGTCAATACTGTCGGCCAGCGCTTCCAGTACGCTGTCCATCGCCACCTGGCGATTATCGAGAAACATGAGCGTCTACCTCCTTCGGTGACGCAAATTGTGGCGGGGGTGGCGGCGATTTGCCACCCCCTGAGCGGATTATTTTCGCGCTTTTGCCCTGGTCTTTCGGCTAGTTAGCCCTTCGAACACTTGGTCTTTCGAACACTTGGTCCTTCGAACCCTTGGCCCTTCGAAGCGTTAGCCTTTCGAACCATTAGCCTTTCGGCTTGGGCGGCGCCTTGCGGTTTGATACCGCGTTCTTCTCGATCTGCTCGATGATCAGCCCGGCGATATCCTTGCCGGTGGCGGTTTCGATACCTTGAAGACCGGGCGAGGAGTTGACCTCCATGATCACCGGGCCATGGTTGGCGCGCAGCAGATCGACGCCTGCGACCTGTAGTCCCATCGCCTTGGCGGCGCGGATTGCCGTCGAGCGCTCCTCGGGGGTGATGCGGATGACGCTGGCGGTGCCGCCGCGGTGCAGGTTGGAGCGAAACTCGCCTTCGGCGGCCTGGCGCTTCATCGCCGCGACCACCTTGTCGCCGATCACGAAGCAGCGAATATCGGCACCTTTCGCCTCCTTGATGTACTCCTGCACCATGATGTTGGCCTTCATGCCCATGAACGCCTGCACCACGGATTCGGCGGCCTGATTGGTTTCGGCGAGCACCACGCCGATCCCCTGGGTGCCCTCGAGCAGCTTGATCACCAGCGGCGCGCCCTTAACCATGGTGATCAGGTCGGGGATGTCGTCCGGCGAGTGGGCGAAGCCGGTGATCGGAAGCCCGAGCCCCTTTCGTGAGAGAAGCTGCAGCGAGCGCAGCTTGTCGCGGGAGCGGGTGATGGCGACCGAGTCGTTGACCACGTAGGTACCCATCATTTCGAACTGGCGCAGCACCGCGCAGCCGTAGAAGGTCACGGAGGCGCCGATGCGCGGAATGACCGCGTCGAAGCGCTCGATCTCCTGGCCCTTGTAATGGATGGAGGGGTGGTGAGCGGCAATGCTCATGTAGCAGCGCAGCGTATCGACCACGCGGGCGGTATGGCCGCGCGCTTCGGCGGCCTCGATCAACCGACGAGTCGAGTAGAGGTTGCGGTTACGCGAAAGCAGGGCAATATGCATACAGGACTCCGGGGATGAGCGTGTTGCGGGTTCAGGGTTCGCCGTGCAGGAAGGCCGCGCCCGGCGCCACCAGCAGGCGGCGCATGGCGCGTCTTCCCAACAGCATGGGATGGCGCATATTGCTTCGGTCGGTCAGCGTCAGCTCGACGGGGAAGTTGAGCTCGCCAAGCAAAACGGCGGTACGAATCACGTAGCGCCACTCGCTATGGCCGTTGGAGCTGGTCACTCGACGCCGGTCGTGCAAATGGAGCTTGTAGCGGTGCGAGGGCGTGTCGGGCCCGCCGCTGTGAGTGATAAAGCTGATCCAGAGCTGGCCGTGTTCGTCCTCTTCGGTCGTGATCTCTTCGGCGTGCAGCGCCGAGGTCCGCGCGCCGGTATCGGCCTTGCAGCAAAGATGTAGCCCAAGCTCGGGAAGCGTCACCATTTCGCGACGTCCGATAACGGCCTTGGCCTGATAGGGTAGTTCCTTCACGGTGACTCCTTACACGCGTTTAGGGCGTAAAACCCCGGCATTGGCCTTTCGCCAACGTCTCGGTATTGTTACGAAAACGTTCGAGCCTTAGTAACGTTAGTGGCGTGGCGTCAACTTCGCCAGCCGCATTTGAATGGCGCTGCCTTGCGGGGCGTCGCGCAGTGTCATCAACACCAGCAGCCGCAGCCGCGGAACCAGCGCGATGTCCCGCACCAGGGCGTTGAAATCGCTCTCCTCACGGCGCGCCAGGCGCTCGAGAAACAGCGGTAGCCGCGTTTCATCCTCAAGCCAGGCCCAGCCGCGCCCGGCGATAGCGGCGAGCAGATCCGGCCCGCAGGCCGCCGGGTCCTCGAGCAGCGCCTGATACCAGCGGCCCACGGTGTCGCTTTCGCTGGCACCCACGGCGCGCACGCAGGCGCACAGCGTTTCGAGATCGCCCTGGCCGGCCGCCTGCTCGCCGCGATCAATCAGCGCCTTTACGAGCGTTTCTTCGAGAGCGAAGTGTTCAAGGCACAGACACAGCGCGCGCACCACCTCGGTTTCAAGCGCCGACTGGGCGAGGGTTTGCGCAAGCACTCGCTGGCCCTGAGCGTCGCTGCGCGCCGCGAAGTCGGCGATGCCCTGAAGGCCGAGGGCCTGCCAATCGATGCTTTGCTGGCCGCTTAAATAGGCCTCCACCGGCTCGAAGTGCTGACTGGCGGCAAGGCCCTGCTCGGCGCTAGCGCGCGCGTTGAGCACTGCCTGAAAGGGTAGACTCGGAGTAAACGCCAGCGGATTGTTCTCCATGAAGTGCTCCGGCTGCGCGCTCGCATCGCCAAGACGCGCCACGTTGCGCCCCAGGGTTTCGATCAGCCGATTCAGAAAGCCGTCGCGGGAGGCCGGCGACAGCATGCTCTGCTCATCGAGCGCGAAGGCCAGAAACCAGATCGCCGGCTCCGGCATATCCCCCAGGCGAAACACGATTGCCACTCGTGCCTGGCCCTGCCAGGGCTCCGGCCAGGGCGTTTCACCGCGCTCGAAGGCGGCGAAGGTGTCCCGCGCGCAGGGCGTCACGCGCCGCCCCATGTGGTAGAGGCTGACGTCGGCGCCGCTTCGCTCGAAGAATGCGTTCAGAGTATCCAGTGCTTGCATATCGTTTATCCCCTTCGCGAACGCGCACTCTACCTTGAGCGGGGCGCGGTGTCAGCCAGCATTCAAGGGTTTGCATCATCAAGTGATTGAAAAATCGAGTGATCAAAAATTGAGCAGTTTTACGCACCGCCCGCCGCACTTGGGCAGGCGTGATCTTTCCATAGTTTATCCACAGCCTCTTGCAGGTTTTCTGTGAATCCGTGAATAACTTTTCACGGCGGCGCTGGATGGCAAGTTGTGTTCACACGCGCGATAATAGGGCGCTCATGCACCGACCCCAAGGAACCCATGAGCGTACATCTATCGCTTGACCAGGCGCTGCGTGAGCTTGAAGCCGCGATGAAAGCGGCGGATCTCTGGCGTATGCCCGCTCCCGAAGCGTCGGCCTTCGAGAGTCAGCAACCGTTTTGTGTCGACACCATGTCGCTACCCCAGTGGCTGCGCTTCGTGTTCATCGCCCGGCTCGACGCGCTGGTCGATGCAAGCGGCCCGCTGCCCGCCAAGTGCGAGGTCGCTCCGGCCATGGCCGCCTACCTGCAAAAGGAGAAGGTGCGCGCCAGCGATCAGCTGCTGGTGGTCCAGGCCGTGGAGCGCGTCGACAAGCTGGTCACCGAAAACTAACCCCGCGCCAAACCAGAGCGGCCCGTCACCTTACCAGGTGCCGGGCCGCTTGGTATCCAGGGCCGCCTGGAAGCGGTAGCCAATCCCCGCCATGACCACCGCCGGGTCGATGTCGACGCTGCCCGCCGCGCTTCCCGCCACGGTGGCGTCGCTTTCGATATCCAGATACCAGGCGGCGGCATTGGGTGTCCAGAGTCGACCCATGGCGCTTTCCTCTTGATAGCATGACGTTCAGCGTTGATTGCGTTTACAAAGCCTAACGCCAGCGCATAATAAGGTTTTTGACCTGGCTCAACGACCCGAGCATCGCCCATGAAAAAGGCCGCCCGAAGGCGGCCTGGCAACGATTCTCGACACCTAGCGGTCGATATGGCGGTATTCGCCGGCATCGCGGGTCGCGCTGCTCACCACCATGATGGCGATGAACGAGGCGATGAAGCCCGGGATGATCTCGTAGACACCCGGGCCACCGAGGAACTCGGCGTTGAAGCCCAGCGTGATCCAGAGCATCACGGTCACCGCACCGACGATCATTCCGGCGATCGCGCCGGCGCCGTTGGTACGCTTCCACATCAGCGACAGCAGAATCAAGGGGCCGAAGGCCGCGCCGAAGCCCGCCCAGGCGTTGCTGACCAGCCCCAATACCTGGGATTCCGGGTCGGAGGCGATAATCGCCGCAACGATGCCCACCAGCGCCACGCTGATCCGGCCCACGGTCACGGTCTGCTTCTCGGAGGCGTTCTTGTTCAAGAAGAGCCGGTAGAAGTCCTCGGTCAGCGAGGAGGAGGCCACCAGCAGCTGGCTCGAAATGGTACTCATCACCGCCGCCAGCAGCGCCGCGTACAAAAAGCCCGTGATCAGCGGATGGAACAGCAGGTCAGCGAGAATGATGAAGATCGTCTCGGGGTTTTCGACATCCATGCCGTTGCGCACGGCGTAAGCACGCCCGAAGATACCCAGCGATACCGCGCCGATCAGCGAAATCGCCATCCAGCTCATGCCGATGTTACGCGCCGTGGGCACGTCCTTGAGGCTGCGAATGGCCATGAAACGCACGATGATGTGGGGTTGGCCAAAGTAGCCAAGCCCCCAGGTCACCGCCGAGAGCCAGCCGATGAAGGTTAGCCCCGCGGTCCAGGAGAGCAAGGTCGGGTCTACGCTATTCAGAGTTTCCGAGGCCTGGGTGAAGCCGCCACCGCCTTCGCCGAAGAGCACCACGGCGGGCATGATGATCAGCGCGAGCATCATGATGCAGCCCTGAACGAAGTCGGTCAGGCTGACCGCCAGAAAGCCGCCTACTACGGTGTAGATCAATACCACGCCGAGAGTGATGATGATACCAGTGGCGTAGTCGCTCAGACCGCCGATGTTGATCACCCCGGCAAAGGCGCTCTCAAAAAGTCGCCCGCCGGCGACCAGGCCGGAAGCGGTGTAGACGGCGAAGAAGATCACGATGACGATCGCCGAGACCGTACGCAGCGACAGCGCCCGGGTCGGGAAGCGGTTGGCCAGAAACGCCGGAATGGTGATGGCGTTACCGTAGTGCACCGTCTGCTCGCGCAGGCGCGGCGCAACCAGCAGCCAGTTGAAGAAAGCACCGACGAACAGGCCGATGCCGATCCACGCCGAGCCGAGCCCGGAGACGAACATCGCCCCGGGCAGGCCGAGCAGCAGCCAGCCGCTCATGTCCGATGCGCCGGCGGAGAGCGCGGCCACTTTCGGGCTCAGGGTGCGCCCGCCGAGCACGTAGTCCTCGGAGGTCGAGGTCGAGGTGCGCATGGCGTAGAGCCCGATGCCGACCATTAGCGCGAAGTAAGCGAAAAGACTGATCCAGACGCCAATTTCCATGGAAGTTCCCCTTTTTTATCTACCGGATTCCCGGCCGGTTTCTTGTTATTGACGCGATGGCGTCACACCGGCCAGGGCGTGAAATTTACTTCACCCCCCTTGGGGGGTGAGGTCAAGGATTTTTTATTCGTCACCCATGGCCAGCAGCGAGGCGTTGCCGCCGAGGGCTGCGGTGTTGTTGGTGACGGTTTTTTCGGTAACGAAGCGCTGCAGGTAGTGCGGCCCGCCCGCCTTGGGGCCGGTGCCTGAAAGGCCCTGGCCGCCGAAGGGCTGCACGCCGACCACCGCGCCGATGATGTTACGGTTGATATAGACGTTACCCACGCGAATCCGCTTGGCGATGTTGGCGGCAAAGGATTCGTTGCGGCTATGCACGCCGAAGGTGAGCCCGTAGCCGCGGGCGTTGATCGAATCCACGACCTTGTCGATGTCGCGGGATTTGTAGCGCACGATATGCAGTACTGGGCCGAACTGCTCGCGCTCGAGTGAGTCGATGCCGTCGATGGTGAAGGCCACCGGGGCGATGAAGGTACCGTTTTGGGTATGCTCGGCGGCCATCGGCGCCTCGCAGGCGAGCCGGCCCTCGTCCTTGAGCTTCTTGATGTGCGCCAGAAGCCCCTTGCGTGCATCCTCGTCGATGACCGGGCCAACGTCGGTGCCCAGATCCCGCGGGTCGCCGATGCGCAGCTCGTTCATCGCGCCTTGGAGAATCTCGATCACCCGGTCGGCCACGTCCTCCTGCAGGTAGAGCACGCGTAGCGCCGAGCAGCGCTGGCCGGCGCTCTGGAACGCCGACTGGATCACGTCGACCACCACCTGCTCGGGCAGGGCGGTGGAGTCGACGATCATGGCGTTCATGCCGCCGGTTTCGGCGATCAGGGTCGGCAGCGGCGCGTTCTCGCGGGCGGCGAGCGCGCGATTGATGATCTGCGCGGTATCGGTGCCGCCGGTGAACACCACGCCGGTGATGCGCGGGTCCGAGCTCAGCACGCTGCCTACGGTCGGGCCGTCGCCGGGCAGCAGCTGCACCACGTCCCGCGGCATGCCGGCTTCATGAAGAAGCTCGATGACCCGGTGGGCGATGATCGAGGTCTGCTCCGCAGGTTTGGCGAGCACGGTGTTGCCGGCCACCGCCGCGGCGACGATCTGGCCGCAGAAGATCGCTACCGGGAAGTTCCACGGGCTGATCGCGGCGAACACGCCCTTTCCACCCATGGTCAGGCGATTCGACTCACCGGTCGGGCCGGGCAGTTCGATCACCTCACCGAACGACTCCTCGGCGCGCATCGCGTAGTAGCGGCAGAAGTCCACCGCTTCCTTGATCTCGTCGACGCCGTCGGTCAGAAGCTTGCCGCCTTCGCGGGAGCAGAGCGTCATCAGCTCCGCCATGTGCTCTTCCATCAAATCGCCCATGCGGCGCAGGATCGCGGCGCGCTCGGCGACCGGCGTGTCGTCCCAGCGTGGGAAGGCTTGCCAGGCAGCGTCAACGGCCTGTTTGGCCTGCTCCTGGCTGGTCCACTGCACCGTGCCTACGCTCTGGCCGCGATCGAAGGGCGAGGTCACCCGATGGGTGTTGGCCTCATCGTCGGCCACCTCGACGGCGAGCAGCGGCTTGACCGGGTACTGCTTGTCCATGAACGAGGCCATCTGCTCCATCAGCGGATCGAAGTGGCTTCTGATGTTCAGGTTCACCCCGCGCGAATTCTTGCGCCTGGGCCCGTAAATATCGCGGGGCAGCGGAATGCGCGTGTTGGCGAAGGTCTTGTGCTGCTTGAGCGTCTCGACCGGGTGCTGGCAGAGCCACTCGACCGGCACGTCCGGGTCGACCAGCTGGTGCACGAACGACGAGTTGGCGCCGTTTTCCAGCAGCCGGCGCACGAGATAAGGCAGCAGATCCTTGTGGGCGCCGACCGGGGCGTAGATCCGGCAGTAGGTACCTTCCGGGGAGCGAGTCAGCGCGGCGTCGTAGAGCGCTTCGCCCATGCCGTGCAGGCGCTGGAATTCGAACGCCCGGCGATGGTGGTTGGCGAGTTCGACGATAGCGGTGACGGTATGCGCGTTGTGGGTCGCGAACTGCGGGAAAATGCACCCGCGGGTATCTTCCGAGAGCAGAAACTGGGCGCAGGCAAGATACGCCACGTCAGTACACGCCTTGCGGGTGTAGACCGGGTAGCCGTCGACGCCAAGTTGCTGGGACTCCTTGATCTCGCTGTCCCAGTAGGCGCCCTTCACCAAACGAAGCGGAATCTCGTCGCCTTGTTGGTTCGCCAGCCGGTTGATGTAGTGCAGCACCGGCAGCGCACGCTTGGAGTAAGCCTGGACCACGAGGCCGAAGTGGCCCCAGCCGCGGGCGGCGTCGCTTTCGTAAATGGCGCGGAACACCTCGAGCGAAAGTTCCAGGCGGTCGACTTCCTCGGCGTCGACGGTCAGCGCCACGTCGAGCTCGCGGGCACGGCGTACCAGCTTGATCACGGTGTCGACAAGCTCGGCGAGCACCTGCTCGCGGCGGCCGAACTCGTAGCGCGGATGCAGCGCCGAGAGTTTGATCGACACCGACGGCTTGGGCGTCTTGTCGCTCAAGCGCTGGGAGGTGTTGCCGACCGCCTCGATGGCGCGGGCGTAGTCGTCGAAGTAGCGCTTGGCGTCACCGCGGGTGCGCGCGGCTTCGCCGAGCATGTCGTAGGAGTAGGTGTAGCCCTTGTTGAACAGCGGCTTCGAGCGCTTGAGCGCCTCATTGATGTCGCGCCCGAGCACGAACTGCTTGCCCATGATCTTCATCGCCTCGACCATGGCGCGGCGAATCACCGGCTCGCCCATGCGGTTGACCAGGCGGTTGATGAAGTTGGCCGGCTGACCCTCTTTGGGGTGGTCGAGCTTGAGCACGCGCCCGGTCATCAAAAGTCCCCAGGTCGAGGCGTTGACCATCCAGGCGTCACTCTTGCCGACGTGAGACTGCCAGTCCGCCGGGCCGAGCTTGTCCTCGATCAGCGCGTCCGCCGTGGCCTTATCGGGAATACGCAGCATCGCCTCGGCCAGACACATCAGCATCAGGCCTTCGTGGGTATCGAGGCTGTACTGCTGCAACAGCTCGTCGATGGTGTCCACCGCGGTATCCATCTGGCGCACGTCGCGCACGAGTTCGGCGGTACGCTCGCCGATACGCTCGAAGTCCTCGCGGCCGACGTCGAGCACCTTGATCAGCTCGTTGACGTAGCTATCTTCGTCGACGATGTAGTGGTCGCTGACGGTGTTCAGAAGGGTGTCAAGATCGGTTTGCCAGACGGCAGGATCACGCATTTTCTTGGCATTGAGCATTGTGGCCCCCGGGTTCTGATGGAACGAAGCTGACTGGGCGGTCGGCCCGATAACGGACGAATGTAGAGCGGCTGGCGTCCGGTTGTATGTCGGTTTCGTGGCAAAACGTGTCAATTTCACGGCAAGCGTGACTTTCTGTCACATTTTCATGCTCAGGGTAGAAGCGTCGAGCCGCTGCCGCGACGTTTGCCCAGCGCCCGGCGAGGCTCCGGCGTCGGTGCCTCGAAGGCGGGGGCGTTGTCACCCTCTTTTCTAAGCGAGCGTGGCGAAAGCCCAAAGCGGCGGCGAAAGGCGTGGGAAAGCGCGCTCTGATTGGCGAACCCGGTCTGAATGGCGATATCGGTCAGCGGCAAGCTGCTCTGGGTGACCAGCTCGCGCGCTGCACACAGCCGCTGGCGGCGCACGTACTGCCAGGGTGAAAGGCCGGTCTGGCCGCGAAAGCGCTCGGAAAAGTGCGCCTCGGAAAGACACGCAATGCGCGCCAGATCCGCCACGCGAAGCTCTTCGGCCAGGTGGGCGGCGATGAAGCGATCGATCGGGGCCAAGTCTAGGCGGCGCCTGGCGGCCGGGGGCTCTGCCTGAAGGCGCGCCTTGAGCGCGCCCAGAAGTGTGGCGGCGAGCCGGTCCGATTGGGCGTCGGCGAACCCCTGGCGTGCTTGCAACAGCTCGCTTTCGACGAAGGCAAGATAGTGGCGAAGCGGGCCGTCGAGGGCGAAAAAGCGCGGCGCGTCGAACAGCGCAATCAGCTCGCGGTGCTCGCCGGTCAGCGCCGGCGCATCGATCGGCAGATCGAAGATCAGCTGGCGGTTGTAGCCCAGGCCGGAGTAGTAGTGCTCGTGATTGGCCGGCACGATACAGCCGGAAAAGGCGTTGACCCGCCCGCCAAGGCCTTCGATTTCGAATTCCGAGGAGCCGCATAGCGTGATCACGATCTGATGGAAATCGTGGGCGTGGTGTTTGACGGCGCTTTCCAGCGGTAGCTGGCGGATGGTACTCGGCATGGGCGGCTCCCGGGTTGAAGACTTGACGCCTTACTGCTCGCGCAGCGCAGTGCGCGCCGCCAGATGATCGCGCAGCGCCTTGAGCTCCTGTTGGCCAGCGTCACTCAAAAGCGGCTTGCCCTGAGCGAGCTTCCAGCGCCGACCATACTCATCCATCAGCTGCGAGGCGCGCCGGCGTACGCCATCGAGATACTCGTCGTGGCGGATCGGGTAGCCAATCATGGCATTCCATTCGGTTTCACCTACCCGGCTCTCCAGCGCTTTATCGAAAAGCGCCAGCAAATCCTTCGGCTCGGTACGGTAACGCGGCGTGCTCGCGGTCATCAAAATGACCAGCACCGAACCGATCACCAGTAGGCACACGCCAAGCACCAGTAGATAAAGCGCCATATTCGTGCTCCTTACCCGCTTTGCTACAGGGTTTGACAACCTGTAACACAAAAATGGCGAAAACTTCGCCCGGTCGAGAACTTTTTGCCAATTCACTGTCAGATAGTGTACAGGCAACGCATGATAGCCTTCGCTGCAACCGCACACTCCTGTAGGAGTCACTGCGACAGCAGCCGCTAGAAGTGTTGTACTGGCTTCTTTTTCGATCCCTTGCTTACGCTGCCTTCGGGCAGCGTTTTTTTTGCTCTGCCTGTTTTTTGCTCTGCCTGTTTTTTCTCTGCCTGTTTTTTTCTCTGACTATAGTACTGATATTTTCGTTTGGGCGCATCGCGTGCACGGCTTTGATAATTCGACCGGCGCCCACATCTATACTAAAAAGCGATCAATCGTATCCTGAGCGTAGGCGATGAAGGGCTGCGCTGACCATCTAGTAGGAGCCGACAATGGATGCCCGCGAGTATTTGAACCGTAAAGGCGTTGGCGTCGAGCGCGACCCGGACCGGCCCAATACCCTGGAAGAGAAAGCCTGGGAGCGCGCCCGCGGCTCCGGCGGTGAGCGACCCAAATCCGGCACGCCCCACGATTGGGAGGATTGGGAGCGTTTTCACGCCGAGCTTGCCGACGACGCCGCGACGCTGGAGCAGAAGATCGATAAAGAGGCTCACCGCAAGGCGGTAGAGCGCGAGCGCCGCGAGGAGAGGGCCCGCGCCGAACCGGTTTCTCGCGGAGGCGAATCTCGCGAAGGCAAACCTCGCGAAGGCGAAACTGGCAAGGCCGATCCCGCGCCGGGCTCGACGGCGGCGGTGGAGCACTTCACCCCCGCGCCTAAAGAGGCTTCAGCAGCGTCCAACAAAACCGTGCAAGAGCGCGCGCCGGCTAGCGTGCCCGATGAGCCCGCCGGGCTGAAAGCCGCCTACGCCGCACTCTGCGTGCTGCTGCCGCCGCTGGGCGTAGGTTTGGCCGGCGGCAAGGGTAAACAGGTGGCGATCGCGCTGGTGCTGACGCTGTTGGGCTGGATTCCCGGCGTTATCTACGCGCTGGCGATTACGCTGCGTCGTTAACCTTTCCAAGGGGCAGGGTTTACCTTTGCGCCATTCTCTCTATAATCCCGTCAACTTTTAATATTGATGGGGTTTACATGGGTTATCTGGTGGCCGTTACCGCCCTCTGGGCGTTTTCTTTCTCGCTGATCGGGGTCTACATCGCCGGGCAGGTGGACAACTACTTTGCCGTGCTGCTGCGAATCAGTTTGGCACTGCTGGTCTTTCTGCCGTTCATGCGTTTAAAGCTTTTGACCAAACGCGCGATCGTTGCGCTGACGACGCTCGGCGCGGTGCAGCTTGGGGTGATGTATCTTTTCATCTACCACGCCTACCTGTTGCTTTCGGTGCCGGAAGTGGTGCTGTTCACCATCTTCACGCCGGTCTATATCGCGTTGCTCGATGACCTGCTGTTCAAGCGCTTTACTCCAATTTACCTGGTGACCGCGGTACTGGCGGTGCTGGGGGCGGCGGTGATCCGTTTCGAAGGTGTGGACAGCGGCTTTTGGCTCGGTTTTCTGGTGGTACAGGGGGCGAATCTCTGCTTCGCCATCGGTCAGGTGGGCTATCGGCGGCTGGCGGCAAACCATCCGGGCGATTTGCCCTGGCACAACGTGTTCGGCTGGTTCTTCGTCGGCGCGCTGCTGGTGGCGCTGCCGGCGTTTCTGCTGATGGGCAACGCCCAGGCGCTGCCCACCACACCTACGCAGTGGGGCGTCCTCGCCTGGCTTGGACTGGTCTCCTCGGGAATTGGCTACTTCGCCTGGAACCAGGGCGCCACCCGTGTCGATGCGGGAACGCTTGCCGTCATGAACAACGTGCTGGTACCCGCGGGGCTGATCGTCAACGTGGTGATCTGGAACCGCGACGCCGACCTTGGGCGGCTGGCGCTGGGCGGGGCGATCATTCTGGCCTCGCTGTGGCTCAACCAGTGGTGGCTCGAGCGCCGCGCGAGCCAACGCGCCGGCCTGGCCCCCCCTTGAGTCTTGCCGGTGACGGCTCGACAAGTGCAGTAAAAACAAGGCCCGGGGTTTGCCCGGGGGGCAGGTGGACTTCATAATGGAGGCCAATGACTGCGAGAGCCGCCCATGCCGACCACGCCCGACAACACTGCTGACATGCCCCGCGCCGACCGACCGTTCAAGACGATCGGTCTGATCGGCCGGCTCGGTAGCGATAAGGTGGTCGACTCGCTCACGCGGCTGGTCAGCTATTTGCGCGGCCACGATTACCACGTGCTGGTCGAGGATCGCACCGCCACGATGATCCCTCACCACGGCCAGCCGGAAACCAGCCGGCGCATGCTCGGTGAGCTGTGCGATCTGGTGATCGTGGTGGGCGGCGACGGCAGCCTGCTGGGCGCGGCGCGCACGCTGTGCCAAAGCGGCACGTTGATTCTCGGCGTCAACCGCGGGCGGCTCGGTTTTCTCACCGATATCTCGCCGGACGAGCTCGAAACCCGGGTCGGTGAGGTGCTGGCGGGCCAATACGAGGTCGAACAGCGCTTTCTGCTCGATGCCGTGCTGTACCGCGACGGCGTAGCGGTAGGCAGCGGCGACGCGCTCAACGAGGTAGTAGTGCACCCGGGCAAGGCGGTGCGCATGATCGAGTTCGAGCTGTTCGTCGACGGCCGTTTCGTCTACAGCCAGCGAAGCGACGGGCTGATCGTGGCCACGCCTACCGGCTCGACCGCCTACGCGCTCTCCGGCGGTGGGCCGATCATGCATCCAAAGCTCGAGGTGATCACGCTGGTGCCGATGTTTCCGCACACGCTCTCCAGCCGACCGATCGTCATCGATGCGGCCAGCGAAATCCGCATTCACCTGGGCGATACCAACCACGCCTATCCGCACATCAGCTGCGACGGCCAGACCCGGGCGGTGGCCAAGCCCGACGACGTGCTGGTCATCACGCGCAAGCCCGCTCGCGTTCAGCTGGTCCACCCGCTGGGCCATGATTTCTACGACATCCTGCGCAGCAAGCTGGGCTGGAGTCATCGGCTGGGGGATTGATGAGGCAAGGGTTCGATCTGATCGGCGATGTTCACGGCTGCGGCGCCACGCTTGCCGCGCTGCTGGAAAAGCTCGGCTACGAGAATCGCGGCGGCGTCTATCGTCACCCTACGCGCAAGGTGATCTTTCTTGGCGATCTGATCGACCGCGGCCCGCGCATTCGCCTGGCGGTGCAGATCGCCAGGCGCATGGTCGACGAAGGCCAGGCGCAAATCGTCATGGGCAATCACGAGTATCACGCCCTGGCCTACACCCATCCGGCGCCCAGGGGTAGCGCCAAACGCTGGCTTCGAGAGCATACGCCGCGCCATAACCGGATCATCGCCGATACGCTCTATCAGTACCGCGATCACACCAACGAGTGGGAAGATACCCTCGCCTGGTTCAAGACGCTGCCTCTGGTGCTCGAAATCGACGACTTTCGCGTGGTTCACGCCTGCTGGGATGCAGCGCTGATCGAGGCGCTCAAGGCGCGCTCGCCGAGCTGCCGCCTGAATGATCAAATGCTGGTGGAGTCCGCCGACCCTTCGACCGAGGCCTTCGCTATCGTCGACCGGCTGACCCGCGGGCCCAGCATTTCGCTGCCCGAGGGCGTAGCCATCCACTCCGGCGACGGCTTTACGCGCAGGAGCTTTCGCGCCCACTTCTGGGCGACGAATCCCAAACGCTGGGGCGACGTGGTGTTTCAGCCGGACAACCTGCCGGATCATCTGGAAAGCCGTGAATTGACCGAGCGCGAGCGCGAAGGGCTCCCCCATTACGGGCCAGAGGAGCCGGCGCTGTTCATCGGCCACTACTGGTGCGAAGGCGTGCCGGCGCTGCCCGCGCGCAACATTGCCTGCCTGGACTACAGCGCGGTGAAATATGGCCGGCTGGTGGCCTACCGTTTCGACGGCGAGGCCGAGCTCAGCGCCGACCGCTTCGTTTGGGTCGATGTTCACCGCGAGGAGAATCGCGCCTCTTCAAGGCATTAGCGGCTAGTATTTAATTCACGCTATGAGTGGATACATTAGGAAACATCTTTTTTTGAAAATCGCTGAACTAACCCCGCTACCGGCTATCAGAGTAAGTGTTCCCTTGAATGATCCCTTGCTTTAAGCCGGCGGCCCCCTCCGCCGGTTTTTTTATGCTTGAATGAAAGCGACCGCCCGCGGCGGGCAGCCCACCGAACGTTTCGCCCAAGGGAGATGTTATGCACCCTGTCATGCTGTTACCCGCCGACACCGACACCGGGGAGCTACGCCAGGCGCTTTGGCACTATCGCATCGGCCACCGCATTACCGAGGAGCCCGAAGGGCTGACGCTGTGGGTGGCCGACCCGCGCCAGAAGGCCGAGCTCACCGCGCTGGTGCGCCGCTGGCAACAGGGCGAGGTGCTGATCGACGGCCCGCGCCCCAGCGCCCGGCGTGGCCAGGGCGTCGAGCTTTTGCGCCGGGTACCGGTGACCGCGTTGATCATCGGGCTGAGCGTTCTGGTGTTTATGCTCATGAACACCCTGGGCGACGCTATATTGATCGCGCTGACCATCGTTCCGGTCGGCTCGGTCAACGGCTCTCTAGTGGCAGCGGGGCTTTCCGAGACGCTGGCCAGCGGCCAGCTGTGGCGCCTTCTGAGCCCGGCGTTTTTGCACTTCGGGCTGATGCATTTGATCTTCAATCTGATGTGGGTCTGGTACTTCGGCCGCCAGGTCGAGCTTTTGCAGGGCAGTCGGGCGATGCTGATGCTTTTGCTGCTTGCAGGCGTTGGTTCGAATCTCGCGCAGTACGCCACCGGCACGGTGCTGTTCGGCGGCATGTCCGGCGTGGTGTACGCGCTTTTGGGGCATGTATGGCTTGTGTCCCGCAAGCGCCCGCAAAGCGGCTTTTTCGTGCCGAACATGCTGGTGGTGTTCATGCTCGGGTGGATGGTCTTCACCATGACCTCGCTTGCCGAGCGCGTGGGCTTTGGTAACGTCGCCAACGAGGCGCACCTGGGCGGGCTACTCGTGGGCCTGGCAACGGGCTGGTATCATTGCGCCAAACGCCGCGACCGCGCGCGCTGATCTTCCCTCTGATTCCACTCGACAGGAGTTTGCCATGAGCGATATGAGCTTCGAGCGCATGATCGGCCAGATGACCCCGAGCATTTATGAAAGCCTCAAGCAGGCGGTGGCGCTGCGCAAATGGCCGGACGGGCGCTTTTTGAGCGAAGAGCAGACCGAGCTTTGCCTGGAGGCGGTGATTCGCTACGAGATCGAGAACAACGTGCCCGACGAAAACCGCGTGGGCTATCTCGAGCGACGCACCTGCGGCGCCGGCGCCACCGGAGCCGGCGTGTCGCCGGAAATGGCGGGCCTGGCTCGGGACGCCTCGGGTGACTGATCTGTTCGCAAGCGATTGCGGCGCTACTGAGAACGCGACCTTTGACGTGACCGGTCATTTGAGCAAGATGGCGGGCACGCTCGACGCAAAAAGCCACGAGGTGCGCTATTACCTGCGCGCCGGTGAAGAGCGTTTGGCGCTCAACGAGCGCCTTGGTAGCCCTTTGCGGCTACGCTTCGAGGGCCACATCGCCTGTACCCACTGCGGGCGCAAGACCAACAAGAGCTTCGGCCAGGGTTACTGCTACCCGTGCTTCAAGCGCTTGGCGCAGTGCGATACCTGCATCATGAAACCGGAAACCTGCCACTACTTCCAGGGCACCTGCCGGGAGCCGGAGTGGGGCGAGGCCCACTGCTTCACCCCGCATATCGTCTATCTTGCCAATTCCTCCGGGCTCAAGGTCGGTATCACCCGCAAGACCAACATGCCCACGCGCTGGATCGACCAGGGCGCGATCCAGGCGCTGCCGATTCTCGAAGTCGCCACGCGCCAGCAGTCGGGGCTGGTCGAGGTGCTGTTCAAGGAGCACGTCTCGGATCGCACCAACTGGCGCGCCATGCTCAAGGGCGAGGTCGAACCGCTCGATTTGACCCAGGAGCGCGACCGCTTGTTCGAGGCGGTGAATGACGGCCTGGAGGCGCTTCGCGCGCAGCACGGCGACGCCTCGATTCGCGCGCTCGACGAAACCCCGCTTTCGATTCGTTATCCGGTCGAGGCCTTTCCGCGCAAGATCGTCTCGCACAACTTCGACAAGAACCCCACCGTGGAAGGCGTCTTGCAGGGCATCAAGGGGCAGTACCTGATGCTCGATAGCGGCGTGATCAATCTACGCAAGTTTACCGGCTACCGCGTGAGCGTTGATTCGCCCGGCTAGCCAGTCTCAAGCGAGTTGGCTAAGGTAAGGAGTGCCTGACCCGACTCGCCCTCAAGAGGCCAGCGGGTCGCTCTGTGGCAACGGAGCAGTTAAAAACGCCTGGCTGGCTCGGCCCTCACAGGGTTGACGCTGATCACACTAAACGCGCTTTTGATTTCCCAAGCGCATTTTGCATTGCAAGGACGCCGTGATGCCCTGGCTAAAACTTCTACATATCGCTGCGCTTGTCATCTGGTGTGGCTCGCTTTTGTATCTTCCCGCGCTTTTGAACCACGCACTGGTGCTGCGCCGGGACGCGGGCTTCGCTCAGGGCACGCCGCCCATGCCGCGCTTTTTCTACAATACCGTCGCAACCCCCGCCGCGCTCCTGGCGATCGGCTCGGGCACGCTGCTGTTTCTACTGCACGGTTTGATGGGCGGCTGGCTGATTTTGAAGCTTGGTGCGGTGGTGGTGATGGTGGCCGCTCACGGCGCCTTCGGCTGGCTGATTCTGCGCCTGGAGATGGGCATTTATAGCGGTGTAAGGATCGCCACGCTCCTTGGGCTGATACTGAGCGTGCTGGGTATTCTCGGCGTGCTCGGCTTCGTACTGGCAAAGCCGCTGGATTGGGGCTGATCCATGCCCATCCAGCGACCTGCCCACCGCCGCCGCTTACTCGTCGACGTCGACCCCCACCGCGTGCTCGTACACGAGCTGACCGCCCAGCCAACCGGCCAGCGCAATCAGCGCGCCGGTGACCAGGGATACCGCCAAGCCCCAGGGCAGGATGGCCTCTGGCGAGTTGAGCCGCAAAAGCCAGTTCAGCGAGGCAAGCGACAGCATCACCACCGCCACGATGGCGTGGCTCCAGCCGGTGATCAAACGCCGAATGCGCGACACCGTGACCAGATCGATAATGCCGGCGATCGAGGCGATCCAGCCGCCAAAGGCGCCGACGCCGGCCAGCCACAGCCCGGTTCGCTCCCAGAAGGGGTCACCGGTGTACCAGTAGCCCAGATCGCTT
Organism: Halomonas sp. HNIBRBA4712; assembly: GCF_043558675.1. Lineage (NCBI taxonomy): Bacteria > Pseudomonadati > Pseudomonadota > Gammaproteobacteria > Oceanospirillales > Halomonadaceae > Halomonas > Halomonas sp. HNIBRBA4712. The sequence continues at coordinate 249,396 of NZ_JBIFXR010000004.1, read as the reverse complement.
GCGACCAGCGCCATCAGCGCCGCGACCGGAAAGTGGATCATCACGGGGTGAAGCGGATGCCCGGCCAGCGAGGCGCGGCTTCTGATGGAACGTTGCGGGGTGGATGCCATGGACACTTCCTGTGGGCAGACAAAGGGATAAAAGCGATGAGGGAACGAAAGGGCGCGAGGGCCACGGGAGATATTCAACGCGCATCGCGTCGGCGGGTCAACCTGGGCATGTTAACGCTTTGGCTGACCGCCCCCTGGCTACTCGCGGGCTGCGCTGGCGACCACTCCATTCTCGACCCGGCGGGGCCTGCGGCGCGCGACATTCGCATGATCTGGTTCGTGATGCTCGGCTTCGCCACCGTGGTGTTGATTGCAGTGGTGGCGCTTTGGCTTTACACCTTCAAGGCCCGCGAAGTGACCCGCACGCCGGCTCAGGAGCGCCGCATCGGCCGGCGCTGGATCATCGGCGGCGGTATCGTGCTGCCCACGCTCACGGTGATTGCGCTTTTGACCTTCGGCGTGCCGACGGGGCAGCGCATGCTGACGCTGCCGCTGGACGAGCCGCCGGAGGTGATCGAGGTCGTGGGCCACCAGTGGTGGTGGGAGGTGCGCTACCCGGGCGCCGAAGGCGGCGAAGTCGTCACCGCCAATCAGCTGGTGATGCCCGCCGGTGAGCCGGTGGATTTTCACGTCACCGCCGCCGACGTCATCCACGGCTTCTGGATTCCGCGCCTGGGCGGCAAGATCGACATGCTGCCCGGGCGCGTCAACCGTATTCGCCTCGAGGCGGACGAACCCGGCGTATTCGGCGCTCAGTGCGCCGAACTTTGCGGCGTGGGCCACGCCCATATGCACCTGCACGTCGAAGCGCTGCCGCGCGAAGAGTACGAAGCCTGGCTCGCCGCGCGCCAGCAAGAGGCGCTGGCCGAGCTTGCCGCGCAAAATGCGGCCTTCGATGAGGCCCGCGAGAACTTCACCCGATTCTGCTCTGGCTGCCACCAGGTGGCGGGCATCAGCAGCGCCAACATCGGGCCGAATTTATCCGACGTGGGCGGGCGCGAAATGCTCGGCGCCGGGGTGATGGCGATGGAGGAGGGCGCGGTTTACCAGTGGTTGCGCAACCATCAAACGCTCAAGCCCGACAACCTGATGCCGCGCCACGACGATCTGGATAACGACATGCTGCAAGACCTGGGTGCCTGGCTGGAGACTTTAACCCCATGACAACCATCAATCGTCAAGCGACGCCTCAGGACCCGCAAGAGCCCGAGAACGGCCGCACGCTGCACGACGACCTGCACGAGATTTGGGGCAACCCGCGCGGCATCAAGGCGCTGACCATCGTCAACCACACCACGCTCGGTCTTCGCTTCATGATCACCGGCATGGTGTTCTTTCTGATCGGCGGCATCCTCTCGATGCTGATCCGCACGCAGCTGGCCACGCCCGATCAGAACTTCATGACGCCGGACATCTACAGCCAGGTCACCACCATGCACGGTACGGTGATGATGTTTCTGTTCGCCATTCCGGTGCTCGAGGGCCTGGCGATCTACATGATCCCCAAGATGATCGGCGCCCGCGACCTGGTCTGCCCGCGGCTGACCTCGCTGGGCTACTTCTGCTACCTGTTCGGCGGCATCATTCTGGCCTCGAGCCTGGTGATCGAAATGGCGCCCAACGCCGGCTGGTTCATGTACACGCCGCTTTCGAGCAGCGAGTACTCGCCGGGGCTCGGGTCGGACTTCTGGCTTCTGGGGATCACCTTCGTCGAAATCTCGGCGCTTTCCGCCGGGGTCGAGATCGTGGTGTCGATTCTGCGCACCCGCACCCAGGGCATGGCGCTGCACAAGATGCCGCTGTTCGCCTGGTACATTCTGGCCATGGCGCTGATGATCGTGGTGGGCTTTCCGCCGCTGATTCTGGGCAGTATTTTGCTCGAGCTCGAGCGCGCCGTGGGCATGCCGTTTTTCGAAGTGGCCGGCGGCGGCGATCCGCTCCTGTGGCAGCACCTGTTCTGGCTCTTTGGCCATCCCGAGGTGTATATCATCTTCCTGCCCGCCGCCGGAGTGATCTCGACGCTGATTCCGGTGTTCGCCGGGCGGCCGATCGTTGGCTACGGCTGGGTGGTGTTCGCGATCATCGTCACCGGCTTCATCAGCTTCGGGCTCTGGGTACACCACATGTTCACCGTGGGGATTCCCCAGCTTGCCCAGGCGTTCTTCTCGGCGGCGAGTATGCTGGTGGCAGTGCCTACCGCCATTCAGGTCTTCGTGTGGTTGGCTACGCTCTGGCTTGGCAAGCCCAGGTTCAAGCTGCCGATGCTCTGGGTGCTCGGCTTTCTGATCATCTTCGTCTGCGGCGGTTTGACCGGGGTGATGCTCGCGCTGGTGCCGTTCAACTGGCAGGTGCACGACACCCACTTCGTCGTCGCTCACATGCACTACGTGCTGGTCGGCGGCATGCTGTTCCCGCTGATGGCGGGCTTCTACTACTGGCTGCCGCTCTTCTCCGGGCGCATGCCGTCGGAAACCATCGGCCGGTGGGGCTTCTGGCTGACCTTTCTGGGCTTCAACGGCACGTTCTTGATCATGCACTGGACCGGGCTTCTGGGGATGCCGCGGCGTATCTACACCTATGAAGCGGGTAACGGCTGGGAGATCTTCAATCTGCTGTCGTCGGTGGCGAGCTTCGTGATGTCGGCGGGCATCGCCATGGTGCTGATCGATATCGCGCTGCACTTTCGCTTCGGCAAGCCGGCCAAGCATAACCCCTGGGGCGCGGATACGCTAGAGTGGGCCAACGCCATGCCACCAAGTGCCTACAACTTCGTCAGCCTGCCCAAAATCGACACCCGCCACCCGCTGTGGGACAACCCGGATTTGCCGCGCACCATGGCCGAAGGCCAGCACGGCCTGGCGGTGGCGAACCACGGGCGCCGAGAAATGTGGGGCAGTGACTCGATCACCGGCAAGGTGCGCGAAATCGTTCACCTTCCCGGCAACTCCTGGTGGCCGTTTCTCGCCGCGCTAGCGCTGGCGGTAGTGTGTATCAGCCTCTTGACGCGCTTTTATTGGGTGGCCGCCGGCTTCGTGATCGTGGCGGCGGTGTTTCTGCTGCGCTGGGCCTGGGAGAACGGCGCTCACCCGAAAGCCGCGCCGGACGCCGAAGTGCAGGAGGGTGACCCGCCGCTGCACTCACGTACCATGAGCGGCCCCGGCGTCTGGGCGATGGCGACCTTTACCCTGGCCAACGGCTCGTTCTTCCTCTCTTACCTGTTCGGCTGGTTCTATTTGTGGACGGTCTCGCCGGAGTGGCGCATGCCCGAGGTGTCGCCGCTGTCGCTGGTGGTGCTGATCGTGGCCGGCGTGGCGGTGACCCTGGGCGCTGGCGTGATGGAAAAGCTGGTGCGCGGGCTTCGCGTCAACCGGGATCGTGGCCTCATGGGCGGCTTTTACCTGAGCGCGCTGTTTGGTGCCGCTCAGGTGGTGCTGGTGCTCTGGTCGCTGCTGACCGCGGGGCTCGAGCCTACCCAAACCAGCCACGACGCGGTGCTGCTGGTGGGGCTCGTTTACGCGCTGTTCCACGGGGCGCTTGCGATGATTCTCTCGGCCATGCAGGGGCTTCGCGTGCGCTTTGGCTATGTCGGGCTGCACGCGCCCTTCGAGCCAGCGGTAGTGGTCATCCTCTGGCGCTATAACGTGATCACGTTCTGGGTACTGGTCGCGGCAATTGGCGTGCTGCCCCGCGTGATGGGAGGCTAATCCATGGAAACCGTCTACAGGCGCCTGCATCTTGCCCACCCGGCGCATCTGGTGGTAGGCCTCACGCTCTGGAGTATCTGGTTCGTGGGCGTGTACGGCGGGCTTTCGGTGGCCTGCGCCGTGGCGCCACCAGCCCCGGCGCAAGGGGCGCTTACCGGGCTCAATTTTGGGCTTGGGCTATTCAGCGTGCTCACTACCGCCTTGCTTGGCTGGCTGACCTGGGCCGGCTGGAAGGTGGGGCGCGAGCTCACCGGGCGTCCGCGCTTCAACGCGCTGGTCTCCGCCGGGCTTTATCTCTTCTCCGCCATTGGGGTCATCTTCACCGGCATGCCGATCATCGGCGTGCCGCCCTGCATGTGATTCGCCGCCTTGGCTTTTGATGCGCCCCAGGGTGAGGTAAACGCCGGCAGCGGCGCGCTCTTTAGCCTGCACGGCATGTGGTGCACCAGCTGCGCGCTCGCCGTCGAAGGCGTATTGCGAGACGCAAAAGGCGTCACGGCGGCCAGCGTCCACTACCCGAGTGCCACGGTGTGGGTCGCGGGCGGCAGCGAAGCGGTAGCGCTCGACGCCTTGAAAAGCCGGGTGGCGCGCATCGGCTACCGGCTCGGGCCGCTGGAAGCGGTCGAGGACGCCGCCGAGCGCCTCGAAAAGGAGAGCCGCTACCTGAGCCTGCGCCTGATGGTGGCGGCGGTATTCGGCATGTGGACGATGCTCGCCTCGCTTCTGATTTACGCTGGCGCTGTACCCAGCGGGCGCATCGAGCTGATCATGGCCTGGCTCTCCGGCGCCTTCTCTCTGCCCGTCGTGCTTTACGCCGGCGTGCCGTTCTACCGCGCCGGCTGGCGCACGCTGCGGGCAACTCGCCCGGGCATGGACGTGCTCGTGAGTTTGGGCGTGCTGGGGGCGGTCGCGGTGTCGCTTTGGCTACTCGCGCGCGGCTCGGCGGAGGTCTATTTCGATACCGCCGTCATGCTGATCGCGCTGCTGCTGGTAGGGCGGTTGGCCGAAACGCTCTGCCGCCAGCGGGGGCTTAAAGCGTTCGATGCGCTGGCGCTGCCCCAGGCGGATGTGCTTCTCGAGCGCGGCGGCGAGCGCGTAACGCTTCCCCCCAGCGAGGCCGCCATCGGCGACACCCTGTGGCTGGGTCATGATGAGACGCTGCTGCTCGACGCGATCCTCGAAACACCCGGCTGGTTCGATACCGCTACGCTCTCGGGAGAAAGCGTGCCGCGCTACCTTCATGCGGGGCAGGCGGTGTACGCTGGCTACCGCTGCCTGAACGGTGCAGGCGAATCCATTCGCCTCACCGTTAGCGCTACCCCCGGCGCGCGACGCATGGACCGGCTCTGCGAGCAGATGCGCCTTTTGCAGACTCAAAAGGGCGAGCTTGCCAAACTCGCCGACCGCTTCGCCGCTTGGCTTAGCCCGGCGGCGCTGGCGCTTTCGCTGATGGCGCTACCGGTAGCGCTCATCCTGGGGGCGTCCTTGGAGGAGGCGGTGGTGCGGGCGCTGTCGGTGCTGGTGGTAGCCTGCCCCTGCGCGGTGGGGCTAGCTGTGCCGCTGGCGAGCCTGGCTGGTAGTCAGCAGATGGTTCAAAACGGCGTGGCGCTTCGCGACCCGGCGGCGTTCGAGCCGCTCGCCGCCGCCCGCGCCGTTGCCTTCGACAAGACCGGCACGCTCACCGCCGGCCAGCACCGCGTGGTGCACGTCGAGCGGCGCGACGTGCTTCCCGAGGCGTTTGCGCAAAAGCTGGCCCACGCTGCCCGTTCGAGCGAGCACCCTTTGAGTTTGGGGCTACTGCGCTGGGCCGAGGCGAGCGATGAGAGTGCAGAATCCGCGTCTGGCATCCACGTCCTGCGCGCCGAGGAGGTCGCCGGCGCCGGCCGGGAGGTAACCTTCGAAAGCGGGGAGCGCTGGCGCATGGGCAGCGCGGCCTGGCTGGTTGAGCAGGACGTGGCATTGCCCAAGCGCTTTGATCACACCGGTTACGCCTTCGCCTCTCAGGTGGTGCTTGCCGATGACCAGGGGTGGCTGGCCACGTTCTACCTTGCCGACCCGCCGGTAGCGGACGCCCAAGCGAGCCTGGCCGAGCTTTCCCGCTTGGGCTACGTGACGGCGCTGATCAGCGGCGACCGCCAGGAAGCGGTGGCCTGGCTTGCGGGGGAGGTCGGCCTGGCGGCAAACGCCTGCTACGCAGAGCGCTCGCCGGAGGCGAAGGCGAGGCTTCTGGGCGGGCTTCCCGCGCCTGCGCTTTATGTGGGTGACGGCATCAACGATACGCTCAGCTTGGCGGCAGCGGGCGTGGGCGTGGCGCCCATGAATGCAAGCGAAGCGGCGCGGGAGGCCGCCGCTGCAACGCTTCTCACGCCGGGCATCGGCGCCGTGGTGCGGCTTTTGGCCGTTGCCAAGCGCACCCGGCGGGTGATGACTCAGAACCTGGTCTTCTCCGCGCTCTACAATACCCTGGCGCTGACGCTGGTGGTGATCATGGCGGTGCCGCCGCTGGCGGCGGTGCTGGCCATGGCGGCCAGTTCTCTCAGCGTCACGCTCAACGCCGCGCGCTTGGCCTGGGCCGAGCCGCTCGAAGGCGGTCCTGACGCAAATCCCACCCTTTCCCGGTAACCGCGAGTTTTTCTTATGCGCCGATGGCTCTCTTTCATCGAAGCTCATCTGCTCTGGTGGGTGGTCGGAGTAACGCTGCTGGGCCTTTGCTCACCTGCCCCTGGCCTGTGGCTTGCGCCCGCCATCGGGCCGCTGCTGGCGCTTTTGATGCTGCTCGTTAGCCTGACCTTCGACGCTCACGCGGTGAAAGAGGTACTCAAGCGGCCTACGCGCCCCTTGCTGGCGGCGGTGCTGGTGTTTGGGCCGATGTCGCTGCTCGGCTGGCTGACCGGGCGGGCGTTTTTTGGCGCTAGCCCGCTGGCCGCCGGCCAGACGCTGCTGGGAGCGCTGCCAACGGATGTCTCCTCGCCGCTTTTAGTGATGATGGCCCGCGGCAACGTGGCCATGGCGGCGGTCTTCAACGCGATCAACACCGCGCTTTCGCCGTTCATCGTGCCGTTTCTTTTCCTCTGGCTGACCGGTATCGAGCTTGCAACACCGCTGGGCGCCGTCGTCGGCCAGCTGGTGCTGATCGTGCTGCTGCCGACGCTTCTGGGCGTGGCGCTGCGCACCCGCTTTTCGCGCTTTTTCGCCCGCTTCGATGGCGACTACGCCGGGGCAGGCTCAGTGATCTACCTTTTGATTCTGCTCGGCGTGGTCGGCGCCAACGCGGCGACTCTACTCGGTTATGGCGCCTACGCGCTGGTGGTCGCCGCCGCGGCGCTATGCCTGAACCTGGCGGGCTACGCCGTGGGCATGAGCGCCCGGCTGATCACCCGCGACCGCGAGGAGCTGATTGCGTTCTTGTTCACCGCCAGCAAAAAGGAGTTCGGCATCGCCGCGGCGTTCGTGGCTGCATCAAAGCTTCCGGCGGAGATCGCCGTTCCCGCGGTATTCTTCGCCGTGATCCAGATGATCACCTCGCCGCTGGCGGTGCGCTTGTTAACCCGGCGCCAGCACCTTGATCCGCAGGGCCGCGACGCTTGATCGACTTAGCGATAGCCGAGCGCTTTCCCCAGCCGCTCGGCGTGGGCGGCCACCCAGTCGCGGTCGATCGCCCCCCACTGCTTGATCACGTAGCGCCCGCTGTTGTGGCGCTCGCCTTCGGTGGGCTCGAAAACGCACTCGATATCGAGCTCGGCAAGCGTGGCGATGGTGTCCTGGGCGGTGCGCCGGGGCATCCCCGTCGCCTCCATCAGCATGGGAACGCTGTGCGTGCCCTGATCGATCAGGTAGGCAACATACAGGCGGCGATAAAAGCTCGATCGGGTCTTGCTCAAGGCGTGGGTCATGAAAGCATCCATGGATGAATCGATCGCCTCAGCATACGTGGGCGGGCGCTTATTACAATCTTCGCCCATCAGAGCCCCTTACAAACAGTGTATGCGCCGCTGTCATCACGCTGTCACCTGTGTCGCCCAACCTGAAGTGGCAAGCCTTTAAAACGTTCAATACCGTTGGAGGGTATCGCCATGGTGGACACCACCAGTCGCGCAGCGCGGGATGGGTATGCGCACCCGGGGCAGCAGGCGAAGCAGGGCCGGCTGCATCAGTGGATGACGCTGGTACTGCTGGTTTACTTTCTGATCTGCGCGGTCTCCGTGGTCGGCGACGGCTTCAAGCTCGCCACCGGCGACCAGGCCGAGCGGCTGTTTGAATTCGCCACCAATCCCTTCGTTGGTCTGATGGTCGGGATCGTCGCCACCGCCCTGATTCAATCCTCCTCGACGGTGACCTCGGTGATCGTCGGCATGGTAGCCGGGGGGCTGCCGGTCGCGGTGGCGGTACCCATGGTCATGGGGGCCAACGTCGGAACCACGGTGACCAATACGCTGGTGAGCCTGGGCCACGTCAGAAACAAGGACGAGTTTCGCCGCGCCTTCGCCGCCGCTACGGTGCACGACTTCTTCAACCTGATCGCGGTGGTGATCCTGCTGCCCATCGAGATCCTGTTCAGCCCGCTCGAGCGCTTGGCGCTGGCCATCGCCGAGCTCTTCTACGGTGACGCCAACCTGTCGATGGATAACGTCAATATCATTGGCCAGGCCACCCAGCCGATCACCGGCGCGCTCGGGCAGCTCGTTGGCGGGTTGCCGGCGGTGCTGGGGGGTATGGCGCTGATCGTGATCGGTATCGCGATGATCTTCCTGTCGATTCGCTATATCGGCAAGCTGTTGAAAACGCTGATGGTCGGCCGCGCTCGCCAGATCATGCTCAGCGCTATCGGCCGTGGCCCGATCACCGGGGTCGCCTCTGGTGCGCTGGTCACGGTGCTGGTGCAATCCTCCTCGACCACGACCAGCCTGATGGTGCCCATGGCGGGCTCCGGCGCCTTTACCCTGCGCCAGATCTATCCGTTCACCATCGGCAGCAACCTGGGCACCACCATGACCGCGCTGCTCGCGGCCACGGCAATCAGTGGCCCCAACGCGCTGTTGGCGCTGGAAATCGCCGTGGTGCACCTGCTGTTCAACCTGTTTGCCGTCCTGATCATCGGCGGCCTGCCGTTTTTACGCCTGCTGCCGGTCAAGGGGGCGCAGTGGCTGGGGCGGGTCGCCGCCGAGCAGAAAGCGCTGGCCGCCGGGTGGGTGCTGGCCGTGTTTCTTGCGCTGCCGGCCTTGCTGATCACCCTCTCCGTCATTCTGGGGTAACGCCATGAGCATCGAACACAGCATCCATACCACCTCTACCGCGGAACTCAAGGCCATGCTGAACGACTCCATGGCGCTCATCGAGGAGATTCGCATCGAGCTCGACACGCGCGATGCGCAGTCCAGGGAGATCGAAAAACTCGATACGCTGATGGTCGAGGCGCGGCCCAGGTTGCAGGAGATTCGCGGCTTCTTCGCGCTGGTGCTCGAGGAGCTCAAGGCGCGGCGCGGCCCGCACCGTTAGCGTTGGCTAGTCGAACAGGTCGCCCTGAGCGCGGGGTGGCCTGAAGTCGCGGGTATTGAGGCCCTGCTCGGCGCGGGGCTGCATGCCCCATTGGCGGCTGGCGCGCTTGAAGCGCTGCTCGATCATGTCGACGAACACGCCTTCACCGCGAAAGCGCTTGCCGAACGCCGCCTCGTTGGTCTTGCCGCCCCGGCACTGGCGAATCAGGCTCATCACCTTGTCGGCGCGCTCGGGGTAGTGGGCCACCAGCCACTCTTCAAACAGCGGCGCGACCTCGCGGGGCAGGCGTAAAAGCATCCAGCTCGCAGTGCGCGCGCCGGCGTCGCGGGCCGTCTCGATCAGCCGCTCGATTTCGTGGTCGGTCAGCCCCGGTATCACCGGCGAGATCAACACCCCTACCGGCACCCCGGCGGCGCTGAGTTTGCGAATCACCTTCAGCCGCGCTTGGGGCGAGGCCGCACGTGGCTCCAGGGTGCGCTTCAGGTCACTATCCAGACTCGTCAGACTCACCAGCACCCGCACCAGCCGGTGCTCGGCCATCTGTTTCAAAAGATCCAGATCGCGCAGTACGAGGCTTCCCTTGGTCACCAGCGTGACCGGGTGGCGGCATTCGAGCAAAAACGCGAGCAGGCGTCGGGTAGTGCGGTATTTCGCCTCGATCGGCTGGTAGCAGTCGGTGTTGCCGGACAGGTTGATCGGTCGGCAGATGTAGCCGGGTTTCGCAAGCTCCTCGCGCAGGTGCTCGAGCATGCCGGTGCGGGCGATCAGCCGGGTTTCGAAATCGAGCCCCGGCGACATGTCCCAGTAGGCGTGCGAGGGCCGAGCGAAGCAGTAGATGCAGCCGTGCTCGCAGCCGCGGTAAGGGTTCAGTGAGCGATCAAAGGAGAGATCCGGCGAATCGTTGAAGCTAAGCGCACTCTTGCTCGGCTCTTCGCGTATCTCGGTGGCAAGCGAGGTAGGGGCTTCATCCTGCCACCAGCCGTCGGGCTCGCTGACACTCACGCTTTGCGCGAAGCGGTTGGGGGGATCGAAGGTGGCTCCGCGGCCCTTGAAAAAGGGTAGGGCGGAAGAGTCTGCCATGGGGCGCTCCCGTCGGTGGTAATAGATATGTATATAAATACAGTATCCTTGCCCTTTGATAAACACAACCGTGGCGGCGTCTGCAATGCCATTCAGTCAGGCTTGCAAGAGGTTGTGGGAGGGAGCTTCAGCTCGCGACCGATGGCCAAGCCAAGGCGCCTGACGGCGCCATTCGCCGAGTTGTCGGACCACGCTGAGGCGGCCTCCCACATTGGATTTGTGGCCCACTAATAATCGTATATGCTGAAGGTTTTGCTAGGAGCGCTTATGCACGCCTTTTCGATCATTTCGATGCGCCTTCTAGCCGTATACCTCGTGCTCAGCCCGCTAATGGCGCTTGGCTCGACGCTTCCCGCGTTTTTTGAAACGCCGGATGAACTCGAGCGCTGGCGGATGCTGTTCACGGCAAGCCTTCTCGTGCCGCTGATCCTCGGTGCGCTTTTGTGGTTCAAGGCGCCGGGGTTGGCACGTAAGCTCCACCGCAACGAACCGGCAGATACTGCGGTGACCGAAACCGGGCTTGTGCGCGCGGGAAGCTTTCTGATCGGCATCTATCTCATTGCGCAGCATCTGGGCGGCGTCATCTCGCGCTGGCACTGGGGCGGGGGCCTGGACGCCGGCTCGCTCGTGGCACTCGCGATGGGGCTTTTGCTGATGCTCGGGGCTAAAGCGATGGCAAAACTCTTTGATCGTTTTCGGCGCTTTTGAGTAAAACGGAACTCACCATGCGCTCGGGTGTCGATTTGGGTAAGATGGTACTCGCTACATCTTTGGTATAAGAATGATGGGCTTGCACAGTCACCGTCGTAAAAGGTAACCGCCGTTTGAGCCCGCGGCATCAGGTCACCGACATTGGTTAAAGAGGTCGTTAGTCATATGAGAACTCCCCATGACGTGCTCAACGAGTGGATGCAGGCAATCAACAACGCCGACGTCGAAGCGCTGCTGTCGCTCTACGATGAGAACGCCGTACTGATTCCCACCTTTTCCAACCGTATTTCCAACACCCGCGAGAAGCATCGCGACTATTTCGAGCGCTTGGGCGCGCGTCCGGGCCTGAGCATTACGCTTCACGAAAAGACCGTGATCGTTCAGGAAGTCTCCGAGACCATCGCCGCGCTGACCGGCCTCTACAACTGGCGTTTCGAAGTCGATGGCGAGCTTCTCAACTTCGAGGCGCGCTTCAGCTATGTGGTCGATCTCTCGAAAGACGCGCCGATTTTGCACCACCACTCTTCCCAGATCCCGCGCATGCTCTAAGCGCGCGACCCGGCGGCGAGGCACTTTGGCCTCGCCGTTTTTTATTTAGTTCCCTTTAATCAAGCAAATCATCATATTGTCATCTTTCATCGTTAAGCTTCTCTGCGCTAACCAAGTCTGGTTTGTTCACGAGGGGGAATAACGATGAAAACACTATTCAAACGCTCAATGCTGGCACTTTTCGTCACCGCTGCCGTGACGGGCGCCACCATGGGCAGCGCTGCGGGACAACAGGGCCCGGCCAAGAACGTCATTTTGATGATCACCGACGGCGCGGGTATCGAGACCTTCCGCGCGGCGAGCTACTACCGCCACGGGGCGCTGGGCCACGAAGTCTACGACGACTTCGATACCCAGCTGTTCATGGCCACCCACCCGCTCAACACGGCGAACGCCCCGACCCACAGCGACGACAATCAGGTCACCTTCGACCCCAAAGAGCTCTGGAACGAAGAAGCCGTGAATACCGTCTATAAAGGTAACCTCGGCAACTACAAGGGCTACTTCGCCGGCTACGACTACGCCCGCGCCGACTACACCGACAGCGCCGCCGCCGCCACCGCCTTGGCCTCCGGCCAGAAGAGCTACAACAACGCCATCAACTGGTCCAACGACGACCAGTCGATCAAGCATATCGGCGAGTACACCGTCGAGAGCGGCCGGGCACTCGGCGTGGTCTCCTCGGTACAGGTTTCACACGCGACCCCGGCGGGCTTTCTGGCCCATAACGTCAGCCGTAACGACTACGTAGCCATCGGCCGCGAGATCGTCGACTCGGGGCTCGCCACCGTCGCTATCGGCACCGGCAACCCCTATTACGACGCCGCCGGCCAGCGCATCGACGAGCCGCGCGAGAGCGACTTCCGTTTCATCGGCGGAGAAGAGACCTACCAGCGCCTGATCGACGGCGAGACGGACTACGCCTTTATCGAAAGCAAGGAAGATTTCGAAGCCCTGGCGGCCGGCGAACTCGACCTGCCCAAGGACAAGGTGCTGGGCCTAGTGCAGAACATCCAGACCCTGCAGTTCAACCGCCCGGGCGTCGGTGCCGGCAACTTCCTCGACACCTCTCCGAGCCTGGCCACCTTGACCGGTGCCGCGCTCAACGTACTGAGCGCCAGTGACGACGGCCGCGACAACGGCTTTTTCCTGATGGTCGAAGGCGGCGCCATCGACTGGGCTGCCCACGCGAACAACCTGCCGCGCATCATCGAAGAGCAGATCGACTTCAACGAAGCCGTTGAGGCGGCAGTCGAATGGGTCGAGAACGAAAGCTCCTGGGACGACACCCTGATCATCGTCACCACCGACCACGGCAACGGCCTGCTGGAAGGCCCGAACTCCGATGTCGAGGCCTACAGCCCGATCGTCAACCAGGGCGCCGGGGCGCTGCCGCTGGTGCGCTGGCACACCGACACCCACACGCGCGAACTGGTACCGCTCTACGCCCAGGGCGCCGGTGCCGACTACTTCTTCGACATCGCCGAGGCCGAGGAGGGGCTTGCGATCTACGAAGGCGACGATGAGAGCCACTACTGGGTCGATAACACCGATGTGTTCCGTGCCAGCATGAACGCCTTCGGTCTTACCGCCGAGTAACCCTGCACTTACCCCGGAGCCGCCTGCGGGCGGCTCCTTGCGTGGTTCTTTACCCTTCCCGTTACGAGTGCCCCATGATGCTTCGCCTGTTTTTCTCGCTTCTTTTATTGCTGCTTTCGACGACTCCCACGTTCGCTTTGGATGACGAGCGCGCCCTGACCGCCGGCGGCCACGCCTACGCCGAACCCTACCGCGCGATTCGCAAGGAGGGCGTGCTGCATGTCGAAGTGCGCTTTCTGACCGACTACCCCGGCTACTCCGGCGAGCTGATCTAGGCGACATCCCCGCCGATCGCATCGACGGGCTGATCTACGCCGAGTTCGGCGACCAATCCTTCTCGCTGCTGCGCGAGAACGGCGAGGTCGTCGCCCCGGACAGCCTTCGCCTGAGCTTCAACTACGACCCGGAGCACAACCCCCGGGTCGGCAGCTGGAAGGCCGACTTCGTCGCACCGCTGCACGATGTCAACGAGGTGACGATCTTCATGCCCAACGTCGCCCCCATCGGCCCGATTCCGATTCGCGATCGCTGAGGTGGTGGGTGCCATGGTTTCTGCCATCACGGGGCATGAGTGAAGCTCAAGTCTGTTGTATAGGGGGAGGTAGGTAGGGTGTCGTATCTTTTTGATTGATCACGACCAGGATCTCAACCAACAGAGTGGATACGCCATGACCAATTCTACCCTTCGGGCTCTTTCATAACCAGAACCCCAGGTCGCTGACCCGCTGCACGAGTCGCTGCGCCAAGGCGCCCGTGACCTGATCACCAAGGCCGTCGAGGCCGAGCTGGCCACCTTTTTGGCGCAGTATGTCGATCAGCGGCTCGGCGATGGCCGCCAGGCTGTGGTCCGCAACGGCTACCTGCCCGAGCGCACGGTCCAGACCGGGATCGGGGATATCAGCGTGCAGGTGCCCACGGTGCGTGACCGCAGCGGTGGTGGCGCCCGCTTCAACAGCAGCCTGCTGCCACTCTACTTGAAGCGAGCTCGCAGCATCGAGGAACTGATCCCTTGGCTCTATCTGAAGGGATCTCCACCGGCGACTACCAGTAGGCCCTGGCGGCGCTGCTGGGCGGCCAAGCCAAGGGACTGTCGGCCAACATGGTGTCACGGCTCAAGAGGCCGTGGGAAGACGAGTATACCGAGTGGCGGCAGCGAGATCTGTCAGACCAACGCTACATCTACTGGTGGGCTGACGGCATCTACAGCAATGTGCGCCTGGATGACCGTCTATGCCTGCTGGTGATCATCGGCGTGAACGAAGGAGCCGGTGGCCGTCGAGGACGGCTTCCGCAAGTCGGCGGATAGCTGGGAGACCTTGCTGACAGGCCTGCGAGAGCGCGGCCTGTTCCAAGCCCCTAGGCTGGTGGTGGGCGACCCTGAGCAAGGTCTATCCGGAGACTGACTATCAGCGCTGCTGGGTTCACAAGACGGCTAGCGTATTGAACAAGCTGCCTAAGTCCGTGCAGCACAAGGTCAAGGCCAAGCTCCATGACATCTGGATGGCCGGGACCCGCTACGAGGCTCAAAAAGCCTTCGATCGCACCCTGAAACGCTTCGAGGCCAAGTACCCCCAAGCGATGGAGTGCCTGGCCAAGGTTCGGGAGGAACTGCTGGCGTTCTACGACTATCCGGCAGAGCATTGGGTGCATATTCGCACCACCAACCCGATCGCCACAGTCCGCTTGAGGACCAAGCGCAGCCGGAACTGCGGCTCCAGGGCGACGACTCTGGCGATGGTCTTCAAGTTGCTCCAGAGCGCCGAGAAGCGCTGGAAACGCATCAAGGGAGTCAGCAAGCTGGAACTGGTTGTGAACAACGTCCGGTTTCAGGATGGGGAGCAGGTAACCGATCAGTCAGATAGGATGGCCGCCTGACTGCCATCCACCAGATTTGGCGATAACTCTGCCCAAAGGATCCATGTCAGCAAGAACTCGAAAGTATTATTTTTCTAATGCGTGAATTTTAAAAAAGTATCGATTACTCGCTCTATTCGCACGTTCAGGGTGGTGGTAATCTCACTATCATTAATCTTTATTCGCTAATAAGCGCTGCAAATACGATGCGACACCAAGTGTCGCGTATGTCAGATGTCGTCTACAAGTCCATTTGTCGTCCATGGCTGAAACAAGGATGGAAGCATGTCAGCTCTCTACGCACTTGGTGCGCGTGAAGTCATTCGCGACTGTGAATGGATCGTCCGCCGGGCGGATGCCAGCGATGGTGGTGGTTCCATCCTCGCCGTCGATGGCCTTTCTGAATTGGTGAGTGGTAAAAGTACCCGCTTTCTCACCAAGCTGGAAGAACATGCTGATGCTATACGTTTGCCAGACCCAGCCAAAATTCGCTTCGAGCAAGACCTGTCCCCTGGCTGCGAAAAAAGCCGTCTGTTTATTGAAACCCAGCTTTGTCAGATCCCCCCGGCAGATGAGCATATCTATCTAGGCCACAAAGCGGCTATGGATCCGGTGTCTTACCAGTTGGACCTAGCCAGTCAGGCCATAAAACAGCATCGCCAACGCATCCTGATTGCAGATGCTGTAGTCCTGAGTAAAATTTTGGGAGTCGGCGTACTGATGATGGAACTCGTGAGCCGTGGCCGGGGCAATCGCATCCTCGTGCCTACCCTCAAAAGCATGATGGCGCAGTTCCAGAAAGAAGTGTGGAACCGCTTTACTGTCCTGCACACTAGACTGCTGATGGGACGATTAGACACGTTCATCATGCTATCCGCCACACCCCATGACGTTAAAGCGCGTAGAGTTTCTCCATCCTGCCCCAGCGCGCCAACGGAGCAGGCAGTGGAATACAAAGCATCGTTCTTCAGGTCGGACAGTGAGGAGGATTATCGGATGGCTGGGAAGTTTTTAGCATATTGAACGAGGAATATTGAAAATGGCAGTACATATAATTCTTCCATTATTGAGTTTGGCGGGACGTTCTTTGCTACAACTGATGAGACGATGGCCCAATGTGCTCGCGGTGACCGGCTTGATTGTGGCCTCTGGCTTCACAATCATGGGAATGATGCGTCAAGCAGGAGAAACTGCACTGAGTCTCTGGCCTTTATTGGCATTGGCTAGTTTTTTCTTTTTGGCCAAAGAGTTTATAAGAGCATGGCTGAAAGTTCGTAATAAAGAGATAAAAAACAGGATCAAGAAATGAGTTTGAATAGCACGAAAAAGGCGGGTTTTATACTGCGGTTGTTCTCCCTCGCGGCGTTCTCATGCATGGTTTTGTTTGCAGGCATAGTGGTCATTCAAAACGAGGAGTTGGGAAAGTTGCTTCCTCCAAGTACGTCTAGAACCTTGGCCATACTGTTTGGCTATGTGGTTGCAATTCTGACCTTTAACTATGCGTTAGGATTGAAAGGGAGAAACTTTATGGGTTGGAAGAATGAAGCTTGGCTCGTTGGTAGTTTCATTATTATATTTATTGGGATGTTTCTTCCGCATGCATTTCCTATTCAAGAGGTTGTGGTCTCGGATAATTGGATACCGTTCCGCTTAAAAGAAAATACATATTTAAAACCTGACTGGAAGTTGGCAATAGTATGCATTTTGGCTTTGCCGCTTTTTATCAAAAGCTGGATGGGTATTAAATCTATGCCTCTATGGACCTCGCAGGATAAGAATTAAACATCTAAGGGACGTGGATGAACGACAATCAAGAATTTAATCAACTAAGTGCTTATTCAAAATTAATCGCGTGCTCAGCTCCGTAGCTATCGAGTAGGCGATAGACCTCGTTGCAGAGGCGATCAAACGAGAGGTAGGCACTCAACGGCAGCCACGCGTATTTCATCCGCCGCCACAGAATCTCAATCAGGTTCAGTTCCGGCGAGTACGCCGATATATAGACCAGGTGCACACGATGCGACATCCACTCCACGATCTTTCGCCTGAAGGCCCTGGAGCGATGCATGCTGGTATTGTCGAGCACCACGATGGCGAAGGTATCAGGATCTTTCCGGGTCACAAATTGGTCAAATGTTTCGATGACAGTCTCGGTCGTTACCGGTTCTGTGGTGGTGTGGTAGACCAGCTTTCCGGCTCGGCTGAGGAATCCCAACACGTTTAGCCTTCGGCTATGGGAGTAGGCAGTCACTTCGAAGGGCCGACCGATGGGACTCCACGCGTATGGCACCGATGACGATTGTGAAAAGCCTGCTTCATCAAAGTAGTAGAGCTCATGTTCGCCCTGGTCTTCCTGCTCCTGAAGCACCTTGAGAAGTCCCTGAGTGTTGCGGAAATCCATTTCGTCACGCCGTGCCTTCAGTGAGTGACGAATGCGCTTGAAGCTGAGGTCATTTTTTTTCAATGCCCTGCGAAGGGTCTCCGTGCTGACCGTTTTGCCGGTCTCTTCTTGAAAGCGAGCCTGCAGGGATCGAATCTGGTGAGGCTGCTCGACGACCATGGCCTGCAATCGCTGGTGGTCGTGCTCATCCAGGATTGGGGCGTGCGGCCACTGTAGGGCTTGTCGATGAGCCCGTCGAGCCCTGTCTCCTCCCACTGTTTGAGCCATCGAGATATGGCATCGCGGCGGACCTGCGGTGTCTCACTGATCTGACCAATGGTATGGCCTTGATCACTCAGCACGATGGCATGCGCACGTCGACGCAGGGCACGCTTCTCACCATGGTGATAGGCCGAGGTCAGCGTCTGCTGCTCAGATTCAGCGAGAGGGGTAACGAAGCGCCTTGCCATGATTCCATCCGTGTCAGAGTTTCTGACATGGATATTACGCGAAAACTTCAGATCAGGTACTTATCAAGGACAGGGCATTGGACCGCACGTTGTGCGCGAGGAGTTAGAAAAGGCACGAGCGGTGGGTATGCCTCTACGGCTTCATGTTTTGAAGCAGAGTCGTGCCATCGCGCTATACGAGCGGCTGGGTTTTACGAGGTGCGGGGAGACACCAACGCAATACTGGATGGCAGCCGTTTGAAGAGGCCAAATGAAGTGCCAGACAGTTGTTTGCAAGATAGTGTTGCTTCATCTAGAGACAGGCGCTAAGTTAGATTATTTTTAATAAAGCGAGGTTCGTATGGCCAGAGCGAACAAATCGAGAAAAATGACCGTGCTGAATAGCGTGGGTAGCCTGTCGTTACTGAGTACCGTAATATATATGCTTTTCGCGGGGTTTAATTCATTGGGTCTGGTGGTTTGCGGTATCGCGCTTTCAGCCGTTGCTACGCCAGTTATAATGCATGGCGATGGTATTTTCGAGATGCTAGTGGAGCTTTTCGAAGCCCTTTTTGATGGGGTAATGGCCGTTTTGGAGGGCATATTCAGTATTATATCTGCTTTATTCAGCTGGTGAATATTGATGAAAAAGTATCCGTCGCGATATGCAGATTTTACCTGAAGATACTGAAAAGAGTATAAGAGTTCGATTCCTTGAGGCTGGATTAACGCTGCAGTTGGCTCAGGCCCATGATACTGCTTAAGAAAAACGCCCTGAGATGAGTCAAGGCGTTTCATAGCCGACCCGGTGATGTCAGCTCAGCTTATCCTCCTTTTTTGCCGGTTTCTTGGCACTTTCAGCTTGGCCATTCTCCATAGCACCGCTCGCCGGAAAATGCCCCCGCACCAACTCCAAAAGCCCCTGCGTAGACACATCAAAATCCGCCGCATTGGTATCAATACGCTCGCTGATTTCCCCGGCAATACGCTTGCCAAGCTGCACCCCCCACTGGTCGAACGAGTTGATGTTCCAGATCACGCCCTGGACGAACACCTTGTGTTCGTAAAGCGCGATCAGCGCGCCGAGATTTTTCGGCGTCAGCTCGTCGAGCAGCAGGGTGCTGGAGGGGCGGTTGCCGGGGCAGCTGTAGGGGTCCTGGCTGAGCTCCTTGTTATCGTCCTGGCTGCCTTCCATGAAGGCGTTGGCCTGGGCGAGCATGTTGGTCAGCAGCGCGAAGTGGTGCTCCTCCATGCCCGGTTCGGGTTTGAGCGAGGCGATGAAGTCGATCGGCACGTAGCGGGTGCCCTGGTGCAGCAGCTGGAAGAAGGCGTGCTGGCCGTTGGAGCCGGTCTGGCCCCAGACGATCGGCCCGGTCTTGTAGTTGACCGAGCGGCCGAAGATGTCCACCGACTTGCCGTTGGACTCCATGTCGAGCTGCTGCAAAAACGACGGCAGCTGATTGAGCGCTTGATCATAAGGCACGATTGCCTGGGTCTCGGCGCCGATGAAGTTGATGTACCAGATGCCGATCAGCGCCATCAGCACCGGCATGTTCTCGGCAAACGGCGCTTCGATGAAGTGGCGATCCATCTCGTGGGCGCCTTCGAGCAGCTCGATGAAGCCCTCGAAGCCTATGGAGAGCGCGATCGGCAGCCCAATCGACGACCACATCGAGTAGCGCCCGCCCACCCAGGCCCAGAACTCGAACACGTTCTCTTCGCGAATACCGAATTCCATCGCCGCCTTGCGGTTGGTGGAGGCGGCGATGAAGTGCGCGCCCACGTCGGCCTCTTCGCCGGCGTTCTCCAGAAACCAGCGCCGCGCGGTCTTGGCGTTCAAGAGCGTCTCCTGCGTGGAGAAGGTCTTGGTCGAGACGATGAACAGGGTCGTGGCCGGGTCCAGGCGCGAGAGCACCTTCTGGATATGGGTGCCGTCGACGTTGGAAACGAAGTGAAAGTGAAGCCCCGGCTGGCGGTACTTCAGAAGCGCCCGTACCGCCATGTTGGGGCCGAGATCCGAGCCGCCGATGCCGATGTTGACTACGTCCTTGATCGGCTGGCCGCTGTAGCCTTTCCACTCGCCGCTTCTCACCGCCTCGGAAAATGCCTTGATCTGCTCGCGGGTGCGGGTGATCTCCGGCATCACATCTTCGCCGTCCACGTACACCGGCTCGTCGCCGGGGTTTCTCAGCGCGGTATGCAGCACCGGGCGGTTTTCGGTCACGTTGATGATGTCGCCGGAGAACATCTGCGCCCGGCGCTGCACCAGCGCCGAGTGGTCGGCCAGCTCCAGCAGTTTCGCCAGCACCTCGTCCGAGACGTGATGCTTGGAGTAATCCAGAAACAGCCCGCCCACGCGCAGGCTCATCTTCTCGAAGCGTTGGGCGTCGCTTTGGAAGTAGTCGCGGATGCGATCATTCTGAGTCTTGTCGCGTAGGCGCTCGAGGGCCTGCCAGGTGACGCTGCGAGTGAGCTGGAACATGCTGAAAGTCCTTATCGATGAGGCGGTTGAAGCGACGCGCCTGGAACTTGTTGATTATGTAAAAATACTACATCAAGCGCTGCGGGGAACAAACGCCGGGCATGAAAAAAGCGCCTTCGACGCACTGTTGCGTGGCCGAAGGCGCTTTCGTTGGAAGCCGCGAACGGCCGAGCGTTTAGCTGGCCACGGCCACCTGAGCGGCGCCGCGCTTCAAGAAGGCGTAGCTCACACCGGTGATCAGTGAGCCGACCACGATGGCGCCCAGGTAGAGCAGCGCCGGTGAAATGGCGCCGGGAATCAGCAGCACGAAGATACCGCCGTGGGGCGCCATCAGCTTGGCGCCGACCAGCATCGAGAGCGCGCCGGTCACCGCACCGCCCACGATGCAGCAGGGGATCACCCGCAGCGGGTCCTTGGCGGCAAACGGAATCGCGCCTTCGCTGATAAAGCAGAGCCCGAGCACGAAAGAGGCCTTGCCCGCCTCGCGCTCGGCGGCGGCGTACTTGTAGCGCGCCAGAAAACTGGCAATGCCCATGCCGATCGGCGGCACCATGCCCGCCGCCATTACCGCGGCCATTGGCCCGTAGGTGTTGGAGGCGATCAGTCCCACGCCGAAGGTGTAAGCCGCCTTGTTGATCGGCCCGCCGAGATCCACACACATCATGGTACCAAGCAGAAGCCCGAGAATCACTGCGTTGGTCGAGTCCAGCGAGGCCAGATAGCCTTCGAGCGCGCCCAGCAGCGCCGCCACCGGCTCGCCGATGACGTAGACCATGATCAAGCCGGTCACCAGGCTCGCCACGAAGGGAATGATCAGAATGGGCTTGAGCGACTCCACGCTCGAAGGAAGCTTCACGCCGCGGGTGAGAGCCAGCGCCACGTAGCCCGCGAGAAAACCGGCGAGAATGCCGCCGATGAAGCCGGAGCCAATGTCGGCGGCGAGCATGCCGCCAATCAGCCCCGGCGCGATGCCCGGCCGGTCGGCGATGGAGTAGGCGATATAGCCCGCCAGCACCGGCACGATCAGCCCCATGGCGCTGCCGCCGATCTGCATCAAGGCGGCGGCAAGCGTGCCCGGCTCCTCGAACGCCTCGATGCCGAAGACGAACGACAGCGCAATGATCAGCCCGCCCGCCACGACCATCGGCAGCATGAACGAGACCCCGGTGAGCAGGTGCTTGTAAACGCCTTTCTCCTTGAGGCTCTTGGTCTGATTCGCGGCGGGGGCCGCGCCGCTCTCTTCGACACTCGCTTCGGCCAGGGCGGCTTCAAGAGTTGCCTGGGGCTTTTTCAGCGCCGTGCCGGTCGAGGTGCGGTAGATCCGCTTGCCGGCAAAGCGCGTAGGGTCGACCTCGATGTCGCAGGCCAGAACTACTACGTCCGCCTGAGCGATCTCGTGATCGGTGAGCTGGTCCTGAGCGCCCACGGAGCCCTGGGTCTCGACGCGAATGGCGTGGCCCATAGTGCGGCCCGCTTCGCTGAGCGCTTCGGCGGCCATGAAGGTGTGGGCTACGCCGGTGGGGCAGGCGGTGACCGCCACGATGCGTTTTTCGGCGGCCTCGACCGGTGCGGCGCTTGCGGGCGCAACCGGGGTATAAAGCGGCGCCTCGCGCTTGGCGGTTTCCAGAAAGGCGTCCGGCGCCGGCAGGGCGTCGGCGATCTCGCCCTGGTAAAGGCGTTTACCCTCGAAGCGGGCGGGGTCCGGCACAAGGTCGCCGGCGACCACGATCAGGTCGGCGCGCTCGATCTGCTCCGCGTTTGCGGCCTCGGCCGGGGCCAGCTCGCCGTGCATTTCGACGTGCGCCTGCCAGCCAAGCCGCGTGGCCGCCTGCTCCAGTCGCCTGGCGGCAAGAAAGGTGGTCGCCACGCCGCTGGGGCAGTTGGTGATCAGAATAACGTTCATTGAAAGGCTCCCTCGGGACTACCGGCGTGCAGGCGCTCGACGTGAGTCTCTTGTTCCAGGGTTGAAAAGTCGCGGGCATTGGGGTCGCCAACGCCTGGGTGGCGCACCGACTCCGCCGACAGCGCCGTGGCAAAGCGAAGGGTCTGCTCCGGCGGCCACTGGCTGAGCAAACCGTGCAGCATGGCGGCCACGAACGTATCGCCGGCGCCTACGGTGTTGACCGGGCGAACGCGCGGCGGCGTCGCGCGCCAGGCGCCCTGGGCGTTGACCCAGGTCACGCCGTGTTCGCCGGCGGATAGAAGCGCGTGGTCGATACCCGCCTGGTGCAGGCGCTGGGTCGCCGCAAGGCGCCGCTCGGCGGTGTCGAGCGGCTCACCCGCCCAGTCGGCTAGCTCCAGCTCGTTGGGCTTGACCGCGGTTGGGGCGATGTCGATGGCACGCCTGAGCGCTTCATTGCTGGTATCGACCCATAGCGGCACGCCGGTGGCCTTGAGCCGGTGTAACAGATCCTCGAACGCCTCCAGCTCGAGACCCGGCGGTAGGCTCCCGGCCAGCACCAGCGCGTCGAGCGGTGCGGCCTTTTGCGCGTTTTCCACCGTGGCGATCAGCGCGGCGATGGCCCTAATATCGACCGCGATGCCGGGGCCGTTGATGTCGGTGACCCGGCCGTTTTTTTCGGCAAGCTTGGCGTTGATACGGGTCTCGCCGGGCACCCGCACGAAGGCGTCACTCACGCCAAGCTGCGCAAAGGCGCGCTCGAAGGGGCCGTCGTTGTCGGCGCCGAGAAAACCACCGACGATCACCTCGTGGCCGAGCCCGGCCAGCACCCGGGCCACGTTGACACCCTTGCCGGCAGCGTCGAGCTGGGCGTGATGCGGGCGGTTGACCGCGCCAAGCGCAAGCTCGTCGAGGGCGAAGGCGAGATCCAGCGCCGGGTTGAGCGTCAGCGTCATGATCCGCGCCATCAGTTGGCCTCCAGCGCGTCGCGTACATCACCCGCCGTCGCCTTTGAAAGCGCAAGTGCCGCGCAGCGTTTGGCATCATCGAGGTCGAACTCGCGCAGCCGCGCTTTCACCAGCGGCACCTGGCGGGCGCTGACCGACAGCTCGTCGACGCCCAGCCCCACTAGCACCGGCACGGCGGCAGCGTTGGAGGCGAGCTCGCCGCACACCCCGACCCACTTGCCCTGGGCGTGGGCGGCCTCCACTGTCATCTGGATCAGGCGCAGCACCGCCGGGTGCAGGCCGTCGGCCTGGGCGGAGAGCGCCGGGTGGCCGCGGTCGATGGCGAGCGTGTACTGAGTCAAATCGTTGGTGCCGATCGAGAAGAAGTCGACCTCGGCGGCCAGGCTCGGCGCGAGCAGCGCGCTCGAGGGAATCTCGATCATCACGCCCAGCTGCACGTCGCTGGCGCGCTCGGAAACGGGAAGCTCGGCGAGCAAGCGATCGAAGATCGCCTTCACTGCGCGAAACTCCGCCACGTCCTTGACCATCGGCAGCATGATGCGAAGCGGCCGGGCGTTACCCTGGGCGTCCGGGGCGCCGGCCATCAATAGCGCTTTGAGCTGGGTCTCGAGCACGTGCGGCTCGGTCAGCGCCAGGCGAATGCCGCGCAGGCCCAGAAACGGGTTGTCCTCCTGGGGCACCGGCCAGTAGGGCAGCGGCTTGTCGCCGCCGACATCCAGCGTGCGCGCCACCAGCGGCCGGCCGGCCAGCGCCTCGAGCGCCTGGCGGTACTCGCCGGTTTGGGTCGCAAGATCCGGGGCGCTCGCGTGCGCCATGAACAGAAACTCGGTGCGCAAAAGGCCCACGCCTTCGGCGCCGCGCTCGACCGCGTCCGCTGCGTGCAGGGTATTGCCCAGGTTCGCCGCCACTTCGACCGGGTGACCGTCGCGGGTGGTGGCGGGCTCGAAGCGCCGCTCCCAGGCGTCCGCTTCGCGAGTTTGAAGATCAAGAAGCTGCTGCTCGGCGCGGCTTAGCCGTTCCTCGGAAGGCCAGGGCGTCACACGCCCCCGGTCGCCGTCGAGAATCATCATGCTGGCGTTGGTCAGGCCCATCACCGCGCGCCCGGCGCCCACTACGGCGGGAATGCCAAGTGCCCGCGCCAGAATCGCGCTGTGAGCGGTGGCGCCGCCGCGCTCGGTCAGAAGGCCTTTCACTTTCGAGGTGTCCAGCCGCGCCACGTCAGAGGGGCCGATGTCCTCGGTCACCAGAATGTAGGGGTGCGCCGGCGGCTCGGGCAGCTCGGTATTGCACAGCACGCTCAGCACCCGGCGGCCCACGTCGCGCAGATCCGCCGCCCGCTCGGCGAGTAGCCGGTCGGCGAGCATCTCCTGGGCGTGGGCGGCGGTGTCGATCGCCTCCCACCAGGCGGCCTCGGCGGAGCGGCCCTCGTTGATCGCATCTTTAGCGGCGTGGTGAAGCTCCGGGTCGTCGAGCATTTCAGCGTGCATCGAAAGAATGTCGGCCACGTCGCCGCCGGCGGCGTGACGCACGAGCTCACCCAATTGCCACTTGCCCTGCTCGATGGCGCGCTCGAGCCGCTCGCGTTCCGCCGTCGGGCTTTCTCCCTGTTCGGGGTAGTCGAAGCGCGGCGCGCGCAGCACGAAGACCGGGGCGATGGCGAGCCCCGGCGAGGCGGCCACGCCCTGGTGTGGAGTGTCCGCCTCGAGGGCCGGCGGCGCAGCCGGCGCGGCGGCCTCTACGGCGGGCTCAGCGCTGGTATCAAACGGCGTGACCTTCTCACCCAGCCCGCCCTCGATCGCGCGAGCCAGATTCTCGAGCGCCTGCTCGGCGCCTTCGCCCTGGGCGGAAAGCGTCAGCCACTGGCCGCGCCGGGCGCCCAAGCCGATCACTTTGGTCAGGCTCGCCGCGGATACGCTCGCCGGGCTGCCCTCTTCGAGACGCACGTTGATCGCCACGCTTTGGGCGCGGGCCGTCTGCACCAGCTGCTTGGCCGGGCGAGCGTGCAGGCCGTGGGGGTTCAACACGCGCACCCGCCGCGTGGGCGTGGCGGCGTTTTCGCCCGCCAGCAGCGCCAGCATCGCGGGGGCGTCCGCCTCGCCAAGGGTGACGCTCTCCACCTGGTCGATCAGAGTGTCGATGCGCTCCAGAAGCGGCAGGTGGGTGGCGGCGTTACCCGCCAGACAAAAAAGCGCATGCACCGGTTTGCCCGCCTCTTCGAGGGGCTCGGCGGGGGTGGCCACCGCCAGCGCCGGGCTCAGCTCGGGGGCGGCGTGGCTTGCAAGCCAATAGCCGCCGCCGAGCCAAACCGGCGGTTTTTCCGCCACCGCGGCAATGAAATGGGTGTCGACCAGTGCGTTCTGATGCAGCCGGGCGGCGCCGGCCAAGGCGAGTTCCTGAAGGCTTCGTGCAGGGAACTTCAGGCACAGCGTGTCGCGGTCCAGGCGTGGCGTCGGCGCCTGTTTAGTCAAAAGCGCCAGGATCTCCTCGCGGCTGGTCGCCCCGGCCAGCGCCTCGGCCACGCCGTCGCGGTCGAGCACGTGGGTCAGCGCGCGCAGAATATCCAGGTGCTCGTCGTTTTGCGCGGCAATGCTCACCAGCACGTTCACGCGGTGGCCGTCGTGCCACTCGACGCCCTCCGGAAACTGGAGCACGCGCACGCCGGTGCGTAGCACGTGCTCGCGGCTTTCCGGCGTGCCGTGCGGGATGGCAATGGCGTTACCCAGATAGGTGGACGACTGGGCTTCGCGCGCGCGCAGCCCGTCGCGATAGCCAGGTGAGGCCAGTCCCGCCTCGATCAGCGCGTCGGCGGCGGCGTCCAGCGCGGCGTGCCAGTCGCTGGCGCGACAGCCCGGCAGAATGTCGTGAGGGCCAAGTGTGAGCATGTAGTTCTCCTGTCAATCGCGCCGATCCGAGCATGGGCGAGGGTAGAGGGCCTCGCCGATTCTGCCGAGGGAGGTGCTATTCTGTATGAAGCCATGCTGAAACGATTCACCCAGCGGCACAAGGGGTGTGTTTTTAGACTTTGGTGGGGGCCGAGTCAAGGCGCTGATACACTCGGCGGCTCAACGCGAGGAGTTGACACCACATGACACTTGCCGACATCGCCCGGCTCGCCGGCGTTTCGCGAACCACCGCCAGCTACGTGATCAACGGCCAGGCCGAGCAGCGCCGTATCAGCCAGGCCACCATCGAGCGGGTCATGGCGGTAGTGCGCGAGCACCGCTACCACATCGACCCTCAGGCGGCGGCGCTGAGGCGCGGTGCGAGTCGGCTGATCGGGCTGATCGTGCCGGACCTGGAGAACTCAAGCTACGCGCGCCTGGCCAAGCGGCTGGAGCGCGGCGCACGGGAGAAGGGCTATCAGCTGCTGGTAGTGAGCTCCGACGACTGCGCCGAAAGTGAGCGCAGCCTGGCGCTGTCGCTACGCGCCCAGCGCTGCGACGTGCTGATCACCGCCAGCTGCCTCGAGCAGAGCGACCCGCTTTACGTCGAGCTGGCCGAGTCCGGCCTGCGCATCGTCGGAGTCGACCGGGGGCTTTGTGCCTCGCGCTTTGCAAGCGTGGTGAGCGACGACTTCGAGGCGGCCCGCGCGCTTACTCGCTCGATACTCGATGACGCCACGCGCCGGGTGGCCTGGATCGAGGCGATGCCGGGGCTTTCGATCAGCCGCGAGCGGCGCGCCGGGTTCGAGGAGGCGCTTGGCGAGCACGTTCAGCCACGCGTGCTGAGCGCAGGCCGCTACGAGCGCAGCGAGGGCAGGGCGATGATGGAAAGCCTCTACCGGGAGGACGCCGCGATCGATGCGGTGGTGACCGCTTCCTATACGCTGATGGAGGGCGTGTTCGACTGCTTTCAGGCCCGCGGCGGCCTGCCGCGCGGGCTGCGCCTGGCCACCTTCGGCGATCATCGGCTGCTCGATTTTCTTCCCCAGCCGGTGAACACCGTGGCCCAGGACGTCGAGCAGATAGCGCAGCGCACGCTCGCCTGCGCGCTGGAGGCCATCGGTGGCGGCGGCGTCACGGGTCTGCAGGTGGTGCCTAGAGTGCTGCGTACCCGCCACTGAGTGCCCGTTAGGAACCTTCGAACAATGGTGTCGCGAGCTGAAGCTCCCTCCCACAACCCGTCATCAAGCCTGACTGAACGGTTTTAATGCGGCGCGCTGTCCATGGGCTCAGGGCGTATTCGTCGTGCGTCCCTGGGCCCAGGCCTCGGCGTCGGGGATCATCATCGCGTACTCTTCATTGATGTAGCGCGAAGAGAGCATGAAATCGGCGCTGGCGGCGTTGCAGGCGACCGGCACGTTCCAGAGCGCGGCCAGGCGCAGAAGCGCTTTTACGTCCGGGTCGTGGGGCTGCGGGGCGAAGGGGTCCCAGAAAAAGATCAGTACGTCCAGGCGCTGCTCGGCCAGCCGCGCGCCGATCTGCTGGTCGCCGCCGAGCGGGCCGCTCATCAAGGGCTCGACCTCCAGGCCGAGCGCCTTTTTGAGCCGCCCGGCGGTGGTGCCGGTGCCCATCAGCGTGTGCTCGCAAAGGGTTTGCTGCCAGCGCGTCGCCCATTCGAGCAGCTCGCTTTTCTTGCCGTCGTGGGCGATCAGCGCAATGCGCTTTCTAGCGGCAAGCCGGCGCGAGGCCTGGCGGGGTGGGCGCGCATCGAGCATGGGGCACTCCTTTTGACTCGGTTATTGTGTTTTTTTGCTTGCGCCGCGAGCGGGCGTGGCTTGGCCTTGTTAACCAATGCATCATTAACTAAAGCTTCAGCACCTTCATCGTATTGGTGCCGCCGTGGGCGTTCATGTGATCGCCGCGGGTAAGAATGACATGCTCGCCAGCGCGCGCCAATCCGTGGCTTTCGAGCAGCGCCAGCGCCTCGCGGTTGACCTGGTCGGCCGCCATGTGGGTGGTGTCGAAGGGAATCGATACCACACCGCGGTAGAGCGCCATGCGCCGCTGGGCGATGGGGCTGTGGGCAAGCCCCACGATGGGTAGCGCCGAGCGGATGCGCGAGGCGATCAGGGGCGTATAGCCGGTCGAGGTCATGCAGGCGATGGCGCGCACGCCGGCCAGATGGTTGGCGGCGTACATCGCCGAGAGCGCGATGGTCTCGTCGATACGCTCGAAGCCTTCATGAATGCGGTGGCCGGAGGACTGGGCGATACGCTCGCGCTCGGCGCCGAGACACACCCGCGCCATCGCCTCGACGGTTTCAACCGGGAACTCGCCGGCGGCGGTTTCGGCGGAGAGCATCACCGCGTCGGTGGCGTCGAGCACGGCGTTGGCGACGTCGAACACCTCGGCCCGGGTGGGCAGCGGGGACTCGATCATCGACTCCATCATTTGGGTGGCGGTGATCACCGCCCGATTGAGCGTGCGGGCGTGCTTGATGATGCGCTTTTGCGTGCCGATCAGCGCCTCATCGCCAATCTCCACACCGAGATCACCGCGGGCGACCATGACCGCCTCACTCGCTTCGATGATCGCGTCGAGCGTCGCATCGTCGGCTACCGCCTCGGCGCGCTCGAGCTTGGCGACCAGGCCGATCTCGCGGCCTTCTTCGCCGAGCAGCGTGCGGGCTTCCTGCATGTCGGCGGCGCTGCGGGGAAACGATACCGCTAAATAGTCGACGCCGATCGCCACAGCGGTCTTGAGATCTTCCTTGTCCTTCTCGGTGAGTGCCGGGGCGGAAAGCCCGCCGCCCTGTTTGTTGATGCCCTTGTTGTTGGAAAGCTTGCCGCCTACGTGCACCCGGGTATGCACCTGCTGCCCTTTGATGGCGGTCACGTCGAGCACCACGCGGCCGTCGTCGAGCAGCAGCCGGTCGCCGGGGGCGACGTCGTCGATCAGCGCCTTGTAGTCGCAGCCCACGCGCTCGACGCTTCCACTCTGGCTATCCAGCGCCATGTCGAGAACGAAGGTATCGCCTACCTTTAACGTTACCGGGCCATCGGCAAAGCGGGCGATGCGAATCTTCGGGCCCTGCAGGTCGCCCAGCGCCGCCACGCTCTTGTTGAGCCGCGCCGCGATGTCACGCACGTCTTCCAGGCGTCGCTGGTGATCCTCTTTCGAGCCGTGGGAGAAGTTGAGCCGCACCACGTCGACCCCGGCCTTGATCATCGCCTCGAGCACGCCGGGGCGGTCGCTGGCGGGGCCGAGTGTGGCCACGATCTTGGTTCGGCGCAGGGGAGGGGCACTGGCGTGTTGGCTCATCGAGGCGTCTCCTTTCAAGGCGCCAAAGCGGCGCATCGTTCAAACGGGGGTGCGGTTCTGGTCCGCGATTAAGAGTTGGACCAGGGTACTCTTTTTATAGTAATTTTACTACATATTCGGATTGAGCCTACCTTGAGGCGCTGAATTAAGGTTTCTCAGGGTGGAAAATGGTCATATTGACATGATTGTGTAATTTTTTTACTAATCGGCGTTTCGCCACTTGAAGAGCGGTGTTCGATATCGCCCGGTTTCACGCACGTTTTAATCAGCCAAACGAGGTGCCCCATGAGCATTAAAATCGCCATCAACGGTTTTGGTCGTATCGGCCGCAACGTGCTGCGCGCACTGTATGAAAATGGCTACCGTGACCGCTTCGAAGTCGTAGCGATCAACGATTTGGGCGAGGCGTCGCTCAACGCCCACCTGCTGCGCCACGATACCGTTCACGGCCACTTCCCGTTTTCCGTCGAACACGATGAAAAGAGCATCACCGTGGACGGCGATCGCATCGCGATCTCCTCTGAGCGCGACCCGGCCAATCTCCCCTGGAAAGCGCTGGGAGTGGAGCTGGTGATGGAGTGCACCGGGCTTTTCTCCAAGCGCGACGCGGCCGCCAAGCACATCGAGGCTGGCGCACGCCGCGTACTGATCTCGGCGCCAAGCCCGGATGCCGACGCCACCATCGTTTACGGGGTCAACGACGAAACGCTCACCGCCGATCACACCGTGGTCTCCAACGCTTCCTGCACCACCAACTGCCTGGCGCCGGTAGCAAAGGCGCTCAACGACGCCGTCGGTATCGAAAACGGGCTGATGACCACCGTTCACGCCTACACCAACGACCAGAATCTGTCGGACGTTTACCACTCGGACCCGTACCGCGCGCGCAGCGCCACCCACTCGATGATTCCGACCAAAACCGGCGCGGCGGCGGCGGTGGGCCTGGTGCTGCCGGAGCTCGATGGCAAGCTCGATGGCCTGGCAGTGCGGGTGCCGGTGATCAACGTCTCTCTGGTCGATCTGACGTTTACCGCCTCGCGGGATACCTCAAAGGAAGAGATCAACGAGATCGTCGAGAAGGCCGCAGCAAGCTCTAAAGTGCTCGCGGTCAACGCTCAGCCGCTAGTATCGATCGACTTCAACCACGATGCCCACTCCTCGACCTTCGACGCCAACCACACCCGGGTCAACGGCCGGCTGGTGAAGATCATGGCCTGGTACGACAACGAGTGGGGCTTCTCCAACCGGATGCTCGATACCGCACTTGCCATGCATAAAGCAGCGCAGTAAGGATGCTCGATACCGCACTTGCCATGCATAAAGCAGCGCAGTAAGCGTGCCGCCCGAGACGCGGTCTCGGGCCTTATTGAACCGCGGTATCAAAAGTGCACGGCGGTAGCAAAAGAGGCGTGGCGCTTTGAGTGCCGCGCCTCTTTTTTGTAGGCCCGGTGTCCGAAGGGGTTACAGCGCGAGGCGGTAGCGGGCAAAGCCGTTGTCGCCGTCACCGGCGGCTTCGATGCGAATGCTCGCGTCAAGATCCACCAGATGCTCGACCGCCTTTGGTCCGGTTTCGAACACTGCCGTGGTGCCCGGCATCGGCTTGAAGGACCAGTTGAAGTCGGCCGCCGGGTCGACGGTTCCCTGTTCGACGATGTAGCGCACGATGATGTCGCGGTTGGTGTCCGGGCCGACGAAGATGACCACGTCGGCGTCGATGCCCGGGAAGTTGCCGCCGCCGCCGGCCCGGTAGTTGTTGGTGGCCACCACGAAGGTCTGTGTGGGGTCGATCGGGGCGCCCTCGAACGCCAGGTCGACGATCCGGTGTGCGTCGGGGTGGGCGAGCTCGCCCTCGGCGGTGTAGCGCGACGGCTGGGAAAGATCGATGCGATAGCTCACGCCGTCGATTACGTCGAAGTTGTAGGAGGGAAAGTCGTTATTGAGCAGCGGCGCGTCCATGGCGCCTTCCGGCACCTGCTGGAACATGCCGGCGGACATCTCGAGCCACTCGCGCACCTGGGCGCCGCTGATCGCCACGGCGCGAATGGTGTTGGGGTAAAGATACAGATCCGCTACGTGCTTGATGGCCAGATCCCCGGCCGGCACGTCGGTGTAGTAGGTAGGGCCACCCCGGCCGCCGGTCTTGAACGGCGCGGCGGCAGACAGCACCGGCAGATCCGCGTACTCGCCGCTCTTGAGCATCTGCTGGATGTACCAGATCTGGGCGTTGGCGACCAGCTGGACCGAGGGGTCGTCCGCCACCAGCGCGAAGTAGGAGTGAAGCGGCGCCGCGCTGCGCCCGACCGGCGTGCGAATGTACTCAAGCGTCGCCTGGTGATCCTCCTCGACCGACGCCGCCACGGCGGCCGTAGAGGCCGCGTCGGCCACGACCTCGCGGCTTTCGTTGCGGTGGTAGATCGGCCGCGCTTCGGTGGTGAAATCGACGATGCGCCAGCCGCCGCCGTCGCGCTCGAGCAGCAGGTCGATCAGGCCCATGTGCGATCCCCAGAACCCTGCCATGACCGCGGGCTTGCCCATCAGCGTGCCGCGCTGCGGGTCGACCCCTTCGATTCCCTGAAAGTCCGTCGGCCCGGGAAAGACCAGGTGCTGGTGGCCGGTAAAGATGGCGTCGATCCCCTCGACGCCGGCAAGATAGAGCGAAGCGTTCTCCATCCGCTCGGTCCGGGTAGCGCCATCGATGCCCGAGTGGGAGAGCGCCACGATGATGTCGGCGCCTTCTTCTTTCATCACCGGCACCCAGGCATTGGCCGCCTCGACGATGTCACGGGTGTTGGCTTGCCCGGCCAGATGTTTTTCGTCCCACACCATGACCTGGGGCGGCACGAAGCCGATGAAGCCTACCTTGACGGTATCCGGGTTGCCGGCGCCGTCGATGATCGTCTTCTCCTTGATCATATAGGGGCGCAGGAAAAGGTCGTCGTTGCGCGGGTCGCTCGCCAGCGCCCCTTTGGTCAGATTGGCGCAAACGTAGGGGAAGTTGGCGCCGCCCAGCACCTTGAACATGAAATCCAGACCGTAGTTGAACTCGTGATTACCCAGGGTGCCGATGTCGTAATTCAGCACGTTCATGGCGTTGATGACCGGATGGCGGTCGCCTTCGCGCATGCCGCGCTCGTAGGCGATGTAGTCGCCCATCGGGTTGCCCTGCAAAAAGTCACCGTTGTCGATCAGCATCGCGTTGGTGGACTCCGCGCGCACCGCGTCGATGAGCGAGGCGGTGCGGGCAAGCCCGAGGGTGTCGTTGGGCTGGTCGGCGTAGTAGTCGTAGGGCAGAACGCTTACGTGGATGTCGGTGGTTTCCATCAGCCGCAGGTGCGCCTGGCGGGGGGAGGCGTGGGCGGCGAAAGGGTGCAGCATGATCAACGAGGTCGATGCGGCCAAACCGCCCAGAAACCTGCGGCGTGTCAGGGTCAGTTCAGGGGAGGATAAAGGCATTCAAGGGCTCCTGAGATCGAAGGGCAGGGTGGGTAACGCATCAAGAGTACCGGGGCTTGATGACGTTGACTTGACGGCGCGCTCGTTATTCGGTCAAGGCGCTGTTTTGACTATAAAAGTGAAGCTTCGCCGGTGACCAGAAAGCCAAAAAAAAGAGGCTTCCTTGAAGAATCTTAAAAAAATTCGAAAAAAGGTGCATCCAATCGATGGGCTCGGGTGTATCCCCATTACAGCCGCCGAGGAAGAAGCGGTTGATCACAACCCGTTTAAGGAGACTGAAATGAGTATTCAACATCTAACGCGTGCGACCCTGGCAACAGCTTTGATGGCAACCTTCAGTCATGCGGCGCTGGCGCAATCGTCAGACGACGTTCAAGTCCCGGATGGCCATGCCGTCGCGCTCGAAACCGTGGGCGTGGGCACCATCAAGTACATGTGTGAAACCAACGATTCCGGCGAAGTCGCTTGGGTCTTCAAGGGCCCGAGCGCTGCACTCAACGATAGCGACGGCAACCAGGTCGGCAGCTACTATGGCCCGCCCGCTACCTGGGAAGCGATGGACGGCTCCAAGGTGACCGGTACCCAGCTTGCTACCGCCGATAACGGTGAAGGCAACATCCCGCTTCAGCTGGTCGAAGCCAACCCGGCGGAAGGTGAAGGCGCCATGACCGGCGTGAGCTACATTCAACGCATGAACACCGAAGGCGGCGTGGCCCCGAGCATGGGCTGTGATGCCGACCACGAAGGCGCTATTGCCATCGTCACTTACCAGGCGGACTACAACTTCTACATGGCCGAGTAATCCGCTCGCAGTAGAAATCAAGGCAGCGTGGTGGGGGAGAGGCTCTCCCCGCCACAGTTGAATGAAGGGCTCGTTAAGCGGGCCCTTCCTCGTTATGCTACCTCTGCGCCATCACGAGCCGGCGCGCCACGAGGGAGCATGCGGGTGTCCAATCACAGCACCGAATTCGACTACGACGATACGCTGGCACGCTGTGCCCGGGGCGAGCACGATGCCCTGCACGCGCTTTACCGCCAGGAAGGCTCACGGATGCTCGGCGTGGTGCAACGTATCGTCAAGGACCGGGGTATGGCCGAGGATATCGTCCACGACGCCTTTCTCAATATCTGGCAGCGCGCCGCGACCTTCGATAACGAACGTGGGGCGGCCCGCACTTGGATTTTCAGCATCGCGCGGCACCTGGCGTTGAACGCGATCCGCCGCCGCGAGCGGATGCCGGATTCAGCGTTTGAGCCGGACGAGCTCGAGCAGCAAGACACCACGCGCCCGGAAGGCCAAACCTTCGAGGCGTTCGATTGGCAAACCGGCCAGCGGATGGATGACTGCCTGAAAGAGCTCGAGGCCGAGCGGCGAACCTGCGTGCTCCAGGCCTATGTCAACGGCCTGAGTCACGCCGAGATCGCCGCCCACACCGGCGCGCCGCTGGGCACGGTGAAAGCCTGGATCAAGCGAAGCCTGGTGCGTTTACGGGAGTGTTTGGCATGACCGACACCCATGAACACGATGACAAGCACGCCCTGGCCGGCGAGTACGTGCTGGGCACGCTGCCCTTTTCAGAGCGCCAGGCCTTCGAGGCGCGCCTGGCGCGCGACCCGGAGCTCGCTCGCGCGGTCAGCGCCTGGGAAGAGCGTTTCTTTCCCTACAACGCGCTGACCGAGCCGCTTCCCCCCAGCGATTTTTTGTGGCCGCGCATCGAGCGCAGCCTGGGGCAATCGCGCCCCCATGCGCCTCGCACGAGTGTCTGGCAGCGCCTCGGCGTCTGGCGCGCCGCTGCAGGGCTGGGGCTCGCCGCGAGCGTCATTATGGCCGCACTGCTTTTGATGCGCCCGGCGGGCCCGGCCACTCCCGAGTACATGGTGGTGCTGCTCGCCCCGCAAAGCCAGTCCGCCGGCTGGGTGGTGCAGGCCGCCAACCGCCGCCAGATCGAGCTGATTCCGCTCGGCAGGTTCCAAGTGCCCGAGGGCAAGGCGCTGGAGTTCTGGACCAAGGCGGACGACTGGCAGCGGCCGGTATCGCTGGGGCTCGTGGAACCCGGCGAGCCGATCCGCTTGAACCTCGACGAGCTGCCGCCGCTCGAGAACAACCAGCTTTTCGAACTCACACTCGAGAACGACACCGGCTCGCCCACCGGGCTTCCCACCGGGCCAATCGAGTACATCGGCCGGGCGGTGGAGATCTAACGCCTTGCTCGTCACTTGATTCGACGATACGCATGCGACGGCCCCTCGGGGCCGTTTTTTTACGCTTTCTTGACGCCAGGTGGCGAAATCGCCATCGAATTTTTACGCCCTGCCTCCCTACGCTTTCTCTGTCCCTACGGACGTCTATCAAGAGGAAGCACGCAATGAATCTGCTGTTACTACTTATCGCCCTGGGCACCGGCGCGTATCTATTCTACGCCCTCGTTCACCCGGAACGGTTCTAGGAGATCGCCATGAACGACATGATCGCGATCTACGCCGTGGTGGCGCTTCTGGCCGTGCCGCTGGGCGCCTATATCGCCAACGCGGTGGGGGAGCGGCGGGGGCGACTGGATAAGCTGTTCGGGGTTATCGAAACGCCGATTTACCGCTTGAGCGGGCTCCGCCCTGACCACGCCATGAGCTGGCAGGCCTACGCGATGGCGATTGTGAAGCTCCACGGTGCCCTGATCGTTTTTGCCTGGCTTTTGTTCATGGGCCAGGGCCTGTTGCCGCTCAACCCGGATGCCATTCCCGGCATGGCCTGGGATACCGCGCTGCACACGGCGGTCTCGTTCGCGACCAATACCAACCAACAGCACTACTCGGGACAGTCGCAGCTTTCGCACCTGAGCCAGACGCTGGCCATCGTGACACTTCAGTTCGTCACCCCTGCCACAGGGGCGGCGGTGCTCATAGCCATTGCACGAACGCTGCTGAAAAAGCGTGCCGATGGCGCGCCGGGGGTGGGCAACTACTACCACGACATGACCCGGCTGGTGGTGCGCGTACTGCTGCCGCTGGCGGCGGTCGTGGCGCTGATGTTGACCTGG
Source organism: Halomonas sp. HNIBRBA4712 (assembly GCF_043558675.1). Lineage (NCBI taxonomy): Bacteria > Pseudomonadati > Pseudomonadota > Gammaproteobacteria > Oceanospirillales > Halomonadaceae > Halomonas > Halomonas sp. HNIBRBA4712. The sequence goes on along the minus strand of NZ_JBIFXR010000004.1, from coordinate 213,483 downwards.
CAGGGCGTGCCCGCGAGCTATCAGGCGGCGCACCAGATCGAGCCGCTCGATCCGCAGGTCGAGGGCGTACAGAGCGTGCCCCTGGGCCCGGTCGCTTCCATGGTCGCGATCAAGCAGCTGGGCACCAACGGCGGGGGCTGGTTCGGGCCCAACTCGAGCGTGCCGCTGGAGAACCCGACGCCGCTTGCCAACGTGATCGAAACGGCTTCCATCATGCTGATCCCCGTGGCGCTACTGGTCGCAGTCGCGCTGATCGCCAACCGGCGCCGCCTTATGGTGGGTATCGGTGCGGTCATGCTGGCCTTTTCGCTGGTGTCCACATCGGTCGTGGTGATGTCCGAACGGATGCCCAACGCGGCCCTTACCGGGCTCTATCAAACCGATGCGGGGCTTCAGGGCAACCTGGAGGGCAAGGAGCTGCGTTTTGGCACCGATCTTTCGGCGCTGTGGGGCAGCTGGACGACCCAAACCTCCAACGGGTCGGTCAACGCCATGCACGATAGCTTCAACCCCCTGGGCGGCATGATGCTGCTGATGGACATGTTCGTGAACGTGACCTTCGGCGGTATCGGCGTGGGGCTGATCGGTTTTCTGCTCTACCTGATGCTGGCGGCGTTCATCGGCTCGCTCATGGTGGGGCGCGCGCCGGAGCTCTTCGGTAAGCCGTTGGAAACCCGTGAGATGCGCTGGATTTCGCTGGCCATCCTCGCCCAACCGCTGGTGATTCTGGGGCTGACGGCGCTCACCGTGGTGCTGCCTGGTCTTTCGCAGACCTCTAACGCGGGCTTCCACGGCCTTTCCCAGGTGCTTTATGAGTTCACCTCGGCATTCGCCAATAACGGCTCGGGCTTCGAAGGCCTGGGGGATGATACGCCCTGGTGGAACCTGGCCTGTGTTGTGGCGCTTCTGATTGGCCGCTTTGTGCCCATGCTGGTACCGCTGGCCGTTGCCGGTTGGCTTGTCACCAAGCGCAGCGCGCCAAGTGGCCGAGGCACATTGGCGATGGATAGCGCCGCCTTCATGGGATTGACTGCAGGCGTCATCGTGATCGTCAACCTGTTGGGATTCTTGCCCGCGCTGGTGCTCGGGCCGATCGGCGAAGCCGTTACCAGCGGCACAGGTTTTTAGGAGAAAAACGAGATGTCGAAAATAGAATTCAACCTCCTGGGCCAGGCCGTGAAAGGGTTGGCGCCGACCCAGCTGGCGCGCAATCCGGTGATGATGGTCGTAGCCATCGGCACGCTGGTCTGCTTTCTGATGACGCCTATCGGCTTTTCCGAGGGAGAAGGGGGCGGCTTTGCGCTGACGATCGCGCTGTTACTCCTGGCAACGCTGCTTTTTGCCACCGGTGCCGAGGCGCTGGCAGAGTCGCGTGGCAAGGCCCAGGCGGGCGCGCTGCGGCAGACCAAAAGTGCCCTCACGGCACGCCGTTTGAGGGCCGATGGCCAGCTCGAAAACGTCGCGGCCACTGAGCTCAGGCGGGGCGACCGGGTGCAGGTCGAGGCCGGGGAGCTGATTCCCGCCGACGGCGATATCGTCAAGGGAGCGGCCTCGATCAACGAGTCGGCGGTAACCGGCGAGTCGGCTCCCGTGCTGCGCGAAGCGGGCACCGATAACAGCGGCGTGAGCGCAGGCACCAAAGTGCTCAGCGATACGCTGGTGATCGAGGTCAGCGCCAACCCCGGCGAGTCGCTTCTGGATCGCATGATTGCGCTGGTGGAGGGGGCGAGCCGCCAGAAAACGCCATCGGAGCTGGCGCTGTCGGTCCTGCTTGCCATGCTTACGCTGGTGTTCCTGCTGGTCGTGGTCACGCTGGTGCCAATGGCGAGTTTCGTTGGCGTCGAGACCTCCACGGTCATGCTGGTGGCGCTCTTGATCTGCTTGATTCCCACCACCATCGGCGGGCTTCTGCCTGCCATCGGTATCGCCGGTATGTCGCGGGCGATGCGCGCCAACCTGGTGGCCAAGTCGGGCAAGGCGGTGGAGATTGCTGGCAGCATCGATACCCTGCTGCTCGACAAGACCGGCACCATCACCCTTGGCGATCGTCGGGCCACCGAATTTACTGCCTGCCAGCGCGTACGCTTCGAGTCTCTGCGCGATGTCGCCTTTCTTTCCTCGCTCGAAGACCCCACGCCGGAGGGGCGTTCGATCGTCGCACTTGCCAGCGCCAGGGGCGTCGACGTGCAGCTTAGCGAAGAGGCCGATGGTGCGACCTTTATCGCCTTCAGTGCCGAAACGCGGCTGTCAGGCGTCGACTTGACTAGCGGTAAGCAGCTGCGCAAAGGCGCGCCCAACGCCATGGCGGCCTGGGTCGCGGCCCAGGGCGGCGTGGTGCCGGGGGATTTCGATGCGCTGGTCGCGCGTATCTCCCGCGATGGTGCAACGCCGATTGCGGTGGCCGAAGGCCAGACGCTGCTGGGCGTGATTGCGCTTTCCGACGTGATCAAGGAGGGCATTGCCGAGAAGTTTGCCGAGCTGCGGGCTTTGGGTATCAAGACGGTGATGATCACCGGCGACAACCCGATCACCGCCTCGGCCATTGCCGCCACGGCCGGGGTGGACGACTACATCGCCGAGGCAACGCCGGAGCGCAAGCTGGCGCTGATTCGCGAGGAGCAGGCCAGCGGGCGGCTGGTGGCGATGGTGGGCGATGGCACCAACGATGCCCCGGCGCTCGCTCAGGCGGATCTGGGCTTGGCCATGAACTCGGGCACCCAGGCGGCGCGGGAAGCGGCCAACATGGTCGATCTCGATTCCGACCCCGGCAAGCTGATCAGCGCCGTCGAGATCGGCAAGCAGCTGCTGGTCACTCGCGGTGCCTTGACCACCTTTTCGCTTGCCAACGACGTGGCCAAATACTTCGTCATTCTACCGGCGCTGTTCGCCGCGAGCGTACCGGCGCTTGGCATGCTCGATGTGATGAACCTGCACTCGCCGACCAGCGCCGTACTCGCGGCGGTCGTCTTCAACGCACTGATCATCCCCGCCTTGATCCCCTTTGCTCTGCGCGGGGTATCGGTCAAGGCGGCGTCGGCAACCGAGCTTCTGCGTCGCAACTTGTTGATCTACGGGGTAGGCGGGCTCTTGCTGCCATTTCCCATGATCAAGCTTTTCGACACCTTGATTGCGCCGTTTGTGTGACGCCGCGACGCCGTTCCATTTTGAGGAGAAACGAGATGCAAACAGCCCACTCATCCAACGAGTCAATGGCGAAGTATGCCCCCTGGGCTCAGGCGCTGCGCTTCATGCTGGTCATGGCCGTACTGCTGGGTCTTGCCTACCCGCTCGCCATCACCTGGCTTGGCGGGGCGCTGTTTCCCGACCAGGCCAAAGGTAGCCTTATCCATGCCGAGGATGGGCGCGTCATTGGTTCGCGCCTGGTGGCGCAAACCTTCTTCGGCCAGACGTATTTCATTGGCAGGCCAACAGCGGCGGGTAACGACGCGGCCGGGGCCGCAGGCTCTAACTTGGCGCCGGATAGCCCTGCGCTTTTCGAGCGTGCAAGCGCTGATACTGCTGCCGTGGCCGCCCGAGAGGGGGTGAGTCTCGATCGCGTGCCGCTGGATCTGATTACCGCCTCGGGGTCGGGCATCGATCCGCACATCTCGCCCGCAGCGGCGGATATCCAGGTGGCCAGGGTGGCGCGTGCGCGCGGAATCGAGGAAGCTAGCGTCATGGCGCTGGTGGATGAATCCCTCGAGCATACCGGCTGGCTCGGCTCGCCGGTGGTCAACGTGCTGGTGCTGAATGCCCGCCTCGACGAGCGCTTCCCGCCTCCTTCAACCGCGATGGAGTGACCCATGTATTCGTCGGATCGACGCCCGGATCCCGATACCCTGCTACATGCCGCGCGCCGAGAGGCGCGCGGCTGTTTGCGCGTATTTTTGGGGGCCGCCCCTGGCGTTGGCAAGACCTTCACCATGCTGCGCATGGCCAAGGAGCGCGCCGAGGAGGGCGAGGACGTGGTCATCGGGGTGGTCGAGTCCCACGGTCGCCGCGATACCGAGGCGCTTTGCGACGGGCTCGAGCGGCTGGCGTTGGCGCCACTGGCCTATCGCGACCAAGCTTTTCACGAGTTCGATATCGACGCCGCACTAGCGCGACGGCCGGACATTCTGCTGGTCGACGAGCTGGCGCACCGCAACATTCCCGGTAGCCGCCACCCCAGGCGCTACCAGGATATCGAGGAGCTGCTCGACGCGGGCATCGATGTCTGGACCACGGTCAACGTCCAGCACCTGGAAAGCCTCAACGATGACGTTGCCCGCATCACCGGCGTGCGCATGCGCGAGACCGTGCCGGATACGCTGATCGAGCGCGCCCGCGACGTATCGCTGGTCGATTTGACGCCGCAAGAGCTGCTCGAGCGTTTGCGCCGGGGCAAGGTCTACGTGCCGGAGCAGGCCCGCGCTGCCATGGAGGGCTATTTCAACGTTTCCAACCTCCATGCGCTGCGCGAGCTGGCGATCCAGACCATGGCCGAGCGGGTGGATGCCGACTTGCGCCTGGCGATGGATGCCGGCGGCCAGGCGGGGCCCTGGCCGGTGCGCCCGCGCCTTTTGGTGGTGCTCGAGGCCGGTGACGAGGATATCGCCCTGGTGCGCGCCGCGCATCGGCTGGCGGAGAAGCGGCTGGCCAGTTGGCAGGTGGTGTTCGTCGACCAGGGTCAGCTTTCTTCCGCGCGCCATTTGGCTGTGGAGGAGGCGTTCAGCCTGGCCCAGCGGCTGGGCGGGCAAACGCTGCGGCTAAAGGGGGGCGGCGGTTTGAGCGACGTACTAGATCACGCCCGGGCGATGAACGCGACCACCCTGGTGGTAGGGCGGCCCGAGCCGCGTCGGTTCTGGCACTGGCCAGGGCCGCTCGCGCAGCGCCTACTCGATCACGCCGAGGCGTTCGACGTAGTGGCCATCGCCCGTACCCGCCGTTCGCGACGGCGCCTCCGTCGCCCACGGCCCTCCGGCGTGACGCTGCCTCGAGTGGCGCTGACGCTTTTGACCACCCTGGCGGCGCTGGGAGTGGCACTACTGCTCGAACCCTGGCTTGAGCTTGCCAATCTGTCGCTTCTGTTTCTTTCGGCGGTGCTGTTCAGCGCTGCCTGGATGGGCACTTCGATGGCCATGCTCAGCGCGGTGGTCGGGTTTTTGCTCTTCAATTTCTTCTTTACCGATCCGCGCATGACCTTTGCCATAAGCCAGCGCGGCCAACTGGTAACGGTGATCTTCTTTCTGCTGGTGGCGACGGTAGTGGGGCAGCTGGCCGGACGCGCTCGCCAGCGCCTGGTGCAGCTGCGCGCCAGCCGCGACCAGACCCAGCTACTGCTTCGCTACGCTCAGAAGCTTTCGACGGCAGCGGACGCCTTCGAGGTGGCGCGCATCGGCGTGGACACCCTGGTCGGCTGCTTCAAGGTGCCGGTGGCCTTCATCGACCGGGCCGAAACGGCGACCGAGACCAGTGTGAGTCACGCCTGGCCGGCCTTCGAGCGGCTGGATACCGCCGCTCGCCAGGCGGCGGTATGGAGCTGGCAGCACGGCAAGGCCAGCGGCTTTGGCACGCAGACGCTGAGCCAGCAGGCCTGGCGCCTGGTGCCCTTGATCGAACATCGCGAGCGGGTCGGTATGCTGGCCATGAAGCTATCAGAACGCGCAACTCCGCTCACCCTGGACGATGAGGCGCTGATCGATACCCTGGTGCGCCAGCTAGGCATGGCGCTTGCGCGCACGCGGCTGGTGGCGGAGTTGAGTGCTACGCGCGTTTCCGAGGAGAACGAGCGGCTGCGCTCGGCGCTACTCGCCTCGGTGTCCCACGATTTGCGCACGCCGCTTTCATCGATCATTGGTGCGGCGAGCTCGCTCCTCGAACTAAAAGCGCAACTCGACGAGACCGACCAGCGCGAGCTGCTGGACGGTATTCTCACCGAGAGCGAACGGCTCAACCGCTACATTCAGAACCTGCTGGACATGACGCGCCTGGGGCACGGTACGCTCAAGCTCGAGCGCGACTGGGCCGCCTTCGATGACATAACCAACGCCGCCTTGAAGCGCCTGGCGCAGTCGCTCAAGCACGTAGTGGTGCACAAGAACTGGCCACCGGCGCTGCCGCTTTTATACGTGCACCCGGCGCTGATCGAGCAGGCGTTGGTCAATATTCTCGACAACGCCCAGCGCTTCTCACCCCAGGGCGGCGCGCTGACCATTGATGCCCGGGTCGAGGATGCCCGAAGCGATGAGGCCGGGACACAGCGGCTACAGATCACCGTGGCTGACGAGGGGCCGGGCATCGACCCGGCGCTGCGCGAGCGGGTGTTCGATATGTTCTATAGCGGCGGCGACGGAGATCGCAGCGCCCACGGCAGCGGCCTGGGGCTCGCCATCTGCCGGGGGATGATCGGCGCCCACGGCGGGTTCATCGAAGCGCTACCCGGCGAGCAGGGGCGCGGTACGCGGATTCGCGTCACGCTACCGCTGCCCCGCACCGACGACGCGCTCGATCACGATGGCTGGGCCTCGTAAGCAGCGGTGTCGTCGCTCTTGGCGCGTTTGTGCTGGTCTTCGCTGCTGCCGTGTTTCCAGTAGCTGGAGATATACAGATCGCCGCGCTCGACCTGGCGCTCTTTCTTGAAGTGCTGGCGTAGCGCGCGCATGTCGCTGAACTCGCAGGCGGCCCAGATGCTTGGGCGCCCCGGCAGCCAGGTTAGCGCACGTACCCGGTCGAGCAGCACGCTCGCTTGCCCGGGATGGGGGTTGACCAGCCAGTGCAGCTCCACGCCCGCGGGGCGGTCGAGAGGTTGAATGTCGCGCTCGTCGAGCACCTCGATGACGGCGTACCCCTTGGCGTCGTCGGGCAACTGTTCCAGATTGACGCTGACCGCGGGCAGGGCGGTCATATCGCCGACGATCAGAAACCAGTCGGCGCTGTTGTCGACGAGCTTTTTCGGCCCCGGCCCGCCGATCAGAATGGGATCGCCCGGGCGCGCGTTTTTAGCCCACTGAGCGGCGGGGCCGGCGGGTTCGTGCAGCACGAAGTCGACGTCGAATTCGTCCTCGCGCTGCTGGCGCACGGTGTAGGTTCGCATCAAGGGGCGCTCTTCGCCGGGATGCTCGAAAATGAGTTTGATATAGGCGCTCTGCTGGTCGGCGGGGAAACGATCGACGCTGGCGCCGCCGAGCGTGATGCGCAGCATGTGCGGGGTAATCGGCGTGGAGGCGACGACGTTCAAGGTACGGGGAGCGGGGCGAGCCATGGGGGTCTCCTGGGCGGTGAGGAGTGAAGAGTGAAGGGTGAAGGGTCAGGCGGAACGCAAAGGGAATTACTAGCGCTTGAATGCGTCACGCGTCGAGGCGTTCGGCCATGTGACGGGCCAGGCGGATGAAGTCTTCGACCTCGCGCGCGCTCAGGCCCTCGGTCATTCGCGCGGCGGCGGCTTCTTCCAGGCGCTGTACCTGCGTAAGCATCGCTTCACCGCGGGCGGTCAATGTGAGCCACTGGCTTCGCCGGTCGCTTGGGTGGTCGCGCTTTTCGATCAAGCCGGCGTCGAGCAGATCCTTGAGCATACGGGTAATCTGGGCGCGGTCGCGGCGCAGGCTCGTGGCCAACCCCTGGGCGGTGCACGGGGCGGCGTCGGCAATGCCCTTGAGCGCCCGCACGTGAACGGCGGGCACGCCGATATCGGCGGCTTCGATGGTGCGGCGCATGTGCGCCCGGTAGGCGTGGGTCAGCTGCTGCAGCGGGTCGGCCAGATAGCGGCGGTACATGATTAACCCTTTTGTTGACTTGATCAACATAACAGCGGGTTAATGATAAGGTCAATCATTTGTATCTATTGAGGTGAGCCATGCAACAACAGGAGAGGCGATGAAAGGGGCCCAAGGCGAATGCATTCTCATCGTCGACGACGAGCAGCAGATTCGCCGGTTTCTGCGTATCAGCCTGGCCTCCCAAGGGTATGACGTGATCGAGGCGGGCAGCGGCGAGCAGGCGTTGGCGGCGGTCTATACCCGTCCGGTGGATCTCGTTTTGCTGGATCTGGGGCTTCCCGACATGGACGGCCAGCAGGTGCTGTCGGCGATCCGCCAGCAAAGTGCGGTGCCGGTCATCGTGGTATCGGTGCGCGAGCGCGAAGAGGACAAGGTGACGGCGCTCGATCACGGTGCCAACGACTACGTCACCAAACCCTTCGGTATTCAGGAGCTTCTGGCCCGGGTGCGTGCGGTATTGCGCCAGGCCCAGCAGGGCCGGGGCGAACGCCTGGCCTGTCATTATCGGCGCGATGAGCTCGAGATCGACCTGGCGCTTCGCCGCGTTACCCTGCGCGGCGAACTCGTGCATCTGACCCGCAAGGAGTTCGCGGTGATCGAGCGGCTGTGCCGCTACGCCGGGCGTATCGTCACCCAGAGCCAACTGCTCAAGGAAGTGTGGGGCCCGACCCACGTCGACGACACCCACTACCTGCGCATCGTGGTCAGCCGGCTACGCCAGAAACTCGGCGATGACCCCCAGGCGCCGTTTCTGCTTCAGACCGAGGCGGGGCTTGGCTATCGTTTGCAGGTGGAGGCGCGTTAGCGTTTCAGGGCTGCATTTCAGGCTAACGTCGCCAGGTTAACGTTTTCAAATTAGCGCTTCCAGAACATAGGCGTCAGTAGCACCACGACGGTGAGGATCTCGAGGCGTCCCATCAGCATGCCCAGGCACAAGAGCCACTTGGCCGCGGCGGGCAGGGTGTAGAAGTTGCCGGCGGGGCCGATCACATCGCCAAGGCCCGGGCCGACGTTGGCGACCGCCGTGGCCGCGCCGGTCAACGAGGTGACCAGGTCGAGCCCCAGCGCGGAGAGCGAAAGCGCCAACAGCGCCACGGTAATGAAGAAGAAAAACGAGAACGCGACCACCCCGCGCGAAATCTCGCTGGTGACCGGCTGCTCGTTATAGCGCGTGGTGAAAACGCCGTTGGCGTGAATTAGATAGCGCAGCTGGTTTCTCAACATCAATAGCGCGATCTGAAAGCGAAACATCTTCATGCCGCCGCTGGTCGAGCCGCTGCAGCCGCCGACGAAGGTCAGGTAGAAAAACGCCACCACGGGCAGCGCCCCCCACAGCGTATAGTCGTCCGATGCGTAGCCGGTGGTCGTGACCACCGAAATCACGTTGAAGGTAACGTGGGTCAGCGAGGCGAACCAGGGGTCGCCCTGGAGCACCCGCCAGGCGCTGAGTATCACAATTGCCGCCAGCAGCAGCTTCAAGAGCCCGCGCACCTGTTGATCCTTCCAGAGGGCCGCGCGTGAGGTGCGTAGAAAGCGGATATAGAGCACGAAGGGTAGCGCGCCACTGAGCATGAACAGACTCGCCAGCCACAAAAGCCAGGGCTTTTCGGCGTAGGCCCCGAAGGAGGCGTCGGAGTTGGCGAACCCGCCGGTGGAAAGCGACGTCATGCCGTGCACGATGGCATCGAGTGGCTGCATGCCGCCGAACCAGTAGCTGGCCATGGCCACAAACGTCAGGGTGACGTAGATACACAGGGTCGCCTTGGCGATGCCGCCGGTGCGCGGCAGCACTTTCTCCGACCAGTCCGAGGATTCGGTGTGAAAAAGGCGCATGCCGCCGACTTTCAAAAACGGCAGGATGGCGATGCCCATGACGATGATGCCGATGCCGCCCAGCCACTGCATCAAACCCCGCCACAGTTTGAGCCCGTCGGAAAGGTGCTCGATACCCACCATCACCGTGGAGCCGGTGGTGGTGATCGCCGAGACCGACTCGAACACCGCGTTGGTGAAGCTGAGCGCCGGCGCGCCCAGAATCAAAGGCAGGCTCGCCAGAAGGCTCACGCTTGCCCAGCTGGCCGCGGTTAGCACAAACATTTGCCAGGGTTTAAGCTCAAGGGGAATGCGCCGGGTGATGCCGAGCGAGACGCCGGCCAGCCCCAGCACGATCACCATCGCGTAGGCAAACGCTTGCGCGTCCGGGTCGCGCTCGAAAAGCAGCACCACCAAAGGCAGTAACATGAACAGCGCAAGGATCACCCATAGCACCGCGACGATCTTTAAAATAGGGGCCCAGTGGCGGGCAAGCTCGTAGCGTCGGATATCGCTCAAGCGTGAAAGGAGCATGTCGGGTCTCGGCTCGCAGGCGGTAAAGCGCTATCTGAGCACGACCGAGCATAAAAAGTCCGTAAAGAAGCGCGCATCAAAACGGTCATTTATCCCCTTGAAGTGAGCAGTCGCATCCTGAAGCGAAACGTGATCGTTTAGTAGTAAAATTACACAATTCAATTGCATCGTATCGCCGCGTTCGGGTAGATTTTAGGTAATTAAACAACGTATCGCGGCGCATGGATAAGGAGTCACGATGAGCCAGTCCCAATCCCCGTTAGGCGATCCGAGCCATGCGATCGATCTGGCGCTTTTCGGCGCACTGGGGGATCTCGCCACGCGCAAGCTCTTTGTCGCCCTGTATCACCTCGACCGCGAAGGGCTGATGCCCGACGCCACGCGCATTCTGGGCCTGGCGCGTCAGGAGTACGGCCTCGACGAATTTCGCGCGCTGATTCGTCAGGCGCTGGAAAAACGCCTGAAAACCGACGAGCTGGACGAGCAGAGCCTGACGCGCTTTTTGAACCGGCTCGACTATCAGCAGCTCGACTTCAAAAGCGGCGAGGGCTACGCCGCGATTCGCGAGTGGCGCGAGGGCGCCGATCGGCCGATGGTGGTCTACCTGTCGGTCGCCGCGCGTATCTACGGCGATATCTGCCGCCACCTGGCTGAAAGCGGCAGTCTCGACGACGACAGCCGCGTAGTGGTCGAGAAACCGATTGGCTACGATCTCGAGTCGTCGAAGGCGATCAACGACGCCATCGGTGCGGTATTCCCGGAGGAGCGGGTCTACCGCATCGACCATTACCTTGGCAAGGAGACGGTGCAGAACCTGATCGCCATGCGCTTTGCCAACCCCTTGTTCGGCACCCAGTGGAACCAGAACCACATCTCCCACGTCGAGATCACCGTGGCCGAGAAGGTGGGAATAGAAGGGCGCTGGGGCTACTTCGATGACGCCGGCCAGCTCAGGGACATGGTGCAAAACCACCTGTTGCAGCTTTTGTGTTTGATCGCCATGGACCCGCCCTCGAACCTGGACGCCGACGCCATTCGCGATGAAAAAGTGAAGGTGCTCAAGGCGCTCAAGCCGTTCACTGGTGAGGCGCTGGGGCGCGACGTGGTGCGCGGCCAGTACATCGCCGGCACCAGCGATGGCCAGGCGGTGCCGGGCTACCTGGAAGAAGAGGACGCCAATACCGAAAGCCGCACCGAAACCTTTGTGGCGATGAAGACCGAGGTTTCCAACTGGCGCTGGGCCGGCGTGCCGTTTTATCTGCGCACCGGCAAACGCATGCCGGAGAAGCTCTCCCAGATCGTCATTCACTTTCGCCAGCAGCCGCACTATATCTTCGACCCGGACCAGCGTGACATCGCCGCCAACAAGCTGATCATCCGCCTGCAGCCCGAAGAGGGGATCGCGCTTCAGGTCTTGACCAAGGACAGCGGCCTGGACCGGGGAATGCGGCTGCGCCCGGGGCCGCTGCATCTCGATTTCAACAGCGCCTTTCCCAAGTCGCGCATACCCGACGCCTACGAGCGGCTTTTGCTCGAGGTAATGAAGGGTCAGCAGTATCTGTTCGTGCGCCGCGACGAGGTCGAGTTCGCCTGGCGCTGGTGCGACCAGCTGATCGAAGGCTGGAAAACCCGCGAAACGCCACCAAGACGCTACCCGGCCGGCTCCTGGGGGCCAGTGGCGTCGATCGCCATGATCACCCAGGACGGGCGCAGCTGGTACGAGGATTATTGACATGAGCCACTCAAGAGACGCGCTGGCCGAGCAGCTGGCGGAAGCGGTCTTTCAGGCCCTTTCAGAGGATCTGGCCCGGCAGGAGAACGTGCTGCTGGTGGTGTCCGGCGGCTCGACCCCGGTGCCTTTCTTCAAGGCGCTGGCCGCTAGAAAGCTCCCCTGGGAGCGGGTACAGATCACGCTTGCCGACGAGCGCTGGGTCGATGCTCAAAGCGATGACAGCAACGCCCGGCTGGTGCGCGAGCACCTGCTCGTGGGCGAGGCGCAAGGGGCCGACTTCATCCCGCTTACCTCTGCGGCCGAGACGCCGGAGCAGGGCGTGGAGGAAGTCGCCCGGCGTGTCGAGCCGCTCGCCTGGCCGGCCAGCGTGGTGATTCTGGGTATGGGCGGCGATGGCCATACGGCGTCGCTGTTCCCGGATAGCCCGGAGCTCGGCCTTGCCATGACCACCGACGAGCCACTGGTGGCGGTGCGCACGCCCAGCCAGCCCCAGCCGCGCATTACCCTGAGCGCCGACCGCCTGCACCAGGCGAGGCGCCACTTTTTACACATCACCGGCGACGACAAGCGCGCCGTACTCGGTAGCGCCATGGGCGGCGACGACGTGCGCCAGCTTCCCATTCGCGCCTTTTTGAGCTGCCCGCTGGCGATCTACTGGGCGCCCTGACACTCACTGCACGCCCGTACGGGTTGGGAGACTTCATGACAATCGATAAACAGCTGCCCTCCAGCCGCACCGCCGAGCTCGATAGCATCTGCCTCAAGGCCGAGGTCATTCCGGTGATCACCATCGAGCGTATCGAGGATGCGGTGCCGCTGGGTCGGGCGCTGGTCGAAGGCGGTATCAACGTGCTGGAAGTGACGCTGCGCACCGACTGCGCGCTCGAAGCCATCAAACGGATGAAAAAGGAGCTTGTGGGTGCCAGTATCGGCGTCGGCACGGTGCTGACGCCTGCCCAGTACCGCCAGGCCGAAGAGGTCGGAGCAGACTTCGTGGTCACCCCCGGCACCACCGAGGCGCTCTATCGCTATGGCGTGGAGAGCCCGGTGCCGATGCTGCCCGGCGTCTCCACGGTGTCGGAGCTGATGGCCGGCTGGCAGTACGGCTTTCGACGCTTCAAGTTTTTCCCGGCAGAGTCGAGCGGCGGCGCCAAGGCGATCAAGGCGTTCGGTGGCCCGATCGGCGAGGCGCGCTTTTGCCCCACCGGCGGCATTACCCTGGACAACGCCGAAGAGTATTTGTCGCTTCCTAACGTGATGTGCATCGGCGGCTCCTGGCTGACACCGAAGGCGCTGGTCGAGTCCGAGGACTGGGCAGGCATCACGAAGCTTGCACGCGAAGCCGCAGAGCGCTTCCACCACTAAGCGTTTCACCGGCGAAACACCTTAAAGCCCGAGCCGCTCATGCGGCCGGGCTTTTTTCGTGTCAGCTTTTCGCTCAAATATTAGCCTGCCATTCATTAGCCTGAGACCAAAGGGGGATAACCCGGCTGAATCGATTAATTTAAACTGCCGAATATATGTCTGACATATCTCGCGCTAAGCCCACGTTCCCATTCGCTAAAGGAGAAAAGCCGTGCATCTGCTGACCCTGGCGTCGTTCCTGTTTTTTACAGGACTGGTCGCGTTCATTACCTGGCGCATCACGCGCCGCGACGATCACTCGAGCACCAGCGGCTACTTTCTCGCCGGGCGTAGCCTGACGTTTCCGCTGATCGCCGGCTCGCTTCTGATGACCAACCTCTCCACCGAGCAGATGGTCGGGCTCAACGGCGCGGCGTTTGCCGACGGCCTGAGCGTGATGGCCTGGGAGGTCGTGGCGGTGATCGCGCTGGTGGCGCTGGCGCTCTTTTTCCTGCCGCGCTTTCTCAAGAGCGGTATCGCCACGCTGCCGCAGCTTCTGGAAATTCGCTTCGACAAGACCACTCAGCTGATCACCAACGTGATCTTTCTGATCGCCTACGCAGTGATCCTGTTGCCGATCATTCTCTACTCCGGCGCCATCGGCCTTCAGGGCATGCTCGATCTGCCGGGGCTGACCGGTATTCAATCCTCGACCACGCTTCTGTGGCTGACCGTCTGGATCGTCGGCATCATCGGCGCCGTCTACGCGCTGTTCGGCGGGCTGCGCACCGTCGCGGTCTCCGACACGCTCAACGGCGCGGGGCTTTTGATCGGTGGCTTCGTCATCGTCTACTTCGGTCTTCAGGCGGTCAGCGACGGCACCGGGGTGATGGAGGGCTGGAGCATTCTGAAAGAGACCAATCCGGAGAAGCTCAACTCGATCGGCGGCCCGGAGCAGCAGGTGCCGTTCTTTACCCTGTTCACCGGGGTGTTTCTGATCAACCTGTTCTACTGGAGCACCAACCAGCAGATCATTCAGCGTACCTTCGCGGCGAAAAACCTCGCCGAAGGGCAGAAGGGCGTGCTGCTCACCGGCTTCTTCAAGCTGCTCGGCCCGCTGTATCTGGTGCTGCCGGGCATCATCGCCTACCACCTCTACTTCGATGACGGCGTGCGCGCCGACGAGGCCTACGGCTATCTCGTTTTCAACGTGTTGCCGCCTTATTTGACCGGCTTCTTCGCCGCGGTGATGGTCGGCGCGATCCTCTCCTCGTTCAACTCGGCGCTCAACAGCACCACGACGATCTTCAGCCTCGGCATCTACAAGGGCGTGCTCAATCCGCACGCCACCGAGGCTCAGGTAGTGAAATCCGGCAAGGTGTTCGGCTGGATCATGGCGGTGATCACCATGATCATCGCGCCACTGCTGGCGGGCCAGGAGAGCCTGTTTGGCTACCTGCAGAAGATGAACGCGATCTACTTCATCCCGATTCTTGCCGTGGTGATCGTCGGACTTCTGACCAAACGCGTACCGCCCATGGCGGCGAAGATCGCGCTGGTCGGCGGCTGCTTGATGATCGCCGCGGGCTACTTCGTGCCGCCGTTTACGCTGCTGCCCGCCGTACTGAGCGAATTCCACTTCGTCGCGCTCATTTTTGCGCTGCTGGTCATTCTCATGCTGGTGATCGGCAAACTGCGCCCGCGCGAAACCGACTGGGTACAGGAGCACAGCGGTGACGTCGACCTCACCCCCTGGAAAGGCGCGGTGCCCGTGGGCGCGGTGCTGGTGGTGCTGGTGATCGTGATGTACATCAGTTTTGCCGGTGTGTAATTCACTCGATGCAAAGAGTCCCGCTTTGGCGGGGCTCTTTGCGTTGGGGCGCCTTCAATTCAGGCGAAGCGGTGGCTCGGCGAGCCCTTTAACGCCGGGAATGGCCTTGAAAAGCGAGCCGGCCAGCGGCGCATCGGCCAGCGCCTTCTCGCTCAAGCCTTCCCTCGCGGTGGTGATATAGAGCGTATCGAGTGCCTGGTCGCCGAAGGCGGGGCAGGAGGGCTGGCTGACCGGGAGCGTGATTTCGCGGCTGATCTGCCCGTGCTTATCAAGACGCACCACCTTGCCCGCGCCCCAGAGTGCAATCCACATCGCGCCCTCCTCGTCGATCACTGCGCCGTCCGGGTTGCCTTCGTGTTCGGAAAAATCCGCAAAGGGTTCCGGCTCGCCGATGGGAAAGCCTTCGGCATCCAGCGCCCAGCGCATCACGATGCCGCTCGGCGTATCGGTGAAGTAGGCGGTATCGCCCTGGGGCGAAAAGCAGATCGCGTTGGGGATGGTCAGCCCCGAGCGCAGGGTATGGAGCTTGCCCCGATGGAGGCGGTAGAGGCTGCCTGCACCGGGCTCGGCGTTCTTGCCCATGGTCGAAAGCCAGAGGCTGCCGTGGCGGTCGACCCGGGCGTCGTTGGAGCGGGTCACCGGGTCGTCCGCCTCGAAATCCATCAGCGGCGTTTGCGCCTGGTTTTTGGGGTCGAATAGCGTCAGCTGGTTTTCGCCTACCAGCAGCAGCCGGCCATCATCGACCGGGGCGGCGCAGGAGACCATGCGCTCGAGTTCGAGGCTTGTGTGGGTTTGAGTGGCGGGTTCCAGCCAGTGAAGCCGCTTGCCCAGAATGTCGCACCAGTAGAGCCGGGCGCTTGCTGCCTGCCACTGCGGGCCTTCGCCGAGCTCGTAGCGGCAATCCACCGCAAGCTCGGCCTGGGTTACGTTAGCCATGCTCACCTCCCGCCGCCTGCCAGGCGCGCACCAGCGCCTGGGCTTGGCGGCTTACCTGCTCGGCGCTCTGGCCGGGCTTGTAGAGCGCGCTACCAAGACCCGCGCCGTCGACGCCGCCGGCGCGCCACTGGGCGAAGTTATCCTCGCCGATGCCGCCCACCGCGTAGAGCAGCGTGCCCTGGGGCAGCACCGCGCGCACCGCCTTCATGCCCTCGATGCCGACCTGCACCGCAGGGAAGAGCTTGAGCCCGGTGGCGCCAGCGTCCAGCGCGTCGAAGGCCTCGGAGGGCGTAACGATGCCGGGAAAGCTCTGCATGTCGAGCGCCTGGGCGGCTTCGATCACCGCCGGGCGGGCGTTGGGCGAGACGATCAGCCGGCCGCCGGCAGCGTGAACGTCCTTGACCTGGGCGGGAGTCAGCACCGTGCCCGCGCCGATCAGCGCCTGGTCGCCAAAGCGCTCGGCGAGCAGCGCAATGCTTTCGAGCGGCTGTGGGGAGTTGAGCGGTACCTCGATACGGGTGATGCCCGCCTCGAGCAGCGCCGTGGCGACGGCTTCGACCTCGGCGGGGGTTACGCCGCGCAGAATGCCTATCAGGGGAAGTGTCATGGAACCTCCTTCAGTCGGTGAGCGTGCGGTGGGCGAGGGCGAGCCCGGCGAGCACGGCGGCGTCGCCGTCCAGGGTCGTGCAGGGGCGCTCGAGGGCTTCCAACGCCTGCGTGTAGCGCCGGGTCAGCGCTACGCCGCCAATCAGCGTCACGCGCTCGCCCTGGGGCAGGTTCTTCGTGGCATCGGCCAGTTCCTGGCCGATGACGAGCCCCGAAAGCCGTGCACCGAGCAACTGCCTGCGCCGCTCGCCGCCAGGCAGCGTGGTGTCGAGCAGATCCCGGGCGCGCAGGGTGAACAGCGCATTGGTGAAGCGCTCTGGCTGGTCGACGCTTTCGCGCACCGCTTGGCGAAAGACGTCGCGGCAGGCCTCGTCGTCCAGGTCCGGCGTGACCGAGTGACGTAGCACCGAGTGGCCAGCCAGCAGATCAAAAAGCTCGCCGGTGAGATAAGTAGCGAAGCGGGTGAGGGCGCCGTCGTTCAGGCGCGCCCACTTCGAGTGGGTGCCGGGCAGGCAGGCCAGGCCGGTGAAACCGGGGGCGTTGGCGATCAGCCCGGCCAACTGGGTCTCCTCGCCGCGCATCACGTCGAAGGCGTCTGCGCCGCGCTGGCTCACCCCCGGCAGCAGGTGAACCCGCAGCGCCGAGCTTGCAAGCGTGGGCGCGACCGCCCCCTGACTAATTTCGTCAAGCGGCGTCGGCGTGCTCAGGTAGGCGGCTTCGCGCCAGCCCTGGCGGGCGCCGGCCATGCCGCACACCACTACGTCGACCGGCCGCTCGGGCAGCCAGCCTTCGACTAACCGGGTGAGCTCAGTTTCATACTCGGGCGGGGTGAGCGAAAGCATGCCCCGGTCGCTTTTGGCGGCGTCAAGGACGCGGCCTTCCCGGTCCATCGCCCAAAGCCGCAGGTTGGAGGAGCCCCAGTCCGCGGCGATCCACCCGAGTTGCTTGCGTACGTTGTCGCTGTCGAAGGTCATGTCGCTCTCCTTACCACTCGGCGATCGAGCCATCCTCGTGGCTCCACACCGGGTTGCGCCAGCGGTGGCCGGTTTTGGCGCGCTCCTCGACGAACTGCTCGTCGATTTCGACCCCGAGCCCCGGCCCCTGAGGAATGGCGCAGAAGCCGTCCTCGATCGAAAGCGCGGTTTTATCCACCAGGTAGTCGAGCACGTCGTTGCCCTGGTTGTAGTGGATGCCCATGCTCTGCTCTTGGATGAAGGCATTGTGGCTCACCGCGTCGAGCTGAAGCGAAGCGGCGAGCGTCAGCGGGCCGAGCGGGCAGTGGGGGGCGAGCGCGACGTCATAGGCCGAGGCGAGCGCGGCGATCTTGAGCCCTTCGCTGATGCCGCCGCAGTGGGAGATATCCGGCTGGACGATGTCGATCATGCCGTCCTGCAACAGATCGCGGAATTCGAAGCGGGTGTGCAGCCGTTCGCCGGTCGCGAGCGGATAGCCAAGCCCGCCGGCGATCTCTTTCAGGCACGGCAAATGTTCCGGGGCCACCGGCTCCTCGACGAACATCGGGTGATAGGGCTCGAGCTCGCGCAAAAGCGCCTTGGCCATGGGCCGATGTACGCGGCCGTGAAAATCGATACCAATGCCGACGTCCGGGCCTACCGCTTCGCGGGCTTCGCGCACCCGCGCGACTGCCTCATCGATTTTTCTGTGCGAGTCGACGATCTGCATCTCCGGGGTGCCGTTCATCTTGAAGGCGGTAAAGCCCTTGTCGACCAGCGCCCTGGCGCCAGCGCCGACATCGCTGGGCCGGTCGCCGCCGGTCCAGGCGTACATGCGCATCTTGTCGCGCACCGCGCCGCCCAGAAGCTGGTGCACCGGCACGCCCAGATCGCGCCCCTTCAAATCCCAAAGCGCCTGGTCGATACCGGCAATCGCGCTCATCAGAATCGGCCCGCCGCGGTAGAACCCTGCGCGGTAGAGGGTGTTCCACAAGTGTTCGATGCGGTGCGGGTCCTGGCCGATCAGATAGTCGGCAAGCTCGTGCACCGCGGCTTCGACCGTGGCCGCACGGCCTTCGATGACCGGCTCGCCCCAGCCGTAACAGCCTTCATCGGTCTCGATCTTGAGAAAGAGCCAGCGCGGCGGCACCTGCCAGGTCTTGAGTCGGGTGATTTTCATGAACGTGTCTCCTGGAGGGATATAGTGGGAAAAGTGTGCAGGGATGTCATTCGCATAGGCCCAGATCCTGGGCGGTGCGCTGCAGCACCTGGCGCGCCGCCTGGCTTGCCGCGTCCGGCTCACCCGCCTTGATCGCCTCGAACAGGCGCTCGTGGCGATCGAGGCTATCGGTCAGCGTCTCGAGGCGCTGCTGCGAGCCCTGCACCAGCGCCATGATCGACGGGCGCAGCAGATGGCCCATCTGGCGCCACACCAGGTTGTGGCTGGCGCTATAGATGGCGTCGTGAAACTGCACGTCGAACTCGGCGTGGCGCTCGCGCGCTTGCCGGGCGCTCTGCTTCATGCCATCGAGCGCTTGCGCGAGCCGCGCAATATCCGAAGGCGTGGCGGCGCGGGCGGCAAGCGCGGCCACCAGCGGCTCTGATGAGAGGCGAAAGGCGTACACCTCGCGAATCAGCGCCGGGTCGAGCCGGGTAAGCCCGCTCATCCAGTCGCTGACGATCGGATCGAGCAGATGCCACTCGTCGAGCGTGCGCACTACGCTTCCGCGCCCGGCGGTTCGCTCCAGGAGCCCGGCGGCGGTCAGCCGCGCCAGAGCATTGCGCACCTGGTTGCGGCTGATGGCGAAGTGGCGGGCGATATCGAGCTCCCTGGGAAACGCCTGCCCCGGCTGCCAGTGGCCGCTGAACAGCGCGCGCGCCAACAGCCGAGCAAGATCATCGGCGTCGCCGGAGTGGGCGGGCAGGGCGTCGAGCGACATCGCAAAAGCTCCTTACGGGCATTGAATGCAGCGAGTCTAGGAAATGTCTGACATTTAAACAAGCCGACCAAGGTCCAGGAGCGAGCCGCGCGATAGCGGCTCGGTGTCAAAAAGGGAGCGTCAGAAAACCTCTTCGTTATGCAGCGCTTCCGCCGCGCCGAGAAGCCCGGTCCAGGGGTGGGTGACCACGTGAATCGGGATCTCCGCGTTATAGCGTGCCATACGGCCCTTGGCGTTGAAGGCCTCGACCAGCGCGCTTGCGGGCAGCCAGTCGAGAAGCCTGGGTAGAATGCCGCCGCACAGATACACGCCGCCGCGGGCGCCCAGGGTGAGCGTGGCGTCGCCGCACACGTCGCCGAGAATTTTCAGAAAGCGCAGCAGGGCAGCGCGGGCCAAACCATCGCCGGCGTCGGCGCCTTCGCTCACCTCGGCGGGGGTATCAAAGCGCGGCGCGGCGCCTTCAAACTCGCAGTAGGCGAGATAGAGCTCGAAAAGCCCCTGGCCGCAGAGCAGGCGCTCGACGCTTACCCGGCCGTGACGGCGCTGAAAAAAGCGCAAAAGCGCAAACTCATGATCGTCGGTAGGGGCGAAACTGACGTGCCCGCCTTCCGTGGGCAGCGGTATCCAGGCGTGACGCCCGGGGAACACCCCGGCCACGCCGAGTCCGGTACCGGGGCCGATGATCAGCCGGGCTGCGTGGGGTTCGGCGGCGCCTGCCTGCACTTCAAACAGGTGCGCCTCGTCGACGTGGGGCACGCCGAGCGCCTGGGCGGTGAAGTCGTTGATCACCTTGAAAACCGAAAAGCCCAGCGCAGCCTGGACGTCGCTTTTGTTGAAGTCCCAGGGGTTGTTGGTCATGCGCACCCGCTCATGGTGAACCGGGCAGGCGAAGGCAAGGCACGCCTCTTGCGGTGCCATCTCATCGATGGCGCCGACGCGCTGAAGGTAGTCCTTGATCGCTTCGGTCGGCCCGGCGTAGTCGGCGCAGGGCAGGTTGTGCATATCGTAAGGCGCCGTGTCGCCGGGGATGACCAGCGCAAGGCGCGCATTCGTGCCGCCGATATCGCCGATCAGCGCCGGTCGCATCAGGCGTCCTCCTCGCTGATCTGGCTCTGCTGGCGCGCCAGATCATCGGCCTCGAAGCCGCCGAATACGCCGGCGCCTTCCTCGCCGCGCATCGCCAAATGCCGGAACCCGCCGAACAGCTCGCGGCCCATGCCCACGTGGTAGTGATCCAGATCGGCCTGGGCGTGACGCCGCTCGGCCCAGGTGGCGGCGTCGACCTTTGCTTCGAGCACGCCGGTGTTGGCATCGAGCGCCACCACGTCGCCGTCGCGCAGTTTGGCCAGCGGGCCGCCGTCGAGCGCTTCGGGGCTTATATGAATCGCCGCCGGTACCTTGCCCGAGGCGCCGGACATGCGCCCGTCGGTGACCAGTGCCACCTTGAAGCCGCGATCCTGCAGCACGCCCAGATACGGGGTGAGTTTGTGAAGCTCCGGCATGCCGTTGGCCTTCGGCCCCTGGAAGCGCACCACCACGACCACATCGCGGTCGAGCTCACCGGCCTCGAACGCGCCTTTCATCTGGTTCTGGTCATCGAAGATGCGAACCGGTGCCTCGAGCACGCGGTGCTCCTCGGCCACGGCGGAGATCTTGATCACCCCGCGACCCAGGTTGCCGTCGAGCACGGTCAAGCCCCCGGTTGCGGCGAAGGGCGTGGCCACCGGGCGCAGCACGTCTTCATCGAGGCTTTTTTCCGGGCCTTCGCGCCAGACGAGTTTGCCGTCTTCGAGGAAAGGCTCCTGGGTGTAGGCAGTGAGATCAGTGCCGAACACGGTGGGGATGTCGCCGTGCAGAAGGCCCGCGCCCAGAAGCTCACGGAACAGATAGCTCATACCGCCAGCGGCCTGGAAGTGGTTGATGTCCGCCTGGCCGTTGGGGTAGACCTTCATCAGGCTCGGCGTCACCGCGGAGAGCTCGGTGAAGTCGTCCCAAGTGAGCGTGACGCCGGCGGCGGCGGCCATGGCGATCAAATGCATGGTGTGATTGGTCGAGCCGCCGGAGGCCAGAAGCCCGACTACGGCGTTGACGATGGCGCGCTCGTCGATCTGTTTGTAGAAGGGGCGGTAGTCGCCGCCGGGCTCGGTGTTGCGAATCGCCTGCTCGGTGGCAAAGCGCGTCAGCGCCTCGCGCATTTCGGTGCCCGGATTGACGAACGAGGTGCCCGGCAAGTGCAGGCCCATTACCTCCATCATCAGCTGGTTGGAGTTGGCGGTACCGTAGAAGGTGCAGGTGCCGGGGCTATGGTAGGACTCGGACTCCGCTTCCAGAAGCTCCGCGCGGCCCACCTTGCCCTCGGCGAAGAGCTGACGCACCCGCGCCTTCTCCTTGTTGGGCAGCCCCGACGGCATGGGGCCCGCCGGTACGAACATCGCCGGCAGGTGGCCAAAGCGGGCCGCCCCGATGAAAAGTCCCGGCACGATCTTGTCGCACACGCCAAGATAGAGCGCGGCATCGAACATGTTATGCGATAGCCCCACGGCGGTGGCCATGGCGATTACATCTCTCGAGAAAAGCGAAAGCTCCATGCCCGGCTGGCCCTGGGTGACGCCGTCGCACATGGCGGGCACGCCGCCAGCGAACTGCGCGGTCGAGCCCATCGCACCCGCCGCTTCGCGAATGGTGGCAGGGAAGGTCTCGAAAGGCTGGTGCGCCGAGAGCATATCGTTGTAAGCCGAGATGATGCCCAGGTTGGCACTGTTCATCAGCTTCAGCGAATCCTTCTCCGCCGGGCTGCAGGCGGCGAAGCCGTGGGCCAAGTTGCCGCAGGAGAGCTCGGCGCGGTGCACGCCGCGCTGGTGCTGATCCGCCATGCGCTGCTCGTAAAGCGCCCGGCGCTCGCGGGAGCGCTCAGCGATACGCTTTGTCACCTTGGCGACGGTGTCGTTCAACGGGGCGGGAGTGGTAGACGTCATGGGAACCTCGGCTAGGCGTTAGTCAGGGCATGTTGTGTAGTTATATTACATGCTTTTCGGCCAGTTTAAGCCCGCGGCGGGCGGCTTTAAACCTTTGAGAGCGGATTTTTGGCGTGCTTTAGGTAACTTTCCTACTGAAACGCCCGCCGCCGCACCCCGGGCGGCGGGCGGTGGCTCAGCGGGAAGTGTTTTGCTCTTCGACCTCGTCACGCTTGATGCGGAAAAATAGCGCGTAGAGCACGGGCACCGCGATCAGCGTCAGTATAGAGGCAAACAAAAGCCCGCCCATGATGGTGATCGCCATGCTGTTGAAAAAGGCGTCCCACAGAAGCGGGATCATGCCCAGAATCGTCGTGCCCGCGGCGAGAAAGACCGGGCGCAGACGGCTGACGCTCGCTTTGACCAACGCGGTGAAGCGCGCCGTGCCCTCATCGATCTGGCTGTCGATCTCGTCGACCAGCACGATGGCGTTTTTCATCAGCATACCCGAGAGGCTTAACATGCCCAAAAGTGCGGTGAAAGAGAAGGGTAGGCCCGTGATCAAAAGCCCGATCACCACCCCGCACACCGACATCGGCACCACCAGCCAGACGATCAAGGGCTGGCGCAGTTTGCCGAACAGCAGAATCGAGGTCAGCACCATGATCAGAAAGCTCGCCGGCAGCTGCTGATTGAGCGAGGCCTGGGCATCGCCGGAGTCCTCGTGCTCGCCGCCCCACTCCAGGCGGTAGCCCGGCGGAAGCTCGATAGCCTCGATTTCGGCGCGCACCGCCTCGAAGGCCTGGGCGGCGGTGTAGCCCTTGTCCGGCTCGGCGCCCACGGTCAGCGTGCGTACCCGGTTGCGCCGCTCGATCAGCGACTCTTCCGCGCGAATTTCGAAGTCGTCGACCACCTGGGTGATCGGTACGAACCGCTCCTGGGCTTCGCTATAAATCTGACGATCGCGCAGCAGCGCGACATCGTTGCGCTCCTCGGCGGGGGCGCGGGCGGTAATCGGAATCAGATGCTCGCCTTCACGGTAGGTGCCGGCGCGCACGCCGGAAGAGGCGAACTGCAGCGCCTGGGCGATATCGTCGCGGGTGACGCCGGCGATGCGTGCGCGTTCTTCGTTAATGATGGGCGCCACTACCAGCTCCTGCTGGCGCCAGTCGATGCGCTCGTCGATCAAAAGCGGGTTGGCGGCCATGCGACGCCTGGCCTCGTCGCCGAGTTGGCGCAGCACTTCGGGCGACGGCCCGGAGAAGCGCGCTTCGATATCGGCGCCGTCGCCGGGGCCGAACTGCAGGCGTTGGGTGCGCACCTGAGCGTTCGGGAAGCGCTCGTTGAGCTCCTTGTAGAAGGTGCGATCCAGCGCGTCGATGGCATCGAGTTCTTTGGTGCGCACGATGAACTGGGCGTAGGCGGCGTTGGGCTGCTCCGGCGAGTAGGTCAGCATGAAGCGCGTCGCCCCGCGCCCGACGAAGCTCGCCACCGAGACCACGTCCTCGTGCCCGAGCACGTAGGCCTCGATCTCTTCGACATCGCGCAGCGTGGCGCGAATGTCCGTCCCCTGGGGCAGTTCAAAATTGATGAAGAACAGCGGCGTGCTGGAGTCCGGGAAGAACGACTGCGGCACCAGCGTGAACGCCCACATGCACACCCCGGTGATCAGCACCAGCGCGGAGACGGTAAGAATGCGCACCCGGAGCGCGGCGAGTAAGAGCTTGCGATAGACGCGATAAACGATGCCGCCGTAGGCGTCGTCTTTCTTCTCGCTCTCGCCGTCGTCACCGGCTTGCTCATCGCTTGCCGGCTCATCGTCCTGTTCGCTCTCGTCGTCCTCTTCGCCTTTCTTGCGCAGCAGATAGTAGCCGAACAGCGGTGTGACGGTCAGCGCGAGCAGCCAGCTCAGCATCAGCGAGACCAGAATGACCACGAACAGCGAGAACATGAACTCGCCGGTGACGTCGTCGGAAAGGCCGATCCCGGCAAACGCCATGATGCCGATCAGCGTGGCGCCAAACAGCGGCCCCTGGGCGCGGGTGGCGGCGGCGCTGGCCGCGCGGCGGGCTTTCATGCCGTCGCGGATGTTGGTCACCATCCCCTCGGCGACCACGATCGAGTTGTCCACCAGCATGCCCATGGCGATGATCAGCGCGCCGAGCGAAATGCGCTCCATCTCGATGTTGAAAATACCCATCACCAGCAGCGTACCCAGCACCGTGAGCAGCAGGGTGCTGCCCACTACCACGCCGATCTTCCAGCCCATGACCAGGCAGAGCACGCCGATGACGATCGCCACCGACATCGCCAGGTTGATCAGAAAGTCGTTGATCGCGTCATTGACCACGTTGTGCTGCTCGTAGAGCGGGTGCAGCTCGACGCCCAGCGGAATGCGGCTTTGAAGCTCCTCCATGCGCGCCTCGACCGCCTCGCCGATCTCGATGATGTTTTCGGTCGCAATGCCGGAGATGCCCAGGGTGAAGGCGGGCTCGCCGTTGTAGCGCACCACGTGATCGGGGATCTCGGTGGGCGAGCGGTAGATGGTGGCGATATCGGAAAGCGCCACCTGCTCGGTGGTGCCGGGCCGGCCGATGCGAATCGCCTCTAAAAGCGAGGTACTGTCGATATTGGCGCGCGCGACCAGGCGCACCTGACGGTCGCCCACCCGCAGGCTTCCCGCATCCTCGACGGCGTTCTCGCTTTGAATGGTGTTGATCACCTGCTCGATCGGGATGCCGAGCGTGGTCAGGCGCTCGTTGGCGATGTCGATATAGATCGTCTCTTCGCGCTCGCCGGCCGCGCTCACCCGGGCGACGCCCGGCACCGCCAGCAGCTCACGCTGCAAGAACGTCGAGATGTCGCGAATCTCGCGGGTCGAGAAGCCCTCGGCGGTCACGGCGTAGAAGAGCCCGTACACCTGGCCGAAATCGTCGTTGACCTGGGACTGTAGCGCGCCCTCGGGAAGATCCGCTTGGGCGTCGTTGACCTTACGCCGCAGCTCGTCCCAGATTTGCGGCAGTTCGTCGCTGCCGTAGGTGTCCTGGATTTCGACCTGGATCTCCGAGCGGTTAGGGAGCGATTTGGAGTCGAGCACGTCGAGCTGGGGCATGTCCTGGATTGCCCGCTCGAGGCGCTCGGTTACTTCTTCTTCGACCTCCTCGGCGGTGGCACCGGGGTAGGGCGTGTTGATGATGGCGTAAGGGATGGTGAACGATGGGTCCTCGAGCTTGCCGACGGTGTTGAACCCCCAGAGCCCGCCGAGCAGGCAGATCACTACGATCAGCCAGGTGTTGATCGGTTTATCGATCGAGCGCTTTGCGATATCCATGTGGCCCCCTACAGCGCAGCGTCGAGCGGCTTGACGCGCATACCGTCGCGCAGCAGATGTGCGCCGGTGGCGACCACGCGCGCGCCCTGTTCGAGCCCGGCGGTGATCATCGCGCGGTCGTCGACCATCTCGCCCACGCTCACTGTTTGCGGGTGCACCACGCCATCATCGGGGTCGAAGACCCAGACGCGAAACGCGCCCGTTTCATCGCTGTCCAGGGCGCTGGCGGGCAGGGCGATCAGCGGGCTTTCGATCTGGCGGGTGGGGGTGATGTAAACGGTCGCCGTGGTGCCGGGCAGCGCGACGAGATCGTCGTTGACCGGGGCGTATTCGACCTCATAGGTTTGAGCGACCTCGTCGGGCTCGGTCACGTGCTCGCGGTACTCGAGCGGGATGCGCTGGCCCGGGAGCGTGGCGATCTGCGCTTCGGCGGTGAAGTCGCGGCCGTTTTCCAGATGCTGCATCAGCGCCTGGGGCACGTTGAAGCGAATGCGCAGCTCCGAGATATCCTGAATGCGCACGATCTCGGTATTGGGCGGCACGGTGGTGTAGTTCTCCACCAGCCGGCGGGCGATCAGCGCATCGAAGGGCGCGGTGAGCGTGGTGTAGTCGAGCTCCTGGCGGGCGTTGTCGCGCTGGGTTTCGGCACGCTCGGCCTCGGCCTGGGCGGCGTCGAGCGCCGCCTGGGAGGCCGCCCCCTGGACGCGCAGCGTACGCTGGCGTTCCAGGTTGCGCCGCGCCTGCTCGAACTCCGCCTCGGCGGCGCGCAGCTGTAGAACGTAGTCGGTCTGGTCGAGCTGGGCGATCAGCTCGCCCTCTGGAATAATGGCGCCCTGCACCGCGGGAAACGCGTTGATCCGCCCGCCGACCTGGAAGGCGTAGTTCACCGTGCTTCTGGCATCGACCCGGCCCACGAAGCGCCGCCCGGGATACACCGACTGCGCCGATGCTTCGACGAGCTTCACCACCTGGGCGGGGCGCTGCTGGGGTTCTTCGTCGTCACCACAGCCGGCGAGGACCAAAAGCGTTGCGAATAAACATATCCATGTCAAAACCGGCCTCATTGCGAAGCGTCTCCTTGCGGGCAGTCGTTTAAAGCGTGATGAATTCATCTTTGGCACCTACTATAGTGGGTGCCCGAAAAAAGGCGAACAGTCGTTTAAATCCTGGCATGGCCGCGTACGTGCGCCGTCGAGCAAGCAAGGAGCATGGATGAAGAAGGGAGTCTACGCGGGGCGCTGGCTGAGCGCCGGGTTGCTGGCACTGGTGACCGGCTGCACGACGGTGGGCCCGGACTACGAGGCGCCGGCGCTTGCGCTGCCCGACGCCTGGCCCGCGCACATTGCCCTGAGCACGGCCGAGCGGGGTGAGTGGTCCACCTGGTGGCAGCGATTCGATGACCCGGCGCTCGATGCGCTGGTCGAGCGCGCCACTCGGGACAATCTGGAACTTGCCGTTCAGCTTGGCCGCATTCAGCAGGCGCGCGCCGAGCTGGGGCTGGCCGACGCCGAGTTCTTCCCCACCGTGGGCTATCAGCTCGAGGCCAACCGCGAGCGCACGCCGGGCGCTTCGATCCCCATCGACATCGACCCGGTGCAGGATCTGATTACCTCGGTCAACAACCAGTTCTCGATTGCCGGCAGCCTCGAGTACGAGCTGGACCTTTGGGGGCGCCTTGCCCGCCAGCGCGAGGCGGCGCTGGCCACCTTCAGCGAGAGCGTGTTCGCCCGCGACGCTGCACAAATCGGCGTGATCGCCGATGTGGTCACCACCTACTTCGACCTCAAGAACGCCCAGGCCCAGCAGCGCATTCTGGAACAGACCGAAGACACCTACGAAGAGACCTACCGGCTGCAGAAGCTGCGCTTCGACGTTGGCGACATCAGCGAGCTCGAGTTCCGCCAGGCCGAGGCGCAGTGGCGCGGTGTGCGCAGCGAGCTGCCCCAGGTACGCCAACAGGTGGAGACCCTGAAAGGCGCGCTGGCCATTCTGGTCGGGCTGACCCCGCGGGAGCTGATGAGCGAGCTCGACTACGGCGATACCCGGCTGGTCGAGATTGCCGAGCCCGATCGTTTGCCGCACCTGCTTCCTTCCGAGCTTTTACAGCGCCGCCCGGATATCCGCGCCGCCGAGGCGACCCTGATCGCCGCCAACGCCCAGATCGGCGTGGCCGAAGCCGCCCGCTTGCCTTCGATCAACCTGAACGCCTCACTTGCCAGTGTGGCTGCCGATACAAGCGATCTGTTCACTGATAACGCCCGTGCCTGGGGGCTTGGCGCTTCCATCGTCGGGCCGCTTCTCGATTTCGGCCGCACCCGCGCCAATATCGAAAGCGCCGAGGCCCAGGTCGAGCAGGCCGACGCCCAGTACCGCCTCACCGTGCTCACCGCTTTCAACGAGGTACGCGATGCGCTCAACAACTACGCCCTGACCGGCGAGCGCGTCGAGGCTGTCAATCTTCAAATTGCCGCCGTCGAGCGCGCCCGGGATCTCGCGGTGCTTACCTATGATGAGGGCCAGAGCAGTATGCTCGAACGCCTCGACGCCGAACGCTCGCTGCTTTCCGCTCGCCTCGACCGCGCCGACGCACAAAGCGAACGCCTCGCCGCCCTGGCCACGCTGTTCAAGGCCCTGGGCGGCGGCTGGGATGGCCGCACGACGATCTCTTCGCTATAAACCCCCACCCCGGGGCCGCCTTGGCGGCCCCGCCTTCACTCACCGATGCCGTTGATTCCCGCTGTAGGAGCCGCGCTTTAGCGCGCGAAACGTCAGCGCTTTCATTTTCCAGGCCCGCACCTGCTTTTTCCTGCTTTTTAGCCTGCTACGTGACTTCTCAATCGGCTGAGCCTGGTGCATTCTTACACCCTGTGGCCGCCGTGAACGTTGGGCGGCCTGAGCAAAACATGATGATCGCGCGCGAAAGAAGTAGGGAGGCGTTATGCAAGGCCTAAAAAAGCCGTTAGCTGGCGCGTGCCTCGAGCCCGCGCCGCGTGATGATGCCCATTCCCGCTTGGTCAGTGCATGATCGTCTTTATCAGCGGCGGTGCCGGGTCGGGAAAGCTTCGGCTGGCCGAAGCGCGGGCGCGGGCAACGGGCAAGCCCTTTCAGGTGATCGCTACGGCCGGGCACAGCGCACTTGGCGAGCGCTTTGAGGTCCCGCTCGATTCGCCGGTCGAGCTCGCCAAAGCGGTAGCGGCCACGCCTGCGGGTCAAACCATCATTTTTCACTCTCTGACCCAATGGACCCGCCAGCTGCTTGTAAGCGATTCAGCGAGTGACACGCCGGGCGGCATCGAGCGCGAAGGCGAGCGGCAGCTAAAAAAGGTGCTCGAGGACGCCCGAGCGCGGCGGCTGCACCTGATCATCGTATCCAGCGATCTCAACGAAGCGCCCCTGGCCGCCGACCCGGGTGCCTGGCGCTTCGTCACCTTTCTGCAGCGCCTGCATCGGCTGCTTGCCCATGAGGCAGACTCGGTTATCGAAGCGGTGGCCGGGTGCGCCGTCGAGTGGAAACCCTCGGCGCTGGACCCACACGAACCGCCAGGCCCGTGGCCATTCAAGCGATGAGCCTGGATTGATCGCGCTGGAGCGATTAAAATCCCCGGCGGCGTTTTAAACGCTTGCCGCTTGGTTAGGCCTTGCAGGAGGCCACCAGGGGCGCCTGACACTGACCCATCGTTCCAGGACGGCCAGCGTGACGAAGAAGGAGAGTGGCCATGCAGCTTTTCATCGGCGGTGCCCGCGCGGGTAAACGAGACGCCGTTCGGCAACGCTTTCAACACGCCGCCTGGTGGACGCTCGCCCCCGGCCAACGCTTGGCGGACTGCCACTCGATCCTTGTTCACGACACGCCGCTCGTCATCAACGGCGTACTCAACTGGGTAGCCCGCGACGCCCACAGCGATACCAGCCCGGAGCACCTGCGCGCCCGCTGGCGCGAGGACTTGAACACGCTTTGCCGCGCCGCCAGGGCCTGCAACGCCACCCTGGTGCTGATCATGAGCGAAGTAGGGCGCGGGCTTTTACCCACCGAGACCCCGCAGCACCGGCTTCTCGACCTGAATGGCTGGCTCAGCCAGGACGCCGCCCGCCACGCCGAGCGCGTCTGGTACGTGCGCCACGGCCTGGTCCAGCCGCTTGCACACCCTGTTGATACGCCGGAAGACCTCACCGAGTGCAGCTGAGGCTCGTGCGGTTTTTCAGCCGACACCCTACCGGTAGCCCTTCTTCTGATTGAAGGCTGTCTGAAACATCACTTGTTCGAGAGTACCCCGTTAGGGTATTTCTCGTTTTTGATGCGGTATGAATATGGAACCTTTTTCCATAAACTACGCCTCACAGAATGACCTTTTCTTCGAGGAGCCTATCATGAGCTTTTACGTCTACCTCTCCGGCGAGATCCACACCGACTGGCGCGACGAGATCCAACGCGGCGCCGAAGCCGCCGACTTGGACATCGTCTTCACCGCTCCGGTCACCGACCACGACGCCAGCGACGCCGCCGGCGACCACTTGGGCAAGCCCGAAAACGGCTTCTGGCGCGACCATCAGTCATCGAAAGTCAACGCTATCCGCACCCGCACGCTGATCGAACAGGCTGACTTGGTCGTCGTACGCTTCGGCGACAAGTACAAGCAGTGGAACGCCGCGTTTGATGCCGGCTACTGCTCGGCGCTTGCCAAGCCGTATATCACGCTGCATAGCGAGGATATCGTTCATCCGTTGAAGGAAGTGGATGCTGGAGCACAAGCTTGGTGTACGTCGACTGAGCAGGTTGTAGAAACGTTGAAGTACGTACTGAAAGAATAATCCTCCAATGCCTCCCACAATTGTCCTCATTCTGGTGTTGTGGGAGCACGCTTCAGCGCGCGAAGGGCAGCGCCAGCTGCCCCGATAAAGCCACCCTCACTCTTGCTAATACTTACGCTATAACTACAATGTAATGCATGGCCCATTTAACGTTTGACTGGGATCCCCACAAGGATGCCGCCAATCGCCGAAAGCACGACGTCTCATTTCAAGAGGCCAAAACGGCGTTTACGGACGAGTTCGGTCGCCTGATATCAGACCCCGATCATTCTGTTGAGGAGGATCGCTTCATACTGCTTGGAACCAGCATCCAATCGCGTTTATTGGTGGTATGCCACTGCATTCGCGAGGGTGAGACCATTCGCATCATTTCAGCGCGTAAGGCGAATAAACGAGAGCGGAAAGCTTACGAAGGATACAAATATGCGTGATCACTACGATTTTTCAGAGTCCATCAAAAACCCCTACGCCAAAAAACTCAAGAAGCAGGTCACGATCCGGCTGGACGAAGACACAATTGCGTATTTCAAGAAGCTGGCAGAAGAAAAAGATCTGCCGTATCAAAGCTTGATTAATCTTTATCTGCGTGACTGCGCGCAATCGCATAGAGAACTTAAGTTGGAATGGCAATAATAAGGCTGTTAATAGAGTTTAGAGAGCTAGTTTGAGATGAAGAGATAAAATTTTGTAGCTTTTAAACTTTGGTGTAAATGGTGAGTTTGTTATGTGTTACAAAAAACCACTGATAGATCGGCCTCCTATTATTAAAAGCGGGGATATTGCTTTTGTAATGCCGAAAGCTATGCAAGAAAAAGCTGATGAGATAGCAGTTGGCCTTCAGTTGATTTGCAAAAGAAAATTGTTTGGAGCCGTTTACGCAGAATTGATGCCTGAATTTTTTAATGAAGCATCTCCCGATAGCGGGGTAATGATAGCTGCTTTCGTTCCTACGAGCAAAGTGTTGATCAACGTACTCTTTCCGGGTGATATTGATCTACTTATTATTCCATATGATAAAGAACATTTATTACTGTCGCAGACGCTGGTCGTTGAGTTGAAAATTGTTCGCGCAACATTTATTCGTCAGGATCGTTCACCCAACCAATTCGGCTTTTCTCAAGCTCAGGCCTTATTAGCCTGTGGGTTTCCATACGCAGGTGTTGCCCATGTGATAGTTTCAGATGAGAGTCCAGAGAGCGCTTGGCGTGAGGTATACGAAGCAACCATTCTTGACGAAACGGGTAAATGCTCTGAGCTTAAACCAATTTTTAGAGACATGATGCCCAGCGCATTAATAGGCCGCTCTTTTGGTCGTTTACAAACGAATTGTCCATCTGAAGAGCTTGGTTATGTTGCAGCTTATCTGGCTGAAGAGGACGTCTGGTATCCCTCAGGTAGGTCTGCAACACAGAACTCTGAATTATCCTATGAGACGATGGATGCTATTGGTGAATTCTACGAGAATAATGTTAAAAGATTTCTTGATACTCCTACTTTTTGAATATAATTAATTCAGTAATATAAAAAAACTATAAAAGCTCAATCACTTGGAAAAATTTTTCCGCTGCGCTCCAAATTGTCCGATGTTGCGGGCGTTATATAATAAGAAACAATAGCTAGGGTGGGCAAATGGAATCAAGGCTAACTAGTCTTTTCGTATCACTGTTTTTCTCGATCCCAACCGCCGTCTTTATTTGGCTCGGGATCAACAAACAGCTCTGGCATTGGAGAGGGTTTCTTAGCAGTACCTACCTGATTGCCTGTATTATCCTCTTTGCAGTGCTGGCGTTTCTGCTGCCAAAATTGTTTCCCTCCATCTTGGGGGCGGTCTGGCATGGGATAGTCAGGGTCGGGCGCTGGTGGGGTTGGTAGCTGGTTTTGCTTATAACAATTCGATGATATTTGCGCCCGCCTATGACCTCTACCGAGCTCCCTTATCAGGGCATCGCTTATTGCAAAAAAATCAGATATTGAGTTAAAAATGACCCTATCAGGCAGCTGCCTCTGCGGCGGCATCCAATACGAAATAACCGGCCCCCTTACCGACGTCTACCACTGCCACTGTTCCATGTGCCGCAAGCTCCATGCGGCGGCATTTCGAACCTGTGCCAAAGTGCAGGCCAGCGATTGGCAAACTGTCAAAGGCGAAGAGCTACTCAAGCGTTACGAGTCGTCGCCGGGGGAGTTCAAGGTATTCTGCTCGACCTGCGGCTCCAGCATTCACACCCGGTTTACGGAAAAGCCGGAGATTTACGCGCTGCCGCTGGGCACCCTCGATACTGATCCCGGTGTGCGCTCAAACCGCCATGTGTTCGTGGGCCACAAGGCGCCGTGGTTCGAGATTACTGACGACTTACCGCAGTTCACCGAGAATGGCTGAGACCGTGCTGCTCAAGCGCGATACCATTTTCGAAGTTCAGCCTTTACTCTATCCACCCAGCTTACCCAAGGCGATCCATCGATTTTATGACGCGCAAAACACTCAGCTTGAAGGTCAAACGTCCGGTAGACGCCAGGCCCGCCGTTAAAGCAGACGATCCCGTTTTGGATACCCCCGAAAAGCGTTTTCTCAATGGCGTGGCGATCCATCCTTCCCCCCGCATTCATCTGGACGCCGGCTCCAGCCAGCGTAGCATGCGCGCCATGGATTTGATTACACCCATCGGCATGGGCCAGCGCGGGCTCGTCGTCGCGCCGCCGGGTTCCGGCAAAACGACGCTGCTCAAACACATCTGCCAGGCCGTGGCCGAGGCGTGCCCGGATATCAAGCTGTACGCATTGTTGATCGACGAGCGCCCGGAAGAGGTGACTGATTTCAAGCGCAGCGTGTCTGCCGAGGTGCACGCCTCTTCGAGTGACGAAAGCTACGCCCATCACGTGAAGCTGGCCGACCGGCTGTTGGCCAGCGCCCGCCAGCAGGCCGGCGAGGGGCATGACGTGATGATCGTCATCGACTCCCTTACGCGGCTTTCTCGCGTGCATAACGCCGAGCAGCGGGGCAGTGGTCGCACGATGTCCGGCGGGCTGGATGCACGGGCGATGGAAATACCGCGAAAGCTGTTCGGCGCGGCGCGCAAGATCGAAAACGGCGGCTCGCTGACCATTCTGGCCACCGTGCTGGTGGATACGGGCAGCCGGATGGATCAGATGATATTCGAGGAGTTCAAGGGCACGGGCAATATGGAGATCGTGCTGTCGCGGGAGATAGCAAGCCAGCGGATTTTCCCGGCGATCGATATCGCCAAAAGCGGCACCCGCCGGGAAGAGCTGCTGATCGACGCCAGGGACATCGAAAAGGTGCGGACACTGCGCCGAGCGCTGACGCAGCTCAAGCCGGTGGATGGCGCGCAGAAGCTATTCGATCTGCTGGAGAAGTACCCGACCAATGCCGAGCTGTTGGCCGCCTTCGCACCCGCCTGACGGCGAGAAAATGCCGCTGTGAGAAGCCCGCTTGATGACGCCTTCAAGCAGCGAGCTTTCACTTACACCTTAACGCTTGCTTTTTTTGACGTGGTTCAATTTCGACACGGGAACTTCCTTACGCACCGGAAACCCTTCGATCTCCCGCCGTTCGATGACGCTGTTCAGCCGCTTTTCGATGGCACAAAGGTTCTTGAAGTCGCTGATGTCCACCAGCGAGATGGCTTCGCCCAAGGCGCTCGCGCGGCCGGTTCGGCCGATGCGGTGGATGTACTCTTCCGGCGGGAAGGGCAGGTCGTAGTTCACCACGCGGCTGAGCTCGTCGATATCCAGGCCCCGTGCGGCGACGCCGGTGGCGACCAGGTACTGGAGCTCGCCGGATTTGAACTGGCCCAGCACGGTTTCGCGCATGGCCTGGCTTCTGCCGCCGTGGATGGAGTCCGCCTTGATGCCGCGTTTTTCCAGCTGCGCTACCAGCTTCGCCGCGCTGTGCTTTTTCTCGACGAAAATCAGCGCCTGATCCCACTGCTGTTCGTTGATCAGGTGGCTCAAGAGGGCAGACTTGTTGTCCTTATCCACCGTGATCAGCCACTGCTCGATCGTGGCGGCGGCGCGAACGCTGGGCGTAATGGCGATCTCCACCGCCGACTCGCTCTTCTTGCTGTCAGAAAAACTGTGAGCTAGCGCGCGCACCTCGTGGCTCATGGTGGCGGAGAACAGCAGGTTCTGGCGGTGTTCCGGCAGGCGCACCATGATCTTGTGAATGTCGTCGACGAAACCCATGTCGACCATGCGGTCGGCTTCGTCCAGCACCAGCGCTTTCAGCTCGTCGAAGTGCAGCGCCCGTTGATGCGCCAGGTCCAGCAGCCGGCCCGGTGTGGCGACCAGAATATCGACCCCTTCGATCAGCCGCTCTTTCTGGGGCTGCGTATCCACGCCGCCGTACACGGCCAGCGAGGTCAAGGGCAGGTGTTTGGCGTACTCGGCCACGCTGGCCTCGACCTGAATCGCGAGCTCACGGGTCGGCACTAGAATCAGCGCCCGGATGCGCTTGGCGCGAAGTGTCTCTGCTTGACCAAAGCGCTCCAGCAGCGGCAGAACGAAGGCGGCGGTTTTGCCGGTGCCGGTTTGCGCGGTGGCGATCACGTCCTTGCCCGCGAGAATGGCGGGAATCGCCTGCTCCTGGATGGGCGTGGGCGCTGTATAGCCGAGTTCGGTGATCGCTTGAACCAGAGGACTGGATAAGCCGAGTTTTGCAAAGGGCATGGGAAGCTCTGACGGTGTGTCGAAATGAAAATATGCCGCAGTATAACGCAGTGCTTGTAGCTCCGCTGATTTACCGCGTTGCGTGTGCTTGGCACCTGCCCCTTGGATTCCTTCCCGATAATCCCGTTCGCCTGCGCCACTCATATCTCTTTTGTCTGCTGATTTTTTAAAAAAGCTTTACCTCAACTTGGGTTGAGGTTTTAACCTTGCTACGCGACCGACAACCAGCATGCCGCGATGGCCCGGCCGGATTTGAAATGGAGTTTGTCGAATATGTTGGCGCTATGCCAGTGGAGCGTAACCTGAACCGCGATGCGCCACTAATCGATTACTCGTGGGCAAAGGGGAAACCATGAATATAAACGTAGCACGCTATGGGATGATTCTTAATACCGAGCACTATGATGAGTGCGTCGCTTTCTACCGTGGGCTGTTTGGATTGCGTCAGATGTTCGAGCGAAATGAGGACGGTTTCAAGCTTACCTGTCTGGAGTACGGCAATGGTTACTTGATGGTCGAGCAGGGCGGCAAGGCAAAAAGCAGCCCCAAGTCGCCCGAGGAAAGCAGTTTTAAGTTACGATTCAACGTCAATGATTTGGAGGACGCGTTATCGCGCGTCAGAGCCTGGGGTATCGACGCCACTATTACCGAAAACGCTTGGGGCAGAACGATCAATATCGCTGATCCTGATGGCAATCGGGTAGGTATCAGAGATGAAGCTGGTTTTGTAAACCAGATCGATAATGAGCGGCTGCCAGAATAGGGGAACTCAGCCGGCTGTAAGTTTGCGTGAGCCGATCCTGTAATCGGATCATGCGCATGAGTTGACGCTCGGCTGTGATGGCATGATAAAAGCGCAGTTCAAGGCAGCCGATATCTAGAAACGTGCTTCACTAAGGGGATGCAAGTGGCAAAGGTAATGCTCAAGGGCACGATTACAGTGCCGGAAGCTGAGCTTGACACGTTCCTGCAGGCGCTTATGCGGCATAGGCAGCAAACTCTGGCGGAGCCGGGCTGTATCATGTTCGACGTCATTCAGGATCAAGCTGACCCGTGCCGTTATAACGTGTTCGAGACGTTCGTTGATCGTACGGCGTTTGACCACCATCAGCGCCGCGTCGCGAATTCCGAATGGGGCAGGCCGACCCGAAATGCCGTGCGCCATTATGAGATCATCGAGTAGCCGGGAATAGATTTTGCAATCGGCCAAGAGGAATACATGAGTTGGCTTATCCTGTTTGTGGCAGGTCTTCTGGAGATCGGCTGGGCCGTCGGGCTGAAATACTCCCAGGGCTTTACCAAACTCTGGCCCAGTGTTTGGACGGTGTTCGCCCTGGCGACGAGTTTTCTGCTGCTGGGTTTGGCGCTTAAAAACCTGCCGGTCGGTACCGCCTACGCGATTTGGGTCGGCATCGGCGCGGTGGGCACGGCGATCATGGGCATCGTGCTGTTCGGGGAATCCGCGGGGGTACTCAAACTGGTGAGCCTTGCGCTGATTTGCGCGGGGCTGGTCGGGCTGAAGCTTGCTCAGCCGTAAGATGCGCGAAAAGTCGTACTCGATCTTTCGGACAGCCTTCGGGATCTGCGCCGGGTGGCGGAAGGCGAGGGGCGCATTTTCCTGACCCTCGCGTGCTATCCCGAAGGCGACCGGGAGTACGTCATCGAGGTGGACCCGGTCGAATCCACCGTTTCCGTTCAGGGCATCCCATACCCGCTTACCGAGATCGAAACCGCGTTAAGCGCGATCGCCTGGCGCTCGAGAGATCTACCAGCCGCAGGCCTCACGCAGTGGCTCGATTCTCTCTTCGAGTCCTTCGATATTGAATGCTGCCTCGATGGGCTCGCCTTCCACCGGGGCAAGGGCCAGCTCGAGCGTCTGCGCGCCAAACAGGCGCTCGATAAAGGGAATGGCGCTGGCTCCGTCCCAGAAACCCAGGGCATGGCCGTCGTCGATCGCCTGCATCTCAAAGGTTTCGGCCTCCTGGTCGTCGAGCTGTATGGTGGCCGGGCCGAACTCGAAAGTGCCGGTTTCCTCCTGATCGAACAGGTTGAAGTAGGCGACGGTGGTGTCCTCAAAACAGCGAAACACGAGCGTGGGTTGGGCCAGACCAATCGCGGGGGTCTTGAGCACGACGAAGTGAAGATCGAGCTCCTCTTCGTGGTGCTCTTCGGTTTGCCACTGCGAACCGGCGGGGGCGTCCTGGGCAAGTGCCACGGCGGGCAGCAGGGCGAGTAAGGCGAGCAGGGTTTTGTCGATCTTCATGCATTGTCCTTCGAGTGCGTTCGTTTCGATGGGGGCGTTATCATTTCTCGGTTTCTCGATATTAAACGATAAAACGTCGAGCAGTGCCTTGCTGTACTCGATAACGCTACTCCTTCGCCGGCCGTTTGCTCAACAGATCCGTTTCACTGGAGGTCTGCGCGATCTCTTCTTCTACCTTTTTCATTAGCTTCTCGTCGGGCCGCGCGTCGAACACGCCGTCGGTCTGTTCGCCTTTGAGTATTTGCTGAGCGCGCGCTTTCGCCTGCTGTTTCTCCTTGTCTGCGGCGGTATCAAAGGCCGGTGCGGCCGCTGCTGGTAGGGCCGAATTACGCTCGGTGAACTTCCCGCTTTGAATACGCATCAGCGACTCTTCGAGCTCCGGGCGAAAGCTGAGCCGGTAGATCGGCTCGGGCAGGGTGAAGCCCTGGTGCTCCAGCGCGTGCTTGGTTTCACGAATGGCGATACTGCGCGCCTTGCCGAAATCCGTGGCGGATTGGTTCACCCAGCCCTGAAACGCCAGCACGATGTTGGAATCCCCCACGTTGGTGATGACACCGACCGCTTTGGGTTCACCCAGCACGAAAGGCAGCCCGTTCAGGGCATCGAGGCCCACCTTGATAGCGGCCAGCGGGTCGTCGCTTGCGTCCACGCCCAGCTCGAAATCGAAGCGGCGCTCCGGGTTCTGGGTGTAGTTGAGGATGATGCCCTTGAACACGTCGGCGTTGGGAATGCGCAGCTGGTTGCCTTCCAGCGTCATCAGGATGGTGGCGCGAGAGGTCAGGCGGACAACGATCCCCTCACGGTCGTTGATGACCACGTGATCGCGGGCCTGAAAGGGCTGGCGGATGCTGAGCATGAGTGAGGCGATGTAGTTCTCGATGGTGTCCTTGACCGCAAAGCCGATTGCGATACCGATCACCCCGGCGCCGCCCAGCAGCGTACCGATGATCGTTTCCGCACCCACCAGGCTCAGCGCCATGATCAGCCCCAGCACGATGAACACGACCTTGATCGTTTGCGCAACGAGTCCCGCGACGAAGGGGTTGGGCGTCACCCGCTGCCACAGGTGCTTGCGGTTCGAAAGCCACGCCCCGAACCAGGCGACCGCGCCAAAAAGCAGAAAGCCCACCGCTATGAGTGGCAGTGCGCGTAAAAGGCTTTGGCCCCGCGCGCGTAGCCCCTGGTAGGCGGTAGCGACGTTGTCCTGAACGTCCAGCGTGCGGTCGATCATATCGTCGACCATTACCACGTCGGTGAGCCGGTTGGCCAGGCCCACCGCCTGCTGCGCCTTGCGCTCGTTGGCGGTTTCCCCGGCCAGCGTCACGATGCCTTTGCTCACGCTGACCTCGACCGCGGAGAGCCCGTCGATTTCGGAGAAGATACCGCTGATGCGCTGGGCGATCTCCGCATCCTTTTGCGGCGAAGGCGTGGTTTCGATTTGCCCGGCGTTGGGGCTCTGGGTGGCCGGGGCGGTCTCCTCGCTGGCGTGAGATGAAAGGCTCACCAGCATGCCAAGTAACACCAGCAGCGGCGCCACCATTCGAGGCACACGGAAAGAGGTGAAGAAAGTAGCAGTAGCGGCCATGACCATCCTTGGTGTCGTTATCAAAATCGGTACGTATTAGCCAAGTCTAGTGGGGGTTCTGACTCGACGCTGCTGGATACTGGCATGCGATGTGTGCGGGCAAGGCCCAGGGGCCTGGCATAAATCTTCCTGATGTATTCGCACGTGCTGCCAGTTTGCGTTTCCGCGATCAAAGCGCTCGACGATCAGCAGCGCGTGTTTTCTCGTGTGGCGCACGAACGTGGCCGGGCAGGGCAGACCTACCAGGCTTGCGAGCGTATTGAGATACAGCTTGTTATAAATGATCAGGGCGCGCCCCGTGCCTGCTCTTCGGGAAGCAGGTTGCCGAACCAGTGGTGGGCTGTCAGCGTCTCGGGCGGCCAGAGGCGTTGATCAAGGGGCAAACTGTTGGAGATGGCGTGCCCGTTGGCTTGCCACTCTGCATCGTATTCGAACCCAATAAGACGGCCATCGTCACCGCGCCACAGCGCGCCAACCCGCTTTCGGCCGGACCATACGTTCAAGCGATCAGGCGTCATGTATCGATATCCGTAGGCTGTGCCGAAAGCTCGATTCCCAGCGTTTCCAGTACCAGTAGAACCCGGCCCAAGCCGCATGAGGCTCGGCCGTTTTCCAGCTCGCTCAGAAAGCGCATGCTCACCCCGCAAAGCCCAGCCAGGGTTTCGAGGGTCAGCGCCTGGCGTTTGCGCGTTTGCCGTATGAGCCGGCCCAGGTCTTCTGCGCGGGTAACGGTCAAGGGCATAGCGGCGGCGGTATTTTTAGAAGCGTTCATGCGTTATATTTTTCCCTTTAAGGAAAAAATGGGTCGGATACCGGCCAGTGTAGAGTTTTTAAATATCGTGGCAAGACGGATGCGCCATGAATGAAGAGCTCGTACTCATGGGCCAGAACAAAGTAGAGGGCTGACGTATGATCATCGCGGCTGCGCAAACCTGTTCCCTGGCGGGCAACATCGAGGCCAATACAAGGCAGCATCTTTATCTCACTCAGCAGGCTATTGCCAACAGGGCAAACGTTATCTTTTTTCCCGAGTTGTCGCTGACCGGCTACTCGCCCAGCATGGCAGCCGCCCAGGCGCGCACTCAATCGGCGTGGCAACTCGAGGTCTTCCAGCAACTCAGCGACCAGGACGATATCCTGATTGGCTTGGGAGTACCGTTGGCGGTCGAAGGCGGGGTGCAAATCGGGATGGCGTGGCTCGTGCCGAATGGCGAGCGGCTTTTTTATGCCAAGCAACAGCTCCATGACAGCGAGCGCTCCTGCTTCATTGCCGGTGATCGACCGCCATTGATCGACATCGACGGCCATCGTTTGGCGCCGGCCATCTGCTTCGAATCTCTCCAAATGAGCCACGCCGATAGCGCGGCGAGCTTGAGAGCCACCGTCTACCTCGCCAGCGTCGCTCACTCTGATGAAGATCAGGTCAAGGAAGCGAGCCACTACCCGCAAGTCGCCAAGCGCCATGGAATGCCCGTCCTGCTGGCGAACGGCATCGGCCCTTCGGGTGCATTCATCAGTGCCGGTGGTTCGAAATGCTGGAGTGAGCGTGGCGAGCCATTGGCAGAACTCGATGATCGAGCCTCGGGCCTGGTGCTGTTCGATACCGAAAAGAGTAAGGCCACTGCAGTGTCCTTCGCCGACACCAATCTCTACTCGGCATAGTGCGTGCAGCACAGCGCGTGCCGTGTCATCGGCTGTTAAGATGGGCGCTGAATTCGCTTGATCGGATGCCGAGTTGATGGACAAGACTACTCAAAGCCTGGGTGGGTACCACCGCTGCGCTTGGTGCGCAGTGTCGCCCGGCGAGCTCGAGCCTTATCACGATCGCGAGTGGGGCTTCCCTGTCGCCGATGATCAGCGCCTGTTCGAGAAGATCAGCCTGGAAGGGTTTCAAGCGGGGCTGAGCTGGCGCACGATTCTGGCCAAGCGCGAAAATTTTCGCGCGGCCTTTGCCGGGTTCGATTTTTACAAGGTAGCGGCTTTCGAGGAGCGCGACGTCGAGCGCCTGCTCCAGAACGCCGGTATCGTTCGCCATCGCGGCAAGATCGAGGCGGTGATCAATAACGCCCGGCGCGCGGTCGAGATGGTCGAGCAGGAGGGCTCGCTCGCGGCGTACTTTTGGCGCTTCGAGCCCGAGGCCGATGAAGTGGCCGTGCCGCAGAGCGTCTCGACCTCGCCAACTTCCGTAGCACTCTCGAAAGATCTCAAGAAACGGGGCTGGAAATTCGTAGGGCCTACCACGATGTTCGCTTTCATGCAGGCGATGGGGCTCATTAACGATCACGCCGAGATGTGTTTTTTACGTGCCCGTATCGATGAAGCCCGCTGGGCGTTTATCCGGCCTGCCCGGTCCACCCTCGATAACGCGTGAGACTATAAAT
Organism: Halomonas sp. HNIBRBA4712; assembly: GCF_043558675.1. Lineage (NCBI taxonomy): Bacteria > Pseudomonadati > Pseudomonadota > Gammaproteobacteria > Oceanospirillales > Halomonadaceae > Halomonas > Halomonas sp. HNIBRBA4712. Next base: position 172,029 of record NZ_JBIFXR010000004.1, on the reverse strand, counting down.
AGCAAAGCCCGCAGTGGCCACGCGCGTTACAATGGTGAAAAGGCCGCCCGGTAACACAGCCGCGTCCATTCATTCGATTTTCAAGGTAGTCCTGTGATCAACACCAGAATCCACAAGGCCGTGTATGAGCTGGCCGAGAAGCTGATGCGCGCGGCTCACAAGGAGGATCGCGAGGCGTTCGAGGCGCTCTACGGCGAGCTCGAAGCGATCTGTATCGACAACGAGTACACCGAGAAGGATCACCCGGAGCAGTGGGAGACGCTGGCGGACTTCACCGAAGAATCCGACGAGGCGCTAGCGCTTTACCAGAAAGCGCTGGATAAAGCCGCGGCCCGGCCGCTGCCGGATTACGTTGCCTCGATCGGCTACTCCATGGCGACGCTTCAGGTGGAGCTCGATGAGCCGGATGCCGCTTTAAAGAGCCTGCGCCAGGTCAAGGCCAGTGCCGCGCACATCGAAGACGACGAGCTGAAAGCCGAGATCGACGCGCTTTTAACCACGCTGACCCCCCGTTAGGATTCAATCTTGACCAATAACGATATTTTCCGCCGCCTACGCTACGCCTTCGATTTGAAGGACCCCGCCATCGTGACCATTTTCAAGCTGGCCGATATCGATGTGTCGCAAGAGCAGGTGACTGCTTGGCTCAAAAAGGATGACGACGAGGCCTTCAAGTCAATGCGAGACAAGGATCTTGCGGGGTTTCTGAACGGCTTCATCAGCCATAAACGCGGCAAGCGCGAAGGGCCGGCACCCACGCCGGAGGTCCAGCTTAGCAATAACCTGGTGTTTCAGAAGCTGCGCATCGCGCTGAACCTGCAGGCCGACGATATTCTGGCGCTCTTCGAGCGCGAGGGGCTGCCGATCAGCGCCCACGAGCTGAGCGCGTTCTTTCGCAAGCCCAGCCACAAGAACTATCGCGAGTGCAAGGATCAGATTCTGCGTACCTTCCTGATGGCGCTGCAACATCGGCATCGCCCAACGCCCCCGGGCGCCTGAGCCATGTGACGAACGTCGCGCACTAAAAAGGCCACCTCGACAGGTGGCCTTTTGCGTGGCGTTTCGTTTAGAACTCGATACCGAAGTTGGTCAGAAACGCGGTATTCCAGCCGTCGTCGACCGGCGCACCGAAGTAATCGAGCCCGTTCTTGTTCGAGACGATATCGAACCAGGCGAAGAACGGCCCGGCGGTCATCTGCACGCCCAGGTCATTGACCATCGGGTTGTTCTGGTTACCGAAGCCGCCGTTGATCGCGGTGAAATCGCCGCTTGGATCGATGACGCTGAAGTCATTGAAGAAGAAGAGGTTGTCGACCGGGCCCCATTCCACTTCCATGTTGTAGCCCACGCTGGCCGAGTAGATCTCGCCCTTGGCAGGAATCAGGTAGTTGAAGTTGAACGCGCCGATTTGCAGGGCGTTATCGGAAATGCCGGATTCGCTTTCCGCCGGGTTCTTTGCGTTGTACTCGTAGGTGGTGGCCTGGGCCAGGGTGCGCCAGTTGCCGTAGCTGCCATCCACGCCGAGCGCTGCCGACCAGTTGTCGCCGCTTCGTTCGGTATTGCGGTTGTAGAGCTGGCCGCCTTTCGCCGAGAGGTTCACTTGGGTGGCGAAGTCGGTGTCGTGGCCGAAGGTGTAGCCCACGCGCGCCGCCACCTGATTCTCTTCGCTGTTGCCCTGGGCGCTGTCGCCGATGGCGTTGGCGCCGTAGTGCTCGTTACCGTTGCCCAGGTTGTCGCTCTTGAAGAACGCAAGCGAGGTGTCCCAGGGCCCTTCGGAGTGGTCCCACTTGATACCGGCGTTCTGGTTGTCGTTGAAACCGGCCAGATACGCCAGGTTGCCGTAGTAGCCCAGGTAGCCGTAATCCATGTTTCCAAACGGCGTTTGTACCAGGCCCAGCTTGAAAGAGTCTTGCTCGGTGGGGTTGTAGCCGACCCAGCCGTGCTGCAGGAAGTGGTAGTCGTCGTAGAAACGATATGCCAGCGAGTAGTCGATCTGACCGGACTCGCCCTGAACGGTCACGATGAACTTGCCGAAGTCCAGATCGCCGGCGGTATCCTTGCTCTGGCTGTCCCAGTCGTTGACGCTGCCGCTGAACTCCAGAAGCCCGCCGATTTCGACCTGCTGCATCTCCTCGAGCGTGGCCTGGTTCTGCTGCGCCAGGCTCTGCTGATTCGAGTTCGGCTGGTCGCCGTTGGCCGAGGTGCCGGTGTCGGTGCCTTCACCGTAAGCGTCCTGGCTAACGTTATTCTGCGGCGAGTCGTTCTGGCTCGAACCGCTCTGATTCCATCCGCTCTGGTTCGAAGCCATCGGCTGACTCGCGCCTGATGACTGGCCGCGTTCGAGCTGCTCGATGCGCTGCTGCATCTGATCGAGCTGAGCGCGCAGCTCGTCGATGGTTTGCTGGTCACTGGTTTGCGCCTGGGCGCTCGAGATCATGGCCGCAGAAACGCCAAGCCCGAGTGCCAGCCGCTTGAACTGGCCTACGCGTAGGTCTGTCATGGTGTTCGATCCTTGATGATGATGTTTTATAGGCCTTTATTATTATCGATTGATGGCTTTTGATAGGCGTCCCAGGGACGGCGCGGCCCTGAAGGCGTAGGAGGGCCACTCGTGCCTACCCTAATGATAAGCGATCGCTAAAGCAAACGTACGTTTATCGGGCGTATGGTCATCAATCGCGAGGAAGCGATTAAAGCTTGCGCGCCCGCGTCCGATATACACGGGTAAGCCTTTTAGCCACGCACCCGTATTCATTACTTCGAGCTCTTATGCCTCAACGCTACCGCGCCCTGATAGCGGCCCTTGCCTTCACCGTGCTGCCCGCCAGCGCTTACGCCGATATGGACGCCGCCGAGTCGGCGGTCCTGGCGTGGCTCGAAAACGTCGACAGCGGCGAGTTCGACCAGGCCTGGCAGGCGGCCTCGCCACTGTTACAGCGCCCGCTTTCGCCATCGATGCTGGCGCGCACTATCACGCTTGCCCGCGATGGGCTGGGCGAGCTCGAATCGCGCCGCCGCGTGCGGGTGGTCAGCGACACCTCGATGCCCGGCGCCCCGCGCGGCGACTACAAGATATTCACCTTTCAAAGCCACTTCGCCAACCGCCTGATTACCGAAACCGTGACCCCGCACTTCGAGGATGGCGCCTGGCGGGTCAGCGGCTACTACGTACAGTAGGCGGGCCGCTACTTCCTGACGCAGACGAACAGGGCGTTGCCCGAATGCTCGCTCCAGGGCGTGATCGCCTCGAAATCGTGCTCGAACACCTCGACGGTGAAGTAGGGCGTGAGCAGTGCGATCAGCTCTGAAAAACTCACCGCCACCATGGCGTGCTCATCCATCCAGCGCTCGCACTGCTCGCCGCGGGTGCGCTCGATACAAAGCCGCAGCGACTGGCGCTCGCCGTTTCCCGGGTAGTGCCAGCCCGAGCTGAACGTGAACGTCTCCTCGCCCACGCGCGTCTGGTGCCTCATTGAGCGCGCGTTGTCGATTTTCTCCTTGTCCACCCCGTTGAAGCAGAACACCCCGCCGGGCGAAAGCGCCTCCTGGGCGCGCGCGATGCACGCCTTCAGCCGCTCGATGGTCGCGCTGTAGTGAATCGAGTAGAGAAAGCAGGTGATCAAATCCTGGAGCCGCTCGACGCGAAAGTCGGTCATGTCCTGATGAGTGAAGGTCGCCTCCGGGCAGCGGCGAGCAGCGCGCTCCAGCATCGGCGGGTTGATATCGAGCCCGCTGCTTTCGAAACCCGCATCGAGAAAGTGGCGTACGTGGGGACCGGTGCCGCAGGCCAGGTCCAGATGGCGGCGCCCGCCGTTGCCGAAGAGCTGATTCAAGCGCTGCACGGCGCGACTCTGCGCCGGGTAGTCGATCTCCTCGCACATCAGGTCGTAGTAGTGAGAAAGATCGGTGTAGAGGGCGTTGGCGGACATGGTCGGGCTCGCGCGGGATGGGGAGCGCATGGTAAACGCGCCCCCGACGTTTTGAAAGCGAAGCGGCGGATCACAGGTCGACTATGCTGGGTGAGAGAGCAAGACAAGCCCAATCGACCCGAGGAGTGATCATGGACGACGCCGTTTACTGGTACGCCGTGGCGACGGTGCTGCTATTTGTCAAGATGTTGGCGACCGGGCTTTATCAGGGCTACCACCGCATCACCAAAATGACCTTCAAGACGCCGGAAGACGCGCGCATGGCAGGGAAGGAGCCGGCAAGCGAAGAGCTGCCCCAGGTGCAGCAGGCCAGCAAAGCCTGGTCGAACGACCTCGAGAATATTCCCATTTTTCTGGCGTTGGGCGTGGCCTACGTGCTGGTCGGCGCCTCTCCGGCGTTTGCCGGGTGGCTGTTCATGGCATTCACCGCCGCGCGCTACGCCCATACGCTTGCCTACCTGGCCAAGCTTCAGCCCTGGCGCACGATTGCTTATGGGGTCGGGCTTCTCTGCATGATCGCGATGAGTGTGTTGATCGTAATGGCGCTTGGCTGAGCAGACAGGCAGGGCGTAATTGGTGCGATCGTTTTACAAGAGGCGGCTGGCCAGCAGCTGCATCGCCAACAGCAGCGCTAGCACCAGGGCGCCGCCTATCAGGCTTGTGACCAGCGCGTGGCGCTGCCACATCCGCTCGACCTTATGGCCGAAGCGGTACACGAGCCATGCGATGCCGAAGTAGCGAACACCGCGAGAGAGCAGGGCAGCGAGCAGAAACAGCACTAGGGGGTAGCCCGAGAGCCCGGCGGTGATCAGCGCCACCTGGTAGGGGATCGGTAGGATACCGATGGCGACGATCGCCGCGAACCCGTACTGGCTGAACAGCGTTTGAAAGCTCTGATAGCTCTGCTCGATGCCCAGAACGCCAATCAGCCAGGTACCGACCGACTGAAAGAGCGCAAGCCCGATGCCGTAGCCTGCCAGCGACCCCAGCAGGCAGCCAGCGGTGACCACCGCCGCCATGGCCCAGATGCGCCCCCGGTTGGAGGCCATCAGGGGGATGATGATCAGCTCCAGCGGCACCGGCAGAATGAGCGTTTCCAGAAACGAGAGCGCTCCTAAGAGCCAGAGCATGCGTTTGGAGCGGTTGAGGCGCTCGAGCCACTGCTTTCGGGAGTGAGAAGCCAGCGCCATGTCAAAGGTCCGGATTGATGCGCCGGTACACCGCCGCCAGCAGGCTGTAGCCGCCAAAGGCAAAAAGCCCCAGGGCGACGAAGGCCAAAAGCCACTGGCCGAAGGCCTGGTGGCGTAGGAAGTCAAAGACTTCTTCGGTGCCGCCCGCCTCGTTGGCGTTGACGTGATACGCCGCAATGATAAAGAAGCCGCCCACGATAAGGAACACGACGCCACGAATGATCAGCCCGAAGCGGCACACCGGATACGCCCAGCGCTGGGTGGCTTCGGGCATGTCGAAGTGTTTATCGAACTTGGCCTTGGCGCCCTTGATACAGTGCGCAATGCCCGCGCTAATGATGCAGGCGCCTACCGCCCCCACCAGATAGCGGCCGAAGGGCTGCTCGAGAAGCCAGCTCACCGTGCCCTGGGAGCCGCCGGAGTCGCCGGAGTCGCCGGAAGAGCCGACCAGGCGAAAGATCAGGCTCGCGGCGTAGAAGGCCAGCAGGGTATGGGTAACCGCGCTGATTAAAAGCCCGGCGCGAATGGCGATACCCTTGGCATCGCTGCCGTGGCCGTCGGTATCCTTGATCGCCTGGATCGAGCGCCACATCGCGTAGCCGAGCAGCCCCAGCGCGACCAGCCCGAGTAGCACCTGGCCGAACGGTGCCACTAACAGGCGTTCGAGCGCGCCCCGGCTGCCTTCGGCTTGCCCACCCTGACCGAGGACAGCCAGCGCCGCCAGGCCTCCGACCAATAAATAAACGATACCGCGAGAGGCGTAGCCCATACGGGCGTAGAGTTGAATGGCGTCTTTGTGGTCGGGCGTATTGGAAGCCACGATGTCCTCCTGACGTGAAATGGCAGGCCTCACTCCCTGTGAAGCGAAAGGCCCGAAACAGGCTCGGGCGCTGACTTGGCGCTGATGTAGTATAGGCTAGCCGTTCGAGGGCGAAACCCTTGCCTTGAGCGATGACGGCAGAGTCGTTCACTTTTTTTTGAGTTTGCTCGCTTTCGGGCAATGCTGTAAGCGCTCGATGCCGCAGCTCGCCGACGGGGTGCCCCGGTCTATCGACGCGCTTTAATTGCGCAAGATTCGGGTCACACGTGCTGCGCTCTTCGCTTAAGCTTGAACGCATCAACCCAGGGAGCGAGCGATGGACGACTACGGGCGAATCGAGAAGGCGATGGCCTACATGGTGGAGAACGCCGCGTGCCAGCCGAATCTGGCCTGCGTCGCCGCGCATGTTCACCTGAGCATGTATCATTTTCAGCGCCTCTTTCGCCGACACGTCGGCGTCTCGCCCAAGCGTTTTTTACAGGCGCTGACGCTGGAGCGCGCCAAGTGCCTTATCGCGTCGAACGCCTCGCTTCAGGAGGCCGCACACGCGGTGGGTTTAAGCGGCGGCTCGCGGCTGTTCGATCACTTCGTTACCCTCGAGGCGGTGTCGCCCGGCGAGTTCAAGAAGGGGGGTGAGGGGGTCACGTTGACCTACGGCGTTCACCCAAGCCCCTTCGGCGCGGTGCTGGTCGCGACCACCGCTCGCGGCATCTGCCGCATGGCGTTCATCGGCGCTGCCGGCATCGACGAGCAGCTCGCGCTACTTGAGCGCCAGTGGCCGCGCAGCCGTTTGGTGCTCGATAAGGGCGCAACCCGCGCACCGGTCGAGGCGCTATTTGGCGCCGAGGCAAGCGCTGCGAAGTCGCTTTCGCTGCACGTGACGGGAACCAACTTCCAGGTAGCGGTGTGGCGGGCGCTGCTGGCGATCCCCGAAGGGACGCTTGCAAGCTACGGCCAGATCGCCCGGATACTCGGAAAACCCGGCGCGTCCCGTGCGGTTGGCAGCGCCATTGGCGCCAACCCGGTGGCGCTGTGGATCCCTTGTCACCGGGTGATTCAGCAGAGCGGGGCGCTGGGTGGCTACCGCTGGGGCGTGGCGCGCAAGCAGATGGTGCAAGCCTGGGAGAGCGGCCGCGAGGAAGCGAAGAAGGGTGAAAGCGAACCGGGTCGACTATCGTTACCCTGATGGCTCTGCAAAGGAGAAAGCCATGAAGATCGACGCGATACAAGCCGATATCACCACGCTCGAGGTCGATGCGATCGTCAACGCCGCCAACCGTTCACTGATGGGCGGCGGTGGGGTCGATGGCGCGATCCACCGCGCCGCCGGGTACGAACTCAAAGAAGCGTGCCGTACGCTTGGCGGCTGCGAAACCGGCGACGCCAAGCTCACCGAGGGCTTCAAGCTGCCGGCGCGCTATGTGATTCACGCCGTCGGTCCGGTATGGAACGGCGGCCACCGCGGCGAGGCCGAGAAACTCGCCGGCTGCTATCGCCGCGCGCTGGAACTCGCCGACTCCGTCAGCGCCCGCTCCATCGCCTTCCCCAGCATCAGCACCGGTATCTACCGCTTTCCCATCGAGCGCGCCGCCGAGATCGCGGTCAAGACCGTCGAAGAGACGCTGCCGAGCACGGGTATCGACGCGGTCACCTTCTGCTGCTTTTCCGAAGGGGATCTGGCGGTGTTTGATGCGCTGCTGAAACGCTGAACGGCCTTTTTAGTGGCCGAATACCGACCAGCCGGTGCGCTGGACGAACATCTCCAGCGCCCGGGCGCCGAGCAGGCTGTTGCCGTAGGTGTCGAGCCCCGGCGACCAGACCGCAAGCGACCCGCGCCCGGGAGCGATGGCGAGTATGCCGCCGCCAACGCCGCTCTTGCCGGGCAGCCCGACGCGAAAGGCGAACTCGCCGGAGGCGTCGTAGTGGCCGCACATCATCATCAGCGAGTTGATACGCCGCGCCCGTTGGGGTGATACCACCCGCAGGCGGCTCGGTTTATTGACGCCGTCCGAGGCGAGAAAGAGCCCAGCGTGAGCGAGCTGCTCGCAGCTCATGGCAATTGCGCACTGATGGAAATAAGTGCCCAGCACCTTGTCGACGTCGTGGCGAAGGCGCCCGAAAGCCTTCATGAAGTGGGCGAGCGACGCGTTGCGATCCTTGTGCGCCATTTCCGAGGCGGCCACCTCACGGTCGAAGTAGACGCTCGAATCGTCGGTAATATAGCGCACGAAGCTCAGGATCTCCGCCAGCGTCTCCCGCGGCTCGTGACCCATCATGATCGCGTCCACCACTGCGATGGCGCCGGCATTGATGAATGGATTGCGCGGCTTGCCGTTTTCGTGCTCGAGCTGAACGATCGAGTTGAACGCATCCCCCGAGGGTTCACGGCCCACGTTGGCCCAAAGGCCATCGCCGAGTTTGCCCAGCGCCATGGTCAGGGTGAAGACCTTGGAGATGCTCTGGATCGAAAAGGGCGTAGCGGCGGCGCCCGCCGAGAAGCGCTCGCCTTCGACGGTGGCGAGGCTGATCCCGAACTGGCCGGGGTCCACCTCGGCCAGCTGTGGAATATAGTCGGCGACCTTGCCGCGCTCGGTTTCGCGGGCGAGCTGCTCGGTGATGTCGTTCAAAATCGTTTGCATGTACGAAGCGGTCGGTGGTGATGAGCGGGCGCCCACCCTAGCCGAAAACGCTCCGGGTGTCTGCCATCGTCCTCTTGAGAAATAAAAACCGCCGCTTTTCCCTCCGTTTTAAACATGCCATTCACTTTAAAATGCAAAACTTTGTTAAATCAGAATGGCATTTTTTATTGCTGAAGTTGTTGGTTGAAGTTAAGCGATAAAGTAAAGTTGGTTTTTGATAGGTATAACTTTTCGTAACGCTCTATTTTGTTTGTCTTAATTCGCAAGTTGTCGAATTAAATGGATAAATAATTTAATTCTAATAAGGAGATAGATTTTTTATATAGCAGTTGGCGTCGTGTTTGTGACGTCATTTTTACAAATGAAGCGAGTGAAATGGATTAGATTTCTGATCACTAAACCGGTGAGTTCGTATTAAGCCGGTTAAATAAAGTCGTGATATCCACGCCGATCAACGTTTGCACTCGCTTGGGAAAATTAATGAACGCCTCGTCTCGCCAGCCGGTTTCTGCCCCGCTCAAACCTCATAAACTCGCTGTGGCCATCGCCCTGGCATTCGCCGCCGTTTCGCTTGCCGGCTGTGGCGGCGGCGGTGGGGGGGGCGGCGGTGCCGGTAACCCCGATGACGATTCCACTCCCGGTGTTCATACCCCTGCGCCGGCCCCGGTCGAGCCGCCGCCGGTCGACAAGCCGATGAAGAGAATGGCGCCCGATGAAACAGCGCCCTTCGATGAGCAGCGTACCGAGAAGCGGTGGAGCGACCCGCTCGGCGTACGGGTCGGGGTGATCGACAGCGGGTTCGACGTCAACACCATCATCGATAGCCAACGGGTGATCGATCGTTTGAACGTTCACACCGGCCAGAGCGATGTCAGCGGCGGTGACGAGTGGCATGGCAACGCGGTGGCCTCGACGGTGACCAGCGGCGAACTCGATAGTGCCCGGCTGGATTTGATCAAGGTGGCGGATGCCAACGGGCAGACCTTCAGCAGCACGCTGGATTACGCTGTGGGCGAGGCGGCGCTTCGCGGAGCGCGGGTCATCAACACCAGCTTTTCACGCCGGCTGGAGGCGAGCGACCCGCGGCTGAACTTCAACGGTGTCTCGACTGAAGCTTCCTACCAGCGCGTGGTCGACTCGAACGGCGGCAAGGGGGCGGTGTACGTGGTCAGCGCCGGCAACAGCGGCAAGGCGATCGACACCCACGGCAACCCGATCTACGCAACGCAGCCGGCGATTTTCGACATGATGCTGATCGCCGTAGGCAGCGACAGCCAGGGCAACCTGCACTCGGCGAGCAGCTACCCGGGTGACGATACCCGTCTTCAGGAGCGCACCCTGGCCGCGCCCTTCGTCAACCGTCAGGTGGGGGCCCAAGGCACCTCGATCTCGGCGCCGCGGGTGGCGGAGTACGCCGCTGGCATCATTTCACGCTGGCCGCACTTGACGGCGCAGCAGGTGAGCCAGCGCCTGCTGGAAACGGCGCGCCGCGACAGCGCCTTGTTCGGCCAGAATACCTGCGGCGCCTCCGGCACCGCCAACTGCGGCTTTTTCTACCTCGGGCAGGGGGCGGCGGATATCGACGCGGCGCTGGCGCCAGCGGGAGAACTTGTGATCGCAAGCGGCGCCACCGTAGATCAGGGCGGTGAGTCCGCTACCGCCTCTTACGCGCAGCTCTCTGGCGCCTACGGCGATGCGCTCGCCCATACCCAGGCCTTGAGCGACGTTACGGTTTTCGATGCGCTGGGCCGCGACTACACCATGAACGTGGGGTTGAACGCCCAGCCGCGCGAAGCGCGCGCCGAACAGGTGCGCAGCAATATGGAGCGCGTGGCGGGCGCCACGAGCCAGTCGGTCAATACGCAGCATATCGAAGCCGGTGCTTACCAGTTCTCGGCGAGCATGGATAACGCCGGCACGCCGCTCGCCAGCCGGTTTGACGGCCGCTACGGCGATACGTCGATGAGCGTTTACCGCTTTGCCGGGGATCAGGCCAGCCCCATGAGCGCCTACGCCGAATCCACCATGATGCCGATGATCTCCTTTCAGGGCGGCTCGGAGCTGACCCGGGCGATGGATAGCGTCAGCGGCGTCGAGACACGTTACGGTTTGAGTGAGCGAGTGGAGCTGACCGCCTCGCACTGGGCGGGAGGCATCGAGGACACTCAAAGCCGCTACCGTTCGAGCCGCTCTGACATCGGTGCCGAACTCAAACTCACTCCGGCGCTCACCCTGGCTACACGCGTGGGCCAGCTCACCGAGCGCGAAGGGCTTCTGGGCGCGCAGGGTTCCGGCGCGCTGGGGCTTGGCCAGAACAACCAGATGACCTTTGCCGGGGTGGGGCTGCAGATGGCCCTCGGTGCTGGCTTTAGCGGCTTTGCCGAGTTCGAGCAGGGCCAGGGCGAGGCCAGCGGCAGCGGCCTGCTCACCCACGTGGATAACATCGTCGCGCGGGAGATGGCGCTGGGCGCACAGTGGCAGGGCGAGGGCGACCGCGCCGACGAGCGCCTGGCGCTGGCCATTCGCCAGCCGCTGCGCATCGAAAGCGCCGATGCTCACTTCGATGTACCGGTAGGCCGGCGTATCGATGGAAGCGTCGTGCGCGAAGCGCGCGACGGCTCGCTTTCTCCCTCCGGGCGCCAGGTGGATATCGAGCTTGGCTATGCGTTCAACAGCAGCGAGCGCAGCGAGTGGCAGCTCAATTTACTCCACACCTTCGAGCCCGGCCACGACGCCGAGGCGGCAAACGATATGGCGGCGGTGCTCAACTACCGCTACCAGTGGTAAGTGGGCGAGCGCTCCAATAAGCGTCGATTGATCGATCGTCAAAAAAGCCGGCAGCCGCTTCAAGCGGCTGCCGGCTTTTGCGTGGGTGAATATCGTGTACGTAGCTGAAAAGCGTTGTTTAAATGGTAGCGGCCTATTCCGGGCCGGTATCGGCATCGGGTTGCGGTGTGCCCCTGGCGGCCGTAAGACGCCGACGGCTGGCCATGAGCGTGATCTCGACGCTGGCGCCGCCACATAGTTTGGGGGATTCGGTACAGGTGCGTGCCGGGTACTGGCCGGCCTCGAAAAACTCCGCGTAAACGCTGTCGAACCTGGCGATATCGCCCAAATTCTTGAGATGGATATCCACCCGCACCACGTCACGCCACTCGAGCTCTTCCTGGCGCAGCATCCGCTCGAGCTCGCGCATGATGCGGTGCGTCTCCTTGGCCACGTCGCCGGTCAGCGGGTCGTCCTCGACGATATCGGCGATGGTCAGCCCGGAAATGAACACGTAGTGGTCGTCGACCACCATGTGGCTACCGGGAAAGGTGGGCTTGGGGAGGGTCGGGTCGTTGATGAACTGGGGCACGATGTCTCCTTTTCGGCGGCGAAAGTACGTTTTCCGCGATTAGCCTGGCACAGGGCCTGGGACTTCGCCCAATCGCGCTGGTGCCACGCGGTGGATTGCTCTAGGCTTGCACGCCTTGAGCCCCGAACGGGGCCGTCGATGTCGGTCATGAGAGAGCGTAATGAAGATTGTCCAGATCAAGGAGCCCGGCGTTCGCCGCGCGTGTCTTGCCAAACTGTGCGCCGAGGTATACGGCCAGAGCGCCGGACTAACGCCGCTGGTGGTATTCACCGGCACACAAAACGTGCTGTTCGAGCAGGAAGCGGCTCGGCTGGTGGCGGCTACGGGCACCGGGGGCGAGATACTGGCGCTGGCGCTGCTAGTGCTGGATGAAAAGGGCGAGGGGATGACGCCCTGGCTTGTCTGGGAGCGAAAGCCGGGTGCCAGAGCAAGGCTGATCAAGGAGCTGAGCCTGAACGTGCCGCTCAAGGTCGAGGTAGAGAGCGACGCCGACCAAACGCTCTACCAAACGCTGGGTATCAAGCGCTGGGGGGAGGGCGAAAGCGGCGTTCGCGTGGGGCTCAATGCGCGCCATCCGGCGCTCGATGCGGCGAGCGTGGCGCCCACCATCGCGCTGGACCAGGCACTGATTCTGCGCCGCTTCAAGCACGACCCCAAAGCGTTCGAGACGGCCAAGCGTGACTTCGTCGAAAACCTCGAGCGCGCGCCGGACACGCTTTGAGCGGTCTCAGGAGAGCTCGCGCATTGCGGCTTCGAGCCCTTCGACGGTCATCGGGAACATACGATTTTCGATGATCTCCTGAATCAGTTTCGTCGAGTAGGTGTACTCCCAGGTTCTCGGCAGCGCCGGGTTGAGCCATACGAGTTTGGGAAAGTGCTTCGTCAAACGCTCGAGCCACACTCCCCCCGGCTCCTCGTTGAAGTGCTCGACGCTCCCACCCGGGTGGGTGATCTCATAAGGCGACATCGCCGCATCGCCCACCACCACGACCTGGTAGTCCGAGCTGAAGGTACGCAGAATCTCCAGGGTCGGGATGCGCTCGCTGCAGCGCCGGCGGTTGTTTTTCCACACGCCTTCGTAAAGGCAGTTGTGAAAGTAGTACTGCTCGAGGTGCTTGAACTCCGAGCGCGCCGCCGAAAAGAGCTCCTCGCACACGCGTACGTGGTCATCCATCGACCCGCCAACGTCGAGAAACAGCAGCACCTTGACGGCGTTGTGGCGCTCCGGGCGCATCTGCACGTTCAAAAGCCCCGCATCGCGGGCGGTTTCGCGAATGGTGCCCTGAATATCGAACTCCGAACGCGCGCCCTGGCGGGCGAACTTCCTGAGTCGGCGCAGTGCCATCTTGATGTTGCGCGTGCCCAGCTCCAGCGAATCGTCGTAGTCGCGAAAGCGCCGCTCGTCCCACACCCTGGTGGCGCGGCGGTGGCGTGAGCCGTCCTGACCGATGCGAATACCCTCCGGGTTGTAGCCGTAGGCGCCAAAAGGGCTGGTGCCGCCGGTGCCGATCCACTTGTTGCCGCCGGCGTGGCGCTCCTTTTGCTCTTCCAGGCGCTGTTTGAAGGTCTCGATCAGCTTCTCCAGCCCGCCCAGGGATTCGATGCGGGCTTTCTCCTCCTCTGAAAGTTGCTTCTCGAACTCCCGGCGCAGCCACTCATCGGGAATCAGCGCTTCGATACCAGCGTCCACGTCTTCGAGCCCCTTGTGCCAGGCGGCGAAGGCGCGATCGAAGCGGTCGAAGTAGCGCTCGTCCTTGACCATGACGGTGCGCGCCACGTGGTAGAAGCTCTCCATATCGGCGAATACCGCGCCGCGCTCGAGGGCGGCGTGAAGATCCAGAAGCTCGCGCAGCGACACCGGCACACCCGCGCGCTTGAGCGTCTCGAACAAACCGATGAACATGGCTCAGCGCCCCGCGCGGCGCATCATGAAGGCCAGGCGCTCGAGCAGGTGGGTATCCTGCTCGTTCTTGATCAGCGCGCCGGCCATGGGGGGCAGGGCCCTGGAGGCGTCGCGGTTGTAGAGCGCTTCGCGGGAGAGTTCGTCGCTCATCAGAAGCTTCAGCCAGTCGACCAGCTCCGAGGTCGAGGGCTTTTTCTTCAGCCCCGGCGCTTCGCGCAGCTCGAAAAAGACGTTGAGCGCCTCGGAGACCAGGCGCGGCGCGATATTCGGAAAGTGAACGTCGACGATGCTCTGGAGCGTCTCGCGGTCGGGGAAGTCGATGTAGTGAAAGAAGCAGCGGCGCAGAAACGCATCCGGCAGTTCCTTTTCGTTGTTCGAGGTGATGACGATGATCGGGCGGTGCTCGGCGCGTACGGTTTCGCCGGTCTCGTAAACGAAGAACTCCATGCGATCCAGCTCCTGGAGCAGGTCGTTGGGAAACTCGATGTCCGCCTTGTCGATCTCGTCGATCAGTAGCACCACGCGCTTTTCGGCGCTGAACGCCTCCCAGAGCTTGCCGGGGCGAATGTAGTTGCCCACGTTCTCCACGCCCTCGATACCCAGCTGGGAGTCGCGCAGTCGGCTCACCGCGTCGTACTCGTAAAGCCCCTGGGCCGCCTTGGTGCTGGACTTGACGTGCCAGGTGATCAGCTCGGTATCAAGCGAGCGCGCCAGCTCTTCGGCGAGCAGCGTCTTGCCGGTACCCGGTTCGCCCTTGATCAGAAGCGGGCGCTCCAGTAGCACCGCCGCGTTGACCGCCTGCTTGAGCGCCTCGGTCGCGATATAAGATGTGGTGGAATCGAACGCCATGGGGCCTCCTCGGCAGGCGGGGTCTGTCGTCAAAGCTCGAACGAGCGTGCTCGCAATAGAGAGCTTGAAGCAGAGAGTTCTAAGCAGAGAGTTTGAAAATGAGCTTCAGTCTACGTTAGAGCGGAAGTGACGACCAGGCCAGGCGCTCGATCTAATGCCGTTCAGTTAAGGTATCTACCTACCCATTGAGCTTGGCCAGTCTATCGTGGGAGGCCGCTTTAGCGGTGGTCCGACATTTCGGCGAATGGCGCCGTCAGGCGCCTTGGCCTCGCTACCAGTCGCGAGCTGAAGCTCCCTCCCACAACCCCTAACCCCTAACCAAGCCTAACTGACTGGCATTACAGGCGCTCGATCGCGATTATAGCGAGAGACGTTGAGCGTCATGGACTACGACTTTAGTGCAACGCAATGACGCATGGCGGTCCATTTCTGCGCTTAGCTGGTGCAGCAAGGTTGGTAGCCACGTCGGCAAAAACAGCAGGTTAGAGCGTTATTTTTTTAAATATTTGATTTAATTTATAATTTTAAATAGTGGCACACTCCTCGCTATATGTTGGGCAAGAAGCAAACGAATAGAATCGGCAGGATCAGTATTCTCCCTTCGTTGCTACATCGCTCAGCCGGGCGATACACCGAGTGAGCTGGCGTGCTCCACCTGGGTCCCCTTCGGGGGACCTTTTTTTATGCCTGTAGAAAAGTGCTTATTAGATGAAAATATTATAAAGAACTTTCACTAAAAATTTGGAAACAGTGTTCGATTAGTATATATTGTATAACTAAGCCGGAGGCAACGGCATGGGTTACTAGCCAACTAGAAGGATGATCGTGATGAGCAAAGCAAAACTGATTTCCGCCGCTGTCATTTCCGCCAGCGTCATGATGGCAAGCCAGGCGGCACTGGCGTATCAGGCCGGCGATGTTTTCGTTCGCGGTGGCTACGCCAAGACCGATACCGGCTCAAGCACCGGCAACCTGCTGGGCGATTCGCTGAACGTTCAAAACGAAAGCGGTTTTACCTATGGTTTGGGTTACCTGTTCACCAACAACGTAGGTATCGAACTCAACGGTTCTGAAAAGTTCGAACATCAGCTCAACACCGGTGCTGCCGGCGATATCGGCACCACTGACCGCCTGCCGGTCAACCTGATGGTCAACTACTATCCGCTGGGCGGCTATGAGTCTCGCGTTCAGCCCTACGTTGGCGCGGGTTTGAACTACACCCGTTTTTCCGGCGTACCGAGCGAAGTCAATGTGAAGGATAGCTACGGCGCTGCGGCTCAAGTCGGCCTTGACCTGGCGGTCACCGACAACGTCATGCTCAACGGCTTCGCCAACTACGCCGATGTCGACTCCGACGTTCGCGTCAATGGCGACACCATCGGCCAGGTCGAAATGGAGCCGGTCACCATCGGCGGTGGCGTAACGCTGCGCTTCTAACGCCTTTTGATCGCTCGATCAATCGTACACAACGCCCGGCAAATGCCGGGCGTTTTTGCTTGTGTTCTGTGCTTTGTGCTCTTTGCTGATACCTGGAGGTTCGCATGTCCGCGCGCTTCGTCGATACCCACTGCCATTTCGATTTCCCGCCGTTTCGCGGTAGTGAGGCGCAGAGCTTGGCGCTAGCCGAGCAAGCGGGAGTGGAGAAACTCATTGCGGTTGGGGTGACGGCGGGTCGCTTCGACGGCGTGCTGGCGCTGGCCGAGCGCTTCGAGCCGGTGTACGCGGCACTGGGCATTCACCCGATGGCGGTGCGCGAGTTCGAAGAGGAGCAACTGACACAGCTCGAAGCGTGGCTTGAAAAGCGCCCGGAAAAACTGGTGGCGATCGGGGAGATCGGGCTGGATCTATACATCGACGACCCTCAGTTCGAAAAGCAGGAAGCAATGCTCGATGCCCAGCTCAAACTGGCGCGAAAGTACGAGCTTCCGGTAATCCTGCATTCGCGGCGCGCCCACGACAAACTGGCCATGCACCTGCGCCGGCTGGCGCTACCGCGAACCGGCGTCGTGCACGGCTTTGCCGGAAGCCTGCAGCAGGCTGAGGCGTTCATCGAGGCGGGCTATTTCATTGGCGTGGGCGGCACCATGACCTACGAGCGCGCCACCAAAACGCGCAACACTCTGGCGCGCCTGCCGCTCACCTCGCTGCTACTGGAAACCGACTCGCCGGACATGCCGGTGTCCGGGTTTCAGGGCGAACCCAACCGCCCCGAGCGCATCGCGATGGTCTGGCAAAGCCTGTGCGAGATCCGCGAGGAGTCGCCGGAGGAGATTGCCGACACCGTTCGCGACAATACCCGCCGGCTGTTTGGCATCTAAGCTAGGGCGTGAGGTTTTCGAAGCCGGACTCGGTCACGACGACGTTGTCCTCGATGCGAATACCGCCGCAGTTGATCAGCGACTCGACCAGCGGCCAGTTGATCGCGAGACCCTGCTCCTTGAGTGGGGCGAGCAGCATCGGAATGAAGTAGAAGCCTGGCTCGATGGTGACCACCATGCCAGGTTTGAGCGTGCGCGTCAGGCGCAGCGCCGGATGCTCTTTTGGCGCGGGCAGGGGCGTTGCGTCCTCCGCCTTGAGCCCTGCCACATCGTGGACCTGTAGCCCGAGCGAATGCCCCAACCCGTGAGGGCAGAAGGCACGGGTCACGCCAAGCTCGACCGCACTGTCGGCGCTCTTTTGGTAAATATCGAAACTCACCAGAATGTTGGCCAGGCGTCGGTGCATCTGCTCGTGCAGCGTCAGGAATTCGACGTTGGGGGCTACGCTATGCACCAGTTCGTTCTTGAGCCCGTGCAAGGCGACTACCAGCGCGGCGAAGGTTTCCGGCGCATCCGGACCCACGTGGGTACGGGTGATATCGGCGCAGTAGCCGCGAAAGCGGTGGCCGGCGTCGACCAGCAGGCTGTGGCGGTGTTTGGGCGGGGTTTCGTCGTAGTGCTGGTAGTGCAAAACGCCGGCGTGGCCGTTGATACCGACGATATTCTGATACGGCACCTTCGACTCGCGCTGGCGGCTTGCGCCCAGGTAAGCCAGCTGGACATCGAGCTCGGCGCCGACGCCGATGAACGCCGCTTTTGCCGCCTCGTGGCCGGCCTTGGCGAGCCGGTTGGCTTCGCGCAGGCAGGCGATTTCGTAGTCGCTCTTGAACATGCGCAGCTCATCGAGCGCATCGATAAGTGCTGCGGGCATGATCTGCGCTTGATCAAGCGCCTGACGGCTTTGCTCATCGAGTCGGGCCACATCGCCGATCACCGCGGTGTGCTCGTCGACCGTCGGAATGGCTGGCTCCTTGCTCGTGCGGATATCGAAGGCTTCGATCCAGGGCTCGTCGGGAAGCGTTTGGGTCAGGTGCCAGAAATCGCTCGGCGCGTGGAGCATCAACACCGGCGTGGCGCCTTGCTCGATCACGATCCAGCCGCGCTCGGTATCGTCAAGGCCCACCCAGTGCATGAAGTGGCCGTAGGCCTGAAACGCCGGCGCGTGGTCATCGGCGAAAAAACGCTCGCTATGGCCGCTGTAGATCGCGACGCGTGAAAGGCCCAGGCGCTGCATGATCTCGGCGTAGGCGCGTTTGAGCTGCTTGAGGTGGGCAAGTTGAAGGAAAAACAGGGTCTCTGACATGATCATTCCTTGTGAACGCGATCCTTTTGACCACGCGATGTCGTTGAGTGCGCTGCGCGCTGAATCAGGCGTGAAGCGCGGGAAGCTCGCTCCAGAGCTTCTCGAGTTCGGCGTGGTGCTGTTTCTGGTGGCGGTAGAGGCGAAGCTCTACCGGCACGTCCCAGCGGCGGTCGCCGGCGCGAACCAGAGCACCGCTTTCGAGCTCGGCTGTCACGTTGCGCTCGGGTAGCCATGCCATACCATAGCCCAAAAGCACCAGTTCCTTGAGGTTCGCGGCGAATAGATTTTCGCTTTGCGCGGTCAGGTAGCTGCTCTGTGAAAGCCGGGCCAGGTGGGACTGCACCGCCGCGCCCAGAAGCCCGCGCCTGGGGTAGGCGAGTAGCCGCACCGGGGTCGAAGGTGTGCCCGGCAGCAGTGAGTCGGGCCGTTCGAGTTGGCTGGCCGCCGTGACCGGGATCAGCCGCTCGGTACCGATCACCCGATAGATACAGGCGCTGGTGTCCAGGTCCAGATCGAAGCGCCCGGTCGGCCAGTAGCAGATCGCCAGGTCGCACTCGGCGCGGTTGAGCGCCTGGAAATAGTCGCTGGCGACCCAGCCGGTGGCGCGCAGGTAGGGCGCAACGCGCTCCTGCCAGCCAATCCGGTCAAGCCAATCCGGCAGAAACTGCGGCAAAAGGCTCTGCGGGGCGGCCACCATGATCCGCCGCTGCTGGCCGGCGCTGATCTCCTGAACCCGGTCGCGGGTCAAACGTACCCGGTCGGTAATCTGCTCGCATAGCGTCAAAAACTCCTCGCCCGCCGGCGTCAGCGACAGCGGCAGGGTCTGGCGGTTGATCAGCGTCGCCCCCATCTCCTCCTCGAGCAGCTTGATTCGCCTCGAAAAGGTGGGCTGGGTCACGTGCTGCTCTTCCGCGGCGCGGGAGAAGTGCCGGGTTCTGGCCAGGGCGATGAAATCTTCTAGCCAGCGGATTTCCATGCCATCTCCGGTTGGGGCAAGAGCTTAAGGACCAACGCCTGGCGCGCGCTCATAGGCGGCCTTCCTCGACGCCGTGGCATGCCACTCGGGCTCCGTCGGGCTGGGTCTGGAGCTTGGGAATCTCCGCCTTGCAGCGCGCGTTGGCGTGGGGGCAGCGCCCGTGGAACACGCAGCCGCTGGGCAGGTTCACCGGGGTGGGCACCTCGCCGGAAAGCCGAATGTGCTGAGGCCGGTCATCCTTGAGCCGCGGTATCGCCGACAGTAGCGCCTGAGTGTAGGGGTGGCGGGGCTTATCGAAAAGCGTGGCAGTGGGGGCGATCTCGCACACCGTGCCCAGATACATGACCGCCACCCGCGTGCCGAAGTGCTCGACCACGGCCAGGTCGTGGGTGATGAACAGGTAGGTGAGGTTGCGCTCGCGCTGAGCATCCATCAGCAGGTTCAGGACCTGAGCCTGAATGGAGACGTCGAGCGCCGAGATCGGTTCATCGGCGACGATGAACTCCGGGTCCACCGCCAGTGCTCGGGCGATGGCGATGCGCTGGCGCTGGCCGCCGGAGAACTCGTGGCCAAAGCGCTTGCCCCAGTCCGGGTCGATCCCCACCGACGCCATGACCGCATGCACCTTGTCGGCTACCGCGGCGCGGCTCCAATCCGGGTGGTGAAAACGCAGCGGCTCTTCCAACGTCTGCTGGATCGTCATGCGCGGGTTGAGCGACGCGTAGGGATTCTGGAAGATCATCTGCATGCGCTTGCGGTAGGGCAGAAGCTGGCGTGTGCTCAGATCGTCGATGCGCTGGCCATCATAGCGGATTTCGCCTTCCGAAGGGTGCAAAAGACCCATCACGGTGCGCGCCACGGTGGATTTACCGCAGCCGGACTCGCCCACCACGCAGAGCGCCTCGCCGCGCTGGATATCCAGATCGACCCCGTTGATCGCGTGGACGTACTCCTGATGCCGGACCAGGCGGCCGCCCTTGAAGCGTAGCTGGTCGAGAAAATCGCCGGAGAGCGAAAAGCGCTTTTTCAGATTGCGGATCTCGAGCAGCGTTTCGCCGCGCTGGGCGCTGGCGTTCACCTCGGGTGTCTCGATGACCTCTGCGTCGATGCGATTGGCGGCGGGCTGGATCATGGGGTCTCCTCCTTGACGCGGCGGTCCTCGAGCATTTCCGCGACCATGTGACAGGCCACGCGACAGTTGCCGGACTCGACGAAGCCTGGCACCTGTTCGGTACACGCTGCGCGCGGCTCGCCGCTCTGGCGAATGCGAAAATCGCAGCGCGGATGGAACGCGCAGCCGCTGGGTAGTTTGGAAAGCGACGGCATGCTGCCGCGAATTTGATTGAGCTTTTCGCCAGGCGTGGCCATCTGCGGCAACGCATTGATCAACCCTTGAGTGTAGGGGTGCTGCGGGTCGTTGATGATCTCGCGGGTCGGGCCTTGCTCGATCACGCGGCCGGCGTACATCACCAGCATGCGCTGGGTGACTTGGCTGACCACGCCCAAATCGTGGGTGATCAGAATGAGTCCGACGTTGTGCTGCTCGCACAGGTCGAGCAACAGCGCCATGATCTCGGCCTGAATGGTGACATCCAGGGCCGTGGTGGGCTCGTCGGCGATGATGATGTCTGGATCCAGCAGCAGGGCAATGGCGATGATGATGCGTTGGCGCATGCCGCCGGAAAGCTCGTGAGGATACTGATCCAGACGTTTCTCGGGGGAGGGAATCTGCACCTGCTTGAGCTTGTCCAGGGCGACGGCCCGAGCGGCTTTGCTGGAAATGCGCCGGTGGGCCTTCAGGCACTCGACCATCTGCTCGCCGATGGACAGCACCGGGTTGAGCGTCATCATCGGGTCCTGGAAAATCATCGAGATGCGGTTGCCGCGAACCTTCCTGAGCCCGCGCTCGGACATGGTGTTCAGCGTCTGGCCTTCGAACGAGACGCGCCCGCCAGCGATGAAGCCGGGTTTGGCGATCAGGTTCAAAAGCGAAAATGCCGCGACCGATTTGCCCGCGCCGGATTCACCCACGATTCCCAGCCGCTCGCCGCGATCGAGAGTGAAACTGACATCGCGCAGGGCGCGTACCTCACCCTGGCGCAGGGCGAAGCGAACGTCCAGCTTCGAAACTTCGAGTAGTGCCATGGTGGTCTCACCCCTTGTAGAGTCGTGGGTTCATGACGTCGCGTAGCCAATCGCCCAGCAGGTTGATGGAGAGCACCAGTACGACCAGTACCGCACCGGGAATCAGTGTGATCCACCAGGAGCCAGACTGAATATAGTCAAACCCTGCCTTGATCAGCGAACCCAGCGACGGATGGGTTTCCGGCATGCCAAGACCCAGAAACGAAAGCGCGGCCTCGGAAATGATCGCGTTGGCGATCTGCACGGTGGAGATGACGAAAATCGGCGACAGCGTATTGGGCAGCACATGGCGAAACATGATGCGGCGGCTTTTGAGCCCCATCACTCGCGCAGCGTCGACGTACTCCTTGCTGCGCTCGGCGAGCACCGAGGCGCGCACGGTGCGCGCGTACTGCGGCCACTCGGCCAGGCCGATGATCAGAATCAGCATGATCACCGCGTACTGGCTGTAAAAGGCGCTGCCCATGGTCGCCTTGACCACCGCGCCGACGACGATGGCGACCATCAATGTCGAAAACGACAGCTGGATATCGGCCAGGCGCATGAGAATCGCATCCACTCGCCCACCGAGGTAACCCGCCATCAACCCGAAGGTGACGCCGATCAGCGCCTGCAGAATGACCGCGCCAAAGCCGATCAAAAGCGAAACGCGGGTGCCATAAAGAATGATCGACCAGAGATCGCGCCCCTGGGCGTCGGTGCCCAGGGTGTAGCGCTCGTCGAAGCCGTCGATCCAGAACGGCGGCAGTTCCGAGTCGAGAATGTTAATCTGGCGAAGATCGTAAGGATCGGTCGGGGCAATCAGCGGCGCGGCGAAGGCGGCGATCACCAGGCAAATGAAAACGAAAAGGCACAGCTGGGCGGTGCGGTCGCGCTTGAAGCTGTACCACAGATAGGAGTCGCGCAGGCGCTCCCAGCGGCTTGGGGCGGTCGTGGCACTCATGCGGGCTTACCTGTCAGTTTGACGGTGGGGTTAACGAAGCCGTAGATCAAATCCACGATGGTGTTCGTCACCACGAAAATGACGCCGACGATCATCAGGTAGCTGACGATCAGCGGAATGTCGGCCCGGTTGATCGCTTCCAGGAACATCAGTCCCATGCCGGGCCATTGGAAAACGGTTTCGGTCAGGATGGTGTAGGCGACCATCGTGCCGATCTGCACGCCGCCGACCGTGATGACCGGCAGCATGGTGTTCTTGAGCGCGTGAACGAAGTAGATGCGGCGCATCGAAATGCCCTTGGCGCGGGCGTACTTCACGTACTCTGACTGCAGTACCTCCATCATCTCGGCGCGAATCAGGCGAATGAACAGCGGCAGCATGATCGAGGCGAGCGAAATGGCGGGCAGCACCAAATGCTGTAAGCCGCTCAGGCTTGCCAGGTTGGTGTCCCAGTGGCCGACCACGTGGACGAGATCATACCCGCGCCCGAAGGAGGGCATGTTGCCCGAGGTCGAGAGCAGCCCGTTGAGCCAGGCACCCCAGCCCGTCTGCTCTGGAAAGAGCGTGATGGTGATGCCGATCGAAAAGATCTGGATCAACACGATCGCGGTCAAAAAGACCGGGACCGAGATACCGATGATCGACACGCCCATGAAAAAACGGGACACGAGCGAGCGCGGCTTGATCGCGCTGTACACACCGATCGGCACCGACAGTAAGACGATGATCAGCGTGGCGGCGAACACCAGCTCCAGCGTTGCCGGTAGATGGCGGGCGATGACCTCTAGCGCTGGCTCGCGGTAGAAATAGGACTGGCCGAAGTCGCCCTGAAGCGCGTTGGTGGCAAAACGCGCGTACTGCACCAGGAAGGGGTCGTTGAGCCCTAAACGCTCGCGCAGCGCCTCGCGCTCGCTTTCGGGGACCGACTGGCCCACCAGCTGTTGTACCGGGTCGCCCAGGTTGTCCTGAATGGCGAAGGCCAGCACGCTGATGACGAACATCACCAGTACCGCGTGCATCAGCCGCTTGATGAGAAATGCAATCATGGCGTACGCCACCTGTGTGTACGTTGGCAGGAAGGTCGTTGGCGAAAAGCTCGTTGACAAAAAGGCCATTGGCAACAAGATCGTTGGTCAATGCCGGATAAAGCCCAGCGCAACGCTTCGCTCCCCACCAGGTGGGGAGCGAAGCATCCGTGCTAAAACGTCGAGCTTGAAGGGCCTTACGATCCCGTGAGTTACCGGGTGATGACCAGATCGCCAAGGTAGGGGAAGTCGATCGCGTTGACGACCGGCTCGATGTCGACACCGTCGGCGGCGGCGTAGGCCAGGTTCTGCCAGTGAAGCGTGATGTAGCCCACGTCTTCATAAAGCATGGCTTCGGCTTCTTGCAGCATCTCGGCGCGCTTTTCCAGGTCGGTTTCGCTGTCGGCTTCGGTGACCAGCGCGTCGATCTCTTCGTTGCAGTAGCCGCCGTAGTTGTACTGGCCAGCGCCGGTCTCTTCGTCCGGGCAGAAGGTCAGGTACTGGAACAGGTTGGCGGTGTCTTCGGTATCTGAGTGCCAGCCGACCATCGCCATGTCCGAGGCGCGTTCGTCGTATTCCGGCCAGTACTGGGCCAGCGGCATGGTGCGAAGGTTCACGGTGATGTTGATGCGCGAGAGCATATTGGCGACGGCCTGGGCGATCTGGGCGTCGTTCACGTAGCGGTTGTTCGGCGCGATCATGTCGATGGTGAAGCCATCTTCATAGCCGGCTTCCGCCATCAGCTCCTGAGCGCGTTCGATATCGTAGCGCGGCACCAGCTCCGGGTTGTGGCCGACGTAGCCTTCGGCAGAGAGCTGGCCGGCGGGCGTGGCGAAGCCGCGCATCAACCGATCGGCGATGCCTTCCTGGTTGATGGCCAAGTCAACGGCCTGGCGCACGCGCGCGTCCTGGAACGCCTCGACCCGCTCTTCGTTGAGCTGGAAGCCAATGATGCGCGTACCGGGCACCTCGATGAGATTGATGTTCTGCGCCTCGCGGACGCGATCCAAATCGTTGGGCGGCACGGCGTCGATGAAGTCCACGCCGCCGGAGAGCAGGGCGGCCACGCGAGAGGCGTTCTCGGAGATCGGCGTCAAAATGATCTCGGAGACGTTGCCTTCGCTTTCGGTGTCCCAATAGCCGTCGAAGCGCTCGAAGTCCACCTGCACGCCCTGGCGGCGGCTGGTGACTTCGAAAGGCCCGGTGCCGGAGATATTGCGCGAGGCAAAGGAGTCGCCGGCCTTGACGATTTCGGACTTGTCGCTGCCGTCTTCGGTTTCGCCGGTGTAGAAGGCGCTATCCATCGGGAAGATGTAGGTGGCCAGGTTGAGCAGCAGCGGGTAGGGCTCGGCGGTAGTGATTTCGACGGTGTAGTCGTCAATGGCCTCAGCGCTTTCGACCGGCTCGAAGATCGCGCGGTAGTCCGGGCTCTCCTTGAGGCGCTCGATGGTCCAGACTACGTCCTTGGCCGTGAACTCGTTGCCGGAGTGGAAGGTAACGCCTTCACGCAGCGTCATACGCAGGTGCGTCTCGTCGACCTGCTCCCACTCGGTTGCCAGGCGCGGCTCGAACTGGAAATCCTTGGTCCAGCGCACCAGCGGGTCAAAGGAGAGGTGCGAGAAGCGCAGCATACCGCCGGAGAGCTGTTCGTGGATGTCGAGCGTTTCCGGGTCGGCGGCGTAGCCGATACGCAGCGTTTCAGCGCTCGCGGTCAGCGGTGAGAGTGCAACGCTTGCAATGGCCACGCCGATCGCCGAGGCCAGGAGAGTTTTTTTAGCCATTTCGATTGTTCCCATCCAACATTATTGTTTATGCAACATTGCTATACAACGTCGCCAGCGCTTGGCCTCCAAGGGCGGCCAGGCAGACACGGTCAGCTCGCAAGCTATGCTGGTAACATAGTGAGGGAGTATGCCCGGACACAATCGAAAAAATGACACGCGCCATTCATCTGCCGAATGAACCGGCGCCAGCCCGCGTCCTGACTCACTCACGTCATAAAACCAGCGTATGAATCGATGCCTGACGGGCGGGAGAAAACCATGATTTCGCGTAAACGACTGACCAATGAGCCTTCGCGGAAGAAGGGTCTCCACGCCTTCAAGCGTGCCGTACTCGCGGCATGTTTTGCCTTGAGCACGATGGCCGCGGCGGCTAATGCGCCGGCTATTCGTGGCGAGCTCGAAGGTGAGCCCGTAACGTGGTATCTCGCGGAAAGTGGTCGCGACACCAGCGCGACCTTCGTCGAGCACGACGATATTCTGTTGGTCGACATCGCGGGCTTCGCTGAGGCCGATAGCCAGGCGCTCAGGGATTCGCTGGCGCTGCGTTTGCATATCGATATGGCGGGGCAGACGGCCACGCTCGAAAGCGCGGCGCTTTTTTACTTCATTGGCGACGAGCCTACCGGACCCGTTTACACCGCCGAGGGTCAAGCGCTTCGCGTCACGCTCGAGCGGGTCGAGCGTGACGGCCACGGGCTCTCGCTCGAAGGCGAGTTGGACGGCGAATTGAATCTTTCCCAGGCACTGATGGATGGCGCGGAGCCGCTGAATTTGGATGCGCGCTTTGCGCTTCGCGCGCGCGAAGTGGAATTTTAACCAGGCGTCGAAGGCGTGCTAAAGCGCTGGTCGAGCCAGCGAATGATGTCGTTGGATTCGTAAAGCCATTCGCTTTCGCCCTCTTTTTCGATCCGCAGGCAGGGCACCTTGACCCGGCCGCCACCCTCTTCCAGCGCCTTTCGATGCTCCGGGTCGTGCTGGGCATCGCGAGTTTCGATGGAGAGGTTGAGCCGCGCGATCTCTTTGCGCACCTTGATGCAAAACGGGCAGGCGCGAAACTGATAAAGCGCAAGGGCTTCGCAGGCCCGGTCGACCTCGGCCTGGGCCTCGGGCGAGCGCAACTGGGCTTTGGGAGTGGAGAGCCTCTCCGAGGCGAGCATGAAGGGGGTCAAAACCAGGCGAACGCCGCGAAAGAAGGTGCGAATCACACTGCGCATGGTGTACTCCGGAGGGGGCAGTCAGGCCCCGATGAAGGGGGGTAGGCGAAAGAAGTGGCTGCATCGTGCAATAAACCGCGCGCGTTGTCACACGCGGGCGGATAAATTGCCCGGCGAAGGTGAGCCCGGCCTCGAGGCGTGCTAGTCTCGTCGACTGATTTTTTTGACTTTTATCGGCGCGCGCCAGGGCGCTGTCGGCAAGGGAAGAGGGTTTGCACCCATGCGTCTGCACGTTATCGGTATCTGTGGCACTTTCATGGGCAGTCTTGCGCTATTGGCGCGCGAGCTCGGCCACCGGGTGAGCGGCTCGGATGCCAACGTCTATCCACCCATGAGTACACAGCTCGAGGAGGCGGGTATCGCCCTGATCCAGGGCTACCGCGCCGAGAACCTGACGTCGGATATCGATCTGGTCGTGGTGGGCAACGCGCTTTCGCGGGGTAATCCCGAAGTCGAGGCGCTCTTGAATCTGGGCCTTCGCTATACCTCCGGGGCGCAGTGGCTCGCCGACTACGTGCTACCCGGGCGTGAAGTGATCGCCATTGCCGGCACCCACGGAAAAACGACCACCGCGAGCCTGCTGGCCTGGCTTTTGGAGAGCGCGGGTCAAGCGCCCGGTTTTTTGATCGGTGGCGTGCCGCGTAATTTCGGTGTTTCGGCACGGCTGGGTGCGGAGGGAGCGCCCTTCGTGGTCGAAGCCGACGAATACGACACGGCGTTTTTCGATAAACGTTCCAAGTTCGTTCACTACCGCCCGCGCCTGGCCGTGCTCAATAATCTCGAGTTCGACCATGCGGATATCTTCCCGGACTTGGCCGCGATCGAGCGTCAGTTTCATCACCTGGTGCGTACCGTACCGGGTAACGGCTTGCTGCTGGTGGCGGATCACCAGCCGGCGCTATCGCGGGTGCTCGACATGGGCGCCTGGTCGCCGACGGCGTTTTTCGGCAGCGATCCGGCAAGCCCCTGGCGCTACCAGCTGGAGCAGCCGGATGCCAGCCGTTTCAAGGTCATCGTCGAGCGGGATGGCCGCGCCGAGGATGGCGTGGTCGAGTGGGAGCTGACCGGCGAGCATAACGCTTGCAACGCGCTCGCCGCACTCGCCTGCGCCTATCAGCTGGGTGTGGACCTGCCCCGGGCCTGTGCGGCGCTTTCGCGCTTTCAAACGCCAAGGCGCCGCCAGGAGGTGCGCGGTGAAATCGGCGGCGTGCAGGTGATCGACGATTTTGCCCACCATCCCACGGCGATCGCTGCCACGCTCAAGGGGCTTCGTGCCGCCACGCCCCGGGGGCGGCTTCTGGCGGTGATCGAGCCGCGCTCCAATACCATGCGTCTGGGCGCGCTTCGCGAGCGCTTGAAAACCTGCGTGGAGGATGCCGACGCGGCGTACTGGTTCGAGCCGGAGGGCCTGGGGTGGTCGATGGCTTCGCTGGTCGACGCTGACAAGGCGGGCGGGATCTATAGCGATATCGATGCGCTGGTCGAAGCGGTGGTGGCCAGCGCCTTACCCCAGGATCGGATCGTCGTGATGTCCAACGGCGGCTTCGCCGGTATTCACGAGCGCCTTCTCGGCGCGCTGACCGCCCGGGAGGATGAATGCAACCGTTAGAGCAAGGCAATACGTTCAAGGCGCCGGTTAGCGTGGCGCTCACTGGCGCTTCCGGCGCCCAGTACGGGCTTCGATTGATCGAGGTGTTGGTGGAGGCGGGCCACGAAGTGTGGGTCATGATCTCCAAGGCGGCGCACATGGTGATCGCCACCGAGACCGATATCGATTTGCCGGCCAAGCCCGAACGCTTGCAGGAAGCATTAACGGCGCTTAGCCGGGCGCAGGGCGGGCAGATTCGCTGCTTCGGGCGTGAGGACTGGATGGCCCCGGTGGCCTCGGGCTCCGGCGCACCCTCGGCGATGGTGATCTGTCCGTGCTCCACCGGCACGCTCTCGGCGGTCGCCACGGGGGCGAGCAACAACCTGATCGAGCGCGCCGCAGACGTGACAATCAAGGAGCGGCGTACGCTGATCATGGTGCCCCGCGAAACCCCGTTTTCCGCGATTCATCTCGAGCACATGCTGACGTTGAGCCGGCTGGGAGCGGTGATTCTGCCCGCCGCGCCCGGTTTCTACCACCGCCCGGACTCCGTCGACGCGCTGATCGACTTCATCGTCGCACGAATTCTCAATCAGCTTGGCATCCATCACCGCCTGATGCCGCGCTGGGGTGAGCAAGCGCCGAATTCCTGATCCATACGCTATTTATCATTTACGCACCTAAGGACCCATTCGTATGCTCTCCTGGGCGACGCTTTCCGTTTTCATACCGACCTTTCTGTTCGTGTCGCTGACGCCGGGCATGTGCATGACGCTGGCGATGGTGCTGGGCATGACCCAGGGCGTGAAGCGCACGCTCTGGATGATGGCCGGAGAGCTTGCCGGCGTCGGACTAGTGGCCGCCGCCGCCGGGGCGGGCGTGGCGGCGCTGATGCTCAAGCAGCCGGCGCTGTTCACGGTGTTCAAGTGGGTCGGCGGGGCGTATCTGGCGTACCTGGGCGTAATGATGTGGCGCTCGCGCGGGCGCATGGCGATCCCTTCGGACATCGACACCGGTCCCGCCGCCGGGCGGGCGCAGCTCGCAGCGCAAGGGTTCGTCACGGCGATCGCCAACCCCAAGGGCTGGGCATTTTTCGTCGCGCTGTTGCCGCCGTTTCTCGATAGCACGCGCCCCTTGGGTCAACAGCTGGTGGCGCTGATTGTGGTGATCCTGACCATCGAATTCATCAGCCTTCTGGTCTACGCCACCGGCGGCAAGACCCTGCGCAAGACGCTGGGCAAAAGCAATAATGTGCGGCTGATGAACCGCATCGCTGGGACGCTGATGATTGGTGTAGGGGTCTGGCTGGCGCTGGGCTGACGGGTCAAACCGGCGGAAAAAAGCCGATGCGCAGGCCCATCAGCACGACGGTGACCCCCAGCAAGAAGGCCCACGGGCAGGGCGAGAGCGGTGCGCGCGGCCGGCTTTGCCAGCCAAGGCGCGCCAGGGCGCAAACCGCAAGCCCCAGAAGCGCCCCGCCGATCAGATCGCTTAGCCAGTGCACCCCGAGCAGCAGGCGCGAAAGCGCCATTGGCATGATCAGTATGATCGCCGCCCAGTAGACCCAAAGCCGGCGCCTGGCCGGACATTCGGCGGCGATGAAGGCGGCGGCCAGGCCTACGACCACGACAAATCCCGAGGTATGGGCACTGGGGTAGGAGAGCGAACCTGTCAGGTAGTCCGGCGTATCGGGCCGGGCGCGGCCGAACGCTGCCTTGCCGAGGGTATTGAGCAGCGCAACCCCGCCAAGCGCCGCCGCCCAGCAGCAGAGCACATCGAAGCGCCGCTTGAGCAATAGCCAGGCCCCGTAAGGAAATATCAGCACGACGATGCCGAGCTTGTCGCCGAGCTTGGCAAAACCAAGGCTCACCCACAAAAGCGGCTCGCTGCGCAGCCAGTCAAAAAGTCGCTGGGTCTGCAGGTCGAGGGCCAGCGAATCCGGCGACTCCAGCACGTAAAGCGTCCAGGCGCAGAAGCCGGTCAGACTCAGAACCAGCAGCAAAAGCGAGGCCAGCGGCACCTCGCCGCTCTGGCTCATCGCAAGCCAGGGGCGGCGCACGAAAGGCAGGCGCCGCGCGGCGCGAGCGCAGGCGAGATAGAGCCTTCCGTGACGGCCCACCTGAACGCGCCCCCAGGAGAACAACAGCGCCAGCACCACAAAAATACCGGCGAGTACGAACAACGCGGTCTCGACGTTGGCGGGAAGCTCGAGATAGCGCTGCCAGGTGTGGCCGAGCAGATACCCGGGCAGCACGTAGGCCGGCGCCCAGATCAGCGCAGAGCTCACGTTGGCCCACAGGAAGGTGCGCGGGCGCATACGCATCATGCCCGCCACCAGTGGAATGATCGGGCGAACCGGGCCCACGAAACGGCCGATGAACACCGAGTAGATGCCGTAGCGCTCGAAAAACCGCGCCCCGCGACCCAGCCACTCCGGATGCTGAGCCAGCGGCCAGCGGCTCGTGACCTGCTCGCGGTGGTCATAGCCAAGCTTGAAGCTCGCGCCGTCGCCCACCACTGCGCCGAAAAACGCAGCCAGCAGGAGCAAGAACATGTCGACGTCCTGATGACCCGCCATCGATGCGGCCACGGTGACCAGCACTACCCCGGGCACCAGCAGACCCACCACGGCCAGCGATTCGAGCATGGATACCAGAAAAACGATCAAAATCAGGGCAAAAGGGGAAAGCGAAAGGTCCAGCAACTGCTCGGCTAGCGGCACAAATGACTCCGTTCATTCATGGGGTGGGCGCCTTGAGCGTCTTTGAGAAACGCGCCAGGCGGGTGACAAACGGCTCGAAGCTCTCCTCGGGCCGCGGCAAGCATACCCCAATGCGCGCCTCCAGGGGGCCGGTTTCGATCATGACGCGCCGCGACAGCGCCCGGTAAAGGCGCTCGCGGACCAGCAGCGCGCCGCTCTCGCTGGTATCGGGCAAAACAAGCCAGAAGGTGGCGCTACTGGCGCGGCCGAGCAGGTCATGATCGCGACAGCGGCTGTTGACCTCACTGCAAAGCGCCGCCAGAAGCGCCCGCTTGGTACCCGAGCCGAACTGCTCTTCGGCCATGTCGAGCTGAGGCAGATGCAGGACCAGCACCGCAAGGCGCTTGTCGAGCAGCCGCGCACGCTGAAACTCGTTGCAAAGGCGCTCCTTGAGCGTGTCGATGTGGTAGGCATCGCATTCGCTGTCGTTGGGGTCCGAGGCGCGCAAGAGCGCGTGACGCCGGGCCAACTCCCAGGGGGGGAGGGCGAACATCAGGAGAATCGCAACGTAGCCAAAAGGAAACTCGAGCATGGCGCTGTCGATCGGCGGCAAAAGCCACCATAGCGGCGTGAACAGCAGCGTCAGACAGAGCGCGCTCCAGTGGGGCAGTAAAACGAACGAGGCGGCCACGGGCAGGCCGAGCCAGAGCAGGGAGTGGGTCAGCTCGAAATGGAGCGCCGAACAGACACAGATATAGGCGCTGCTCAAAAGAATCGCTCGGGGTCCGTAGGGCGAGAACGCCTGGCCGCAGTGAAGCAGCAGTGCCGAAACCAGAAACAGCGTGATGAACAGGGGTACCATCAGCTCGCGGTAGTAGCCCATGGCGTAGAGCCACAGCGTGTAGAGCGCGATGAGCACCAGACAGGCGGCGTAGGTCAGGCTCATCAATGCCCGCGGATGCTGTAGCCAGCGGGTCATACGCTGTACCCGGGCAGGCCGAAGCGCTCGGCGAGTGACTCGAGGCTCAACGCGTCGGGCGCGAGCTCGCAAAGCGGTACATGCTGGCACTGGATACTGCCGTACAAGGCGCTCTCGATCTCCTGGCGGCGTTTGGTCGCGCCCTCGCTATCGCGACACAGCAGCAGCACCGCTAGCCTTGACCCATCGAGGCGGTACACGCTTTCGAAGTCGTGGGTTAGTGCGCAGAGCTCCTGAGCGCAGCTCCAGAGCTTTTGGCGTTTGACGTGAACGATCACCACCTCGGCGTGGATACTTTCGCGCCTGGCGCGTATCTGCTCACGGCTCAAGTCACGCACTAGCTGCTCGCCGGCCCACAGATTGAGTCCGGGGATCAGCCGCAAACGCTGGCGAATGGCACCGTTGACGTTAATCAGCCGGCGGCTCTGGATATAGGCGAGTAGCGATACGATCCCCAGCGCCAGCAGCAGCATCAGCGCCTGGGCGAACGGCGTGGTAATGGCGATCAGTGCCCAGCTTGCAAGTGCGCCCAGCGCGTTGCAGGCGAGTACCCGGCGGGATTGGGGCAGCATGAAAAACGCCGCCCACACCCAGATCAAAGTGTTGTGACGCTCGGGAGCGGCAGCGATCAAGCCCAGCAGCAGCGCGCTGGTCGTAAGCTGCCATAAGACGTGACGCGAATAGCGCAGGGTGAAATCGAGCAGTGCAGCGGTGATGAAAAGCCAGATCGCGCCGACCCACAGGGCAGTGGCGGCAAGCCAGGGGGCGCCAAAGGCCCAGAGTGCGAGAGCCAACGCCGCCAACAGCAGGTTGATTCGCAAAAAACGTACCTTGTACTCGTTTTCCATAGTGACTGACTATCGGCCCGGTTCGAGATAGTGCCCGTCGCATCAGAATGATAGCGACAGCGGCGCAGGTCAGCGGCGCACGAAAATTCAGTATAACGTTTAGTGTATTTTTTGGGTGGATGTTAATGTTATGAGTTGTTTCTGAACCCCCGGCCGGCGCGGACTCAGGCGAGTCCATGGTAAGCGCCTGGCCTTCTTGCAGAAAAGTCGATCGACTCCGGGAGAGAGCATGAGCGTTGCGCGCGCCGATTCTGATAACGCCCTGACCACGCTGGCCAGCACCGATGTGCCTGCCTACATGAATGAGCTTGGGCGAAACGCCCGCGCCGCCGCGCAAGCGCTGCGCCTGGCCGATACCGGGGTCAAGAACCGCGCGCTGACGGCGATTGCCCGCGAGCTTAACGCCGCGCGGGCCACACTCCTGGGCGCCAACGCCGAGGACATGGCACGCGGCCGACAAAACGGCCTCGACGCGGCGCTGCTCGATCGACTGGCGCTCGATGAGGCGCGTATCGATGCCATGATCGAGGGCCTTACCCAGGTGGTAGCGCTGCCCGACCCGGTCGGCGAGATCAGCGCCATGAACTACCGCCCCTCTGGCATCCAGGTCGGCAAGATGCGCGTGCCGCTGGGCGTGATCGGTATCATTTATGAGTCGCGGCCCAACGTCACCGTCGAGGCGGCAAGCCTTTGTTTGAAGTCCGGCAACGCGTGTATTCTGCGCGGCGGCTCCGAGGCCCGGGCCTCCAACGCTGCGCTTAATGCGTGTATCGCGGCCGGGCTTGAAAGCGCGGGGCTTCCCGCCAGCACCGTACAGGTGGTGGCGACGACTGACCGCGCCGCGGTTGGTGCGCTGATCACCATGCCAGAGTTCGTCGACGTGATCATTCCCCGCGGCGGCAAGTCACTGATCGCGCGCATCGCTGCCGAGGCGCGGGTGCCGGTGATCAAGCATCTGGACGGCGTCTGTCATGTCTACATCGATGCCACGGCGGACCCGACCAAAGCGCTCGCCATCGCTGTCAACGCCAAGACGCACCGCTACGGCACCTGCAACACCATGGAAACGCTGCTGGTCGACGCCGCCATCGCCGATATCCTGCTGCCGGAGCTTGCTCGCGCGTTTGCGGAACACTCGGTCGAACTTCGCGGCTGCGAGCGCACCCGGGCGCTGCTCCCCCAGGCGCTCGAGGCCACCGAGGAGGATTGGCAGGCCGAGTATCTGGCGCCGATTCTCGCCATTCGCGTGGTCGATGGCATTAAGGAGGCGATCGCCCATATCGAGCGCTACAGCTCCCGCCATACCGATGCAATCGTTACCGAAGACTATTCGCTTGCCCGGCGTTTCATGGCCGAGGTCGACTCGAGCTCGGTGGTCGTCAACGCCTCGACCCGCTTCGCCGATGGCTTCGAGTACGGACTGGGCGCCGAGATCGGCATTTCGACGGACAAGCTCCACGCCCGCGGCCCGGTAGGGCTCGAGGGGCTGACCACGCAAAAATACATCGTGCTCGGCGAGGGGCAGGTTCGCCAATGAGCGGCGTTGACCTCGCCGCATCTTCACTCAACAAGCAGCCGGTGAAAATCGCCATGCTCGGCGGCACCTTCGACCCGGTCCACCTGGGGCACCTGCGAAGTGCCCTGGAAGTGAGCGAGGCGCTGGGGCTCGACCGGTTGCACATGGTCGCCGCGCCGCGGCCGCCGCTTCGCGGCGAGCCGACGGTGGCTCCCGAGGAGCGCTTTGCACTGTTGAAAGCCGGGGTTGGCGATACGCCGCATCTGATCGCCGACGACCGCGAACTCAAGCGCGCGGGTCCCTCCTACAGTGTCGATACGCTTGCCGAACTTCGAAACGAGTACGGGCCCAGCGCGCGGCTTTGCATGGTGATCGGCTTTGACACCTTTCTGCGCCTGGCCGAGTGGCGCGAGCCTGAAAGGCTTTTTGAGCTGGCGCATCTGGTCGTCATCGCGCGGCCCGGTTTCGAGCAGCCGCGCTACAAAGCGCTCGAGGAACTGGTGGGCCAGCGCGAAGTCGACACCGTGGCCGAGCTGATGGCGGCCCCCGCCGGACGGTTTCTTTCACTTTCGCTCGACACCCGCATAGCGATCTCGGCCACCGAGGTTCGCGCGCGCCTTGGCGAGGGCAAAAGCGTGCGCTATTTGCTGCCCGAGGCCGTCGAAGCGCAAATTTTTGCCCGCGGGCTCTATCAAAGTCGCTAATAGCGCTGGTAGTCGCTAAAGAAGCCGTTACAATGGCCGGCTATTTCGTGTCCAAACGAGGTTGTTTCTGGAGTCATGCACATCGATACACTGAAGAATCTGGCGATCGACGCGCTGGAAGAGCTCAAGGCCCGCGACATCACCCAGCTGGATGTCTCCCAGCTGACCCAGGTCACCGACCTGATGCTGATTGCCAGCGGTACATCGACCCGTCACGTGTCGGCGCTGGCGCAGAACGTGGTGGAAAAGGCCAAGGCCGCGGGTATGGCGCCCCAGGGCGTGGAAGGCGGCGACAACGCCGACTGGGTGCTGGTGGATCTGGGTGACGTACTGGTTCACGTCATGATGCCCGAAGCTCGCGCGCTGTACGATCTGGAGCGCCTGTGGGCAGATCTACCGAGCGACGGCGGTGAAGAGCTGCTCAACGAAGCGCTGCAAAACCCCGACCAGCGCATCACGATGTCATGAGTGCGGTAGGCACCAGCGCATGAAAGTAAGGCTTCTCGCGGTGGGCACCAAAATGCCCGGCTGGGTCGAGGAGGGCGTTCGCACCTATCAAAAGCGCTTGCCGCGGGAGTTCTCTCTCGAGATAGAGGAGATCGCGCTTGGCGCGCGGGGCAAGAATGCCGACATCGCGCGGGCCAGAGCGCTGGAAGGCGAACGCATCCGGGAAAAACTGCGTGGCGATGAACTGATCATCGCGCTCGAGGTCAACGGCAAGTCGCTGAGTACCGAGGCGCTGGCGAGTGAAGTCGGCGAGTGGCGCATGCAGGGCCGCGACATCGCGATTCTGGTGGGCGGCCCGGATGGCCTGGAGCCCGCGGTGTCGGCCGAGGCCCACCGGCGCTGGTCGCTCTCGGCACTCACGCTTCCGCACCCGCTGGTGCGGGTCATGCTCGCCGAGCAGCTCTACCGCGCGTGGACGCTGCAGATCGGTCATCCTTACCACCGCTAGGCGTACCATCGGGCGCTCGCCCGCTCGCGCCCGTGCCAGATTCAAGAGTCGTGTGTTGCTATGCGCAAGCGCCGAGACACGCTGAAAAACGCCGAGCAGGAGCTTCGCATCTTCCGGATCCGGGCGCTGCTGGCCATCGTCTTCGTCATACTGCTGACCGGGCTTCTCACCGGTCGTCTGGCTTATCTTCAGATCGTCCAGCATGAGCTTTACACCACGCGCTCGGAAAAAAACCGCGTCCGCGTCGAGCCGCTTCCCCCCAACCGCGGGCTGATTTTCGACCGTAACGGGGTGCTGTTGGCGGAAAATCGGCCTACCTACAATCTCACTCTGGTACGCGAGCGGGTCGACGATCTGGATGAGACCCTGGCGCTTCTGGTCGAGCTGCTCGAGCTGCCCGAAGAGGAGGTCGACGCCTTCAACGTTCGCTCGCGTCAGCGTCAGCGGCCTTTCCAGCCGGCGCTGTTGATGAGCGATCTGAACGAGGACCAGATCGCCAGACTCGCCGTCAACCGCCACCGCCTGCCCGGTGTAGAGGTCGAGGCGCAGCTTTTGCGCTACTACCCGGACGCCGAGATCATGTCCCACGTACTGGGCTACGTCGGGCGGATCAACGCCGAAGAGCTCAAGGAGCTGGATACCGGGCGTTACGCCGGCACCCACTTTATCGGCAAGACCGGGGTTGAGCGCTTCTATGAAGAAGAGCTGCATGGCGAGGCGGGGTTTCGCAAGGTCGAAACCAACGCCCGCGGGCGGGTGCTTAGAGAGCTTGGCCGCACCGACCCGGTGCCGGGCCAGAACCTGACGCTGACGCTGGATAAGTCGATGCAGGCGCTCGCCTACGAGCTGATGGATGGTCGGCGCGGTTCGATCGTGGCGGTGATCCCCGCCACCGGCGAAATTCTCGCCATGGTCTCGACGCCGGGCTTCGATACCAACCAGTTCGTGACCGGCATCGACGTTGCCTCCTACCGTGCGCTCCAGGAAGATATCGACCTGCCGCTTTTTAACCGGGCGATTCGCGGTCACTACCCGGCGGGCTCGACGATCAAACCCTTCATGGCGCTGGCCGGGCTGGTAGAGGGGGTCATCACCCCGGACAGCACGATCAACGACCCCGGCTACTATCAGCTTCCCAACGACTCGCGGCGCTACCGCAACTGGCTGCGCTGGGGGCACGGGCGGGTAGACATGGAGCGGGCGCTGGCGGTATCCAATAATACCTACTTCTACTCGCTGGCCCACGATCTGGGGATCGATAGCATCCACGAGCAGCTGAGCAACTTCGGCTTCGGTCAGCGCGTCGCGTTTGATGTGCAGGGCGAAAGCACCGGGCTTCTGCCTTCCCGCGAGTGGAAGCGCGCGCGCTTCAACCAGTCCTGGTATCCGGGGGAGACACTATCGGTGGGCATCGGCCAGGGGTATCTGCAGATCACGCCGCTGCAGCTCGCCAGCGCTACCGCCACGCTTGCCAACCGCGGCCACTGGGTCAAGCCCCACTTGG
The DNA here is from genome assembly GCF_043558675.1 of Halomonas sp. HNIBRBA4712. Taxonomy (NCBI): domain Bacteria; kingdom Pseudomonadati; phylum Pseudomonadota; class Gammaproteobacteria; order Oceanospirillales; family Halomonadaceae; genus Halomonas; species Halomonas sp. HNIBRBA4712. Next base: position 134,838 of record NZ_JBIFXR010000004.1, on the reverse strand, counting down.
CGCGCCAGCTCGGCGGCGAGCCCATGCCCGACGTGCTGCCGAATACACTCGAGGATATTCAGCTTTCCAACGATAGCTGGTGGGATCGGGTTTTCAGCGGCATGGAGAAAGTGCTTTCCGGCAGTGAAGGTACCGCGCGGCGCACCGGTGTGGGGCTCGAGTACCGCATGGGCGGCAAGTCCGGCACCGCCCAGGTCTTCTCGCTGGGCCAGGATCAGCGCTACAACGCCGATGAGCTCGAGGAGCGCCTGCGCGATCATGCGCTGTTCATGGCGTTCGCACCGATCGAGGATCCGCAGATCGCGGTGTCGGTAATCGTTGAAAACGCCGGCGGCGGCAGTACCCACGCCGCACATCTGGCCCGAGCCATGACCGACGCCTGGATTCTGCGCGATCAGGCGCCGAAGGCCGACGAGATACTCGAAGAGATGGACGATGATAGCGTACGCGTAGAGGGCAACTGATGACGACCTGGCCACTTCCCAGAAGCTTTCGCCGCCACCCGGTGCGCCCACCGGACAGTGGCATCGCTCGACGCAAGAGCCTCTGGGAGCGCTTGCATCTGGACCCCTGGCTTCTGATCATGCTGCTGGCGCTAATGGCCGGCGGGTTGATGGTGCTCTACAGCGCGTCGGGCCAGCGTATCGAGGTGGTGATCGCCCAAGCGACGCGCTTTGGCATCGCACTGACCGTCATGTTCGTTATCGCCCAGCTTTCGCCGACCACCTTTTTGCGCTGGGCGCCGCTGGTCTACGGCGTAGGGCTTGCCATGCTGCTGGCGGTGGAAATTGCCGGCGATATCGGCATGGGGGCCAAGCGCTGGCTCGAGATTCCCGGTGTGATCCGCTTTCAGCCCTCCGAGATGATGAAGCTCGCCGTACCATTGATGGTGGCGGCCTACCTCACACGCTGCCAGCTTCCGCCGCGGTTTCGCGATATCGCGGTGTGCGCGGTAATCATCGGTGTGCCGGTAGTGCTGACCGCCATTCAGCCGGATCTTGGCACCTCGCTTCTGATCGCCAGCGCCGCGGTACTGGTGGTGCTGCTCGCTGGGCTTTCCTGGCGGCTGATCGCATTCATCGCCGCGCTTGCCGCCGCGGGGCTGCCGCTTTTATGGATCAACATGCACAACTACCAGCGCCAGCGCGTGCTGACCTTTCTCGACCCGGACAGCGACCCGTTGGGCTCGGGCTGGAACATCATCCAGTCGACCACGGCGATCGGCAGCGGCGGGGTATGGGGCAAGGGCTGGCTCGAGGGCACCCAATCCCAGCTCGAGTTTCTGCCCGAGCGCCATACCGACTTCATCATTGCCGTTCTCGGCGAGGAGTTCGGGCTGGTGGGCATGCTGGTGCTGCTCGCGCTCTACACGCTGATCATTTGCCGCGGGCTGTGGCTCGCCGCCGGGTCCCAGGCGACCTTCGGACGACTTTTTGCCGGCAGTATCATCCTGACGTTTTTCATCTACGTGTTCGTCAACGTGGGCATGGTCAGCGGTATTCTGCCCGTGGTGGGCGTGCCGCTGCCGCTGGTCAGCTACGGCGGGACATCGAGCGTGACCTTGCTGGCCGGCTTCGGTATTCTCATGTCGATACACGCCCACCGGCGGCTGCTGTCGCGCTAGCGGCGAATGATTCAACAAGGAGTGGTGGTAAATGGGCAGGACCGGACACAGCGTCAGCGGCGCGCTTTTGGCGCTTGCGATGGCCGCGACCCCCGCGCTAGCGGAGGATATCTCGTCGACTGACGCCGCACCCAGCGAGGCAGTCGCAAGCGCGACCTCCTTCGACCCCGCTGAGCACGCGGGGGCGGGCGAGCTGTTCGACGAGCTCGTCGAGCAGGGCATTCCTCGCGCGTGGTTGATTGATGCCTTCGATCACGCGCACTACCGCCAGAACGTGCTCGATGCGATGGAGGGCGCCGCCGAGCGCCGCCTGCGCTGGCACGAGTACCGTGACATCTTCATGAGCGACGAGCGGGTGGCAGAAGGCGCTGCCTTCATCGACGCGCACCGCGACGCCTTCGAGCGCGCCGAAGCGACCTACGGCGTACCGCCCGAGGTGATCGCGGCGATCATCGGCGTGGAAACCTACTACGGGCGCTTCAAGGGCGATCACCGCGTGCTCGACTCGCTTGCTACGCTCGCCTTTTATCACCCCACCCGCGGCGCGTTCTTTCGCGGCGAGCTGGCCGCCTTTCTGGAAATCGCCTACCAGCAGCAGGTCGCTCCGGAAAGTGTGGTCGGCTCCTACGCCGGCGCCATGGGCTATCCGCAGTTCATTCCCACCAGCTATCAGGCCTATGCCGTCGACTTCGATGGTGATGGGCGCCGCGATCTATGGGAAAATCCTGTCGATGCGATCGGCAGCGTCGCCAACTATTTCGCCGAACATCGCTGGCAGCCCGGCGCGCCGATTTATCACGACGCTGAAGGCAGCGAAAGCGCGCGCCAGGCGCTTTCGTTCAACCAGACCCGCGCGCCGAGCGTCACCGCCGGTGAAGCATCCGAGGCGGGACTGGTATCCCTCGAGCCGCTGGCGCCGGAGCGCAAGGTGGTGCCGCTGGCTCTCGAGCTCGCCGATGGCCAGACCCGCTACGGGCTGGGCGAATACAACTTCTACGTGATCACCCGCTATAACCATAGCCACCTTTACGCGATGGCCGTGGTCGAGCTTGCCAACGCCATTGCGAAGACGCTTGAGGGTCAAGGATGAAGGCACTGTTCAAACACGCGCGCATGCTCGGCGCCGGGGCCACGCTGTGTGCGCTGGTCAGCGGCTGTGCAAGCCAGAGCGCTCCACCTACCGTCAATACCGAACGCCAGGCGCCCGAGGCGGCGGCCTCCACCTCGAGCGGCGGCGGCGGGCGCTACGCCATGAGCGGCGACGCCTACCCGCTCGAGCCGCCGGATGTGAGCCAGGTGCCGGACGCGCAGCCGCGAATCGAAGAGCCTTCGCGGGCGGGCAATCGGTCGACCTATCAGGTGTGGGGAGAAACCTACCACGTGCTGCCGAGTGCTTCAGGCTACGCCCGTCAGGGCACCGCCTCCTGGTATGGCGAGAAGTTCCACGGCTACGCCACCTCCAACGGCGAAATCTACGACATGTACAAGATGTCGGCAGCGCACCGTTCGCTGCCGCTGCCGACCTTTGCGCGTATCACGAGTATGGATAGCGGCAACTCGGTGATCGTGCGGGTCAACGACCGCGGCCCTTTCCATAGCGACCGCGAGATCGATCTCTCCTACGCCGCGGCGGCGCGCCTCGGCATTCTGGACAACGGTACCGGCGCGGTACGCGTCGAGGCGATCGACCCCCAGCAGTGGTTGGCAAACCGTGGCGGGGCGGCGCAGCCCGCGCCGAGCCCGACACCGGCACGCCCCGCAGCGCCCGCCCAGCCGGTGCAGGCCGCCGCGCCAGCTCCAGCCCCTCGGGCGCCCGCCGCCGCGCCGGCACCGGCGTCCCGGCCCAGCGGCGACGAGATATTTTTACAGATCGCCGCGCTCGGCAGTGAAGAGAGCGCGCGCGAGCTTCAACAGCGCCTGGGCGGCGAGCTTTTACACTCGGTGCGGGTGATGAGCGATGCCAACGTACACCGCGTCCAGGTGGGGCCGATGGCACCGGCTCAGGAGCAGCAGGCCCGGGCGGCGCTGAATCAGGCGGGCTTCCCCCAGGCCTTCGTTGTGAGATAATCGGTTTTTTCTGATTGCTTTCGTTTTTTCGACGTTTTTTATTGATGCAAGTGAGAAGTGAGTGATGACTATGTTGAATGCGTTTCGCCGTACCGCCCGACTCTGCTTGTTCGCTACGGTGACCGCAGTGGCGCTCCCCGCCACGGCCCAGGTGATTCCCCAGCCCCAGACCATTATTCCCGCCGCGCCACAGCTGGCGGCCAGCTCCTGGATTCTGATGGACGCCGATAGCGGACGCATTCTGGTCGAGCACAACGCCGACGAGCGCCTACCGCCGGCGAGTATCACCAAGCTGATGACCGCCTACATGGTCGAGCGCGAGCTCGACCGCGGCACCATCAACATGAGCGACATGGTCAACATCAGCGAAAACGCCTGGCGCACCGGCGGCTCGAAAATGTTCATCGAAGTCGGCGACCGAGTCTCGGTGGAGGATCTGCTTCACGGCATCGTCATCGTTTCGGGCAACGACGCCAGCGTCGCCATGGCCGAGCACTTGGCCGGCGGCGAGGCGCCCTTCGCCGACCTGATGAATCAGCACGCCGACCGTTTGGGCATGCGCAACACGCACTTCGAAAACGCCACCGGCTTGCCCCACGATAATCACTACTCCTCGGCTCACGATCTGGCGCTTCTGACTCAGCACATCATCAATGACTACCCGGAGCACTACGCGATTTACTCGCAGAAAAACTTCTCCTTCGGTGGGATCGACCAGCCCAACCGCAATCGGCTTCTATGGCGTGACCCGACCGTCGACGGTCTTAAGACCGGCTGGACCACTGCGGCGGGGTATTGTCTGGTGTCGTCCGCCAAGCGCGATGACATGCGCTTGATTTCGGTGGTCATGGGCACCAACTCCGAAGAGGCCCGCGCTCAGGAAACCCAGAAGCTCTTGAGCTACGGCTTTCGCTTTTATGAAACCATGAAACTCTACGAGCGCGGCGCCGTGCTGGCCACACCCCGGATCTGGGGTGGCGAGGCCAACGAACTGCGTGTCGGCGTTGATAACGAAGTGTTCATGACGCTGCCGCGCAACCGTAACGAAGAGCTGCGCGCGCGCCTCAACCTGCGCGAGGATATCCAGGCGCCGATCGCCGTGGGCGACGAAGTGGGCACACTCGAGGTGTACCTGGGCGACGAGATGGTCGGAGAGCGCCAGCTTTCAGCGCTGGAGAGCGTCGAGGAGGGGGGGCTGTTCAAGCGCCTGTTCGATCAGGTTCAGCGCTTTTTCAGCGGGCTTTTGAGCCGTTTCACCGACTAAGCGGTCCCGCGAGAAGCGAGAGCGAGAGTCAATGACGCAACTCGAAAAAGGCAGAGCATGAAAAAGGATGCGAACAAGGGGTTTCGCGATATGCGCACGCAAAGCGCCGCCGAACCCCCCAAAATTACCTTTCCCTGCGACTATCCGCTCAAGGTGGTGGGTGACGCGGCGGAGGATTTCGCCGCTAGCGTATGCCAGATTCTGGTGAAGTACGACCCGGACTTCGATGCCAGTGCCATGCAGGTAGTGGACAGCCGCAACGGCCGTTTTCAATCGGTACGTGTTTCGATCAAGGCCACCGGCGAACCACAGCTGGCGGCACTGTTCGAGGAGCTCAAGGCGACCGGCCGCGTGCACATGGTCGTGTAATGAGCACGCTTTCGCCCATCGAGTTATACACCCTGGGCCAGAAGCCCTACGAACCGGTCTGGCAAGCGATGCGTGCGCTCACCGACGAGCGCGACGCGACCACGCCGGACCAGTTCTGGCTCGTCGAGCACGACCCGGTCTTTACCCAGGGTCAGGCGGGCAAGCCGGAGCATCTGTTGATGCCCGGCAACATTCCCGTGGTGCAAACCGACCGCGGCGGCCAGGTCACTTACCACGGTCCCGGCCAGGTGGTGCTCTATCCGCTTCTGGACGTGCGCCGGGCGAAAATCGGCGTGCGCGAGCTGGTCAGCGCGCTGGAGAATGCGGTCATCGACGTGCTCGATGGCTACGGTGTGGCGGCCCGGGCGCGGCCGGATGCACCGGGCGTCTATGTGACCACGCCGCTGGGCGAGGCCAAGATCGCCTCGCTTGGGCTTCGTATACGCCGCGGGGGGAGCTATCACGGCGTGGCGCTCAACGTCAGCGCCGACCTTGCGCCGTTTGCGCGCATCAACCCCTGCGGCTATGCCGGTATGGCGGTGACCAAGCTGCAGGATCTGGTGGCGCTTTCCGACCCGAACGAAGTGGGTGAGAAGCTCGCCACTGCGCTTGCGCGGATACTCGGCCGCTCGCTCGCCCCGGCCCACTTCAAATCGCTCTAGCCGTTGATGGGTACGAAAAAAACGCCTGCCCCGAAAGGGCAGGCGTTTTGTATGCGGATAACGCGGCAATTTAGCCGACGTTGAGCGCCGGAATACGGTTCTCGTCTTCCTGCTGCCCCGGCACCGCGGCGGGGGAGGCGAGCCCCAGATTGTTCTTCTCGAACACCTTGTCGGCGCGGTAGCTCGAGCGCACCAGCGGCCCCGAAGGCACTTCCATGAAGCCCTTTTCGAGGCCCAGCACACGGTAGCGGTCGAACTCTTCCGGGGTGACCCAGCGCTCCACCAGCAGGTGGTTCTTTGTTGGGCGCAGGTACTGACCCAGCGTCACGATATCGACGCCGATCTCGCGCAGATCATCGAAGGTCTGCAGGATCTCCTCGTCGGTTTCGCCCAATCCCAGCATCAGGCTGGTCTTGGTGATCACGTCCGGACGATGCTTCTTGGCGTGGGCCAGCACGTCGAGGGTCTTGCGGTAGCCGGCGCGCGGGTCGCGCACTCGCGAAGTCAGGCGCTCGACGGTTTCGACGTTCTGAGCGAACACCTCGAGCCCCGAGTCGACGACGCGCTCGATGGCGTCAAAACGACCGTCGAAGTCCGGGGTCAAGGCCTCGACCACGACTTCCGGGGTACGCGCCTTGATCGCCCTAATGCAGCTGGCGTAGTGGGCGGCGCCTCCATCGTCCAGGTCGTCGCGGTCGACGGAGGTCAGCACGATGTAGCGAAGCGCCATCAGCTCGACGGACTTGGCGGTGTTTTCGGGCTCTTCGTGGTCGAGCCAGCCCTGGGGATTGCCAGTATCCACCGCGCAAAAGCGGCACGCCCGTGTGCACACCGAGCCCATCAGCATGATGGTGGCGGTGCCGTTGCTCCAGCACTCGCCCATATTGGGGCAGTGCGACTCCGCGCACACAGTGCTCAAGCGGTGAGTGGCCACGTTCTTCTTCACCGCTTCGAAACGCTCGCCGCCGGGGATCTGGGCGCGCAGCCACTTGGGCTTGCGCTCCAGAGCGGGCGACTGAGGCTCTTCGCGGCGCTGCTTCATGCCATCCTTGATGGCAGAAGTGCCGTGCTCGTTACGATATTTCTGGCCGCTGGACACACGCTGTGTGGGGGTATTGCTCATAAAAAAGAGCCTCTCTACTGTGCAACGGGCTGGAACACGATGCGCCCTAAAACTGTGCGCTCCAGAGCTATTCACTCCAGAACTATGCGCTCCTGAGGTGCCGAGCGCCAGAGCCTATGGCTGCGCCGCTTCGAGCGCTATTTTCAAGGCCCTTCAAGGCACCCTGAACGTCCAGGCACTTCGTTAAATACAGATACGCCGTCTCGGATTGGTTCACGCCCCGATACGACGTAGGTAGTACCTCTAATGTAACATATTTGCCAAAGCGCAAAACAGCACGGGTCGGCTCAAGGGCTGATGGCAAAGGGCAGGCATGAGACGCCGTGACCGGGCAGCGGCGAGGCCGGGTCTCGAAAGTAGCGCCGATATTCGGGCAGATGCTCTTTGGTGAAACGCAGGAAAAGCTCGGCCACTGGGGTGGGGAAGCGGTCGCGACGGTTGACCGCGCACCAGCTGCGCCGTATGGGGAAAGCGGGCAGCGCAAGGCTTGCCAGCAAGCGCTGCTCGAGCTCCAGGCGAACCGCTAGCCGGGGCAGTACCGCCACCCCGAGCTTGGCCATCACCCCTTGCTTGATCGCCTCGTTGGAGCCGAGTTCGATGCGGTGGGGAAGGTCCACTTCGCGGTCGGCGGCCAGCTGCTCGAAGGCGTTGCGCACGCCAGAGCCTGGCTCGCGCATCAGGATGAAGTGGCGGGCGAAGTCGTCGAGAGTAGGCTCCTTCATGCTCAAAAGCGGATGGTCGGGCCAGACCACCGCGATCAGCTCGTTATCCAGCAGCGGCGTGACCGATAGTGCATCGCTTCGCGGCACCATGGCCATGATCACCAGGTCGTCGCGCTGCTCGGCGAGACGCTCCAGCGCCTGGCGTCGGTTGCACACCTTGAGCCGAACGTCGATCTCCGGGTAGTGGGCGCGAAAGCGCGCGAGCATATAGGGCACTACATACTGCGCCGAGGAGACCGCTGCCAGGTTGAGCTCGCCTCTAAGCGTGCCGGAAAGATCCGACAGGTTCATCGAGAGCCTGGCCAACTGATGGCTGATTTCCCGTGCCGACACCGCTAGCGTATCCGCTGCGGGTAACACGTGGAGCGTCTTGCCAGCGTAGTGAAAAAGCGGCGCGCCGAGCGCCTGTTCGAGCTGGCGAATCTGAGCACTCACCGCTGGCTGGGTCAAGCCGAGCTGCTCGGCGGCGCGAGAGTAGGAGCGCTTTTGATACACCGCCTGAAATACCTGTAGCTGGCGAAAGGTCAGACGATTGAGCAGACTGGTCGGCGTCATGTGCCCTCGGAAGCGGTGGCCGGCGCCAGGCGCGGGCTTGAAAGCGGCATGTCGCGCCGCGTTTTGACGATGCTATCACTTGGCTGAGGCGGCGTCTTTATCGACGCCCAGCGCGCTTTGATCTAGACTATATTGCGATGCAGCATACCGACGCGCGATGTGGATGTGCGTCATGCACCCATCCATCAGGAGAATCCATGAATTTTCTTGCCAATCCCCTTTTATCGGGTCGCTGGCTCAGTGGTGTTCCCGAGCGCGGTCAACCCGGGGCCCCCTTGCCTGGCCAAGAGGCGCTTGCCAGCGTGATGGACCCTTTCGGTTTCGGCCGTGCAGCGATCAGCTACTGGCGCGATAGCGTCGAGCGCAGCATCCTTTACTGGGACGTCATGCGCATCCGCGGCAACCAGTATCTCGAGCACATGGAGCAGACCAAACCCAGCGTGCTCGGCTTCAAGACCGAAGTGATCATGGACGGGCGTACGTTGGACCGGCCCACCAACTACGAGCTCCTGCGCGTTTTGCCTCCGGAAGGCACCCAGGTTGACCCGCATAAACGCCCCTTCGTGGTGGTCGACCCGCGTGCCGGTCACGGCCCGGGTATCGGTGGTTTCAAGCCGGATAGCGAGCTGGGTGTGGCACTCAAGGCCGGGCACCCGTGCTACTTTATCGGCTTTCTACCTTACCCGGAGCCGGAGCAGACCGTCGAGGACGTCATCGAGGCGGAAGTCGCATTTTTGCGTCACGTCATTTCGCGCCATCCGGATGTCACTGAAAAGCCGATGGTGGTCGGCAACTGCCAAGCGGGCTGGCAGCTGATGATGGGGGCGGCGCTGGAGCCGGACGTGTTCGGCCCCATTCTGATCGCCGGCGCTCCGCTCTCCTACTGGGCCGGCGAGCGGGGCAAGGCGCCGATGCGCTATACCGGCGGCCTTGCCGGGGGTAGCTGGGTCACGGCGCTGGCAAGCGATCTGGGTAACGGCCAGTTCGATGGCGCCTGGCTTGTGCAGAATTTCGAGCGGCTGAACCCGGCCAATACCTTGTGGAAAAAGCAGTACCACCTTTACGCCAACGTGGACACCGAAACTACCCGCTATCTCGAGTTCGAGCGCTGGTGGGGCGGCCACGTGGTGCTGGGCGGCGAGGAAATCCAGTACATCGTCGATAATCTGTTCGTCGGTAATCGGCTCTCTACCGCACAGCTCGTTACCCGCGATGGGCGGCGTATCGATCTGCGTAACGTGCGCTCGCCGGTGGTGGTGTTCTGCTCGCGCGGTGACGACATCACGCCGCCGCCCCAGGCGCTCGGGTGGATTCGCGATCTCTACGAAGGCGAGGACGACGTCGTCGCCAACGAGCAGACCATCATCTACTGTCTGCACGATACCACCGGGCACCTGGGCATCTTCGTCTCCGGCAGCGTTTCGCGCAAGGAGCACTCCGAGTTCACGGCGAACATGGACTATATCGACGTCATGCCGCCGGGGCTTTACGAAACCACGATCAGTCATGCCAGCGAGCGCGAGGATGCCGAGCTGATCGAGCGCGACTACCTGCTCGAGTTCACACCGCGGAATTTCGACGAGCTCGATGAAGAGGTGCAGCATCGCCCCGAGGACGATCGGCGCTTCGCCACCGTCGCGCGGATTTCCGAAATCAATCTGGGCTTTTACCGGCTCTGCCTGCAGCCGCTGATTCGTTCGATGATCACCCCGGAGTCAGCGCGTCTCATTCGCCGGATGCATCCGATTCGGTTGGGCTACCGCTTGATGTCCGATCGCAATCCGCTGACCCTTTTTCTACCCATGATGGCGGACGCGGTGCGTCAGAATCGCGTCGAGGTAGGGGAGGACAACCTCTTCAAGACCTTCGAATCCTTTGCCTCAGATCAGATCGTCGATGGTCTCAACACCTTTCGCGATCTGCGCGACGCCGCTACGGAAAAGGCGTTTTTGACCCTGTTCGGTCAGCCGCAGCTTCAGGCAGCGGTAGGGCTTTACGGCGATGCCCACGTACATCGCCGCCGGCCCGGCGCCGAGCCCGAGCACCTGCGTTTCATTGAATCGCGCAAGCAGCAGCTGCGTGACAAGATCAGCGAAGGCGGCGCTCTCGAGGCGATTCTGCGTTCGATCATCTACGTGCTCGGCGGCGCACCTGCCACCGATGAGCGTAACTTCAAGCGCCTGCGCGCCTCGCGCGCCGAGCTCGAGACGCGCACCACCCTGGAGGAGTTCAAACGCGTGGTGCGCGAGCAGTTCTTCATTCTCAAGCTCGATCGACAGGCCGCGCTCGAGTCGCTGCCGGCTCTGCTAAAAGAAGAGAGCAACGACGCCCTCGACGAGCACTTGAAGCAGCTCGAGCAGGTGTTCGGCGCCAGCGGTGAGCTCAGCGAGCGCGGCGCCGAGCGCTTCGATCAGATTCGAGCGCTGTTCGACAAGGCGCGTACGCAAGCGCCCACAGCCGAGTCAACATCGCCTGCAGCGCTCACCGCTCAGAACGCTTCGAAGGCGAAAGCCGACAGCGCAACAAAGCTCACCACAGCGGATAGTGCGAAAGCCGCGGCGTCAAAACCCGCCGAGCAGGCTTCAAACCAGAGCCAATCGAGCGGTAGCGAAGAAGAAAAAGAGGCTACCCGTGCCGGTACTAACCAGAACGCTTCGAGCAGCGAACAGTCGCCTTCGAGTGTAAAAGAGACGGCGTCAACCAAAACCGGGTCGACCAGAAGCGGCGCCGCCAAACGCAAGACCTCACCGGCGAAGCCACGTAGCCGCCGCTAAAGCCGAGTCAAAAGGGCGTTGTAAGCGCCTGGTAACGCCACGCCTCCGGTTCTGCCGGGGGCGTTTTTGGTCGTTGGGTTCAAGGCTTCGGGGGCGCATTGGAGGCGGCTTTTTTCAACGCAAAATTTGCAAAGCCCGGTTGTCACCCCTATTTAATAAAGTGCGTTCGCCGGCCATCGGGCTACTGGCGCTTGGCAAAGGGCTGGGGTAGGGTAGGCGCATTTTTCTCACCGCCACCACGTTTTCAAACGCGGTACGTATTCAGAGCGTAGGTTCGAGAGCGTCCTGGAACGCCGTTTTCGAGAGCTTAAGCAACAGGAAGTGGAGCACTATGGGCAAGTCACTGGTCATCGTCGAGTCGCCCGCCAAGGCGAAGACGATCAATAAATACCTCGGCAACGATTTCATCGTTAAGTCGAGCGTAGGTCACATACGTGACCTGCCGACCAGCGGCTCGGGCAAGACCGCCGTCGACCCCAAGGAGCGCGCGCGACAGGCCGCGGCGACCCGTAAGCTCTCGCCGGAAGAGAAGGCGGAGTATAAAAAGAAGAAATCCCACGATCAGCTGATTCGCCGCATGGGGATCGACCCGGCCAACGGCTGGGAGGCCAACTACGAGATACTGCCCGGTAAGGAGAAAGTCGTCGCCGAGCTCAAGAAGCTCGCCGAGAAGGCCGATGCCGTCTACCTGGCAACGGATTTGGACCGCGAAGGGGAGGCGATCGCTTGGCACCTGCGCGAGACCATCGGCGGTGACGACGCCCGCTACAAGCGCGTGGTGTTCAACGAGATCACTAAAAACGCCATTCAGGATGCGTTCAAGGCGCCGGGGGCGCTCAACATTCCCCGGGTCGAAGCTCAGCAAGCGCGGCGCTTTCTCGACCGAGTGGTCGGCTTCATGCTCTCGCCGCTGTTGTGGGCGAAAATCGCTCGCGGGCTCTCCGCCGGGCGCGTGCAGTCGGTGGCGGTGCGCCTGATCGTTGAGCGCGAGCGCGATATCCGCGCCTTCATCCCCGAGGAGTTCTGGGACGTGCACGCCGATCTGGTCTCGCCGGACGGCGTGCCGGTGCGCTTCGCCCTGGCTCGCCAGGATGGCCAGGCGTTTCGCCCGACCTCGAAAGACGAGACGCTTTCTCGCATCGAGGCACTCAAAAGCGCCTCGCTTTCGATTACCCATCGCGAAGACAAACCGACCCGCTCCAAACCCGGCGCGCCCTTCATCACCTCGACGCTGCAGCAGGCGGCCAGCAGCCGTCTGGGCTTTTCGGTGAAGAAGACCATGACCATGGCCCAGCGGCTGTATGAGGCGGGCTACATCACCTATATGCGTACCGACTCCACCAATCTTTCAAAGGATGCGGTGGCGAGTGCGCGGGACTATATCGAAAGCGAATACGGCAAGCGCTATCTGCCCGACAACCCGGTGCGCTATACCAGCAAGGAGAGCGCCCAGGAGGCTCACGAAGCGATTCGCCCATCGAGCGTGGAGCGCAAGGCGGGCGATCTGGCCTCGATGGAGCGCGACGCCGAGCGCCTTTACGAGCTGATCTGGCGTCAGTTCGTGGCTTGCCAAATGGTACCGGCGGAGTATCTCTCCAGCACCCTGAGTGTGGAGGTCGACGGCTTTGAGCTGCGCGCCAAGGGCCGCGTGCTGAAATTCGACGGTTACACCCGGGTGATCAAACCCGCGGGCAAGAACGAGGATCAAAGCCTGCCGGATCTACCCATCGACACACCGATGACCCTGGAGGCGCTCGACCCTCAGCAGCACTTCACCAAGCCGCCGGCGCGCTACACCGAGGCGAGCCTGGTCAAGGAGCTCGAAAAGCAGGGCATCGGGCGGCCGTCGACCTACGCGGCGATCATCTCGACCATTCAGGACCGCGGCTACGTCAAGCTCGAGAGTCGGCGTTTCTACGCCGAGAAACTCGGCGATATCGTCACCGAGCGTTTGAAAGAGTCGTTCCCGGATCTGATGGACTTCTCCTTTACCGCGCGTATGGAGGATAGCCTCGATGAGGTGGCGGAAGGCGAGCGCAACTGGCAGGCGCTGCTCGATAGCTTCTACGAAGAGTTTCGCCAGGAGCTATCCCGCGCCGAAAGCGACGAGGGCATGCGCCCCAACCAGCCGGTACCGACGGATATCGATTGTCCGGCCTGCGGGCGCAAGATGCAGATTCGCACCGCCTCGACCGGGGTTTTTCTGGGCTGCAGCGGCTACAACCTGCCGCCCAAGGAGCGTTGCAAGACCACGATCGATTTGATCCCGGGCGACGAGGTGGTCGCCGAGGACGCCAATGAGGAGGCGGAAACCGACGCGCTGCGCGCCAAGCGCCGCTGCGACAAGTGCGGTACGGCGATGGACAGCTACCTGATCGACGAGACGCGCAAGCTGCATATCTGTGGCCAGAGCCCGGACTGCGACGGCTACGCCGTGGAGCAGGGCAAATTCAAGATCAAGGGCTACGACGGCCCGGTGATCGAGTGTGACAAGTGCGGCTCCGAGATGCAGCTCAAATCCGGGCGCTTTGGCAAGTACTTCGGTTGTACCAACAGTGAGTGCAAGAACACCCGCAAACTGTTGAGAAGCGGTGAGGTGGCGCCGCCGAAAATGGACCCGATCCCGATGCCGGAGCTCGCTTGCCAGAAGGTGGACGACCATTACGTGCTGCGCGACGGTGCCAGCGGCCTGTTTTTGGCGGCCAGCAAGTTCCCCAAGAACCGTGAAACCCGCCCGCCGCTGGTCAAGGAGCTCAAGGCGCACAAGGACGAACTGCCGGAGAAGTACCACTTCATCCTCAAGGCGCCCAGCGAAGACCCGGATGGCCGTCCGGCGCAGATCCGCTACTCGCGCAAGAACAAGGAGCAGTACGTGATGACCGACGAAGAGGGCAAGGCGACCGGTTGGAAAGCCACCTTCGAAGCCGGTAAATGGCACGTGGAGGATAAGCGCAAGTGAGTGCCCGTACCCGTACTTCGCAGCTGCTCTACCAGGCCGAGCTTCTGATCGAAACGCCGATTCAGGAAGATGAGCACGCCGTGACGCGCCAGATGGCGATCGAAGAGGGTGCGCTTGCGCTTTTCGAACTGGCGCTGGAAAGCTTTCTGGCCGAGATCACCGAGCACGCGCGACTCGATACCCGACGCTGGCAGGTGCTTCTGGGCGCCGACGGCCCTGCGCTTGCCGAACTCATTCGTTTGCGCGAGTTGGCTGCGCAGCCACAGAGCTGGCTTGGCTGGCTAGTGGGTATGCTGTTGAAACTTCACGGTGATGATGGCGCCGCCAAACGGCCTGCCTACAATCCTTCGATGATCGCGCTCGAAAGCAACGCCTCGCTTGGCGATGAGTTTTACTCGCATCTTCAATCTGCCAAGCAGGAGATGGCGGCGCTGCGCGAAACCAGTCACGAGTGGTAGTGCACACGCTCGTCGGGAACCCTGTTTACGATCAGGGCTCTAGAGTGTGTATCGAGCAAGCGACGCTTGCCACTTTCAAGGTTCACAAGGAGATGTCATGGATACGCGCTATAACCAGGTCAAGGATTTGATGAAATGGGCAGCGGGCTACCACGCCCGCATGGCCAAACGCTATAGCGACGGTGCCGAGCGCACCGATGACGAGCGTCTCTCCATGGCGCTTACGTACCTTGCAACCCGCGAGGTCAAGATGCGAAGCGGTCTCGAGGCGCTGTTTCACGACGGCTCGGATCACAGTGAAGTGATGGAGCTCTGGTTCGACGAGAGCGGTGATTTCCCCCAGCCGCCGAAGCTCGATGCCATTGTCGAGAGCAACGTGTCCACGTCGATCGACGGTGTCATCGAAACCGCCTCGGAAGCCCAGGAGAACCTGCGCGCGCTCTACGCCCATCGCGCCGAGTGTGCCAAAATCGAGGCGGAGCGCACGTTTTTCGACGCGCTTGCCCAGGGTCACGAGGCCGAGCTTAGAAAGATCGTCACCAGCATCCGCGAGTTCGAGGATATCTAGGCGCTGCGGGTGATCACTAGCGAAACGCCTTTTTAACGCGCTGGCGCTGACAGGTGCCGGGGCGATAGGGTATAAACGTCCCAAGTACGCGATACATCACCCATACCCGTTGGCCGGCCCGCTGGCCAGTACCCGAGAGCCGTTCGATGCCTGTAAACCGCCGCCGCTTTCTGGCGCTCGCCATGGGGTTTCCCGCCGTGGCCAGTGCAAGCGTCACCGCCCCCGCAAGTCCGCCTCCCGTCAGCGATATCGTCGCAACGATCTTGAGCCATGCCGCAACGCCGCGCCATAGCAATGAGCTTTGGGTGCTGATCGACGACAAGGAGGCGGTGCTGAGCATTTTCCGCGGCAATACCCTGATCGAGCGCTTTGCGCCGATTTCGCTGGGCACCGGGGGGGCGCGAACCCAGCGCGTTCGCGGCGATAGCACTACGCCGCTGGGGGAGTTTCGGGTTTACCGCTTCAATCGCCAAAGCAAGTGGCACATCTTCATCGGAATCGATTATCCTACGCCCCCCCATGCACGTATGGCGCTGGAAACGGGTATTTATTCTCAGGCTGATTACGAGGCCTATTTCGATGAATACCGCCGCTACGGCTTTCCGCCGCAAGATACTGCGCTGGGGGGCGCTATCGGGATTCACGGTATCGGGACCTCCGACCCGGAGATCCACGGGCGTTATCACTGGACCCAAGGCTGTATCGCCGTGAACAATCAGCAGATCGAGCGCATCGCGTCGCTCGTGGATGTTGGCACTCGCGTCGTGATCCGCTAGTATGATGATGGTCCATAAGGAAGTTCCGGGTTTTAAAGAGGTGGCTATAGACAAGCGCTGTGGACTAATATAAAACAGCGTTTGACTTTGGCAGCATGACCTAAGTTATTGGTGCCAGTCACCGAAAAGAACCTGCACCGCAGGTAGACAAAGTTTCAGCTAGCTTCTAGCCTGTTTTTTGTCATACCTTCAACGTAGTACCCAAGGAAGACTCAAGGAGAACATCATGACTCTGAAGACTGCTCTGAAAATGACCGCTGCTGCTGCTTCTCTGGCCGTTCTGGCTGGCTGTGCTTCTACCAGCGCTCTGGAAGAAGTTCGCATGACTGCCGAGTCTGCCCAGGCTGACGCCGCAGAAGCTCGCAGCATGGCTTCACAGGCTCTGAACACTGCAAACCAGGCTCAGCGTGACGCGCAAGCCGCTCTGCAGATGACCGAGCAAAGCCGTGAAGAAATGAGCCGTCAGTTCCAGCGCTCCATGCAGAAGTAATTCTGCATGGACCACTGAGTTGATTGTTGGCTCAGCGGTCTGCGTAAGCTGTGAAAAACCCCGCCTCGTGCGGGGTTTTTTAATGCCTGAATGGCAGCTCAGGCGCAAACGAAAGTGCGGAACCTGTACAAAAAAAGGGCTATCGCCGTCAGACGATAGCCCCTTTGCGGATAGCCCCTTATCTAGCGGGGCGCCAATCAGGCGTCGCTGTCACGCTCGGCGGTGGCGCTGAGCTCGATATCCTCGAACAAGCCACGGCGCTCGGAGGGTGCTTGCTCGGCGGGGGACTCGGGCTGTGCCACGGGTGCCTGGGGGCCGTAGAGCGCCACGAAGCGGCCATTGGGCGACTCGACCGCCTGCTTGACCTGGGCGTAGTCGATCTCGATGTTTTCATCGGTCAGCGACTCGACCCGCTCGATGGCGTTCAGAAGCGGCTCGAAGTCGCCCACGTTCTCTTCGAGCTGCGGGTAGGACTGGACGAACAGCGTGCCGTCGGCGCCCCAGCCAGCCTTGAAAGGTGCATCCATCAGGTTGACCTGAGTGCCGCTGGGTACGCGCTCGTAAAGCGACTCGATGTCTTCCGGGTACATACGGATGCAGCCACGGCTCACGCGCATGCCCACGCCGTCAGGACGGTTGGTGCCGTGAATCAGGTAGCTCGGCATGCCCAGCAGGATCGCGTGGCGGCCCAGAGGGTTGTCCGGGCCCGCCGGTACGACCGAGGGCGCCGGCTCGCCGCGCGCGGCGGCTTCACGACGCATGGAGGCGGGGGGTGACCAGGCCGGGTCCTTCACCTTGACGGTGGTCTGGGTCATGCCGACCGGAGTGGCGAACTCATCGCGACCCACGCTGACCGGGTAGGTTTCGACGATCCCCGGATTGTCCGCCGGGTAGTAGTAAAGGCGAAGCTCCGAGAGATTCACCACGATGCCCTTGCGCTCTGCCGGCGGCAGGATGTACTGGGCGGGGATCACGACCTCGGTGCCTTCACCGGGCACCCACATGCTCACCTCCGGGTTGGCCATGCGAATCTCTTCGAAGCCGATGTTGTGGCGGCGTGCGATGTCGAGCAGGGTCTGCTCCGAGTCTTCGACCGTTACGGTATAGTACTGGCCGACGATATCGCCTTCGTCCGGCAGGCGGAAGTGGCCGCGGGGCAACTCGCGCTCGGCGGCGACCTGGTCGGCGCTCGCCAGCGCATCCTTGTCAAGCGAAGGCGTGGCTACCGGCGGCTGCTCGCCGCTTGGCTGAGCGAGTGCGGGGGCGTTGAGGCTGGCCGCCAGCAGTACCGCCAGGCTGGTCGACCCCCAAAGATTGAGAGTGCGTCGTTTAGTCATGGTCATTCCTGATGAGTGGGTCCACTGCGGGTCGGGGGTTGAATCGGTCCAATCCGCTTATCCATGCGGCGTGGGGTTAAGTTTGCATCAAGGTTCACGCCGCCGCTACTTTTTGGTTGAGAAGTCCGAGCAGGTTTTCAACGGCCTCGAAGCGCTGTTCGCTTTTGGCCATGTCGAATTCGAATCTCAAGGTGTCCGAGCCATCCAGCCGGTAGTGCTCCGGCGAGGTCTGGATCAATTTCACCAGGGTGAGCGGATCGACCCGGGTCTCGCCGCCAAACATTATTCGCCCGCGGCTTTCGCCAGCCTCGATACGCGCCACGCCTAGCGCTTCGGCGCGGTGGCGTAGCCGGGTCTGGCGCATCAGGTTCTTGAGCGGTGCGGGCAGCAGGCCGAAGCGGTCGATCAGCTCGACCTGCAGCTCCTTGAGCTCGGCGTCACTCTGGGTATTGGCGATACGCTTGTACATCACCAGCCGCTGCTGCACGTCGTGAATATAGTCGTCGGGAATCAGCGCCGGAAGGTTGAGGCTGATTTCGACACCGGTATTGAACGGCGCGTCGATGTTGGGCGTCTTGCCGGCGCGAATCGCTTTCACCGCGCGGTCGAGCATCTCCATGTAGAGTGAGTAGCCAATGGTCTCCATCTGGCCGCTCTGCTCGTCGCCCAGAAGCTCCCCGGCGCCGCGAATCTCCATGTCGTGACTGGCGAGCTGAAAGCCCGCGCCCAGATCAATGGAGGCGCTGATCGCCTCGAGGCGCTTGATCGCATCGCGGGTCATCGCCTTGGGCGGCGGGGTGAGCAGGTAGGCGTAGGCCTGGTGGTGGCTGCGCCCGACGCGCCCGCGCAGCTGGTGAAGCTGGGCCAGGCCGAACTTGTCCGCCCGCTCGATCAAAATGGTGTTGGCGCTCGGGACATCGATACCGGTTTCGATGATCGTCGAGCATACCAGCACGTTGAAGCGGCGGTGGTAGAAATCCGACATCACCCGCTCGAGGCTTCGCTCCGGGAGCTGGCCGTGGGCCACGCCAACGCGGGCTTCTGGCACCAGTTCGCGCAGCGCCTCGGCGGTATTCTCGATCGTCTTGACCTCGTTGTGCAGGAAGTAGACCTGGCCGCCGCGCAGAATCTCGCGCAGCAGCGCCTCCTTGATCAGGCTTTCGTTGCGCTGCTGGACGAAGGTCTTGACCGAGAGCCGCTTCGCCGGCGGGGTGGCGATGATCGAAAGATCGCGAATGCCGCTCATCGCCATGTTGAGCGTGCGGGGGATCGGCGTGGCAGTCAGCGTGAGAATGTCGATTTCCGCGCGCAGGGTCTTGAGCTTCTCCTTCTGCGCCACGCCGAAGCGGTGCTCCTCGTCGATGATCAGCAGGCCCATTTTCGGCAGCTCGACGCTTTTCGACAAAAGCTTGTGGGTGCCGATGACGATGTCCGCCTGGCCCTCCTTGATGCTTTCAAGGGTCTTGCTCATCTCCTTGCCGCCGGTGAAGCGTGAAATCAGGCTGATGTTGACGGCGGTGTCGGCGAAACGGTCGCGGAAGTTCTCGAAGTGCTGGCGGGCGAGGAGGGTAGTGGGCACCAGCACCACCACCTGGCGACCGGACTGCACTGCCAGAAACGCCGCGCGCATGGCGACTTCGGTCTTGCCAAAGCCAACGTCGCCGCACACCACCCGATCCATCGGCTGGGGCGAGATCATGTCGTTGATTACCGATTCGATCGCCAGCTTCTGGTCCGGCGTCTCCTCGAAAGGGAAGCTCGAGGCGAAGCGGTGGTACTCGGCGTCCGGCGTTTCGTAGACCGTACCCTGCTGGGCCTCGCGCCGGGCGTAGATATCAAGAAGCTCGGCGGCGGTGTCGCGGATCTTCTCAGCGGCCTTGCGCCGCGCTTTCTCCCACTGATCCGAGCCCAGTTTGTGCAGCGGCGCGTGCTCGTCATCGGCGCCGTTGTAGCGCGAGATGAGATGCAGGCTATCCACCGGAACGTAAAGCTTGGCGCCGCCGTCGTACTCGAGGGTTAGAAATTCGTTGGCCTGGCCGCCGGCCTCGAGCGCCTGAAGGCCCAGGTAGCGCCCCACGCCGTGGGCCTGGTGAACCACCGGCGCCCCTTCCTTGAGCTCTGAAAGGTGGCGCACCGCCAGCTCGTTGTCGTCGGTGGCCTTCTCCTGACGCCGGCTCTGGCGCACCACGTCGCCGAACAGCTCGGTTTCGGTGATCACCGCCACGTCCGGCTCGGTTAACCATAGCCCGCTCGCCACCTGGCTTTCGGTGATCGCGGCGCGCTCACTTCCCGCCAGAAAGGCACCGAAGTCCGCCACCTGAGTGAGCTTCAGGCGCAGCGGTGCCAGAAGCTCCTCGAGCGCTTCGCGGCGCCCGCGGGACTCGGCGACGAACAGCACACGGGTTTGCGGCTGCGCGGCGAGAAAGGCTTCCAGCGCGGCCAGCGGCTTTTTGGCGCGGGCGTCGAGCGCAAGCGGAGGTAGCGCTCGCGCCCTCGGCGTGTGGGCGTGGCGGTGGTTCGCGCCCTCTTCGAGAAGCTCCAGCCGCGCACGCTCCTTGATCTGGGAGAACACGTCGTTGACGGGAATGAAGGCGCGGCCCGGCGGTAACAGCGGGCGGGTCGGATCGACGCCGAGATTTTCATAGCGCGACTCGATGGCGCGCCAGTGCTGCTCGGCGGCTTCGAACACGCCGGGCAGCAGCGCGACGCGGGTATCGCGAGTTACGTGCTCGAAAAGCGAGGCAGTTTCGTCGAAGAACAGCGGCAGGTAGTGCTCGAGCCCCGGCGAGGGAATCGCCTTGAGCGCGTCGTTGTAGAGCGGGCACTGGCGCGGGTCGACGTCGAACAGGGTTTCGAACTGTTCGCGAAAGCAGGCGATGGCGCTGCGGCTGAGCGAATACTCGTGGGCGGGCAGCAGCTCGATCGCCTCGACTTTTTCCGTCGAGCGCTGGTTGCCCGGGTCGAAGTGGCGCAGCGTGTCGATTTCTTCGTCGAACAGGTCGATCCGGATGGGCTCATCCACCCCCATCGGGAAAAGGTCGATCAGCGCGCCGCGCATGGCGTACTCACCGGGCTCATAAACGGTTTCCACCGCCCGGTAGCCGGCCCGCGAAAGCGACTCGCGAAAGCTTTCACGATCGAGCGTGGCGCCGGTTTCGAGCGACATCACCCGCCCGGCGATATAGGAGACCGGCGCCAGGCGCTGCATCAGCGTGTTGATCGGCACCAGCACGATGCCCTTGACCCCTTCCTGGAGCAGTTTGAGGGTTCTAAGCCGGGCCGAGACGATATCCTGGTGCGGCGAAAAGCTGTCGTAGGGCAGTGTTTCCCAGTCCGGGAAGGGCAGCACCGGCACTTGGCTGTAGAACGCCAGGTCCTGCTCCAGGCGCTGGGCGCTTGCGGTGCTGGGGGTGACGATCAGAAGCGGGCCGTCGTCGGCGATGTTGGCAAGCGCTAGGGCCGTGGCACTGCCCGGCGGCGCCGTCAGGTAGAGCGTGTCCCGCACCCCCTGGGGGCGCGGCGGGTCGAGCAGGGAGAAAGAGGACATAGACTTGAATCTGCGCGCTTGGACAAAAGTCTTATCATACACCATCGGTCGCGTCCGGCAGAGGGGTGGCGCCAACCGCGTTTCGGGTTTGTAGTCAAGTGGGCATTTGTGTAATACCCCTACACGGCGTGCGACTATCCTTTGATTGCGGTTCGATCGTAACCTTCGGATAATACGCGGCGTTTACATTTCAACCGCAAAGGGGCCCGCCCGTGAGTCAGCCAACGCTCGATAACGTTTTTCAACAGTGGCAAAGCGACGAAGCGCTTGCCGAGCAGATGATTCCGCTGGTCGGCAAGCTCTACCGTCAGAACAACGTTGTCGCGACTATGTTTGGGCGCTCGCTGATCAAGAAATCGGTCATCCGGATTCTCAAGGATCACCGCTTCGTGCGTAAAATCGAGGGCACGGAGCTGTCGGTTCAGGATACCTTCCCGATCGTCGAGGCGATGGTGGCGATGAACCTGGGGCCGGCCCACGTCGATATCGGCAAGCTCGGGGTCAGTTTCAAGCGTCAGGGCGGCGGCGATTTGAAAGCCTTTCTCGCTCGCGAACTTTCCGAGATCGTCGACGGTTATCAGCCCGGCGCGGGCATCGGTGAGCCCAAGGACGTGGTGCTTTACGGGTTTGGCCGCATCGGCCGGCTGCTGGCTCGCGTACTGGTGGAGAAAGCCGGCGGCGGTAATCTGCTGCGTCTACGCGCCATCGTCGTGCGCGGGCGCGGCGACATCGCCAAGGATCTTGAAAAGCGCGCGAGCCTTTTGCGCCGCGACTCGGTGCATGGGCCTTTCGAGGGCTCGATTTCCGTCGACGCCGAGGCGCGCACCCTGACCATCAACGGCAACGTGGTGCAGGTCATCTACGCCGACTCGCCTTCCGAGATCGACTACACCGCCTACGGCATCGACAACGCCGTGGTGGTCGATAACACCGGCATCTGGCGCGACGAAGCGGGCCTTGGCCAGCATCTGGAGTGCAAGGGCGTGGCCAAGGCGCTTCTGACCGCGCCGGGCAAGGGCGATATCAAGAACATCGTTTACGGCATCAACCACACCGCGATCGGCGAGCAGGATCGCATCGTGTCGGCGGCGTCCTGTACCACCAACGCCATCGTGCCGGTGCTCAAGGTGCTTAACGACGAGTATGGCGTCAAGACCGGTCACGTCGAGACCGTCCACGCCTACACCAACGACCAGAACCTGATCGACAACTACCACAAGGGTGACCGGCGCGGCCGCAGCGCCGCGCTCAACATGGTGTTGACCGAAACCGGCGCGGCCAAAGCGGTCGCCAAGGCGCTGCCGGAGCTCGAGGGCAAGCTGACCGGTAACGCCATCCGCGTACCGACGCCCAACGTATCGATGGCGATTTTGAACCTGACCTTCGAAAAAGAGACCGATGCCGCCGCGCTCAACGACTATCTGCGCCGCATGTCGATTGACTCCGCCTACCAGAAACAGATCGACTTCGTCGACTCGGCGGAAGTGGTGTCGTCGGACTTCGTCGGCAACCGTCACGCCGGCATCGTCGACGCCAAGGCGACCATCGCCAACGGACACCACGCGGTGGTCTACATGTGGTACGACAACGAGTTCGGCTACAGCTGCCAGGTGATCCGCATTCTGCAGCACATGTCCAACGTCGAGTTCTTGAAGCTGCCCCACGCCTGAGCCGGCAGGAAGCAACAGTACGCACCAACGCCACCGCGAGGTGGCGTTTTTTATGCGCCGAATAAAATGAAACCTATATGTATATAACACTTTAGGAGGCAGCGGGGGATGTGGTCATTGGACGCGCTTGTCTTTATAATACGGTAGATTTTTTCGGGGTGGTTCAAGATTGCTTGAGCCTGACTGGTAACAATCTGCACCGCCAACAAAAACTCTCTTTGCAGAAAAGAAGCTTTCGAACCCCTTACCTTCGTATATCCGATCCATCAACTGGGCGAGACTATGATCGAAGTCAAAAAAGGCCTGGATCTTCCCATCACGGGTGCCCCGGAGCAGCGTATCGACGATGCGCAACCGGTGCGCCACGTGGCTATCCTGGGAACTGACTACGTTGGCATGAAGCCGACCATGGAAGTTCAGGAAGGGGACAAGGTCAAACTGGGCCAGCTGCTCTTCACCGACAAGAAAATCGACGGCGTGCGTTTTACCGCACCCGCCGGTGGTGAAGTAGTGGCCATTAACCGTGGCGAAAAACGACGGCTACTCTCCGTAGTCATCAAAGTCGATGAGAGCGAAGAAGTACAGACGTTCGCCTCGCACGAGCGTGACGCGCTGGGCAATCTCGACCGGCAGCTGGTCGTCGATCAACTGGTCGAAACCGGACTCTGGACGGCGCTGCGCACGCGTCCGTTCTCGCGTACGCCGGCGCTCGACGCCAAACCCGCCGATATCTTCGTGACGGCGGTGGATACCCATCCACTCAGCCCGGATCCGGCGCTGATCATCAACGAAAATACCCAGGCATTCGAAGACGGCCTCAAGGTGCTAACCCGCCTGACCGAGGGCAACGTTTTTCTGTGCACGGGTGAAGACGCCTCGATTCCCGGCGCCGACTTGAGCGGCGTCAAGAGCGAAAGCTTTAAGGGTCCGCATCCGGCGGGGCTTGTCGGCACGCACATTCACTACCTTTCACCGGTGGCACTGCACAAGCAGGTTTGGCACATCGGTTATCAGGACGTGATCGCGTTCGGCAAGCTGTTCGTCGAAGGCAAACTCGACGTCAGCCGTATCATCGCCGTGGGCGGCCCGCGCGCTGAAAAGCCGCGCCTGATGCGTACCCGTATCGGGGCGAGCCTCGAGGAGCTTTTGGCCGGCGAAGTGATCGAACCTCACGATACCCGAATGATTTCCGGCTCTGTGTTCTCCGGTTTTGCCGCCGAAGGGCAGCTCACGTATCTGGGGCGCTTTCACAACCAGGTGAGCCTGCTTGAAGAGGGCAACAAGCGTACCTTCATGGGCTGGCTCTCGCCGGGTGCCAATCGCCACTCGGTCATGGGTATTTATCTCTCCAAATTCAAGGGACTGCATAACTTCGCGCCGACCACCTCCACCAACGGCTCCGAGCGGGCGATGGTGCCGGTGGGTAATTACGAGCGGGTCATGCCTTTGGACGTGATGCCGACCCAGCTTCTACGCTCTTTGATCGTGGGTGACATCGAATCTGCCATGGACCTCGGCTGTCTGGAGCTCGACGAAGAAGATCTGGCTCTGTGTACGTACGCTTGTCCGGGCAAATATGAGTACGGCCCTATCCTGCGTGACAATCTCACCATGATCGAGAAAGAGGCCTGATATGGGTATTCGACAGACACTCGACACGCTCGAGCCGCACTTCCACAAGGGTGGCAAGTACGAGAAGCTCTACCCGCTTTACGAAGCCGTAGACACCATTTTCTACTCGCCGCCGAGCGTGGCCAAGACCACCGCCCACGTACGTGACGGGATCGATCTCAAGCGGATCATGATCACCGTGTGGCTGTGTACCTTCCCGGCCATGTTCTTTGGCATGTGGAACGCGGGTTGGCAGGCCAACGTCGCTATCGACGCCGGTTACGCCTCGATGGGCGGCTGGCGCGAAGCCGTGATGATGGCGCTTGCCGGCGGCCACGACCCGGGCAGCTTCTGGGCCAACTTCGTGCTCGGCGCGACCTACTTTCTGCCGATCTATCTGGTGACCTTCGCCGTTGGCGGGTTCTGGGAAGTGCTGTTCGCGCTCAAGCGCGGCCACGAAGTCAACGAAGGCTTCTTCGTCACCTCGGTGCTCTACGCGCTGATTCTGCCGGCGACCATTCCGCTTTGGCAGGTAGCGCTGGGCATCACCTTCGGTGTGGTGATCGGCAAGGAGATATTCGGCGGCACCGGCAAGAACTTCTTGAACCCCGCGCTGACCGGCCGGGCGTTTTTGTACTTCGCCTACCCGGCGCAAATCTCCGGTGACAGCGTTTGGGTCGCCGCCGACGGCTACACCGGCGCGACCGCGCTTTCGATGGCCTTCCAGGACGGTATGGATACCCTGACCAACACCTTCAGCTGGACCGACGCCTTCTTCGGCTTCGTACCGGGCTCGGTGGGTGAGGTGTCGACGCTGGCGATCCTGTTGGGTGCGGCGGTGCTGCTTTGGACGCGCATCGCCTCCTGGCGAATCATGCTCGGGGTGTTCCTCGGTATGGTGATCACCAGTACGCTGTTCAACCTGATCGGCTCCGAGACCAACCCGATGTTCGCCATGCCCTGGTACTGGCATCTGGTGATCGGCGGTTTCGCCTTCGGCATGGTGTTCATGGCCACCGACCCGGTGTCGGCGTCGATGACCAACCAGGGCCGCCTGGTCTTCGGTGCGCTGATCGGTGTAATGACGGTATTGATCCGCGTGGTGAACCCGGCGTTCCCGGAAGGCATCATGCTGGCGATCCTGTTCTCCAACCTGTTCGCGCCCTTGATCGATTACTTCTTCGTCCAGGCCAACGTCAAGCGTCGTAAGAAGCGTGTCGGCGCACCGGCCGAGGAGACTGCCTAATGGCACAAGGTAACAACTCCATCAAGAAAATTCTGATCGTGGCGTTTTCGCTGTGTATCGTCTGCTCGGTGATCGTCTCCACCGCGGCGGTCGCGCTACGCCCGACTCAGCAGCTCAACCAGGAGCTCGACCGCAAGACCAATATCCTCAACGTCGCCAAGCTCTACGAGCCGGGCATGGATGTGGAAGAGGCCTTCGCCGAGCAGATCACCGGTCGCGTGGTCGAGCTCGAAACCGGCGACTACACTGACGAGTTCGACCCGGACCAGTACGACGGCTTCGAAGCCGCGCGTGACCCGGCCACCGGCCGCACGCTGTCGGGTGATCGTGATATCGCGGGGCTTTCGCGAGTCGAGTACTACGCCACCGTTTACCTGGTCGGTGACCCGGATTCACCGGATCAGATCGTTCTGCCGATTCGCGGTCAGGGCCTTTGGGGTCGTATGCGCGGCTTCCTGTCCGTCGAAGGCGATGGCAACACTATCGTGAGTATCACCTACTTCGAACACAGCGAAACCCCGGGGCTGGGTGCTGAAGTGAACAACCCGCGCTGGCAAGCGCAGTGGGAAGGCAAGAAGATCTACGACGACGAGGGCGACCTTTCGCCGGAGATCCACCTGACCAAGGGCGGTGCCAGCAGTGAGTACGAAGTGGACGCGCTGTCCGGCGCCACGCTGACCAGTAATGGCGTGACCAACATGCTGCAGTACTGGCTCAGCGAGGAAGGCTTCGGCCCGTATCTGGCGAAGTTCCGTGAAGGTACCGACCCGGAAGACGCCGAAGAGACCGACACCGACTTCAACGACGTTGAGGGGGCTTGATCATGGCGGAAGCTAATGCAAAGGGCGTGTTGACCGCGCCCATATTCCAGAACAACCCCATCGCTTTGCAGATTCTGGGGATCTGTTCGGCGCTGGCGGTGACCACCAGCATGAGCGTTTCGCTGGTCATGGCGCTGGCGGTTATTTTCGTAACCTCGTTCTCGAATCTGTTCGTCTCGCTGATTCGCAACCACATTCCCTCGGCGATCCGGATCATCGTGCAGATGACCATCATCGCGTCGCTGGTTATCGTGGTAGACCAGATTCTGAAAGCCTACGCCTACGAAATGTCCAAGCAGCTTTCGGTCTTCGTGGGTCTGATCATCACCAACTGCATCGTGATGGGCCGCGCCGAAGGCTTCGCCATGTCCAATACGCCGGGCATGTCGTTTCTCGACGGTATCGGCAACGGCCTGGGCTACGGTTTCGTGCTGATGGTCGTGGGCTTTTTCCGCGAGCTTCTCGGCGCGGGTAGCGTATTCGGCTTCACCGTGCTGCCCACCGTTCAGGACGGCGGCTGGTACATCACCAACGGTCTTTTGCTGCTGCCGCCTTCCGCGTTCTTCATCATCGGCCTTCTGATCTGGGTGCTGCGCTCGATCAACCCGGAGCAGGTCGAGGAGAACGAGTTCAAGATGAAGGAAAACACCAAGCCGAAGGAGGCCGTGTAACATGGAACACTATCTGAGCCTTTTCGTCGCTTCGGTCTTCGTCGAGAACATGGCGCTGGCCTTCTTTCTGGGCATGTGTACGTTTCTCGCGGTATCGAAGAAGGTCTCCTCGGCGATCGGTCTTGGCATTGCGGTCATCGTGGTGCTCACCGTCACCGTGCCGGTGAACAACCTGGTGTTCACCTACCTCTTGCAGGAAGGTGCGCTGACCTGGACCGGTATCGAAGGTGCCGAGAACATCGATCTTTCGTTTCTTGGCCTTCTCTCCTACATCGGCGTGATCGCCGCACTCGTTCAGATCATGGAGATGTTTCTGGACAAGTACGTGCCGTCGCTCTACAACGCGCTGGGCGTTTTCCTGCCGCTGATCACCGTGAACTGCGCCATCCTCGGTGGCGTGCTCTTCATGGTCGAGCGTAACTACAATTTCGGTGAAGCCGTGGTGTATGGCTTCGGTGCCGGTACCGGCTGGGCGCTGGCCATCGCGGCGCTTGCGGGTATCCGCGAGAAGCTGAAGTACAGCGATGTGCCGGGCGGCCTGCAGGGGCTGGGCATTACGTTCATCACCGTTGGCTTGATGTCTCTGGGCTTCATGTCCTTTTCGGGCATTCAGCTTTAATCGGCCGGTTGTCTCGGCGGCTTCGGCCGCCGAGTGGGAAAACCCTCAGCAATAGGAACCCGACATGATTGATACATCCGTCATCTTGCTCGGTGTTGTCATGTTCACGATCATCGTCATCAGCCTGACGGCGATCATTCTGGCAGCGCGCAGCAAGCTCGTGAGTAGCGGGGACGTGACCATCGAGGTCAACGACGACCCCGAGAACACCCTGACGACCCAGGCCGGCGGCAAGCTTTTGAACACCCTGGCGGCCAACGGTATCTTCCTCTCCTCCGCCTGCGGCGGCGGCGGCTCCTGCGCTCAGTGCAAGTGCCGCGTGGAAGAGGGCGGCGGCTCGATTCTGCCGACCGAAGAGTCGCACTTCACCATGCGTGAGAAGAAAGAAGGTTGGCGCCTCTCCTGTCAGGTACCGGTCAAGCAGGATATGAAGATCGAAGTGCCCGAGGAAGTGTTCGGCGTCAAGAAGTGGGAGTGCGAAGTCACCGCCAACCCCAACGTCGCCACCTTCATCAAGGAGCTCAACCTGAAGCTTCCCGAAGGCGAGGAAGTCGCTTTCCGCGCCGGTGGCTATGTCCAGCTGGTCGCGCCTCCTTACGACATCAAGTTTTCGGACTTCGATATCGACGAGGAGTACCGCGAGGATTGGGAGAAATTCAATCTCTTCGACGTTTCCCACAAGAACAACGAAGAAGTGATCCGCGCCTACTCGATGGCGAACTACCCGGAAGAGAAGGGCCTTCTGAAGTTCAACATCCGTATCGCGACGCCGCCGCCCAAATCCAGCCACCCGCCTGGCCTGATGTCGACCTACGTCTTCAGCCTGAAAGAGGGTGATAAGGTCGAGGTCATGGGACCGTTTGGCGAGTTTTTCGCCAAGGACACCGACGCCGAGATGATCTTCGTGGGTGGCGGTGCCGGCATGGCGCCGATGCGCAGCCATATCTTCGATCAGCTGAAGCGTTTGAAGACCGACCGCAAGATCTCGTTCTGGTACGGCGCGCGCTCCTGGCGCGAGACGTTCTACAACGAAGAGTACGACCAGCTCGCCGAAGAGTTCTCGAACTTCGAGTGGCACCTGGCGCTCTCCGACCCGCTACCGGATGACAACTGGGAAGGGCCGACCGGCTTCATTCACAACGTGCTGTACGAAAACTATCTGAAGGACCACCCGGCGCCGGAAGATTGCGAGTACTACATGTGCGGGCCGCCCATGATGAACGCCTCCGTGATCAAGCTTCTGCTCGACATGGGTGTGGAACCTGAAAACATCATGCTGGATGACTTCGGCGGTTAACATCGCCTTCATGTCCGCAACGGGGCTAGCCATCGCTAGCCCCGTTCGTTTTATGGCTGACGGGTTCTGCCTGATCATACCGCGCGCTTTACGGTATAATGAGGCAGGCCACGATGGCAAAACGGCTCGGTTTACGGCACTTTCAACGCGCTGCGCTGTCCTGAGGGCAGGTACGTAAAGGAGGCTTGATATGACTATTTGGCTACTGGTATTGGGTTTCATGGCGCTGATCATGACCGCCATGGCGGTGGGCGTGCTGGTCGGACGTAAGCCGATCGCCGGCTCCTGCGGCGGCCTCAATGCGATCGGCATGAAGGACGGCTGCGATATCTGCGGCGGCAAGGACAAGGTCTGCGAAGAAGAGAACCGCAAGCGCGGCAGCCTGCGCCGGGCGAGCGACGAAAGCCGAGGGGCGGATCTGGGCTACGACGCAACGCGCCGCTGAGTAAGCCGCCCGAGGCGAAGACGAGTGTGACGATGATGCGCTCAAGAGCGTAACGACAATGGAGCGAGGAGACGCAGACGGTATGGCGGTTCACAATTACGATGTGGTGGTGATCGGAACGGGCCCGGCCGGCGAGAGCGCGGCCATCAATGCGGCCAAGAACGATCAGCGCGTGGCGATCATCGAAAAGCAGCCCCGGGTCGGCGGCAACTGCACCCACTGGGGCACGATTCCTTCGAAAGCGCTGCGCCACCAGGTCAAGCAGATCATGGCGTTCAATACCAACCGCATGTTCCGCGATATCGGCGAGCCGCGCATGTTCTCCTATCCGCGCGTCATGGAGCGCTCCCGCGACACCATCGACCGCCAGGTCGAGATGCGCACTACCTTTTACGCGCGTAACCGCATCGATTTGATTCACGGCACCGCGCGCTTCAAGGACGAGCACACGCTGCTGGTGCGCGATCGTCAGGAGGGGGTCGAGGAGCTGGTGGCGAAGAAGTTCGTCATCGCCACCGGCTCGCGCCCCTACCGGCCCGGCGACATCGACTTTAGCCATCCGCGCATCTACTGCTCCGATACCATCCTTTCGATGGCGCATACGCCGCGCACCATGGTGATTTTCGGCGCCGGGGTCATCGGCTGCGAGTACGCCTCGATCTTCTCGGGGCTTGGCATCAAGGTCGATCTGATCAACAGCCGCGATAGCCTGCTCTCGTTTCTCGACGCCGAGATCAGCGACGCGCTCTCCTACCACCTGCGCAAGCACGGCGTGCTGATTCGTCACAACGAGGAGTACGACCGCGTCGAGCCGGACGAGTCCGGGGTGGTGGTCTACCTGAAATCCGGCAAGAAGATTCGTGCCGACGCGTTTTTGTGGGCCAATGGCCGTACCGGCAACACCGATAGCTTGGGCCTCGAGAACATCGGGCTGGTGCCCAACGGCCGCGGCCAGCTCAGCGTCGACGACCACTACCGTACCGAGCTTCCTCATATTCATGCGGCCGGGGATGTGATCGGCTGGCCGAGTCTGGCCAGCGCCGCCTACGATCAGGGCCTGAACTCGAGCAACGAGCTGCTCGACAAGGAGTACCGCTTCGTTACCGACATCCCGACCGGGATTTACACCATTCCCGAGATAAGCTCGTTTGGGCCCAACGAGCGCGAGCTCACCGAGGCGAAGGTGCCCTACGAGGTCGGCAAGGCGTTTTTCAAGGATACCGCCCGCGCGCAGATCACCGGCGACACCGTCGGCATGCTCAAGATCCTGTTTCACCAGGATACGCTGGAGATTCTCGGCATTCACTGCTTCGGCGACCAGGCCTCCGAGATCCTGCATATCGGCCAGGCGATCATGCAGCAGGAGGGCGATGCCAATACCTTGCGCTACTTCGTCAGCACTACCTTCAACTACCCGACCATGGCCGAGGCCTACCGCGTCGCGGCGCAGAACGGGCTGAATCGGGTTTTCTAACGCCACGCACCCAAAACGACAAAAGGGCCCCTCGGGCCCTTTTGTGTCTCTGCTTACTCGTCTTGGTCGTTTAGCAGCTCGCGGGCGCGCGCCTGCCAGGGGCCTTCCAGCGCCGCCGCCCGGGCAAACGCTTGCTGGGCGGCGTCAGCGTCGTCTTCATTTGCAAGCAAAAGCCCCAGGTTGAGCCAGGCGGCGCCGAGTTCCGGGTCGGCGTGGGTGGCGGCTTCGAAGGCATGGCGAGCGCTGGCAGGCTCGTTTTCGTCGAAAAAGGCGTTGCCGAGCGCAAACCAGGCAAGCCCGCTCTGGGGATAGCGCTCGACCAGCGCTTGCCAGCTGCTTAGCGCCGCGCCGGCACCGTTAAGCGCCTCAAAGGCGCTGATCGCATCCAGCGCGGCGCGCTTGGAGACATCGACCGGCAGCTCGCCTGGCGGCTTGACCACGAAGCCCCAACGCTCACTTCGCGCCCAGGTGGCGTCGAAGCGTCTGAAGGCGATCTCATGGCGCTCGATGTCGCCGCTTCGCAGAATCAGCTGTTCGTTAGCAAGGTCGAACCCGACGGCGACGGCGTAGTGCCACAGCGGGTAGATCGGCAGCGCCAGGTTCTGCATCACGACCACCGGCTCATCCGCTTCCAGGTGGTGTAATAGCGCATCCAGGGTCGGGCGTATCGGATAGGCGATCACGTCATGGCGGCGGGCCGTTGCGAGCATTTCCGGCTGAAGGCTGCCTTCTCGCGCGGGCAGGTAGACCTCGTGAATCAGCGTATCGAGGCCAGGCGTATGGCCCAGGTAACCAAGCACCATGGCCAGACTCGCCGGGCCGCACTGATACTCGGTCTGGGCAACGAAGGGTACATCGACCAGCTCGACCTGGGGCGTGATGCTTTGATAGGTGCTGTCGAGCAGTACCGGAGTGCGGGCGCAGCCGGCAAGCCACAGCGCGAGTACGAAAACGCCCGCAGTGCGGGCGTTGGCGAGAAGTCGAGGCATGGACGACCTAGCGAGTGAACGGATAAACGTCGGTCAAACCCAGGATGTCGGTGATCAGCAGAATGATGAACACGGCAAACAGGGTACCCACTACACCGCTGGCGCCGGCGGGCAGGTCGTCGAGGCGCTCGGCCATTTCGCGGGCCTCAGAGTCGCTGAGCGCCGCCACGCGGGCCTGCACGTCGACCGGGTCGACGCCCTGGCTGACCAGCGCCTCGCGCACGTCGGCACGGGCGAGCACGTCGTGGATGCGCTGGCGCTCAGCACCGGCCTTGTCGTTTGCGAGCACCGACTGCGTGGAGATCAGGGCGCGGTCGGAGGCATCGACGGAAGCCACCACCGGCAGGCTGGTGACGACCAGCGCCAGAATCAACAGAGCAGAAAGAGAGGCACGCAGGGTTTTCATCGTTTTTCGATCCTTGAACGGGGCGCTTGGCGCTTCTTGATAAGTCAGTTATCCCACGACCCGGTAGGTCCAGGGCGTTTCGGCGAGTATACCTTTCGCGCCGCCCATCGTCATCGCCAAATCGTGAAGCCCGGGCCAGAGCGGTACGCGAGAAGCGCCCTTGACTGCGAGATCCAGGCGCTGCGCCATCAGCAGCAGCTTATGAAGGCGCTTCATCGGCAGACGGTTGATCGCTTTCTGGTAGGCCGGGCGACGCTTGTCGAAGATCATCGGTTTCTGGCTTTTGCAGGCGTGCTCGAAGCTCTGGCCCTGATCGAGATGCTGGTGCAGCGAGAGCAGGGTGCGCAGCTCGCGGGTCAGCGCCCAGAGTACGATCGGCGCTTCCACGCCTTCGCTTTGAAGCCCGGCGACGATACGCGAGACGCGCTGCGGCTCGCCCTTCAAGCAGGCGTCGGCCAGATTGAAGACATCGAAGCGCGCGCTATCCTCGACGCCCACGGCAATGCTCTCGACGGTGAGCCGCGTATTGGGCGGGTGGATCAGCGCAAGCTTTTGAAGCTCCTGGTCTGCGGCGAGCAGATTGCCTTCGGTGCGCTCGCCGAGAAGCCGGGCGGCGTCGAGATCGATCTGCACGTTATAGAGCCCGGCGCGGTCGCGCAGCCAGTAGCCAAGGCGCGAGGCGTCCACCGGCCACACAGGTACGAACAGGCCGTGCTTATCGAGCGCCTTGAACCAGGCGCTCTTCTGCTGCTTGGCGTCGAGCTTACCCATGCTGATCAAGAGCACGTCGTCGCTTTGCTCCATCAGCTCGGCGTAGCGAGCGAGCGCTTTACTCCCCTCCTGGCCGAGCTTCTGGTTGCCCAAACGCAGCTCCAGCAGCTTGTTGCTGGCGAACAGCGACAGGTTACTGGCGGTTTCGAGAAGTCGCCCCCAGGCGAAGTTGGGTTCGACATCGAGCACTTCGCGCTCCTCGATACCGGCGCTGCGGGCCGCCTGGCGCACCGCGTCGCAGGCGTCGCGGTGCTGAAGCGGCTCGTCGCCGGCCACGATCACGACTCGGGGGAGCTTTTTGGCGAGCTGGGCGGGTAGCTGGTCGGCGAATACCTTCAAGAGGGTGCCTCGAGCGTCCCCAGCCGCTCGACGATGCGGCGCGCGAGCTGGCGGGCCAGCGTCAGGTTCGCTTCCTCGAGCAGCGCTTCGCGGTTGAGCAGATCGTCATCGTTGATACGAATGCGCGTGGAGGTCGACATCACTTCGTTGTTGAGCACATAGGCGTTGTCCTGGCGGCGCTGGACCGAAAGCGTTACCCGCATGGTCAGCTCGTGGTCGCGGTTGGCGCGGCCTTCGCTGCCAAGCGCCCGGTTCTCCACGGAAGGTGCGCCGAGGGTGACGCGCCAGGGCGCGTTTGCTGTGACCTCGGTGCCCTGGCGGGTGAGCACGCTTTCGAGTTCGCGGGTAAGCGGGGTCGACGTATCGCCCTCGAGCGAGAGCGGCGGTAGGGTCGGGAGTGAGTCCGCGCTGCGCAGCTGAAAGCCGCAGCCGACGAGCAGCGCCGCCGTGGCGGCGGCGCCTCCCAACGCGAGCAGGCGACGGCGTGAAAGAGCAGCCATTAGCCGCCCACCACGATATTGACCAGCTTGCCCGGCACCACGATCACCTTGCGCACGGTTTGACCCTCCAGATGACGCTGCACGTTGTCGTTGGCGATGGCGAGCTGCTCGACGGCGGCTTTATCGGCGCTGGCCGGCACCTCGATGCGCGCGCGCAGCTTGCCGTTGACCTGCACCACGAGCTCGAGGCTATCGCGGGTCAGCGCCGACTCGTCCACCGCCGGCCAGGTCGCCTCGATCGCCGGCTCCTGGTGGCCAAGCGCCTGCCACAGGGTGTGACAAAGGTGCGGCGTAATCGGCGCGAGAATCAGCACGCAGGCCTCGAGCGCCTCGCGCGCTACGGCCAGGCTCTGGCCGGAGGTCGCATCGAACTTGCCGATGGCGTTGGAAAGCTCCATCACCGCGGCGATGGCGGTATTGAAAGTGGTGCGACGGCCGATGTCGTCGCTCGCTTTCTTGATCGTCTCGTGGGTCTTGCGCCGCAGCGCTTTCTGATCATCATCAAGCGCGGCGGTGTCAATCGAGTCCGGCGTGCCGGCTTCCAGGTGCTCCTGGACCTGGCGCCACATCCGCTTCAAAAAGCGGTGCGCGCCTTCGACGCCGGAGTCTGACCACTCGAGCGACTGCTCCGGCGGGGCGGCGAACATCATGAACAGGCGCACGGTGTCGGCGCCGAAGCGGTCGATCATCGACTGCGGGTCGACCCCGTTGTTCTTGGACTTGGACATCTTCTCGATGCCGCCCATCTCGACAGGCTGGCCGTCGCTCATCAGCACCGCACTCACCGGGCGGCCCTTGTCGTCGCGGGTGACTTCCACGTCCGCCGGGTTGAACCACTGCTTGCCGCCGTTATCGAGCGTGCGGTAGTAGGTTTCGGCGATCACCATGCCCTGGGTGAGCAGTTGCTGGAACGGCTCGTCGCAGTCGACCAGGCCGAAATCGCGCATCAGCTTGTGGAAAAAGCGCGCGTAGAGCAGGTGCAGGATGGCGTGCTCGATGCCGCCGATATAGAGATCCACCGGCAGCCAGTAGTTGGCGCGCTCGTCGAGCATGGCATCGTGATTGTCGGCGCAGGCGAAGCGGGCAAAGTACCAGGAGGACTCCATGAAGGTGTCGAAGGTGTCGGTTTCCCGCGTCCAGCCGTCGCCCAGATCAAAAAATTCCGGCATCT
Source organism: Halomonas sp. HNIBRBA4712 (assembly GCF_043558675.1). Lineage (NCBI taxonomy): Bacteria > Pseudomonadati > Pseudomonadota > Gammaproteobacteria > Oceanospirillales > Halomonadaceae > Halomonas > Halomonas sp. HNIBRBA4712. Next base: position 99,513 of record NZ_JBIFXR010000004.1, on the reverse strand, counting down.
TCTTGAGCGGCGAACCCGAGGCGTCGACGGTGACTTCCATGGGAAGCTTCACCGGCAGCTCGTCGTCAGACAGCGGCACGGTCTGGCCTTCGGGGCCGTACTTGACCGGAATCGGCGCGCCCCAGTAGCGCTGGCGGGCCACGCCCCAGTCGCGGATGCGGAAGTTGGTTTTCACCTCGCCGCGGCCGAGCTCCTTGAGTTTGCCGGCGATGGCGTCAAAGGCCGCCTCGAACCCCAGGCCGTCGAACTCGCCGGAGTTGATCAGCGTGCCGTGTTCGGTATAAGCGGCCTGGGAAAGATCCGGCGCTTCGCCGTTTTCCGCCGCGATGACCGGCTTGATCGCCACGCCGTACTTGGTAGCGAACTCCCAATCGCGCTGGTCGTGGGCGGGTACCGCCATGACAGCACCCGTGCCGAACTCCATGAGCACGAAGTTGGCAACGAACACCGGCACCGGCTCGCCGGTGATCGGGTGGATCGCGCTATGGCCGGTGGCCATGCCGAGCTTCTCCTTGGTCGCCATCTCGGCTTCGGAGGTGCCGCCTTTGGCGCACTCTTCGCAGAAGGCGGCAAGCTCGGGGTTGTGCTCGGCGGCGGCTTTGGCAAGCGGATGCCCGGCAGCCACGGCGACGTAGGTCACGCCCATCAGCGTGTCCGGGCGGGTGGTGTACACCGACAGCGGTTCGCACGTCTCACCGTTTTGGGCTTCGATGTCGAAGCTAAGCTCGACGCCTTTCGATTTGCCGATCCAGTTGCGCTGCATGGTCTTGACCTGCTCCGGCCACTCGACCTTATCCAGGTCCGCCAGCAGTTCGTCGGCGTAGTCGGTGATCTTCAGAAACCACAGCGGAATCTCCTTGCGCTCGACGAGCGCTCCGGAGCGCCAGCCGCGGCCTTCGATCACCTGCTCGTTGGCCAGCACCGTCTGATCCACCGGGTCCCAGTTGACCGTGGACATCTTCTTGTAGACCAGCCCCTTCTCGATCAGCTTGCCGAAGAACCACTGCTCCCAGCGGTAGTAGCTTGAATCGCAGGTGGCGAATTCGCGGCTCCAGTCGTAGGCGAAGCCCAACGCCTTCAGCTGGTTGCGCATGTAGTCGATGTTCTGGTAGGTCCACTCGCCCGGCGGCACCTGGTTCTGGATGGCGGCGTTCTCTGCCGGCATGCCGAAGGCGTCCCAGCCCATGGGCTGCATCACGTTCTTGCCCTGCATGCGGTGAAAACGCGAGACCACGTCACCGATGGTGTAGTTTCGCACGTGGCCCATGTGGAGCTTACCGCTGGGGTAGGGGAACATGGAGAGGCAGTAGAACTTTTCGCGATTGGCGTCTTCTACCGCTTTGAAGCACTGGTTCTTGTCCCAGTACTGCTGGGCGTCACGTTCGATCTCACGAGGGCTGTAGTGTGCATCCATCGGTTTTTTCAATGCCTTGGCGTAATTCGCCCCTGCGGGCGCGGTATGAATGAGAATGACGAGTGTCAGACAAGTAGATCCGATTGTATCCTATGCTGATAAAACCTTGAACGGTTAGCCGACGATAGCGGCCAGGCACTCAAGTACGGTATTGAAAGCGGTAGTGATAAAGGAGAGCACCCATGGAACGAGACAACGATCACCGTTTACGCGAAGGCTACGAGCGCTTGCTCGAGCGGATGAAGGAGGGCGCAAACGAGCTCACCTGGACCAATCTGCAGAAGGATCTCGACGACGCCGTGGCCTTCGAGGCCGAGTTCGAGGAGTACACCAAAGACGAGCTGGCGCTGCTGCGTGCCTGGGTCGAGCGCGATTTGAAGGACATGCGCACCTACATGGCCGATTCCGGCAAGCAGGTGGCGCAGTGGCTCGGCGTCGACATCGATACGCTGTCGCGGCGGGTAGCGGAGTCGCTGTTGTCGATTGCCGATCGCAGTGTGGTCGAGCGCGAGCGCTTCGAGGATGATCTGGAAGCCGCTCGGGCGGACTACTGCGAAGGCGAAATGGCCGCCCCCGGGCTCATGGCCTGCGTGCATTGCGATGCCCAGGTAATGCTCGAACGGGTGGCGCGCCTCGAGCCCTGCCACCAGTGCGGGCATCGCTACTTCTACCGCTTCCCGAGCCGGATCATCGAAACCTGAGTTACCCGCCGAGCGTGCCGATGACGGCGATCGTTGCTAGTGCGATCAGGCTCATTACAGCGGCGTAGGGCAGGTTGTCGCGCATCATCTGATAGCCGCTGATACCGTAGCGCCCTTGAAGCGACAGGTTGATGCCGGACAGCGGCCCGACGCTGGTACCCACCGCCCAGCCGCTGAGCGCCACGAAGGCGAACAGCGTCTGCTCGTGTGCGGCCAGATTGAGGATCGAGGCCAGAATCGAGATGCCGATGATCGGATGAAGCCCGGCCAGGGCGCTGATGAGAATGGCGGCGTAGCTCGCCATGGCTTGCAGGGTGCCGAAGCGCTCGAACAGCGTCCAGGACTCGCCCGCCGCGGCATTTACCAGCGTCGAAAGGCCGATGGTCAAAAGCCCGGCGGCGAGAAAGAGCGAAAGCTCGCCGCGCATCCCCGGCAAGCGGTTGAAGGTGTGCTGGCGAACGCGCTTGAGCGTGAACACCGCGCCATCGCGCAGGTTCGCTGCGACCGCTACCGCCGGAATCAGAAACGTGATGATGCTGACGATGGTCAGCTCCGGGGTGAGGCCGAAGTGAAACAGCATCACACCCAGCGCCATGGCTGCCGGCATGAACAGACTTTTAGGCGAGAGCGAGAAGCCGTCGACCTCCGCAAGATCGAAACGGCGGCTGAGCTCAAACGTGGTGAACGCGCCGGAGGCCAGCGCGATCGGCAGCCCGATCAGCGCAATCTGGCTGTACTGCACTTGCGGGGCCAGCGCGATCACTACCCCCATCGAGGCGAAAAACGGCGACCAGAACGCCGCGCTGGAAAGCCCGCGGTTGAGCGCCAGGAATTGCGGCGTAGTCAGCGGCGCGCGCCGCGCAATACGATCGCCCACCATGAAGACGGTAGAAACGTTGAGAATGGTGCCGAGAAAATGCACCCCCAGCCAGGTGCGCAAGATGCCGCCGCTGCCGGTCAGGCGCCGACCGGCGGTGGGCTTGTTGCCCTCGCGGCCGATCAGCGTGATGAAACTGACGCCTACCAGCATCGCCACCACGAACACGTTGCCTTCCAGACTATGGGCCCACTCGATGTTCGCGTCGAAGAACACGCGCGCCGCGATCAACATTAAAAGCCCGAGCGCGATCAGAACGCCGGCCTGCAGGCGCGAGCGCCCGGGAATGTCCTTCCACAAAAGCGCCACCGCCGCCCATAGCAGGTAGCTGACGGCTTGAGTCGAGCTGAAAAGTCCGGTAAAGCCGATGATTTGAACGATCAGCCCGGCCAGCGCCAGCGCCCCCGCCAGCCGCTGTCGCGCGTTGGTCCTGTCCATGCTCTCTCCTTCGATACGGTATTAGCAGGCTAATCGGATCCAAGGGTAAAGGCCAGCCTTGGGCCCTGGGGCGCGGGTGTAGGCCGGGCGGACAGGCTATGCTTCAAGGGGTGCATGTCGTCAATCGGGTTAACAGCGGAGGAGGCCAGCATGACGCTTTCAAACCGTGACCAGCGACGAATCGATCATGAGCGAAAGGCCCGCGATGTCTGGATTCCGTGGCAGGTGCTGGTGGTTTCCGGCACGCTGATGATCGCCTCGATGCTGGCCTTTATCGGCTATTCGCTGTGGCTTGGCCAGCCGCTGGGCGTCGCCGCCAGGAGCGTGAGCCTGCTGTCGGGGCTGGGGCTTGCGCTGCTGGTCTCGGGCATCTACCGGTATCGGCAGCGCTTGAACCGGCGTTGAGCGGGTTTTAGCGCTCAAGCGTTGGCGAGCGGTCAGTGTACGGTTTCCTTTCGCTCGTACAGCGGTGCATCGATCTGCCAACGCGTCTCGCCAAGCTCGACTTGCGGGTCCGGCGTTGAGAGCTTTGCGGCGCGTTCGGCCTGGCGCAGCACGCTCACGTGCAGGTAGCGGTTGTACATCGCCCACAGGTGAAAGGCTAAAAACGTCGCGATGAAACCCGCTACCAGCAGTTGCAGCATGGTCGCACTGTAGAGACGCTCGAGTAGCGCCTCCTCGACGGCGTAAAAATCGTAAAGCCTGGAAAGCACCAGCAGCCAGAGGCCGAGGGTCACCAGCGCCATGAGCGTGTCGCGCGTGCGGTACTGCCAGCACTTCTGGCACGGGTTATCGATGATCACGGGTGTCAGTTTGTTGCTCATTGAAGGCCTCTCCTCTGTCGGGGCTTTGCCAGGTGGCTAGCCGTCCCTTTTGGCGCCTCATCGCTTTGGGAAACGCGACGATGACGGTGACCAGGTTCAATATCCAGTACGCGAACGGGTACCAGATGCTCCAGTAGACGCATTTGAGAATGTCCCGGTCGTAGCGGCTATCGATGTAGAAACTCACGGAAAACTGGATGAAGCTTACGAGAATCAGGATGCTGCTGAAGTACGACAGCATCCCGGCAGAGAGCTGCCAGCCTTCCGGCGTCAGCGCTTTGGTGATCAACCAGCAAGCGACGAGCGCAAGCACCGAGTAGCACCAGACGACGCTGACGATGTACTCGAGCATCAGAATCCAGAAGCGGCGGTTTCGCCAGCGCATGGTCTGGCTGAAGTAGCGTAAGAACACCTCGCCGCCGCCCTGGGCCCAGCGCAGGCGCTGCTTGTAGAGCCCGCGCAGGGTTTCCGGCATCAAGACCCAGCACATGGCCCGCGGCTCGTAGCGTACCTGGCCGCCGTCGAGCTGCAGCCGCCAGCTGACGTCGATGTCCTCGGTGATCATGTCGGTACTCCAGCCGCCGATTTTATCCAGCGCCTGACGGCGAAAGGCGCAGATCACGCCAGAAATGGTGAACACCATGCCGTAGATACGCTGGGCGCGTTTGATCAGCCCGATGATCGCCGAGAACTCGCCGGTCTGGATCTTGCCGATCGCCGTCGAGCGGGTTCTCACCCGGGGGTTGCCGGTCACGCCGCTCACTCGTGGGCTTGCCACGAAGTGGCTGACCATGAAGCCTACGGCGTCGTAGTCGAGAATAGCGTCGCCATCGATACCCACGATGATCTCGCCGGTGGCGTGGGACAGCCCATTGTTCATGGCGCTGGCCTTGCCCTGGTTGGGTTGATCGAGCACCGTGAGCTTCGGGTAGCGCTCGGCCAACGCTTGTAGCCTTATCAGGGTGTCATCACGGCTGCCGTCGTTGATCGCCACCACGTCCATGTTGGGGTAGTTCTGCTTGAACAGGTGGCTGATGGTTTCATCCACGTTCAAACCTTCGTTGTAGCAGGGCAGCAGCACCGTGACCGGCGGTGCCGACGGGTCGTACTGAAACGGTGTGTGCGAGGGCTGCTTGCGCTCCCAGTGCAGGTAGAAATAGACGCCACCGCAGATCCAGATCGTGGCCATCACGCTTGGGTAGCCCAGCGTGAACGTGGCGAGAGTGTCGAGCAGGTTCATGGCAGGGCTCTAAAGCGTCGGCCGTTGGAAAAGACCGGCTTGATGATGCTGACGTCCGGGTGGTTCTGGAGGAAGTCGTCCGGATAGTAGCCGATATGGCGGATGCCTTCCTCGCGCAGCAGCCGAATCCAGCCGGCGATTTCCTCGCTTGGAATCGGCGTTTGCGTACGCCAATCCTGGGTTTGCAGCTCGAACACCAGCTGTTCGGCGCTGACCTCGGTAAGCGAGCGCCGGGCGAGCTCCCTGAGCCAGGCCTCGGGGTTTTCCGCCTCTTCCATGTAGGGCATGGCCATGACCGCCACATAGTCGTAGGCGCGGGCGAAGCCGTCCGCGCTTTGGGAGAACCAGGTCTCGCTTTCCGGCTCCATGATCGTCACCGCGTAGATGTTGCGCGAACTGGTGAAATCCTTGTTGTCCGACTGACGGTAGTAGTTGGCCGAGCGCAGAAGCTCCTGAGTGAAGTCAGCCAACGTCTGCTCCTTGAAAGCGGTCCAGCGCGAAAGCGCGGTATCTTGCTGCAGGGCGTCGATATCGGCGGGCAGGCCGGCGTTTGCATAGGCGCTGAGCGCTTCACTCCCCGCATCCTCGTGATCGGTCAGAAAAGCGTCGTCGTGGAACAGCACGCCGTCGAACTTGGTCAGGCGGCCGAGATCCTCATAGATCTCTTTGATGAGGCGGCGGTTGTCGGCGACGAACGGCGAAAGGCGCCGGTAGTGCTCCGGCGACTCGCCGCCGGTACGCTCGTTGACCACGTACGGGTAGCCGTCACCCAGATCGAAGGAGAGCACCGGCATCCAGGCGTACACCTTTACCCCGGCGCGTTTCTTGAGCTGCCAGGCCACGCGGTTGAAGAGATCCGCGCGCATCGGCAGGTGGCGGTTGGGGAAGTAGAGCGCGTTGGCGACGCCGTCGCCTTCCGGGTCAGCAAAGGCCTGAAGGTACACCGTGGTGATGCCGTAGCTATAGATGCGCTGAACCAGCCGGTCGAGATTCTGCTCCTGCTGCACCGGATCCGGGTCATACACGTAGTCGAGATCGACGTGAACGATGCGCAGCGCCTCGTTCTCCCACATCTTGTTGGCGAGGATTTCGCCGAGCGTCTCCAGGCTGGTCTCCTGGTCGATCAGGTAGCGGTGAATGCGCGCAAGCGAGTCGCCGGCGCGATTGGGCGCGCTCAAGAGGCTAAAGGTGTAGCGCATGCCCACCTCGGCGGCCATATCGAGGGTCGCCTGGCTGTAGGCGCCGTAGGGCCAGACCATCATGCGCGGCTCGCGCCCCAGGTGCTCCTCGAACTGCTCGCGGGTACGCGCCATGTCGTTACGGATGCGCGCGGTATAGGCGGCTTCGCTTTCGTAGCCGCTTTGCGGGCTCCAGATACTGGTCACCGCCGCGCCCTGCTCGTTGCCCTGAGGGTTGCCGAGCACGCCCTGATGAAGATCGAAGGTGTGCGAGGCGATTTCGACCAGCGGCGAGGCATCCATTTCGCGCACCTGAGCCCAGCTCAGAAAACGCTCGCGGGGAAGCGTGATGTTGCCGTAGGGCACCTGGCCGCCGGCGGGCACGTCGAGCCAGCTGCCGACCACCGCCTGCACGGCAGGAAAGTCATAGAGCTTCAAAAGTGGAAATACGATGTCGTAGAAGCTCCGGTAGCCGTCGTCGAAGGTCAGCAGCACCGCCTTGTCCGGCAGCGGCGCGCCGCCGCTGCGCGCCTCAATAATCTGCTGGAAGCTGACCGGGTGGTAGCCTTCGGCCTCGATCAGGTTGAAATGCTCGACGAGACGGTTACGGGTGATGGTCTGTGAATAGATCGGAAGGTCCGGTGTGACCTGGCGGTCGACCACGTCGTGATAGCTGATGACGACGAAGTCATCGACCACCCGCTCGGCGTGAACCTGGACGCTGAACATGAGGGCCGCCAGGGCGGTAACGAGCGTGCGCCAGTGCATTACAGAAATCTCCATATAAAGCCAGCGGTCAAGGTGTTGTCGTACTCCGCCTGACCGTCATAGACCGCGCGCTCGCGGGTGAAGCCGTACTCGAGGCTCAAGCTCGGGGCGAGCTCGAAACGGTGACCGTAGCCGATCGACCAGGTGTTTTCGTCGTCGAAGGTCTTTTGCCAGTAGCGGCCGGAACCCAGCATCAGTGTCTGGATGAAGCTCTTGCGATAGCCGAGCGGGATTTCGTAGTTCACCGACAGGGCGCCGGCCAGGCTCGCGTCGCGCTCCGGATTGAAGTAGCTCGCCTCGATCTGGTCGTTGAGCGAGGTGGCGGCCTGAATCTCGCCGTTTACCTGCCAGCGATCCAGGTGGTAGAGGGTTTCGTTCCAGTAGCCGTAGGCGGCGCGGCGCAGGTTGCCATCTTCAAAATCCATCGCTGAGACCCCGATTGCCCCGGCGCCGCGCTCGTCGCGGTAGAGCGCTACTTCGCCCCGGTAGCGGTCGGCGCTGACGCCGTCGTTGAGCGCGCGAAGCGGGGTGTCCTGGGTGTTGTACTCGGCGGCCACCGTTGCCGTCACGTGGTCGCTGGCGGCGTAGCGAAGCTCTGCCTGGGCGAGAAAACCGTCACCCAGCTGCGCCCGGTGGCCCGCCGAGAGCACCACCGTTGCCGGGTGCAGGTTGAGCTCGTAGCCGGCCACGGTGGTCCCGGTGCGCAGATCCTGGCCGTCGAACTCGCCGTACTGATTGGTTTGGGTGAGAAACGGGCGCGAGCCCTGGGCGTTGCGCGGGCCATCAAGGCGGACTTGGGAGCGCCACTCTCGCGATGCCTGAGTACTCACGCCTTCACCGCTGCTGCGAGTGAAGGTAGCGCTCAACTGCGGCGCGCGCGCCTCGCGCCACTCGCGGGCCAGCTCGTCGCGGGAGGCGCCGGGGCGCGCCTGGCGAATTTCCCGGGCGATCTCATCAACCGTGCCGGCCCACTGGCCACGTTGAAGCCGCGCGAGCAGCTCGCCGTGCTCGGCCTGGTGGCGCTGGTCCGGGGGCAACAGCGTTTCGGCTTGCTGATAGGAGGTTTCCGCCTGGCGCGGCAGGCCACGCGCGCGCTCGAGATCGCCTTTGGCAAGCCACAGGTAGGGCTCGCCGGGGGCCTGCTCCTGGTAGCTTGCCAGCCGCTCGGCGGCATCGTTCATCTGGCCCCGCCAGGCGGTCAGCAGCACCTCGAGCATCAGCGCCTTTTGATGATTGACGTTGGGAATCTGCGTGGTACGGGTGAAATCCAGCCGGTACTCGGGCTCCTGGCTGAGCCAGCGCTTGAGCAGACGGTCGGCCTCCTGAAAGCGCTGAGCGTCGGTATAGCTATAAAAGAGGCCTTCGTTGAGCGGGTCGCTTGGGTCGATGGCAAGCGCTGGCGAGCGCGCGATCAGCTCACTATAGAGCTGCGTCGCCTCACTGGGCCGGCCCAAACCGTTGAGCGCCAGTGCCCGGGCGCGCAGCACGTAGTCGGGCAGGGCGCCGTGCTGAAGTTCGAGACGCCTTGAAAGCGCCTCGGCTTCGCTGAATCGGCGAAGCTCAGCCAGCGCCACCACGCGGTCGTACTCCGCCAGCCGCTCGAGCTCGTCGGGAAGCTCGGGGTTTTGTAGAACGCTTTCGAGCTGGGCAAGGCCGCTTTCCGTGCGCGACGGCGTATCGGTATGAATACCGAGGCGAACGTCGGTGACCGCTTCATAATAGGCGAGCCACAGCCGGTCACTTGCGGTGAATACGTCCGGGTTCTGGCTCATCAGCGCGCGCGCGGCGCTACTCGCCCCGAGCCCCACGGCCAGCCGATAAACGGCCTGCAGCTCGCTTTCATTGGCCGGGTCGCGCTCGACCAGCGCCTGGCGTGCGGCGAGTTCCTGAGTGGCGTTTTGCGTGCGCGAGGCGAGATAGCCGCGCGCCTGAAGCCCTGCGGTCGTGGTGCCAGCGAGGCGCTCGTAGTTTTCCAGCGCGATCTCGGCCAGGGGGTAGCGCTGAAGATCGGTGTAGACCAGCGCCTGGCCCAGAAAGCCCTGGGCGTTTTGCGGCTGGCGCTGGGAAAGCGCGTGGTAGAAGGCGAGCGCCTGCTCGAACACCTCGATGCGCCGCGCCGCAGCGCCCAGGTTTTCAAGCTCATCAGGACGGTACTGCTCGAGCGCGCAGAAGCGACAAACCGCCAGCGCCTCGTCAAAGCGCTCGGCGCGCAGCAAAAGGGCGATCAGGTCTGCGCGTACCAGCGCGTCATTGGTTTGCGCGTACAGCGCCTGAAGCCCGCCAATCGACGCATCAAGGTCGCCGCTTCGGGCGTTAACGACTAATGCTTCGCGGGTGAGATCCGTCGTGCTTTGGCCATGGACGGCCCCTGCTATCAAGCCAGCAGCGAGACCAACGGGCCAAAATCGGCGAAAAGGGCTTTGCATGGTGTAAATCCTGCACAGAGCGAATCAAGCCACACTTATGTAATCAAGTGTAACTTTTAGTATATAGGAGTTTACTGAGCGTGAAATAAGGATAAAAACTGAACGGTGTCAGGGCCCGACAACTCCCCCCATTATTTTTTATAGTTCTATTTAATGGGGTTGGAGGTATTAAAATCGTCGTCACTCCAGGCGTGCCGGCGCTAGCATGTGCATTAAACAGCCTGAAGCGCTTCGATCATGGAGCGAGCGGCGTTGGAGAGGGTGCGGTTGGTATGGGTAAGGTACCCCAGCGGGCGTTCGAGTCGTGGCGTTTGGACGTTTAGTTCCACGAGGCTTTCATCGAGCATCCGCTCGGGCAGCACGCTCCATCCAAGCGCCACGCTACACATCATCTTGAGCGTTTCGAGATAGTTGGTCGCCATGCCCACCGAAAGGGTGAGGCCGGCATCAACGAAGCGCTTTTCGATCAGTGAATGGGTAAAAGTCTTGAGCCCTGGCATCACGCAAGTGAAGTCGCAAAGCGTTTCGAGCGCAATGGGAGACGTGGCTACCCGTAGCGGGTGGTCCGGCGCGCAGACGAAGCAGAGCCGGTCGCGCCATAGCTCGACGGTATCCAGCTGTAGAAGTGGCGTGGGCGCTAGCGTCACCACCGCGATTTCGAGCGTGCCGTCGAGCACGCCCTGGTAGGCAAGCTCCGAGTCGAGAAAGCGTAGATCCAGCGCCACGTCCGGGTGGCGTTCGGTGTAGCGTTTGAGTATAGGCGGCAGCCTATGAAGGCCAATATGGTGGCTCGTTCCCAGCGTCAGTTTGCCGCCAACGTGGCCGGAAAGGTTCGCCAGTGCCTGGCGGCTATCCTCGACCGCCTGCATGATGCGCTGCGCCCGCGGGCGCAGCAGATGTCCCGCCTCGGTGAGCGAAATACGCCGCCCGATGCGATCAAATAGGCGGGCGCCCACCTGCATCTCGAGCGCGGCGATGCGTTTGCTCACCGCCGGCTGAGTCAAGTGCAGCCGCTCGGCGGCGCGGGAAAAGCTCTGGGTGTCGGCGACCGCAATGAACGCCTGTAGGCTCTGCGTATCCATGAAGAGAGTCTCGTTTATATTCCATACTGGAATCCATTCCATGAATAACATGAATTGCTTTTATGTGCGAGGCGCGTGACACTGGCTTCAACAGTCGCCCATAGAGGCGGCAGGCAAAAAAGCCGGACCGAACCAGCAGGGCACTGCCCGGGAGAGCACCATGTCAGGTCAACACGCACCCACAGGTCAAACCCTGTACGACAAACTCTGGAACCAGCATCTGGTGAAGCAGCGCGACGACGGCACCGCGCTGATCTACATCGACCGCCAGCTGCTGCATGAAGTGACCTCGCCTCAGGCCTTTGAAGGCCTGCGCCTGGCCAAGCGTAAACCCTGGCGGTTGGATGCCAACCTCGCAACGCCGGATCACAACGTGCCGACCACGCTAAAGGAGCGCGCCGCCGGAAACAGCGGTATCGAGGACCCGGTCTCGTTGATTCAGGTGCAGACGCTCGACGACAACTGCGGCGAGTACGGCATCGAAGAGTTCAAGATCAACGACCCGCGCCAAGGCATCGTTCACGTGGTGGGCCCGGAGCAGGGCGCGACACTTCCCGGCATGACCGTGGTGTGCGGCGACTCCCATACCGCCACCCACGGCGCTTTCGCGGCACTTGCCCACGGCATCGGCACGTCGGAAGTCGAACACGTGCTGGCGACCCAGTGTTTGCTGGCGCAAAAGATGAAGAACATGCAGGTGCGCGTCGAGGGCACGCTTGGTCTCGGTGTCACCGCCAAGGACGTGGTGCTGGCGATCATCGGCGAGATCGGCACCGCCGGCGGTACCGGCTACGCCATCGAGTTCGCCGGCAGCGCTATCGCGTCGCTTTCGATGGAAGGGCGCATGACCGTGTGCAACATGGCGATCGAAGCCGGCGCCCGGGTGGGCCTGATAGGCGTCGACGACACCACCATCGAGTACCTCGCCAAGCGCCCCTTCGCGCCGACTGACGAGCAGTGGGAAGCCGCGGTCGCCGACTGGCGCGAGCTGGTCTCCGACGATGACGCTCATTTCGACAAGGTCGTCACGCTGAAAGCCGAAGAGATCGAACCCCAAGTGAGCTGGGGCACCAGCCCCGAAATGGTCACCGGCATTTCCGGCCAGGTGCCGGACCCGATGGCCGCTTCTGATGACACCGTCAAGCGCAGCCACACCCGGGCGCTGGAGTACATGGGCCTGCAGGCGAACCAGAAGATCACCGACATCAAGCTCGACAAGGTGTTCATCGGCTCCTGCACCAACTCGCGCATCGAGGATCTGCGCGAAGCCGCCAAAGTGGCCAAGGGCAACAAGGTGGCAGACTCGATCAAGCTCGCCATGGTGGTGCCGGGCTCGGGCCTGGTGAAACGCCAGGCGGAAGCCGAAGGGCTCGACAGGATCTTTATCGAGGCGGGCTTCGAGTGGCGCGAGCCGGGCTGCTCCATGTGCCTGGCGATGAACGCCGACAAGCTCGGCGCCGGTGAGCACTGCGCCTCGACGTCGAACCGCAACTTCGAAGGCCGCCAGGGCTACGGTGGGCGCACCCATCTGGTGAGCCCGGCCATGGCTGCCGCCGCCGCGATCGCCGGGCACTTCGTCGATGTCCGCACGCTGCCCGCCAACGACGCCACTCACGCCCAGGAGGCCTGACATGAAAAAGTTCGAACGCCTGGAAGGTCTGGTCGCGCCGCTGGATCGCGCCAACGTCGACACCGACCTGATCATCCCCAAGCAGTTTTTGAAATCGATCAAGCGCACCGGCTTCGGCGTCAATCTATTCGACGAGCTGCGCTATCTCGACGAGGGCCAGCCCGGCCAGGACTGCTCGAAGCGCCCGCTCAATGAAGGCTTCGTGCTCAATCAGCCGCGCTACCAGGGCGCCCAGGTGCTGCTCGCCCGGCGCAACTTCGGCTGCGGCAGCTCCCGCGAGCACGCCCCTTGGGCGCTGGAGGACTTCGGCTTTCGCGCGGTGATCGCGCCGAGCTTTGCCGATATCTTCTACAACAATGCGTTCAAGAACGGCATCCTGTTGATCACCCTGGCCGAAGAGCAGGTCGACCAGCTCTTTGCCGAGGTCGAGGCCAACGAGGGCTACCGGCTCGATATCGATCTGGAAAACCAGCGCGTCACCACCCCAAATGGCGATGTCTTTACTTTTGAAGTGGACGCGTTTCGCAAGCACTGCCTGCTCGAAGGGCTCGACGATATCGGCATTACGCTTCAGGACGAAGACGCCATCCGCGCCTTTGAAGAGAAGCACCGCCAGACGCGCCCGTGGCTTTTCCGCCAGAGCGCTTGACCTTCACCGACGCTTTTTTAAGGAATTCGCATGACCCGGAAAGTACTGCTTTTGCCCGGTGATGGCATCGGCCCGGAAATCGCCGCCCAGGCGGCGCGCCTGCTCGAGGCCTGCCAAAAAGCGGGGCTCGATATCGAGGTGGAAGAGGCGCTGGTCGGCGGCTCGGCTTATGACGCGTTTGGCGAGCCGCTGCCCGCCGAGACGCTGGAAAAAGCCAGGGCGGCCGATGCCATTCTGCTCGGCGCCGTCGGCGGGCCGAAGTGGGACAAGCTCGAGGATCTCTCCAAACGTCCGGAGAAGGGCCTGCTGGGCCTGCGCAAGAATCTGGGGCTTTTCGGCAACCTGCGCCCGGCGCTTTTGTACCCGCAGCTAGCGAGCGCCTCGAGTCTGAAGCCGGAGCTGGTCTCCGGGCTCGATATCATGATCGTGCGCGAACTCACCGGCGGTATCTATTTTGGCCAGCCCCGCGGCATCGAGGAGCGCGGCGGTGAGCGGGTGGGCTTCAATACCTACGTCTATTCCGAGTCCGAGATCGAGCGCATCGGCCGGGTCGCCTTCGAGATGGCGCAAAAGCGTGGCAAGAAACTATGCTCCGTGGACAAGGCCAACGTGCTCGAGGTCACCATTCTGTGGCGCGAAGTGATGGAGCGCCTGGCGCCGGAGTATCCGGACGTCGAGCTCTCCCACATGTACGTCGATAACGCCGCCATGCAGCTCGTTCGCGCGCCCAAGCAGTTCGACGTGGTGGTTACCGGTAACATGTTCGGCGACATTCTCTCGGACGCTGCCGCCATGCTCACCGGCTCTATCGGCATGCTGCCGTCGGCCTCACTCAACGAGACGGGGCAGGGCATGTTCGAGCCTTGCCACGGCAGTGCCCCGGACATCGCAGGCCAAAACCTGGCCAACCCGCTGGCGATGATGCTCTCGGTGGCAATGATGCTGCGCTACTCCCTCGACGAGCCGGCCTTCGCCGAGCGTATCGAAGCCGCCGTGGGCGACGTGCTCGACCAGGGGCTTCGCACCGCGGACATCGCTCAGGAAGGCGAAAAGCGAAGCTCTACCGTCGAAATGGGCGACGCCGTGCTCGAGGCGTTTGCTCGGCTCGGCTGAGGCCCTTGCGACAAGAGGCGTTCACCGCTCGATCGGCCGCTGTCAGCAGCGGCCGATCTCTTTTGTTATAGTGAAGGCTTTGCAGAGTGATCCTGTTTTCAGATTCTCATCCATTGGAGGACGTTACATGTTGAAGGTCGGATTCGTAGGATGGCGCGGCATGGTCGGGTCGGTTCTGATGAACCGTATGCAGCAAGAGGGTGATTTCAACGGCATCGAGCCGGTGTTCTTCACCACCTCCCAGGTGGGCCAGCCTGGACCCGATATCGGTGTGGACGTACCCAAACTCAAGGATGCTTTTGACCTCGACGCGCTCAAGGCGCTGGATGTGATCGTCACCTGCCAGGGCGGCGACTACACCAAAAAGGTATACAAGGATCTGCGCCAGGGCGGCTGGAACGGCTACTGGATCGACGCGGCGAGCACCCTACGGATGGAAGACGAAGCGACCATCGTGCTCGACCCGGTCAACCGCCACGTGATCGACCAGCAGCTGGCGAAAGGTGCCAGGACCTTTGTCGGCGGCAACTGCACCGTGAGCCTGATGTTGATGGGCCTGGGGGGGCTGTTCGAGGCCAACATGATCGAGTGGATGACCTCGATGACCTACCAGGCCGCCTCCGGCTCCGGCGCCAAGCACATGCGCGAGCTTCTCAATCAGATGGGCGATCTGCGCGACAGCGTAGCCACGGACCTTTCTGACCCGGCCAGCGCCATTCTCGAGATCGACCGTCAGGTCACTGCCAAAATGCGCGGTGGCGACTTCCCGGTCGAGAACTTTACCGCCCCCTTGGCCGGTAGCCTGATTCCCTGGATCGACAGCAAGCTCGAAAGCGGCCAAAGCCGCGAGGAGTGGAAAGGCTTCGTCGAAACCAACAAGATCCTCGGCCTTGGCGACAACCCGATCCCGATCGACGGTCTGTGCGTGCGTATCGGCGCGATGCGCTCACACAGCCAGGCGTTCACCATCAAGCTCAAACAGGACGTACCGCTCGACGAGATCGAAGACCGCATCAAGAGCCACAACGACTGGGTCAAGCTGATCCCCAACGACAAGGAAGCGACCATTGCCGGGCTTACGCCAGCGGCGGCGACCGGCACGCTGGACGTACCGGTCGGCCGTCTGCGCAAGCTCAACATGGGCGGCGAGTATCTTTCTGCCTTCAGCGTCGGCGATCAGCTCCTGTGGGGCGCGGCGGAGCCGCTCAAGCGGATGCTCAAGATTCTGCGCGAGCAGTAAGTCCGCGATCGAACCACGCGCTATTGTTCAAGCGCGATCGTTGGAAAAAGGGAGGCCCCAGGGGCTTCCCTTTTTATTTGCCATGAGGATTAACCGCTACACTCGCGTAGGAAGGACGTACCAAACCGGGTATGGTAATAAAGAGTGACAGCGCCGCGACGCTTGGGCATTCGGCTAATCGATTAACGGCAATCGCGATCAGGGGCCTTGATGAAAAATACGCTCGCCAGGGGTGCCTGGCTCGTTCTCTCAACGCTTAGCCCGGCGGCGCTGGCCGTGGGGCTGGGTCAAGCCAGCGCGCTTTCGCCGCTGCAGGCGCCGCTGGATGCCCGGATCGAACTGGTCCAGGCCGATGGCGTGCCGGTCGAGCAGATCAGCGCCGCGGTAGCCGAGCCCTCCGCGTTTACCGCGGCGGGGCTTACGTGGTCGCCGCTGTTGGCCGGCGTCGCGGTGACGCCGGTGCGCCAGAACGGGCGCAGCTACCTGCGCCTCGAGAGTCCGCGCGTTATTGATACACCCTGGCTCGACGTGCTGGTCACCCTCGATACCCCCACGGGGCGCCAGACCCGGGCAGTCACGTTGCTGTTCGATCCGGTCGACTACCTGCCCGGCGCTGAAGCCTCAACGCTGGCGCAGACTCCCAGCGCTATTTCCTCCTCGAGCTCGCCTTTGCCCTCGGCCGCCGCGCCTGCGCCAGTGGCTGCCAGCGCGCCAGTGCCGCCGAGCGCCACCCACGCAACGGTTGCCAGGGGCGATACGCTCTGGGATATCGCGCTGCGCACCCGCGCACCGGGTGTCGACGTACAGCAGATGATCATCGCGCTGGCCGACGCCAACCCGGAGGCGTTTGCCGACGGCAATATCGATAGCCTGCGCGTGGGCCAGCGCCTGCGCCTGCCCGAGCGAGACGAGGCGCTCAGCCTCAGCCCGCAGCAGGCCGCCCAGGCGGTCAACGCGCGAAGCGGAGCGGGGGCTTCCGGCACCGATCAAATGACCGCGGTGGCAAGCGCTACCCAGCCGTCACCCGGCGCGCAGCCAGCGCTTGAAAGCGACACCGCACTCGTCGGTAGCGAGGCGGATGAAGGGCAGGGAGCAGTGGGCGAAGGCGAAAGCGCACTGCCGACAGGCCCAGGCATCCGCGAGGCGCTGGCCGCGATCGACGACCTTCCCCGACAGGCGCCGACGACATTGAGCCTCGCGCCCGAAAGCATCGAGGCGGCGCTGGCGGTCAGCGGCGAGCCGATTCCCGATGGCCGTGCCTGGGCCAACAGTCCGCTGGCAACCGACGTGCTGGGCCAGGTGCTGGCCTCGCTTTCACCCTTCGCCACGGTCGAGGCCGCACCGACGGAAAGCCAATACCAGGCGCTTCTGGAGGAGCAGGACCGCCAGGCCGCGCAGATCGTCGCGCTCGAGCGCCAGGTCGCCGAGCTGCGCCAAACGCTGGGCGAGGTCCAGTCGCTGGCCGCCCAGCCCCAGGCGTTGGCGCGGCCGGAAGCGGCGCCGACATCGGCAAGCACCAGCGGCTTTATGGATACCCTGCGCCAGCACTGGGTCTGGCCGGTGGGGCTGGGCCTTGCGCTGTTGCTGGCGGCGATGGTGATTAGCCGCCGCCGCCGCGAGCGCCAGTGGGAGCCCGCGCCGGCGGCGGCCGCTGTGCCCCCGGAGCGGGCTCCGAGCCCGCCCAAACCCGCACCCACACCTGCCGCTGCGGCCAAACCGACCGTGGCGCCGACCCCGGCCCAGGAGCCGGTCAGTCAGAAGGCAGCAAGCCACGATAAGGTGCGTCAGGAAACAGCCAGTCAGGCGCCCGCCGCCTTAACCGCCATCGCCTTCGATGAACGCGCAGAATTCCCCCCGCGGCCACCGCTTGCGCCTGAAGCGCCCGCGGACGAAACCCTGGGCCAGGAAAACGCCGCGACGCCTTCGATGAGCGAGATGCCGGACGCCACTGAACCTAACCCCGAGCCTGCCACTGAGCAGTCGCCGATGCCGGAAAGCCCCGCGCCTCAAACCCTGGCGCTCGAGCGCCGGGCGCTGAGCGGCCACGGTCGCATACCTCAGCGGCCGAGCCAGTGGCTCGACGAAGACGAAACCGAGCGCCACGCGCCGCAAGAGCCCGAAACGCCGGCCCAGGAGCCGTTCGAGCCCGCCGAGGAGGCGCTGGCGCTGACGCCGAAACGATCCGCCCGACCGCTCAATCATACGATCGACTACCGGCCGGAAAGCCTCGATATCAAACCCAGGGCTACTGAGCCTGCGCCAGTGGCCGACCGGGCGCCGGCGGAGCCGGAGTGGGAGATCGAGGAGGTAGCATTTAAGCCGCGAGGCCGGGATAATAACTGACTCTTTTTTTCCCAACTTCTGCGAGACGGCGTGGCTGAATGACGCTTTTTTACCATTTCGACGAAACCACGCCGCTGACCGGTCGGCTGGCGCTGGGCATCGAGTACGACGGCACGCGCTTTAGCGGCTTTCAGCGCTTACGCCACGCCGCTTCCGTTCAGGGTGCCATCGAGGATGCGCTGGCGCGGGTGGCCGGCGCCCCGATACAGATTCACCCGAGCGGGCGCACCGACTCCGGCGTGCACGCCACCCGCCAGGTCGTCCACTTCGACCCGCCGGTTAAGCGCAGCGAAAAGGCGTGGATCTTCGGCGCCAACTCCAACCTGCCCAGGGATGTGGCCATCCGCTGGGTCAAGCCGGTCTCCGATGACTTTCACTCACGGCTGGGGGCGCTGGCACGGCGCTACCGCTACGTGTTTCTGAACCAGCCGAGCCGCCCGGTGCTCGAGCGCCACAACGTGACCTGGTGTCGCGACCCGCTCGACGCCGACGCCATGCACCGCGCCGCCCAGGCGCTGGTGGGCGAGCACGACTTCTCGAGCTTTCGCGCGGCCGGGTGCCAGTCGCGAACGCCCTGGCGGCAGATGCACTTTTGCGAGGTGCATCGCTATGGCCAGCTGGTAGTGATCGACATTCAGGGCAACGCCTTCTTGCACCACATGATTCGCAATATCGCGGGGGCGCTGGCAAGCGTAGGGCGCGGCGTACAGGATGAAGCCTACATCGCGACGCTGCTGGCCAAGAAGAGCCGCCGCGACGGCGACGTCACCGCGCCGGCCTGCGGGCTTCACTTCGTCGACTCGGTGTACGACGAGCGCTTCGAGCTCCCGCGCGAACCGCTGGGGCCGCATCTTCTCGCCTTTACCGGCGAGTGGACCGGCGACCGTGCGCTGCCGAACAATTCGCGCATCGAGGCGCGTCGCAGACTCTCCTTTGCCAACAGCCCCGCGCGCGCAAGCCGCTGAGACCCACCGCATTTTGCCGAGGTACGCCATGCGCACGCGCATCAAGTTCTGTGGAATCACTCGCCCGGAGGATATCGACCGCGCCGTTGAGTGCGGGGTCGACGCGCTGGGGTTCGTGCTCTGGCCGGGCAGCAAGCGCGCGATCACCCCGGAAGTACTCGAGGCGCTGGGCAGGCGAGTGCCGGCGTTCGTGACGCGCGTTGGCCTCTTCGTCGATCAGCCGCCTGCGTTCATTGCCCGCTGCCGGCCGCACCTGGATCTGCTGCAGTTTCACGGCGACGAGCCGGCGGCGTTCTGCACCCGGTTCGACGCGCCCTGGATCAAAGCGCTGCGTATGCGTGACGGGCTCGATCTGAACCGCGCCGCCGCCGAGTATGCTGGCGCCCAGGCGCTGCTGCTGGATGCCTACCGGCCGGGCGTTCCAGGAGGCACCGGCGAGGTGTTCGACTGGTCCAGAATTCCCGCAGATTATGAAAAACCTGTTATCCTCGCCGGTGGATTGACGCCGGCCAATGCCGGTGAGGCGGTGGCGCGCGTGGCGCCCTTCGCGCTGGACGTTTCCGGCGGCATCGAGGCCGCCCCCGGCATCAAGGATGCGGCGCTGATGCACGCCTTCGTCCGCGCTGCGGCGCTCAGGGAGTGCAATCACGCGAATTGAGATTCGCCGTGCCCCACGTCCATTCCCCACGTACATTGATCGTTTGCCCGAGCGGGCGATCCTGCGAGGTATCCAGTGACTGACAGAGCTACAGGTGACACCGTCAAGAATCGTTTCAGCGACCTGACCCGAATGCCCGATGCGCGCGGCCACTACGGCCCCTACGGCGGGCGCTTCGTCTCCGAGACCCTGAGCTTCGCGCTCGAGGAACTGGAGCAAACCTACTCAAGCCTGCGCGACGATCCGGCCTTCCAGGCGGAGTTCGATTATGACCTTGCCCACTACGTCGGGCGCCCGTCGCCGCTGTATCACGCCAAACGCTGGTCCGAAGCGATCGGCGGCGCGCAGATCTGGCTCAAGCGCGAGGACTTGAACCACACCGGCGCCCACAAGGTGAACAACACCATCGGCCAGGCGCTGCTGGCGAAAAAGAGCGGCAAGCCGCGGGTGATCGCCGAAACCGGCGCCGGCCAGCACGGCGTGGCCACCGCCACCGTTGCCGCGCGGCTGGGCCTCTCCTGCGATATCTACATGGGGGCCCAGGACGTCGAGCGCCAGAAGCTCAACGTCTACCGCATGCACCTGCTCGGCGCCCGCGTCATTCCGGTGGAGTCCGGCACGCGCACGCTCAAGGACGCCATGAACGAGGCGCTCCGGGACTGGGTCACCAACGTCGATGACACCTTCTACATCATCGGCACCGTGGCCGGGCCCCATCCGTACCCGCAGCTGGTGCGCGACTTCAACGCCGTGGCCGGGCGCGAGGCGCGCCGCCAGTCACTCGAGCAGATCGGCCGGCTGCCGGATGCGCTGGTGGCGTGTGTGGGCGGAGGTTCCAACGCCATCGGACTTTTCTACCCGTTTCTCGAGGACGAAGAGGTCGCCATGTACGGCGTCGAGGCCGGCGGCGACGGCGTCGAGACCGGCCGCCACGCGGCCCCTCTGGCCTCCAACGCGCCGCGCGGCGTGCTGCACGGCAACCGCACCTACCTGATGTCCGATGAAGCGGGGCAGGTCTCGGACACCCACTCGATCTCCGCCGGGCTCGATTATCCGGGCGTGGGGCCGGAGCACTCGCTGTGGAAGGACGTTGGGCGGGTCAACTACGTCGCCGCCAACGATAAAGAGGTGCTCGAGGCGTTTCGCGAGCTGACCCGCATGGAGGGGATCATGCCGGCGCTCGAGTCCGCCCACGCCCTGGCTCATGCCAAGGTGCTGGCGCCGACCATGGGGCGTGATCAGCACATCGTGGTCAATCTTTCCGGGCGCGGTGACAAGGACATCATGACCGTGGCCGACATCGACGGCATCAAGTTTTAAGGGTGAGCATGAATCGTATCGATCAGCGCTTCGAGGAACTCAAACGCCAGGGTCGCAAGGCCCTGATTCCCTACATCACCGCCGGCGACCCGGGGCCTGAACATACCGTGGGCTTCATGCACGCGCTGGTCGAGGCCGGAGCCGACGTGATCGAGCTGGGCGTGCCGTTTTCAGACCCCATGGCCGATGGCCCGGTGATCCAGAAGGCCTGCGAGCGCGCGCTTGCCAAGGGCACGCGGCTGGTGGATCTGCTGGACATGGTGGCGGAGTTTCGCCAAAGCGATAGCGTCACCCCGGTCGTGTTGATGGGCTACCTGAACCCGATCGAGCGTATCGGCTACGCCCACTTCGCAAAGCGCGCGGCAAGCGTCGGTGTCGACGGCGTACTGGTGGTCGACATGCCCCCGGAAGAGGCCGAGGAGTTCGGGCCGCTGCTGAAGGCGCATGATCTGGCGGCGATTTTCCTCGTGGCACCTACCACTTCGAGTGCCCGAGCCGCTACAATATGCGCCCATGGTGAAGGGTATCTTTACTACGTGTCGCTCAAGGGGGTGACCGGCGCGGCAACGCTCAACGCCGATGACGTGGCCGCGCACTTGGCGCCGCTCAAGGAGATGACGGCGCTGCCGCTATGCGTCGGCTTCGGCATTCGCGACGGCGTGACCGCCGCCGAAGTGGCCAAGGTGGCGGACGGCGTAATCGTCGGAAGCGCTTTGGTCAACCGCATCGCCGCCAACGTGGAGACGCCCGAGGTGATCGCCGGCGAGCTGCGCACGGTGCTGGGCGAGATGCGCGCCGCGATGGACGCCTGAGACTCTTCATCGACTACACTCATTTGATCGACGACACCCACAGCCTGGCCAGCGCCGGGCGATGACGTATACGGAAGCCTTTTTGATATGAGCTGGTTAGACAAAATCGTACCCTCCATGGGCCGTATCCAGCGTAAGGATCGCCGTGCCAGCGTGCCCGACGGTCTCTGGCGTAAATGCCCCAAGTGCGAGGCGGTTCTCTATCTGCCGGAGCTTGAGAAACATCAAAGCGTTTGCCCCAAGTGCGACCATCACCTGCGGCTGACCGCGCGCAAACGCCTCGACTGGTTTCTGGACAAGGAAGGGCGCGAAGAGATCTCCGCTGAGCTCGAACCCGTCGACCGGCTCAAGTTCAAGGACTCCAAAAAATACAAGGATCGCCTGAGCGCGGCGCAGAAGGAGACCGGCGAGAAGGATGCGCTGATCGCCATGCGCGGCAATCTCGACGGCTTGCCGATCGTTGCCGTCTCCTTCGAGTTTACCTTCATGGGCGGTTCCATGGGGGCGGTCGTGGGTGAAAAGTTCGTGCGCGCCGCTACGCTCGCGCTGGAAGAAGAGATTCCGCTGGTCTGTTTCGGCGCCTCGGGCGGGGCGCGCATGCAGGAGGCGCTGTTCTCCCTGATGCAGATGGCCAAGACTTCCGCGGCGCTGGAAAAACTCAAGCAGGCCGGCATTCCCTATATCTCGGTGCTCACCGACCCGGTGTTTGGCGGCGTCTCCGCCTCGCTTGCGATGCTTGGAGATCTCAATATCGCCGAGCCCAACGCGCTGATCGGTTTCGCCGGGCCGCGCGTCATCGAGCAGACCGTGCGCGAAACGCTGCCGGAAGGCTTTCAGCGCAGCGAGTTTCTGCTCGAGCACGGCACCGTGGACATGATCGTTCACCGCCACGACATGCGCGAGCGCGTGGGTGGCGTACTGCGCAAGCTGACCCACCAGAGCCCGCGCTCAAGTGAAGCGCCCGCCGAACCGGCGGTAGAGATCAAGGAGCCGGTGGTCGACGAGGAGAGTCTTGCCAACGCCGCCGAAGCGAAGGCGCCGACCGAGACCCAGGCCGCGGTGACCGATGAACAAAACCGCAATGCCTAGTACCTCAATGCCTGGTGCCTCGATGCCTGGTGCCCCGATGCCTGGTACCCTGGCTGAATGGCTCGAGCATCTCGAGACCCAGCATCCGGTCGGTATCGATATGGGGCTTGTGCGCGTGGCGGAAGTGGCAAGGCGCATGGATCTTCTGGAGCGGCCGATCGCCAAACACGTGATCATGGTGGCGGGCACCAACGGCAAGGGCTCCACGCTTGCCATGATGGACGCCGTGGCCCGCGCCCACGGCTGGCGTTCGGGCACCTACACCTCGCCGCATCTGGTGCGCTACAACGAGCGCGTCACCGTCAACGGCCAGCTGGCAAGCGACGCCCAGCTGATCGAAGGCTTCGAGCGGGTAGAAAAAGCGCGCCTGCAGGCGCCGTCGGTCAGCCTGACCTATTTCGAAGCGGGAACGCTCTGTGCGCTCTGGTGCCTGTGCCAGGAAAAGCTCGATCTGGCGCTTTTGGAAGTGGGGCTGGGCGGCCGGCTCGATGCGGTCAATATCATCGAGCCCGATGTCAGTATCGTCACCACCGTGGCACTCGACCACGCTGACTATCTGGGCACCGACGTCGAGCAGATCGGCCGGGAAAAAGCCGGCATCTTTCGCCCCCTCAAGCCCGCGGTGCTGGGCAGCAATTCGCTTCCGGTCAGCGTGCCAGACACCGCCATCGCCATGGCGGCGCCGGTGTACAAGCTGGACGTGGGTTTCTGGCACAGCGCCGGCGTCAAGGCGCCGGGCGATCTCACCACGCCCTGGTGCTGGCACGGAATCACCGTCGACGGCGATACTGTTTCGCTCGACGCGCTGCCGGACCCGGGGCTGCCCATCGACAACGCCGCCACCGCCCTGCAGGCGCTGGCGCTGGTGGGTGTCACCTTCGATACCCGCCTCTGCGCCGAAGCGTTTCGCGGCCTGATCGTGGCCGGGCGCATGCAGTGGGTCGGCCAGTGGTGCCTGGACGTGGGCCACAATCCCCACGCTGCTCGCTACGTCGCTCGGCGCTTGCCAGCCCCTCCGGAAGGCGGGCGTCAGTGGGCGCTTATCGGCATGCTCCAGGACAAGGACGCCGACGGCGTGATCGATGCCCTGTTGCCGCGCGTGACCGACTGGGTCTGCGTGACGCTGGACGGTGAGCGCGGGCGCAGCGCCAATGAGCTTGCCGAGCGCATCGAGCGTAAGGGCGGCACGGTGCGCGGCCTGGCCGCCTCGCCGGTCGAAGGCGTCGAGATTATCGGTGGCGCCTTGCAACGTGATGATCGCGTGCTCGCCATGGGTTCGTTCAAAACCGTTGCGGCGCTGCTCGAGCATTCGCTGCCCCAGGCCTGATGCCTCAATGCCCAGCGATAGCGATACCCGGCCCTACGGGTCAAGGAGAGGGAGATGAAATACGGTAAAACGGAACGTATCAGCGGACTCGTGATTCTACTCGCGCTGCTGGCGATTTTCGTGCCGTGGCTGATGAGCGACCCGGCGCCGCGCGAAGAGCGCCCGCAGCCCACCTTCGTCATCGAGCAGCCGGCTAGCGTCCCGCGTCAGGAAGTGCCGGTACCGCAGATGCCCTCGAGCATCAACGCGCTACCCCGCGGCGAAGTGACCCAAAGCGGCGCCAATCAGCCGGGCGTGGAGAGCGTGGAGGCCGAGCCGCAAAGCCCGCAAACCGGTCAGGTCGAGTCTTCCGCTCCAGAGCCCGACCCGATTGCGGAGCTCGTAGCCTCGAACGACACCGCCTCCAGCGCGCCGAGCAACGGCTCGTCGTCAAACGCCAGTCCTTCCTCGAGCGGGCCGGCCACCGCCGCCCAGGGCGAGTGGGCAGTGCAGGTGGGCAGCTTTGGTGATGTGTCCAACGCCGAGCGTTTGAGCGAGCAGCTCTCGAGTCAGGGCTTCAGCGCGTTTCGCCGCGCTCGCGACAACAACCTGACTTCGGTTTACGTCGGCCCCTACGCCACGTCTGAAGAGGGCGAGTCGGCGATGGCGGTGATCAAGCAGCGCGCCAACGTTCAAGGGCTTCTGGTCCGGGTACGAGACTGACGATGGCGCTTACCTGGCTCGATGCGCTGTTTCTGGCCGTTCTCGCGCTTTCGATGCTGGCGGGATTTCTGCGCGGCTTCGTGCGCGAAGCGCTGGGCCTCGGGGCCTGGGTCGTGGCACTCATGGCGGCGCGGGTGCTCGCCGACCCGGTCGCCGAACTCTTGAGCGGGCTGATCGACAGCTACGATGCGCGGCTGGTGCTGGCTTTTGCGCTGGTCATTTTCGCGGTCATTCTTCTTTGCGGCATCGTAATTCGGCTAGTGCACGCTGCCGTCGTCTGGGTCGGTATGGGGCTGCTCAACCGCCTGGCCGGCGCTGCCTTTGGCCTCGCCCGCGGCGCAGTGGTGCTGCTGGTGGCCACGGTGTTGATCACCCTGACGCCGCTTTCGGATCTACAGGCCTGGCAACAGGCGAGCCTGCGCCCGACCTTCATCGAACTACGCGATTGGGCGGTGAGCCAGCTCAACCAGTGGGAGCGAGAACTGCCCCGCGCCCCGGAGTCGCTTCGCGATATCAGCCTGCCCGAGCTACGCCCGGGCCGCGCCTTCGACACCCCCGCCGCGCCGGAGGGTAACGCTCCTTGACGCGCCGGCGGGCAACGATTTGGTTTGAACACGTTCGGGCTTACCCAGGGTAAGCCACGGCATAAAGAGAGGTAACAGGCATGTGCGGTATAGTGGGCCTTCTGGCCGGGCAAGCGGTTAATCAGGGGATCTACGATGCCCTGACCGTGCTTCAGCACCGAGGGCAGGACGCCGCGGGCATGATGACGTGGAGCGAGGGACGCTTTTTACTGCGCAAGAGTAACGGCCTGGTGCGCGACGTGTTCCACACCCGCCACATGGCGCGCCTGAAAGGGCATCTGGGCATCGGCCACGTGCGCTACCCAACGGCGGGCTCCTCGAGCGAAGCCGAATCGCAGCCGTTCTACGTCAACTCGCCCTACGGCATCGCGCTTGCCCACAACGGCAACCTGACCAACTCCGAGCAGCTGAAGCAGGAGCTCTTCTCCACCGACCTTCGCCATATCAACACCAGCTCCGACTCGGAAGTGCTGCTCAACGTGTTCGCTCACGAGCTCGGTAAGCAGGGCCTTCATTTGACCGCCGAGGATATCTTCGACGCGGTGCGCCGCGTGCATCGGCGCTGCAAGGGCGGCTATGCGGCGGTGGCGATCATCAACGGCTTCGGCATGGTGGCGTTTCGCGACCCGCACGGCATTCGCCCGGTGGTGTTCGGCACGCGCCAGGAGGGCGACACCCAGGAAGTGATGATCGCCTCGGAATCCGTGGCGCTGGACGTCGGCGGCTTCGAGCTCGAGCGCGATCTGGCCCCAGGCGAGGCGATTTTCGTCGATATGCAGGGCAACTACCACACCCAGGTATGCGCGGATCGCCCGGAGCTCTACCCGTGCATTTTCGAACACGTCTATCTGGCGCGCCCGGATTCGCTGCTCGACGGCGCCTACGTTTACGGCACCCGCATGCAGATGGGCCGCAAGCTCGGCGATCGTATCCTCAACGAGTGGCCGGATCACGATATCGACGTGGTCATTCCGATTCCGGATACCTCGCGCACCTCAGCGCTGGAAATGGCCCAGCACCTGGGCGTGACCTACCGCGAAGGCTTCATGAAGAACCGATACATCGGACGAACCTTCATCATGCCGGGCCAGACCCAGCGCAAAAAATCCGTGCGGCAAAAGCTCAACGCCATCGACGTCGAGTTTCGTGGCAAGAACGTGCTACTGGTGGACGACTCCATCGTGCGCGGGACTACCTGCAAGCAGATCATCCAGATGGCCCGCGACGCCGGCGCGCGCAACGTCTACTTCGCCTCCGCCGCGCCCCCGGTGCGCTACCCCAACGTCTACGGTATCGACATGCCGGTGGCCTCGGAGCTGATCGCCCACGGGCGTACCGAGGCGGAAGTCGGCGAGCTGATCGGCGCTGATCGCATCTTCTATCAGGATCTCGAGGATCTGAAAGCGGCGTGCCGCGAGG
Source organism: Halomonas sp. HNIBRBA4712 (assembly GCF_043558675.1). Classification (NCBI taxonomy): domain Bacteria; kingdom Pseudomonadati; phylum Pseudomonadota; class Gammaproteobacteria; order Oceanospirillales; family Halomonadaceae; genus Halomonas; species Halomonas sp. HNIBRBA4712. The sequence goes on along the minus strand of NZ_JBIFXR010000004.1, from coordinate 72,714 downwards.
TGAACCCGGAGATGCGCGAGTTCGACTGCTCGGTGTTCGACGGCAACTACGTCACCGGCGATATCGACGACGCCTACCTGGCGGTGCTCGAAGCCCATCGAAGCGACGCCGCCAAGGATCAGAGCGCCGGCGACCACGCCCTGGTGGACATGCATAACCAGGACGATGACCTGGACGACTAACACGCACGCGATATGCCGGGAAGGATGACCATGCACGACGATCAAGACCCTTCGAACTACTCGCTCGAGACGCTGGCCATTCGCGCCGGTCACCACCGCACCTTTGAGCAGGAGCACGCCGAGCCGATCTTTCCCACCTCGAGCTTCGTCTACGAGAGCGCCGCCGAAGCGGCGCGCAAATTCGGCGGCAAGGAGGCGGGCAACGTCTACTCGCGCTTCACCAATCCAACGGTGCACACCTTCGAGCGCCGCCTGGCCGCACTCGAAGGCGGCGAGCGCTGCGTGGCGACCAGCTCCGGGATGTCGGCGATTCTATCCATCGCCCTGGGGCATTTATCCCAGGGTGATGAAATCGTTGCCTCACGCTCGCTGTTCGGCTCTACGGTCAGCCTGTTCGACAAGTATCTGGGTAAGTTCGGCATTACCACCCGCTACGTCGAGCTTTCGGATCTTGACGCTTGGGAGCAGGCCATAGGGCCCAAAACGCGCCTGTTATACGCCGAAACGCCTTCGAACCCGCTTTCGGAAGTGACCGATATCAAGGCGCTGGCGGCACTTGCCCATCAACACGCGGCGCTGCTGGCGATCGATAACTGCTTCTTGACGCCGGCGCTGCAACAGCCTCTGGCGCTGGGGGCGGATCTGGTGATTCACTCGGCCACCAAGTACCTCGACGGCCAGGGGCGGGCGATTGGTGGTGCCGTGGTCGGCCGTCACGGCCTGCTCGAAGAGATTTTTGGCGTGGTGCGTACCTGTGGGCCCTGCATGAGCCCCTTCAACGCCTGGATCTTTACCAAAGGCCTCGAAACGCTCTCGCTTCGCATGAAAGCGCATAGCGAAAACGCCCATGCGCTGGCCGAGTGGCTGGAACGTCATCCAGCGGTGACCCGGGTTCACTACAGCGGGCTTGAGCACCACCCCCAGCACGAGCTTGCCAAAACGCAGCAGCGCGGTTTCGGAGCGGTGCTGGGCGTCGAGGTCGTCAAGGGGCAAGAGGGCGCCTGGCAGGTGATCGACGCCACCCGGCTTTTGTCGATCACCGGCAATCTGGGCGACGTCAAAACCACTATCACCCACCCGGCCACGACCACTCACGGGCGGCTGAGTGACGCCCAGCGCGAAGCTGCGGGGATCACCCCGGGGTTGATTCGAATCGCTGTGGGGCTTGAAGGCCAACAGGATATTCGAGACGATCTCTCTCGCGGGCTGGATGCGCTGACCGACTAGGCCGGCGGCTCTAGCAGACACACTTTCACAAATACCCTGTAGAAAACCCCACGTGAGTGGGGTTTTTTCCATTTGCGTTCGAAAACATCGATAGGGTTCTGCTCTTTAGTCGGGTAACGAACGAATTTTACGAATGAAATATCCCGCTTTTTTCAGCGGTACTCCGAGCATCAAACCGTTATGCTCATGTCGGTTATTCGAATAGTGATGTGAGCGATCGTTTCGATCTATTCGAAACGGACTTCAAACAAGAGGAACGGGACATGTGGCGTAACTCGAAAAGCGGCTGGGGAATCGTCAGCATCGCGTTTCACTGGCTGAGTGCGCTCGCCATCATTGGCCTTTTCCTGTTGGGCTGGTGGACGACCGGACTGGGCTACTACGATCCCTGGTACAACCAGGCTCCTTTCATCCACCGCTCGATCGGTATTCTGCTGCTGCTGGCCACCGGTGCGCGTATCGTCTGGCGGCTATACCAACCGACGCCGGCCGGCGAAGCCAGCCGACTGGAAAACCTGGCGGCCCACCTGGGCCATGTAGGACTTTACTTGCTGCTGCTTCTGGTCATGATGAGCGGCTATATGATTTCGACGGCCAACGGCCGCGGCATCAACGTATTTGGCTGGTTCGAGATGCCGGCGCTGCTCTCGGGACTGCCCAATCAGGCCAGTATCGCGGGCGATATTCACTGGTACAGCGCGGTGTCGCTGATCGTGATCGCCGCCGGTCACGCTCTGGCCGCACTCAAACACCACTGGATCGGCCGTCACAAGACGCTGGTGCGTATGCTCAACCCGGCGCACAGCCGCCGGCCGGTTTGACAAGTTTCACTCGGGGCGTATCGCTTCGGGTATTTCAGGGAAAGAGAGGAGTTATTTCGATGTTGAAGAAGAGTCTTTTGGCAAGTGCCGTTGCCGCCGCCGCGCTGGTACCGCTGAGCCAGGCCCAGGCCGCCGACTACATGATCGATACCGAAGGCCAGCACGCGTTCGTGCAGTTCAAGATCAGCCACCTCGGCATGTCCTATATTCTGGGCAGCTTCGAAGAGTTCTCAGGCGACTTCACCTATGACGAAGACGATCTCGACGCGTCCTCTGTCAACGTGGAAGTGCAGGTCGATAGCCTCAACTCCAACCATGCCGAGCGCGACCGCCATATCCTGAGCGAAGATTTCCTCAACGCCAGCGAGTACCCGACTGCCACCTTCACCTCGACCGGCTTCGAGTCCGAAGGTGACAACGAAGGTACGTTGACCGGCGAGCTGACCCTGCACGGTGAAACCCAGCAGATCGAAATGCCGGTCACCCTGATCGGTGAAGGCGAAGACCCCTGGGGTAACTACCGCGCCGGTTTCGAGGGCAGCACCATGATCACGCTCGCCGACTACGGCATCGACATGAGCGATTTCCCCGAAGCCATGCATGAGCTCGAGCTCTACGTGACTTTCGAGGGTATCCGCCAGTAAAATCGGCGTGATAAAAGAAGCGCCACCGCCCCCGATGGGGCGGCGGCGCTTTTGCGTTGGTATGGACCGATCCGTGAATTTCAGGAGTTTAAATTTGGCCGCTTCCTCAAAGCACGATCTGGCCGTGACGCTTTGGCGACAAACCTGGCCGATGGCCATCGGCGTTCTGTCGCTTCTGGGCTTTCAGCTGGTCGATAGCGCCTTTATCGCGCGCCTGGGCACGGCGCCGCTGGCCGCCCAGTCCTTCACCTTTCCGCTGTCGTTTCTGATCATCGGCGTGCAGGTGGGCATGGGCATCGCCATCGCCGCGCTGATCTCGCGGGCGCTGGGGGCTGGGGAGAACGAGCGCGCCAAACGGTTGGGAAGCCTGGTGTTGATGGCCGGCGGCGCGGTGATCGGGGCGCTGGCGCTCGCGCTCTGGGTACTTCAAGCGCCGATCTTTTCGCTGCTTGGCGCCGACGACACAGCGCTTGGCACCATTCGCCGCTACTGGGGGCCGCAGCTCTTCTCGGCCTGGCTTGCCGCGGTGCTTTACTTTATCTATAGCCTGTTTCGCGCCCACGGCGATACCTTCCTGCCGGGCAAGATGATGGTGCTCAGCAGCGCCGTCAATCTGGCGCTGGATCCTCTTTTGATTTTTGGTGTCGGCTCGTGGCCGGGGCTAGGGCTGCCCGGGGCGGCCTGGGCGAGCGTTATCGCCTTCTGCGTGGGCCTTTTGGTGATCGGGCGCCGGCTCGCCCGCCACGCGTGGCTCACGCTGACCGGTGTTTATACCGAGGCGCTCGCTTCCTGGCGCACTTTTACGGGGATCGCCGGGCCTGCGATGATCAGCCAGCTGATGCCACCACTGGCCGCGATGCTGGCGATCACCGCGGTGGCGGGGCTTGGCGAAGTACAGGTAGCGGCCTGGGGGCTCGCCAGCCGGCTGGAGACGGTCTCGCTGATGGTGATCCTGGCCATGACCATGTCGCTGCCGCCCTGGCTCGGGCGCTGTTTCGGTGCCGGCGACTGGGACCAGATTCATCGGCTGATGCGCCTGGCGCTCAAGGTAGCGCTGGTGTGGCAGCTAACGCTGGGCGTAGTACTGGCGCTCCTCGCGCCCTGGCTTGCGGCGGCGCTGGCGGGAAGCGATGAGGTGCGTGAGGCGCTCACGCTGCTGATTCGCTTTTTACTGCCAAGCTACGCGCTTTTGGGCATCTGCATGCTGGTGGTGTCGGCGGGTAACGCACTAGGCTGGCCGCTTCGTGCCATGCTGCTCTCGAGCGCAAGGCTGTTCGTGTTCTACCTGCCTTGCCTGTGGCTGGGCGCGCTGACGTATGGATGGGTGGGGCTGGCCGCCGGCGCGGCAGCCGGTAACGTGCTGGCGGGGCTGGCCGCCTGGCGGGTGCTGCGGCGCATTCTTTCGCGCCCGCATCGCCAGGCGGGCGCGGCTAGCGCGGCGCCGGGCGAGCCAACGCGAAGTACATGAACATGAGCGCCATGGCGAGATAGCCCATCACGAACTCGGGGGCTGCATTGAAGGCGAGCGCCGGGGCGTGCATCAGCCCCACGAAGGAGAATCCAGCGGCGACCAGCGCGAAGACGGCGGCCTTCTTGAAGCGGTGGTCGATGGCGCATACCGTCATCGCGCCGAGCAGAATCGCCATGAACATCGCCCCCTGGCCCATCACCACGATGGCGGAGGAGATACCGCTGACCACCTCCTCGGCGCCGCGGTTGAAGCGCGTCGAGACGTAGTTGGCGAAGTAGGGCAGCATGGCGAGCGCCACCGCCGGGTAGTAGCGCGTGTCGTTGGCCTGAAAGGCGGTGGCGATCATCGAGATGCCGACGAACACCAGAATCGGCGCTACCACCGAGACGGGAATGATCGCCGCCAGCGCGGCGATGAGCCCCAGCATGGTGGCCAGCGCGTAGACCGCGCCGTTCATCAGGCTATAGCCGCGCCCGGCGCCCATCCATTTGGCGCCGACGGTGGCGATGTAGACCGTGGTTGGAAATACGCCGCCAAACAGCGCGCCAATCATGGTGCCCACGCCGTCCACGGCTTGGCACTCGCGAACGTCGTAACGGTCGCCGGCGGCTTCCATCGCCTCGACGTTGTTCATCGTCTCGATGGCGTTGTAAAGCGTGATCGGCAGCACCACGGTCAGCACCGCCAGCAGGGCGCCGAACAGCAGCGTCATGCCCTCCCACCAGGCCATATTAGGCAGCAGCGGATAAAAGCCGAGATGGGTGAAGGCGTCGCTGAAGCGCTCCCCGCCGGCATCGCCGATCAGGTAGGCCATCACCGTGCCGAGCACGATGGCGAACAGCGAGGTGGGCAGCTTGAAGGGCATGCTCACTCGCGCGACCAGCCCGACGATGGTGATGCCCAGCACCAGCAGGCCGACCACAGGCATCTCTAGGGTCTTGAACAGCATCTCGCCGGCGATGAAGGTCAGCGCCACACCGGCCACCGCCCCGAGCATCGCCGCCCGAGGCAGATGACGCTGTACGAAACGCCCGACCAGGCTCACCAGCACTTCTATCGCGCCGCTGATGAAGCACGCCGCCACCGCCACCTGCCAGGCAAGCGTGGCGTCGCCGGTTAGCTGTTTTGCCGGCAGCAGCACACCGAATAAAAACACGAACATCACCGGCGTCGAAATACCGTAGGAGAGCGCGGTGACGTCGCTTCGCTGCTCCTTGTGCGCCAGGCGCGTGGCGCTATAGGCGTAGTAGAAATTGCCCACCATGACCGCGACCGCAGCACCTGGCAGGACCTGACCAAAGACGATCTCCGGCGGAAAATCCATGCCCAGCATGGTGATCGCGATGATGACGAAGTTGGCGATATTGTTTTGAAACAGAGCGAAGAACGCATCGGTGTCCTCTCGCTTGTACCAGGGGTAGTGAAAGCCGTGGGCCGCCATGAAGTGCCTCGAAGGGAAACGCCAGCAAACGCAGGTTTGACTGATCGGTCAGTTTTCAGGGAGTCAAAACAAGAGCGCCCGGACGTGGGTCCGGGCGCTTGAGGTGAGGTGCGTTACTCGTTGACGGCGGCGATGGCCTTGGCGAGATAGGGCAGGTTCTCGTGAGAGAAGCCGGCCACGTTGGCCCGGCCCGAGCGCACCATGTAGATGCCGAACTCGTCGCGCAAGCGGTCGACCTGCTCCGGCGTGAGGCCGGTGTAGGAGAACATACCGCGCTGCTCGGCAACGCAGGCGTACTTGTCGGCGAGCCCGTAGGGCTTCAGTGCTTCAACGAAGTCGCGACGCAGGGTGTTGATGCGATCGCGCATTTCGGTCAGCTCTTCACGCCACATGGCGGTGAGCTCGGCATCGTTGAGAATCTCGCTGACGATGGCGCCACCGTGCGCCGGCGGGTTGGAGTAGTTTTCCCGCGCGACGATGGCGATCTGCGAGCGCACGTTCTCCATCTGCTGCTGGTCTTTCGCCACCAGAATCAGGCTGCCGGTACGCTCGCAGTAGATGCCGAAGTTCTTGGAGCAGGAGCTGGTGATCATCACCTCGTCGAGGTTTTCCGCCAGCAGCCGCACGCCGTAGGCGTCCTCTTCGAGGCCTTCACCGAAGCCCTGGTAAGCGAAGTCGACCAGCGGCATCAGCTTGCGCTCCTTGAGAATCTCGAGCACTTGTTGCCACTGGGAGGTCGAAAGATCGAACCCGGTCGGGTTGTGGCAGCAGGCGTGCAGCACTACGACGTCGCCTTCGGGAATCTTCTTGAGCGCGCTGACCATGCCGTCGAAATCCAGCCGGTTGTCCGGGTCGACGTAGGGGTATTTGTGCAGTTCGATGCCCGCCGAGGTAAAGATACCGTGGTGGTTCGGCCAGGTCGGGTCGCTGACCCAGATGCCCTTGCCCGGCATTTGCGACGCGATGAAGTCCGCCGCCAGCCGCAGTGCCCCGGTACCGCCGGGGGACTGGGTGACGCTGGCGCGCGAGTTGGCCAGCACCGGTGAGTCCTCGCCCAGAACCACTTTCAGCACCGCGTCGCCGTAGGCCGGCGCGCCGTGGGAGCCGATATAGGTCTTGGTGGTTTCGCTCTCGAGCAGGCGAGCCTCCGCTTCCTTGACGGCGCGCATGACCGGCGTATTGCCCTTGGCATCGCGGTATACGCCAACGCCCAGGTCCACCTTCTGCGGGTTGGTGTCTTTTTTGAACGCTTCGATCAGTCCAAGAATGGCGTCTCCCGGGACCCGCTCAATATGCTCGAACATTGAAATGACTACCTCTCTAACGATGACAGGAATGTGCAGTACTTCATGATGCCACCCCACCAGGGGAACTGCCACACCGCCAGCGCGGGAATCGCTAAAAGAGTCACGTATCGAACTCGAAAAAGCAGCCTCAAATGATTTGGTACACGCAGTCGCGGCCGAAATCCTTGGCGCGGTAGAGCGCCTTGTCCGCGCGCTTCAACAGGGTGGGAAGAATTTCTGCCGGGCGGTACTCGGCGATGCCGATACTGACGGTGACTTCACCGGGGCCGGCCCCCAAATCACAGCCGGCGATATGTTCGCGCACGCGCTCGGCCACACTCACGCAGTGATTGAGCGAGGTGCGTGGCGCCACCGCCACGAACTCCTCGCCGCCCAAACGCGCCAGCATGTCGCTATCGCGTAAAAGCGCCCTGACCTGCTCGGCGAGGGCTTTCAGGATCTCGTCACCGCGATCATGGCCGAAGCGGTCGTTGACGCGTTTGAAAAAATCCACATCGATCATCATGATGGAAAACGGCGCTTGTTCGTTTTGACTGGCCATGCTCAGGCGGTTGAGCTCCATCATCAGCTTGCGCCGATTGGGGAGCCCGGTCAGCACATCGGTATAGCAGCGCCGCTCGAGGCGCTGCTCGTTCACCACCTGGCCTGTGATGTTCATCATCATGCCGTTGAAGCGAACGCCTTCGGCGGTGCGTACCGGCGTGGCACTCACGCCCACCCAGTACGCTCGATGGGTCGGGTGGCAGAGCTGAAAGCGGGTCGTCAGCGGTACCAGCCAGCGCGCCGAACGTTCGATGGCCGCTTCCACCATGGGCCAGTGCTCGCCGGTCAGCTGTTCGATGGCCCCGTTAGCGCTTTCGGCCAGGTGGGCGCGGTCCATCTGTTCGAGAATGGTGGCGTCGCCTTCAAGGTAGGTAAAGCGCAGTCGTCCTTGGGGTGAGCGGTGTAGCTGAAAAATGACGCCCGGTAACGAGGGGAGCAGGTATTCGGCGCTAGACGGCCTTTCGAAGGATGAATCATTGACGTGCATGCAGCGTCCACATGAAGCAGCGTTAGGAAAACCTCGAGGTATCGCTACAGAGTAGCGCCTGCACTCGCGTCTTGCTGTAAGCCTTTACCGACACGACGCGTTCGTTTTTATATTTTATTGTAATATCAGTTCCATTTTTTAGATTTTAAACCCGCTGTTTGCAGGGCTTTCACGCTACCCTCGGCGGGTTTTGGGAGAATAACTGGCAGGGTCCGGACAACTTAACTACTGTTTTGAATATCAACAATTTTATTCAGGGACGCATCATGGCAGACGAACAGAAGCTCGATCAACAACCTCCCGGCCGCTTGAGCACCAAAGAGCTCTTCAAACACAACCGCGTACGCGCCATCGCCGGTATCGCCGCCGTGGCCGTAGTATGGGCGATCATGGCGCAGTCCAACGCCAACACCCACCGCGAGCGGATCGATACGCTGCAAGCGGACTTGGCCACCTCCGAGCAGCAGAATCAGCGCTTGAGCCAACGGGTCAACGAAATCGAGCAGGTTGAAACCGACCTGAACGCCATGCGCGAAGAGATCGCGTCGCTCGAGCAGCGCCGGAATGAGGCTCAACAGGCGCTTAGCGAAGCCGAAGAGCAGGTCAGCACGACCCAGTCACGGCTCGAGGAGCTCGAAAGCGAGCGTGACACGCGCCAGCAGGAGCTCGATAGCCTCAGCGAGGAAGTTCAAAGCGCCGAGCAGAACATGCAGTCGCTTCGCGACGAGCGTGACGAGGCGGTATCGGCCCGCGACGAAGCGCAGTCCAACCTCGAGCAGATCGAGCAGGCGCGTGAAAGCGCCGAAGAGGCTCGCCAGGAGGCTGAAACCGCGCGTCAGCAGGCCGAAGAGCAGCGCCAGCAAGCCCTCGAAGAGCAAAACGACGCCCAGGAAGAGCTCGACAGCCTTGAAAGTCAGGTAAATGAGGCCAACGAGCAGCTATCCAGTCTGCAGGAAGAGCTGGACAGCGCCCAGCAGCAGCTCGACGAGCTCGAAAGCGAGCGCGAAAGCGCCACCAGCGAGCGCGACGAGCTGCAGTCGGAAATCGACTCGCTCAGCGAGCAGCGCGAGGAGCAGGAGCAGAGCCTGACTCAGGTGCGCAACGAAATGGATGACCTGATGGTCGCGCTCGATATCGGCCGTGAAGAGTTGGCCAATGTCGAAAGCGATATCGAAAGCCGTGAAGAGCAGCTCCAGCGTCTGGAGAGCCAGCTAAGCGACTGGCGCGACGAGCTGTCGGCGCTCGACGCCCGGCTTGGCGAAGTCGATGACCCCGCCGAAGATGATGTGCCCAACCTGGCCGGCGAAGAATCTTCCGGGGAGAGTAGCCAGAGTGCTTCCGGTCAGAGCCAGCAAGGCCAACCGGATCAGAATCAGCAGGGCCAACAGGGCCAACAGGGCCAACAGGGCCAATCAGGTCAGAATCAGCAGGGGCAGAGCGGGCAAGGCCAAAGCGCTCAGGGCCAGAGCGGCCAGCAAGATGCTCAAGGGCAAAACGATGGCGAGCAGAGCGACGACGAGCAGGAGGAGTCGCCGGCGCAGGGGGCTCAGCAGAACAACTGATGCCTTCTCCTGACTCCTAATCCCCTAACATTTCATCTTTCAAGCGGGTCCGGCCTTCCGGGCCCGCTTTTTTGTGTTTCGAGTTTATACCGGCGCGGCCAGCGCGTATCATGGCGCCAATCAACCGCTACAGGAAGGGAGCGTGCAATGGATGGGATCAAGCACATCATCGCGGTAGCGTCCGGTAAGGGCGGCGTGGGCAAATCCACCGTGACCGTCAACCTGGCGCTAGCGCTGGCCAGCCAGGGCTATCGCGTGGGCGTTCTCGATGCCGACATCTACGGGCCGAGCCAGGCGCAGATGCTCGGCGTGAAAGAGGGCACGCGCCCAGAGCCCGCCGGCGAAAACGCGTTTTTCCCGCTCGAGGCTCACGGGATCAAGGCGATGTCGATGGCGTTTCTGGTCAATACCCGCGACGCGATGGTGTGGCGTGGGCCGATGGTGGCCGGCGCGTTTCAGCAGATGCTCAATCAAACCCAGTGGGGCGAGCTCGACTTTCTGTTGATCGACATGCCGCCGGGCACCGGCGATATCCAGCTCACGCTTGCTCAGAAGGTGCCGGTCTCGGGTGCTGTGATCGTGACTACGCCCCAGGATATCGCGCTTCTGGACGCGCGCAAGGGCATCGAGATGTTTCGCAAGGTCAACGTCCCGGTGGTGGGCGTGGTCGAGAACATGAGCCTTTACAAGTGCGAACAGTGCGGCCATGAAGCGGCGATTTTCGGTACCGGCGGCGGTGAGCGCATTGCCGACGAGTACGCGACGACGCTTCTGGGCCGCTTGCCGCTGGCGATGTCGATTCGCGAGCTGGCGGACTCCGGCAAGCCGAGCGTGATCTCGAATCCGGAGAGTTCCGAGAGCCAGACTTTTGGCGATATCGCCCGCCAGGTAGCAGACACGGTGACGGGGAACCGCCAGAGCGGCCCCACGATTTCCTTTAGCGAGTGACGTGCAACGATGAGTATTCAGTCAGACAAGTGGATTCGGCGGATGGCCGAGAACGAGGCCATGATCGAACCCTTCGAGCCCGGTCAGGTACGCCACGTCAACGACCAGAAGGTGATCTCCTACGGCACCTCGAGCTACGGCTACGACGTGCGCTGCTCCGACGAGTTCAAGGTGTTCACCAATATCCACTCGGCGATCGTCGACCCCAAGGCGTTCGATGACAAGAGTTTCGTCGACGTCAAGGGCGATGTCTGTATCATTCCGCCGAACTCCTTTGCGCTGGCGCGCACCGTGGAGTACTTTCGCATTCCGCGCAACGTGCTCACCATCTGCCTGGGTAAATCGACCTACGCGCGCTGCGGCATCATCGTCAACGTGACCCCGCTCGAACCCGAGTGGGAAGGCCACGTGACGCTGGAATTCTCCAACACCACCAATCTGCCGGCCAAGATTTACGCCCACGAAGGCGTGGCCCAGATGCTCTTTCTCGGCGCCGACGAGGAGTGCGAAACTTCCTACAAGGACCGCGGCGGCAAGTACATGGGCCAGCGCGGTGTGACCCTGCCGCGCACCTGAGACGCGGTAACGAAAAAGCGCGCCTTCGAGTTCGAGGCGCGCTTTTTTTAAGGCTAAGGCGGACCAAGGGTTAATGCTAGTCAGTTAGACCTGGTCAGGTTTTGTGGGAGGGAGCTTCAGCTCGCGACGGGTAGCCAAGCCAAGGCGCCTGACGGCGCCATTCGCCCGCTAAAGCGGCCTCCCACGATAGACTAGCCAAGCGTAATGGGTGGCTGGATACCTTGACTGAACGACATCAGGGCTATTGGTCGGCTTCATCGCTTTCATCACCAAGCTCCGCTTCGGCGTCGTCGTGAGACAGGCGCATGCCGTGGGCCGGCAATGGGTGGCCGTCCATGGTGGCGCGCTCGGCGGCGTACTTGAGGCGCCCCTCCAGGAACCACTGCACCGCAATCGGGTAGATCAGATGCTCGCGGGCGTGCACCTTCTCCTTCAGGCGCTCTTCGCTGTCCCCTTGCTCGACCCGGCACTCGGCCTGGAGCACCACCGGGCCGCCGTCGAGTTCTTCGGTTACGAAGTGCACGCTGCAGCCGTGCACGTCGACGCCGTCGGCCAGCGCCCGGGCGTGGGTGTGAAGCCCTTGGTAGGCGGGCAGAAGCGACGGGTGGATGTTGAGCATGCGGCCCATAAAGCGCTGCACGAAGCGCGGGGTGAGAATGCGCATGAAACCCGCCAGCACGATTAGATCCGGCTCGTGGCGCTCGATCACCTTGATCAAGGCGCCATCGTAAGCCTCGCGGCTTTCGTACTCGCGGTGGGGCAGGGCGACCGCCTCGATACCCGCTTCGTGGGCGCGCTTGAGCCCGAAAGCGGCGGGCTCGTTGGAGATCACCGCGACGATCTCACCGCCGAGGCGGTCGTGGCTTTGCGCTTCGATCAGCGCGGCCAGGTTGCTGCCGCTGCCGGAAATCAGTACCACGACGCGGCGCTGTTCGACCGGCTCCGGGGTCATGTCGTTGAGCGTGTCGCTTACGTACTGCTCGCTACTCACTGCTCGCCCGCTCCCGTGTTCAGGTTCTCGAGGAGCACGGCGTCCCCATCGCGCTTGACGATCTCCCCGATGCGATAAACGGTTTCGCCCTGCTCCTGCAGGTAGCGCATTGCGCTGTCGGCCTGCTCCTGCGGCACTACGACCACCATGCCGATACCGCAGTTGAGCACGCGATGCATCTCCACCTCGCTGACGTTGCCTTTTTGCTTGAGCCAGTTAAACACCGCCGGGCGCTGCCAAGCGCTGACGTCGACCCGTGCGGCAAGCTGTTCGGGCAGCACACGCGGAATGTTCTCTAAAAGCCCGCCGCCGGTAATGTGCGAAAGCGCGTGAACGGATAGCTCGGTGTCGCGCATCATCGACAAAAGCGGCTTGACGTAGATACGCGTCGGCGCCATCAGCGCCTCGCCCAGCGGCTTGCCGTCGAGGGTTTCGTCGAGGGCGGCATCGCTGATTTCAAGGATCTTGCGAATCAGCGAGTAGCCGTTGGAGTGCGGGCCTGATGAGGCAAGGCCCAGCAGTACGTCGCCTTCGCCGACCTTGCTTCCGTCGAGAATCTCGGATTTTTCCACCACGCCGACGCAGAACCCCGCCAGGTCGTAGTCGCTGCCTTCGTACATGCCGGGCATCTCGGCGGTTTCGCCGCCGACCAGCGCGCAGCCCGCCTGCTCGCAGCCGGCACCAATGCCGGTGACCACGTCGGCGGCGATGTCGATATCGAGTTTGCCGGTGGCGTAGTAGTCGAGAAACACGAAGGGCTCGGCGCCGGCCACTACCAGGTCGTTGACGCACATGGCGACCAGATCGATGCCAATGGTATCGTGCTGACCAAGGTCCATCGCCAGGCGTAATTTGGTGCCTACCCCGTCGGTGCCGGTCACCAGTACCGGCTCCCGGTAGCCCTTTGGCAGCTCACAAAGCGCGCCGAACCCGCCAAGCCCGCCCATCACTTCCGGGCGCGTGGTGCGTTTGGCCACGTGCTTGATACGTTCCACCAGGGCATTGCCGGCATCGATGTCGACGCCGGCGTCTTTATAGCTAAGAGAAGAGGGCGCCTGGGAAGGGGAGGTCTTGGTCATGACTAATCCTTGAGAACCTGCAGCGGTACGGGAGAGGATGGGCCGGGGCTGGCCAATAATCCGGCGGATTGTATCATTTGGCGATGGGCGCCGCATTGTCGTGTCGAGTTATCTCGCAAGACGCGTTATCTTATAGCGATAACAGGGTCTTATACAGCAACCGGGCAAGGCTTCAGGAGCGAAAGAACATGCGCAACTCAACGTGGGGCGCTCTATTTCTGATACTGCTGATCGGCTTCGTCTACCTGCTGGATTCGGTGCTGATGCCGTTCATCGCCGGCATGATCGTGGCGTATCTGGTCGACCCGATCGTCAACCGCCTCCAGGGCTTGGGGCTCAAGCGCCCGCTGGCGGTAGCCAGCGTCTTCGTGGCGCTGTTTCTGGTGCTGACCGCGGCGCTGCTGATTCTGATTCCATTGATCGTTTCGCAAATCAAGCAGCTTGGCGAAGTGTTGCCCAACGTCTTTACCTGGGTGGAAAACCGGCTGGCGCCCCAGGTGCTCGAGTGGACCGGCTATGACGTGCGCGCCGAGCTTGGCAATCTGCAAACGACGCTGCTCGAGAACTGGCGTGATGCCGGGGGGTATCTCGCCCAGGCGCTGGGAAGCATCGGCCGCTCTGGTGCGGCGTTTCTTACCTGGATCACTTACGTGGCGCTGATTCCGGTGGTGACGTTCTACCTCCTGCTCGACTGGAGCCGCCTTCTGGCCAACGTCGCCGAGCTTTTGCCGCGCCACTACGCCGCCGATGTCGCCCGACTGGCCAAACGCTGCGATGAGGTACTGGCGGCGTTTTTGCGCGGTCAGCTCCTGGTGATGCTGAGCCTGGGAGTGATCTACGCGCTGGGGCTGACGCTGATCGGGCTCAACTTCGGGCTTCTGATCGGGGTCGTCTCGGGGTTGGTCAGCATCGTGCCATTTCTCGGCTTCATCGTTGGACTTGGCGTGGCGCTGATCGTGGCGTTTTTCCAGTTCGAGAGCTGGTGGGGACTTGCCGGGGTACTGGCCGTGTTCAGCGTGGGGCAGGTCATGGAGAGTGTCGTGCTTCAGCCCAAACTGCTGGGTGACAAGATCGGCCTGCACCCGGTGGCGGTGATTTTCGCGGTGCTCGCCGGGGGCACTCTTTTCGGCTTAACTGGCGTACTATTGGCGCTGCCCGCCGCCGCGGTGATCATGGTGCTACTGCGCGAGGCGATCGAGCGTTACAAGAAAAGCGAGCTTTACGGTGACGATCCGCTGGCCAATGCGCAGCCCATCCACCGGCTCGACCATCAAGGGGACAGGGAGAATCCATGAGCAGAGTACCGGCTCAGCTGCCGCTCGGCGTCGGGCTGCGCGATGATGCCACCTTCGGCAACTATTTTGCCTCACAGGCCAACGCGTCGCTCTTGACGTCACTTGACCGCCAACTCGAGCCGGACGCCGAGCCGTTCATCTACCTTTGGGGGGCGCCGGGCAGCGGGCGAAGCCATCTTCTGCAGGCGGCTTGTCACGCCGCGTCGGATCGCGACCGACGCGCGCTCTATTTGCCGCTTGCGGATCTGGGCCACTTCCCCCCCATGATGCTCGAGGAGATCGAGCGGCTGGATCTGGTCGCGATCGACGACCTGGAGTGCGTGCTGGGCCGCAAGCGCTGGGAAGAGGCGCTGTTTCACGCCTTCAACCGGCTGCGTGATGCCAACAAGGGGCTGATCATCGCGGCCAGCGCCCCGCCGCGCCAGCTCGATGTGGCGCTGTCGGATCTGGCCTCGCGGCTGAGTTTCGGCGTCACTTATCACCTGCACCCGCTGGATGACACAGAGCGACTGCAAACGCTCAAGCTACGCGCCAGAGTGCGCGGTATGGAGCTGCCCGACGACGTGGGCCGTTACATTCTTCACCGCGGCCCGAGGGAGCTGGGCGAGCTTTGCAAGGCGCTCGAGATTCTCGATCAGGCGTCGCTTTCGGCCAAGCGCAAGCTCACCATTCCCTTCGTCAAATCGGCGCTCGCCTGGTAGCGCCCGCTTTTTCGTTTGGCGTTCAGGCGCTCTTGCTGAAGTTCTGAGCCGCCTCTTGTGCCTTTTGCACGTTCTGCTCGGTCAGCTTCTGGCTTTGGCTTAGAAAGTCTCGCTGAATCGAGCTGACCTGGTCGGCGTCGCTTTTGACGCGCTCGACGAAATTTTTCGCCACGCCCTGCTGGCCCTCCATGTACGCCTTGAGCTCGGCGCCATCCTTGACCTCTATGAGCTGCCGCGTCTGGGTGAGCCCCATCTCCAGATAGGCCTTTTGCGCATCGAGCTGGGCGCTGATCAGTTTTTCCGAGGCATCCACGCCAAGTGAGACGAACGCCTGCACCGGGGCGACGAATAAAGTGTGGAACTGCTCATTCAGTGGCTTCTGGTCAAAGGCGCTCATTGTGTTCTCCTTTTGAATCGATAGCGGGTAGGCACTCGGGATTTGAGCCCTATTGCCCGTCTTGCTGCACTGCAGCATAGCAAGCGTCGTTGTGCGCTGCAACCTCTCGGCCGGGTCTCGCTTATGTTGTCGTAAGCGCGTTCCATGACTAGGGTTTAAGTGGATGAATCGAGCGCATTCAGCGCGGACAAAGCCCCGGCGTGGGGCACGATTCAGTGGCCAGGTCCCGGTGACCATTGAATGGACAAGACAAGAGGAGAGGTCGAATGAAAACCCGTACCGAACGCGACAGCATGGGCGAACTCGAGGTGCCGGAGAGTGCGCTCTACGGCGCCCAGACCCAGCGCGCGATCAATAACTTTCCGGTGTCGAACACACCGATGCCGACGGCCTTCGTGCACGCGGTAGCGCGGATCAAACTCGCCGCCGCGCGTAGCAATAAAGAGCTGGGTCTGCTGGATGAAGCGCGCGCCAGCGCCATCGAGAAGGCGGCGCAAGCGGTGATCGACGGCGAACACGACGACCAGTTCCCGGTCGATGTCTTCCAGACCGGCTCCGGCACCTCGACCAACATGAACGTCAACGAAGTGCTCGCCACGCTCGCCTCGCGAGAGGGCGTCGAGGTCACGCCCAACGACCATGTCAACATGGGCCAGTCGAGCAACGACGTAATTCCGAGCGCGATTCACGTCGCCGCCGCCATCGCCGTCAAGGAGTCGCTGCGCCCGGCGCTGGTAACGCTTCGCGAGACCATCGACAAGCGTGCAGATGAAGTCAAGAATGTGGTCAAGACCGGGCGCACCCACCTGATGGATGCCATGCCGCTGCGCATGGATCAGGAGCTGGGCGGCTGGTCGAGCCAGGTCGGTCAGGCGATCGAGCGCTTCGACAGCGCCATGGAGCGGCTGCAGCGCCTGGCCCAGGGCGGCACCGCAGTGGGGACCGGCATCAATGCGCCGGAAGGCTTCGCCGAACGGGTGGCAAGCGATTTGAGCCGCCAGACCGGGCTCACCTTTTCGCCCAACGACAGCTTCTTCGCTAGTCTTTCGAGCCAGGACGCCGCGGTCGAGCTCTCCGGCCAGCTCAAGGGGCTCGCCTGCGTGATCATGAAGATCGCCAACGACCTGCGCTGGATGAATTCAGGGCCGCTGGCGGGGCTCGGTGAAATCGAGCTCGAAGCGCTGCAGCCGGGTAGTTCGATCATGCCGGGCAAGGTCAATCCGGTGATTCCCGAATCCGCCGCCCAGGCCGCCGCTCAAGTAATCGGCTACGACAGCGCGATCACCGTGGCCGGCCAAAGCGGTAACTTCCAGCTCAACGTGATGCTGCCGCTAGTGGCCTCGAACCTGCTGGCCTCGATTACGCTGATGAGCAATACCGCGCACCTTATGGCCACGCGCGCCATCGCCACTTTCAAGGTGCGCGAAGACCACCTTCGGGAGCCGCTGGCGCGCAACCCGATTCTGGTCACCGCACTCAACAGCACGATCGGTTATAACGCCGCCGCCGCCGTGGCTAAAAAGGCCTACCAGGCGGGTCGCCCGATCCTCGATGTCGCCGAAGAGGAAACCGACCTGGATCGCGAAACGCTCGAGCGCCTGCTGGACCCCGCCGTGCTGACCCAGGGCGGCGTTCCGGAGTAAGCCCAGGGGCCGGGCGGGTTACTTCTCCTGTTTCTCCGTCTTGCCCTCGGCGATGGTCTCGTTGGCCTGCTCTCGCTCCTCCTCGGTCGCCTCCGGCGTCTCCTGCTCGTCCTGACGGGCAGGGGTATAGCTGAAGGTGGCGATAATCGGGAAGTGATCGGAGCCGAACGCCTGCAGGCGGCGCATGCTCACCAGGGTGAAGTGTTCGGTCACGAAGATATGATCGAGCGGCCAGCGCAGAAACGGGTAGCTGGCGTGGAAGGTGCTGAACATGCCGCGGCCCCGGCGCGGGTCGAGCATGCCGCCCACGCGGCAAAAGCGCCGCGTGGTGCGCGACCAGGCCACGTCGTTCAGATCCCCCGCGACCAGCGAAGGCTGCGGGTCTTCGTGAATGTGTTTACCCACCCATAAAAGTTCGGCGTCGCGCCAGAGCGACTTTTCGCTTTCGCTCGGCGCCGGCGGGCGCGGGTGCACCGCGAACAGGCGAATTCGCTCGCCGCTATCAAGCGTCACGAAAGTATGAATCGAGGGGATGTCGTCCTGAATCAGCCATTTGACCTCGGTATCGGTCAGCTCCAGGCGCGAGTAGAGGTGCATGCCGTAAAGGTTGTCGAGAGGGATCTTGACGCTGTAGGACCAGTGCTCCTCGAGCGCGGCATCGAGCGTTGTCTGCCACCAATCATCGGACTCGAGGGTAATCAGAATATCCGGCTGATTTGCCTCGACCATGTCGATCAACCCTTGGGCGTTACGGTTCGGGGTCAGGACGTTGGAAATCATCAGCGTCAGCTGGCGACTCTCATCAGGCGTCTGCGCCGCCAGCACTTCGGCCGGCCAGAGCCGGGTCCAGGGCAGGATGTAGCCGCCCTGGACGATCAGTACGATCAGCGAGAAGATACCAGTAGCGGAGCGCCAGTGCCCCGGCTCCAGCAGCAGCATCGCCGCAGCTGCGTTGCAAAGCGCCACCAGGGCGATCTGTACGCGGGGAAATTCGAAGCTGCGCACCAGCCACCAGCGAATGCGCACGTGGGGAATCGCGGTCACCAGCAGCAGAAGCATGGCCAGGCCGCCGAGCAGAAAAGTCAGCAAGTAAACCCCCTTAACGTGTGATAAGAAATATTCGGTTAAGCGTAGCTGGCTTGGGAAAGCGGTGTCGATGTAAAAGAGAACTTTCTTTTCAATACCCTATAAAATGAGCGCGATTAAAAAAACGGTTGCAATCGAGCCGTGAAGAAGTAGAATACGCACCGCACTGGAGGACCATAGCTCAGTTGGTTAGAGCGCCACGTTGACATCGTGGAGGTCGGCGGTTCAAATCCGCCTGGTCCTACCAAACCGCGTTTGGCAGTGTAGAAAAGAGAGCACTTGAACGACAGTGCATGAAGGACCATAGCTCAGTTGGTTAGAGCGCCACGTTGACATCGTGGAGGTCGGCGGTTCAAATCCGCCTGGTCCTACCAGAATTCAGAAACGCCCCGGCCGC
Organism: Halomonas sp. HNIBRBA4712; assembly: GCF_043558675.1. Taxonomy (NCBI): domain Bacteria; kingdom Pseudomonadati; phylum Pseudomonadota; class Gammaproteobacteria; order Oceanospirillales; family Halomonadaceae; genus Halomonas; species Halomonas sp. HNIBRBA4712. Next base: position 53,916 of record NZ_JBIFXR010000004.1, on the reverse strand, counting down.
AAGGTCGGGGCGTTTTGCGTTGCGCCACCCCTGGTGACTCAGTCGAAGGCGGGGCGCTCGAGCGCGGTGCGGGCGATGAAGGTGGCGACCAGCGCCTCGATACCGGCCTGATCTTCCTGACTGAAGCGAGCGGTCCTGGGGCTATCGATATCGAGTACACCCCAGAGGGCGCCATCGACGACGATCGGCACTACCAGCTCCGAGTTGGAGGCGGCGTCGCAGGCGATGTGGTCCGCCACGGCGTGTACGTCGTCGATACGCTGCGTGGTTTGGGTGCGCGCCGCCGCGCCGCAAACGCCTTTCTCAAAAGGGATGGGGTGGCAGGCGGGCTTGCCCTGAAACGGCCCCAGGTGCAGTACGTCTCTTTCTCGCTGCAGGTAGAAGCCGACCCAGTTGAGATCAGAAAGCGCCTGCATGAGAAACGCGCTGGTCTGGGCGCTGTTGGTGAGCCAGTCGCGGGTGTCGAGCAGGGCCTCGAGCTGGCGGTTCAAAAGAGCGTAATCGACGCTTGGCATGGTGACCTCGTAGGAGTCATAAAGAAAAGGCCGGCCATGAGGCCGGCCTGTCAGGCGCCGCTGCGTTCGCCGGGCGCCTTGAGCAGAGTATTACTCGGTCCAGCCCGGCACGGCGCCGCCCTGGAAGAGTTCTTCGGCTTTTTCGATCACTTCGTCGCGCTGGTAGGCGTCGACGAGCTGCTGGATTTCCTCGCGCTCCTCGTCACCGCTGCGCACCGCGATCAGGTTGACGTAGGGTGATTCCGGGCCTTCACGCAGCAGCGCGTCGTCCAGCCCCAGGCCCGCCGGCTGGGCGAAGGTGTTGTTGATGAACGCCATGTCGACGTCCGGCAGAATGCGCGGCAGCTGCGCGGCTTCGATCTCGCGGAAGCGGAAGTTGCGCGGGTTCTCGGCGATGTCGATCGGCGTCGCTTCGAGGTTCTCCGGGTCATTCAGCGTGATCAGACCATGGTTGTGCATCAGGATCAGCGAGCGGCCTTCGTTGGTCGGGTCGTTGGGTAGCGCGATCTGGGCGCCGTCCGGCAGCTCATCGAGGCTATCGTACTTCTCGGAGTAGGCGCCGATTGGATACACGAAGGTGTAGCCGGCGGCAACGAGGTCGTAGCCGCGGTCGCTGTTCATCGTTTCGAGATACGGCGCGTGCTGATAGGCGTTGGCGTCGAGGCTGCCGTCGGCCAGTGCAGCGTTCGGCGTCACGTAGTCGGTGAACTCGACGATTTCGACATCGAGGTTGTACTCCTCCTTGGCGATGCGCGCGGCAACTTCCATTACCTGAGTTTCAGGGCCAGCCACGGTGCCCATCTTGATGCTTTTGGCTTCTTGGGCGTTGGCTACGTTGATGGCGAGTGCCAGGGCGGTCAGGCCGCCGAACAGCTGCTTGTACATGATGTTTCTCCTGTGAATGAGCGTATTGGTTGTGACGTAGCCGATATTGTAGCAATAAAAAGCCGGATCATAATGCTTTCGAGTTATATGTATGCCGTGCCGGTCATTTTCAAGATGCTATTTGCGATCGCTCTTGCGCACCAGGTAGTCGCCCAGGCTTTGAAAACCCTGCACCATCACCACCAGCACCACGACCGTGATCAGCATGATGGTCGGGTTGAAGCGGTTGTAGCCGTAGCGAATGCCCAAATCACCCAGCCCGCCGCCGCCCACGGCGCCGGCCATGGCAGAGTAGCTCACCAGGGTGACCACGGTGATGGTCAGCCCGGTGATGATGCCGCCGCGCGCCTCGGGAATCAGCACCTTGCAGATGATCTGCCAGGGCGTGGCGCCCATCGCCTGAGCGGACTCGACCAGGCCCGGCGAAATCTCGTTGAGCGCCCCTTCGATCAGCCGCGCGACGAACGGAATCGCGGCAATGGTCAGCGGCACCGAGGCGGCGTTGATGCCGATCGAGGTGCCGACCAGCATGCGGGTAAACGGAATGATCGCCACCATCAGGATGATGAACGGAATCGAGCGGCCGATGTTGGTGATCAGGCTCAGCGCGTGGTTGAGCGCGGGCATCGCCAGAATCTGGCGCGGGCGCGTCACGTATAAAAGTACGCCCAGTGGCAGACCCACCAGCGTCGAGATCAGCCCGGACACCGCCACCATATAGAGCGTATCCAGAGTTGCCTGTAAAACGAGATCAAACATCGCGCTGGACATGGCCAAGTACCTCTACCTGTAGTTGATGCGCTTGAAGATAGGCCATCGCCTTGCGGGTTTGCTCGGCGCTGCCGAGAAGCTCGGCGATCATCAGCCCCAGGGTGCGCTCCTGAATCGACTCCACCTTCGCCTGCAGAATGCTGACATCGACGTTGCACTCGCGGGCCAGCCGCGAAATCAGCGGCGTCGAAACCGCATCCCCCGAGAAGGTCAGGCGAACCACCGGATGGCTCTGCGGGCTCTGGACATCGCTCAGGCGCGCCAGAAGCTCCTTGGGCGGGCTTAGCTGGAGAAAGTCGTTCAAGAATTCGCGGCCAAGCGCGGTGCGCGGGGCGGTGAAGAAGTCGCCCACGTCGGCGTCCTCCACCAGCTCGCCGCCGGAGATCAGGCTGACGCGGTGGCAGATCGACTTCACTACTTCCATTTCATGGGTGATCAGCAAAATGGTGATGCCGAGCTTCTGGTTGATGTCGCGCAGAAGCTCCAGAATCGCGCCGGTGGTCTGGGGGTCGAGCGCCGAGGTCGCCTCGTCGCACAAGAGCACCTTGGGCTGGCTTGCAAGCGCTCGGGCGATCGCCACGCGCTGTTTCTGGCCGCCGGAGAGCTGGGCCGGGTACATGCGTGTCTTGTCGGAAAGCCCGACCATGTCCAGAAGCGGCGCTACCCTGCTTTTGATGGCGCTGCGCTTTTCGCCCATGAGCTCGAGCGGAAGCGCGACGTTGTCGAAGACCGTACGGTTGGTCAGCAGGTTGAAGTGCTGAAAGATCATGCCGATACGGTGGCGCGCGCGGTTGAGCTCGCCGCGGTCAAGCGTCGTGAGTTCACGCCCATCCACCGACACGCGGCCTTCGCTGGGGCGCTCCAGAAGGTTCACACAGCGGATCAGCGTCGATTTGCCGGCGCCGGACAGGCCGATCACGCCATGAATGGTGCCCTGGGGGATGGTCAGGTCGATGTTCTTCAGGGCATGGACCGCGCGGTCGCCGCTGCCGAAGGTTTTGCTAACGTTACTGAGTTCGATCATGGCGTCTGCCTTTGGGTGAGGCCGAAGACGTAAAGTGGCGGGGGTTAACATAAAAAAAGGCCACCTCCATGGGCGGCCACTTACGTTTGACACACCCTTTTAGCTGCACTTCACCGCGCACTCGGCTGGTGGACGCCCGCAATCGGGGTACAAATCGGCGTCTATCGTAATGGCGGCGAAAGTCTAAAGAGGCACTGGCGGGTTGTCAATTGGCGCCCGCCGTGGCAGGGCCGGCTGAGCTGTGCAGGGGATAAAACGCGCCCGGCTCTTTAGCCTGGCCCGTTTAACGGGCGATAATGGCGCTTTGAGCATTCAGCGCTTTTGGCGCTTGTCACGAAAGGGGAGAGGCATGTTTACAGGTATCGTGCAGGGAACGGCGAATATCGTTGAGATTCGCGAGCTCGAAGGGTTTCGCACCCACGTGGTGGCGCTTTGTGATGCGCTGCGCGCAGGGCTCGAGCTCGGCGCATCGGTGGCGCACAACGGCGTGTGCCTGACCGTTACGGCGATCGATGGCGAGCGGGTGAGCTTCGATCTGATGCGTGAAACCCTCCGGTTGACCAATCTTGGTGCGCTCGAGGTGGGCGAGAGCGTCAATATCGAGCGCGCCGCGCGCTTTGGCGATGAGATCGGCGGCCACGCCATGTCCGGCCATATCATCAGCATGGCCGAGGTGGTCGCCATCGACGAGGCGCCGAACAACCGGCGGCTCTGGTTTGCGCTACCTGCGGAGTTTGGCCGCTTCGTGTTCGAGAAGGGCTATATCGGTGTTGACGGGATCAGCCTGACCGTGGGCGATGTGCGCCGCACTCTCGGTCGCATCGAGTTCAGTGTCAACCTGATCCCGGAAACCCTCGAGCGCACGATGCTCAAGCACCGCCTGCCCGGGGCGAAGGTCAACATCGAGGTCGACCCGCAAACCCAGGTGATCGTCGAAACCGTCGAGAGGGTGCTGGCCGCCCGAGCGTAAGCCGTACGTTTAAACGGCAAAGCAGCATGGCCTGAAGCTTGCTAGAGACTCATCGCGGGCTTGCCCGCACCCCACCGGCCGCCGCCGACCGGGCTCGCATCGCTTTCGAGCTTTCGGTAGACTGTGCGGCTTTCTTCGCAAAGGGCGCAGGGATCAAAAAAAATGAAGGGTCTGGATAACTATTTCAAGCTCACCGAGCAAAAGACCAACGTCAAAACCGAAGTGATCGCTGGGATCACTACTTTTTTGACCATGGCCTACATCATCTTCGTCAACCCGAGCATTCTCTCGGAAGCGGGGATGGATTACGGCGCGGTGTTCGTCGCGACCTGCCTGGCCGCCGCTATCGGCTGTTTCGTCATGGGCCTTTGGGCCAACTACCCGATCGCTCAGGCGCCGGGCATGGGGCTCAACGCCTTCTTCACCTACGGGGTGGTGCTGGGAATGGGCTACAGCTGGGAAGCGGCGCTGGGGGCGGTGTTCTTCTCGGGTCTGACCTTTTTCCTGCTCAGCATCTTTCGCATTCGCGAGTGGATCATCAACTCCATCCCGCTGTCGCTGCGTCTGGGGATCGCCGCCGGTATCGGCCTGTTTCTGGCGATGATCGCGCTCAAGAATGCCGGTATCGTCGTCGCCAACCCGGCCACCTTCGTCTCCCTGGGTGATCTCTCCCAGCCCGCCCCGATCTACGCGCTCATCGGCTTTTTCGCCATTACCGCCCTTGCTTATCTCAACGTCACCGGTGCTGTGATGATCGGCATTCTGGGCGTGACCGTGGTGGCCATGCTGCTGGGTCACAACGCGTACGGCGGGCTGATGTCGATGCCGCCGTCGATCGCCCCGACCTTCATGGCGATGGACCTGGCCGGCGCGCTTGACGTGGCCATGTTAAGCGTCATCTTCGCTTTTTTGTTCGTCGACCTGTTCGACACCTCTGGCACCCTGGTCGGCGTTGCCCACCGCGGCAAACTGCTGGACAAGGATGGCAAACTGCCGCGCATCGGCCGCGCCATGATGGCCGACAGTACCGCCTCGATGGCCGGTGCGGCGCTGGGTACGTCGACCACCACAAGCTACATCGAGTCCACCGCGGGCATCGCCTCCGGCGGGCGCACGGGGCTGACCGCCGTGGTCGTGGGCGTGCTGTTTCTGATCAGCCTGTTTTTCGCCCCGCTGGCCGGCTCCATTCCCGCCTACGCGACCGCCGGCGCGCTGTTGTACGTGGCGGTACTGATGGCGGGCAGCCTTTCCCACGCCAATTGGGAAGACCCGACCGACGCCGCTCCGGTGCTGATCGCAGCACTCGCCATGCCGCTGACGTTTTCAATTGCCGATGGCATCGCGCTCGGGTTCATTAGCTTCGTCGGCATCAAGACGCTCTCCGGGCGCTTTCGCGACCTGAACCCGGCGGTGGTGATTCTGGGTGTTCTGTTTGCGGTCAAATTTTTCTTCTTCGGCTAGGCTAAAAGCCTGGCCCGTTTCAACCAATGAGAGACGCGATGAGCATCTACGGCGACTACATCAAGTCCGTTATTCGCACGGTTCCCGACTGGCCTGAGCAGGGGGTCAACTTTCGTGACATTACCCCTTTGCTGCAAAACAGCGCGGCCTTTCGCAAGCTGATCGATAGTTTCGTGCACCGCTATCAGGAGATGGACCTGGATGCCATCGCGGCGATCGACGCCCGGGGTTTCATCATCGGTGCGCCGCTGGCCTATGAGCTTGGCTGCAGCTTCGTACCGGTGCGCAAGAAGGGCAAGCTGCCGTTCAAGACCATCAGTGAAACCTATACCCTCGAGTACGGCCATTCGGAAGTAGAGCTTCACGCCGATGCCTTCGAGCAGCAGGACCGTATCCTGCTGATGGACGACTTGATCGCGACTGGCGGTACCATGCTCGCCGCCGCCAACCTGATCCAGCGCAGCGGCGGACAGGTCGTCGAGACCGCGACCATCATCGATCTGCCGGAGCTCGGCGGCTCGCAAAAGATTCGCGACGCGGGTTTCAACGTGTTCGCCGTCTGTTCCTTCAACGAAGACGAGTAGGGCCATGAGCAGCGACCGCTACCACCAGCATTTCACCGTTTCCTGGGATCAGCTTCACCGCGACGTGCGCGCGCTTTGCCACCAGCTGATCGAGCGCGACTTCAAGGGCATCGTCGCGATCACCCGGGGCGGGCTGATTCCCGCCGCGCTGATCGCCCGTGAGCTCAATATCCGTCTGATCGATACGGTCTGCATCAAGAGCTACGACCATATGGATCAGGGCGGGCTCGGCGTATTGAAGGGCGTCGACCACGACGGCGACGGCTGGCTACTGGTCGACGACCTGGTCGATACCGGCAAGACCGCCCGGGCGGTGCGCGAAATGCTGCCCAGGGCGCACTTCGTCACCATCTACGCCAAGCCCGATGGCCGCCCGCTGGTGGATCAGTACCTCACCGAAGTGGGTCAGAACTGCTGGATTCAGTTTCCCTGGGACATGGGCATCGCCTACGTCGAACCGCTCGCCGATCAGATCAAGAGATGAGATGACATGACCGACCCATTACCCGCGGAGTGGAGCGAGTGGCTGGGCCAGGAGTTTCAGGCCGACTACATGGCCTCGCTCAAGGCGTTTCTGGCCGAGGAGAAAGCGGCGAAGAAGGTGATCTACCCGCACTCGTCGAACTGGTTTCGCGCCTTCGAGCTGACGCCGCTCTCCGAGGTGAAGGTCGTCATACTGGGCCAGGATCCGTACCACGGGCCCAACCAGGCCCACGGGCTCTGCTTTTCGGTGCTCCCACAAGTGCCGGTGCCGCCGTCGCTGGTCAATATCTATAAAGAGCTCGCCAGCGACGTCGGGTTCATTCCGGTCAACCACGGCTTTCTCGAGCCCTGGGCGAAGCAGGGGGTATTGCTGTTGAACACCGCCCTGACGGTGGAGCGCGGCAACGCCGCTTCGCACCGCGGCAAGGGGTGGGAAGGCTTTACCGACGCGGCGATCGAAACCGTCAGCGAGCACGCAAAGCCCTGTGTGTTCTTGCTGTGGGGTAGCCACGCCCGGCAGAAAAAGGCGCTGATCGATCAGTCGCGCCACCTGGTGCTGGAGTCGCCACACCCATCGCCGCTGTCGGCGCACCGCGGCTTTCTGGGTAATCGCCACTTCTCCCAGGCGAACCGCTTTCTGGAAGAGCAGAAGCGAGCGCCGATCAACTGGCAATTGCCCGAGACCCCTTAACCTTGCCCCCGGTTGCGGGTAGAATGGCGCGCAATTTTGCGTCGGCCGGGCGCTTTCCATCCTGCAGTGAGGTAGTTCCATGAGTGTTTACGCCATTAATCATCCGCTCGTCCAGCACAAGTTGGGCCTCATGCGGGAAGGGGGCTTGAGCACCAAGAGCTTTCGCGAGCTGGCCGGAGAGGTGGCCAAGCTGCTCACCTACGAAGCGACCCAGGATCTGGAGCTCGAAAACCACGAGATCGAAGGCTGGAACGGCGAGCGTATCAACACTCTGCGCCTGAAAGGCAAGAAGGTGACCGTGGTGCCGATTCTGCGCGCGGGGCTTGGCATGCTCGAAGGCGTGACCGACCTGATTCCCAGCGCCCGGGTCAGCGTGGTCGGTCTCTACCGCGACGAAGAGACGCTGCAGCCAGTGCCGTACTTCTCCAAGTTCGCCAACGATATCGAAGAGCGCATGGCGATCGTCATCGACCCGATGCTCGCCACCGGCGGCTCGATGATCGCCACCCTCGATATGCTGCGCGAGCGCGGCTGTGAAAGCATGAAAGTGATCGTGCTGGTCGCCGCCCCCGAAGGGATCGAGCGCGTACAAGAAGCGCACCCGGATATCGATATCTATACCGCTTCCGTCGACGAGCGCCTGGACGAGAACGGCTATATCGTGCCGGGACTCGGCGACGCCGGTGACAAGATCTTTGGAACGCGCTGAGCGCCTCCCGTTTTCATCCGCCCCTTGCGCCTCGCGTTGGGGGCTTTTTTTTGAGCGCGAAAGGGTGGCGCGATGAATCGCCTCACCCCCCGGCGCTTGCTTCACGCAGGACCCTCAAGGGTAAGGATATGGCAATGAGTGGGTTACGACGCCAGCAGAGCTGGCCCAGAACGCTTCTGACCGGGGCGCAGATGCTCTTCGTGGCCTTCGGTGCGCTGGTGCTGGTGCCGCTGTTGACCGGGCTCGACCCGAGTGTGGCGCTGTTCACCGCAGGCGTGGGCACGCTGGTCTTTCACGGCGTGACGCGCCAGAGCGTACCGGTCTTTCTCGCCTCGTCGTTTGCGTTCATCGCGCCGATTCAGGGCTCGATCGCAAGCTTCGGTGTTCCCGCCACGCTTGGCGGGCTGATGGCGGCCGGTTTTGTTTATACCGTTATATCGCAAATCGTGCGTTTTAAAGGGGTCGGGTGGCTCAATAGACTGTTGCCGCCGGTAGTGGTGGGGCCGGTGATCATGGTGATCGGGCTTGCACTGGCACCGGTCGCGGTAAGCATGGCCGTAGGCGAAACCAGCGACCACATCGCCTACGGCCAGGCGATTTTTCTCTCCATGGCGAGTCTTTTCGTCACCCTGGTGCTGGCAGTGTTCGGTCGCGGCCTTCTACGCCTGGTGCCGATCATCGGCGGGGTGATCACCGGCTACGCGCTTTCGCTGATCATGGGGGTGGTTGACTTTAGCCCGATCCGCGAGGCGGCCTGGCTGTCGGTGCCGGCCTTTACCGCGCCGAGCTTTCACTGGGCTGCGATCCTGTTCATGATTCCGGTGGCGATCGCCCCGGCGGTGGAGCACATTGGCGACATGGTCGCGATCGGCTCGGTCACGCGGGAGAACTATCTCGAAAAGCCCGGCCTTCACCGCACGCTGCTCGGCGATGGCCTGGCGACGATGGTGGCGGCGCTGTTCGGTGGCCCGCCCAATACCACCTACTCCGAGGTGACCGGCGCGGTCACGCTGACTCGCGCTTTCAACCCGCTCTACATGATCATCGCTGCCTTGCTTGCGATCGTGCTGGCCTTCGTCAGCAAACTGGGAGCACTGCTTTTGACCATTCCCGGCCCGGTCATGGGTGGGATCATGACGCTGCTGTTTGGCTCGATCGCGGTGGTCGGCATGAACACCCTGGTGCGCGCCGGCCAGTCGCTGACCGCGCCGCGTAACCTGGTGGTGGTTTCGCTGATTCTGGTCTTCGGCATTGGCGGCATGCAGTTCGGCGGCGGGCAGTTCACGCTCCAGGGCGTGAGCCTGGCGGCGCTGGTAGGCATCGCGCTGAACGCGCTATTGCCGGCGGCAAAAGAGCAGGTTTGAAGCGCAGGCGCGATAAAAGGAGGGTTTGATGTCGCTGACACCACGTGCGTTTCCCGTACTCGGCGTGGCCGCCTGGAGCGGTACGGGCAAGACGACGCTTCTGACCGCACTATTGCCGCGGCTTCGCGAATTGGGACTAAACGTCGGCGTGATCAAGCACGCCCACCACGCCTTCGATATCGACAAGCCCGGCAAGGATAGCTACCGGCTGCGCGAAGCCGGCGCCGCGCCCATGCTGGTGGCATCGAGCCAGCGCTACGCGCTGATGCAGGAGACCCCGGGGCGCGAGGCGCCGGATCTCGATCACCTGTTGTCATTAATGGCCGCGCACCAACCGGACCTGGTGATTGTCGAAGGCTTCAAGCAGGCCGCGCTGCCCAAGCTCGTGCTCTACCGCGACGGCATCGGCGATTCGGCGATTCTGCAAAGCGAGTACCTGGTGGCCGCCGCGCTCAAGGGCGAGGTGGGCGAGACGTTCAACGCTTCTATCCCGCGGCTAAACCTTGATAACATCGATGAGATCGCGCGCTGGGTGATCGACTGGACCCGCGCGTTTAGCGAAGACAAAAGGTAACGACATGCAGCTGACGCATTTGAACGCACAGGGCGAAGCCAACATGGTGGATATCGCCGACAAGCAGGCGTCGCGCCGTGAAGCGTTGGCGTCTGGCCGCATCGTCATGGCGCCCGCCACGCTGAAACTGCTAAGCGATGGCGACCTGCCGAAGGGCGACGTGCTCGCCACCGCGCGTATCGCCGGCATTCAGGCGGCCAAACGCACCGCCGAGCTGATTCCGCTGTGCCACTCGCTTTCGCTGAGTAAGGTGAGTATCGATTTCGAGCTCGACTTCGAGGCCAGCGCGGTCAACGTCGAGGCGTTTTGCAAACTCTCCGGGCGCACCGGCGTCGAGATGGAGGCGCTGACCGCGGTATCGGTAGCGTGCCTGACGCTCTACGATATGTGTAAGGCCGCCGACAAGGCGATGCGGATCGAGGCGATCCAGCTCGAGAGCAAGCGCGGCGGCGTGCGCGGCGACTACCAGCGCGACCCGGGCCCGATCGTTACCGGCGAGGGTAGCCCTGGCGAGGTCAGCCTGGGCGAGCGCTGTGCGGTGTCGCCCTGCGTGCGGGTCAAGTTTCTGGCCGAACTGCGCGAGCGGGTCGGCGAAAGCGATTTATCGCTATCACTTGCCGAGCTCGAAAGCCGCGACGTAGCCGGGCTCAAGGCGCACCTCAAAGCGCGAGACGCGCGCTTCGAGGCGCTGTCGGACACCCGTACGCTCTGCGCGATCAACCAGGTGATGGCCAACGACGCTGCGCCGCTTACCAACGAGGACGAGATCGCCTTCTTTCCGCCGGTCACGGGAGGCTGAATGAGCGACCCTTCGATATTCGTATCGGTACAGCAAGCGCCCTTTGCCCTCGATGAGGGCTACGCCGACCTGATCGCGCAACGCCGTGACATCGGCGCGGTGGTGAGCTTCACCGGGCTGGTGCGCGACTTCAACGAGGCGCCGGACGTCACCGGACTCACTCTCGAGCACTACCCGGGCATGACCGAGCGCGCGCTTCACGACATAGGGGTCGAGGCGTTTGAACGCTTTGCGCTCGAGGGCGTCGTGATCGTCCATCGAGTCGGTCGGCTGAGTCCGGGCGACCCCATCGTGCGAGTGGTGGTGGCCAGCGCCCACCGGCGCGAAGCTTTCAGCGCCTGCGATTTCATCATGGACATCTTGAAAACGCGGGCGCCGTTCTGGAAAAAAGAGCACTCCCGCCAAGGCGACTACTGGGTCAAGGAGCGCGAAAGCGATCTCAATGATGCGGCGCGCTGGTCGCTCAGCCCGCCGGCGACTCGCTCGCCATGATTTGAAGGTGGACCTCGGGCAGGTGCTGGCAGTGTTCGCCCAGCCAGTGAACCAGCCCCGGGGTAAGGGCTTCTCTGAGCTCGGCCAGGGTGTCGGCCTTGATCTCCTCAAGGCGCTCGTCGAGCCAGTCGCCAAAGCTCTCCTCGTCGATCGGGCTTGCGTTGCTCGAGTCCAGCATCAGCCGGCCGATGCGCTGCCAGCCAGTGTCGGTGGCGCATACCGGCAGCGCGAGAAACAGCGTGCCGCGGCGCGCGCTGCCTGGCTGGGCGGATTCGAGCCCGGGATGGGGGGTGACGCTGTTCTGATCTACCACGTGGGGGAGCTGCGGGTAGCGCGCCTCGACTCTCAAGCCTTCGTTATCCAGACAGAGCAGGTCGCCGTTGACCGGGGCGAGCGGCGCGTTGATGCCGAGTTCTTCCGCCAGGCGCTGGTGCGCGTGCTGGTGAACCGCCTCACCGTGCACCGGCAAGAGCGCGGCGGGACGAATCCAGCGATAGAGCGTCCTGATCTCCTCCTGAGCGGGGTGGCCGGTGGCGTGAAGCTCCGGGTGGTTGGTTTCGTCGAACACGCTGACGCCGAGCCGGTCGAAGCGCTTTTTGAGCGCGGCGATAGGGCGCTCGTTGCCGGGGATCGCTTTGGCGGAGAAGATCACGTTGTCGCCGGCTTCAAGGTCCATGAACGGGTGGCGTCCTTGCGCCAGGCGCTGCAGGGCGGCACGCGGTTCGCCCTGGCTGCCGGTGGCAATCACTACGACTTCATCGGCCGGTAGATAGCCCAAATCCTGGGGCGGCACCAGCGCTGGAAAGTCATCGAGATAGCCAAGCCCGCGGGCCACGTTCACCATGCGCTCCATCGAGCGGCCCATCAGGCTCACCCGCCGGCCGTTTTGAGCCGCCGCTTGGCCGATCGCCCATACCCGGGCGAGATTGCTGGCAAAGCAGGAGACCACCACGCGCCCTTTGCACTCCTTGAGCGTTCGGCCGAGCGCCTCGGCGACGTCGCCTTCGCTGCCCGCGATGCCGGGCAGCGGCGCGTTGGTCGAATCGCCCACCACCAGATCGAGTGGAGCCAGCGCCTGGAAGTGTGAAGGGTTGACGCTCGGGCCGATCAAGGGCGCGGGGTCGAGCTTCCAGTCGCCGGTATGCAGTACCCGATAGCCGCCGGCGAGCATCATGATGGCGCAGCTCTCGGGAATGGAGTGGGTCATCAGGAGATAGCGCAGCGTGAACGGGCCCTGCTCGACGGCGTCGCCGGGTTCGATCACCTTGATCGCAACGCTGGATAGGTTGTGCTCGGCGAACTTGTGACGCAAAAGGCCCGCCGCCAGAGGGGTGGCGTAGATCGGGCACTGCCATCTTGGCCAGAGCCAGGCGACCGCGCCGATGTGATCCTCGTGCCCGTGGGTGATATAGAGCGCCTTCGGCGTGATCGAAAGCTCGCTCAGCGTCTGGGTATTGGGTACCTGCAGCGGGGCGCTTGGCAGGTCCTGGCGAATCATCATGCCGCAATCGATGGCGATCCAGTGATCCTCGAACCCATAAAGCGTCAGGTTCATTCCTATTTCACCGCAGCCCCCCAGCGGCAAAATGCGCAGGGGAGGGCGGCGACGGGGTCGAAGTTGAACGCGTGATGGATCCATTGAATATGAACAGCCTGAAAAGTAAGGCTTTAACTATACGGTAAGGCGGGGGCGGCTAACAATGATGGCAATGCCCCCGGCGCCTGCTTGCGTTACACTAACGTCTCGTGCCGGGCCAGGCCCTGCGCAGCGATAAAAGCGTCGTTTCACGCCGGTTATCAACGCGTGTCTTCAAGAGTGGGTAAAAGAGCGTATCAATAGAGCGCACTTAGGCGTGTAAGCAAGCGCGTATCCAGGCGCGTACCCAGGAAAGTATTAAAGAGTATATTCATGTCGCATTACTACCGGTTAGTCGTTTCCTGCCCCGACCAGGTGGGCATCGTGGCGCGCGTGTCGAGCTTCATCGCCCAACATGGCGGCTCCATCACCGAGGCGAGCCAGCACTCGGATCTCGAGTCCGGGCGCTTTTTCATGCGCTACGAGATTCTCGCCGATTCGGTCGGCATGAGCCGCGAGGCGCTGGCCGAGGCGTTCGCGCCGATCGCCAACGCCTTCGACATGCAGTGGGCGCTGGTCGATACGCAAGCGCGGCGCAACGTGGTGATCATGGTGTCGAAAGAGTCCCACTGCCTGGTCGATCTACTCTACCGCTGGCAGGCCGGCGAACTCGACTGCAACATCGTCGGCGTCATTTCGAACCATCCGGACATGCGCTCGCTTTCCGAGTGGTACGAGATCCCCTACTTCCATATCGCGGTCGACCCCAACGACAAGCAGGCGGCGTTCGATGCGGTGCAGCGCCAGATCGACGCGCTCGAGGCAGACTGCATCGTGCTGGCGCGCTACATGCAGATTCTGCCGCCGGCGCTGTGCACGCACTACGCCGGGCAGATCATCAACATTCACCACAGCTTTCTGCCGTCGTTTGCCGGCGCCAAGCCTTACCACCAGGCGTTCGAGCGCGGCGTGAAGCTGATCGGCGCGACCTGCCACTACGTCACCGAAGAGCTCGACGCCGGCCCGATCATCGAGCAGGACATTCACCGCGTCAGCCACTGCCACACGCCGACGGACCTGGTGCGCTTTGGCCGCGACGTGGAGAAATCCGTGCTCGCCCGCGGGTTGAGGTGGCACCTGGAGGATCGCGTACTGATCGACGGCAACAAGACGGTGGTTTTCAACTAGACAGGTGGTTTTCAACCAGGCGCGAAAAAGGGGTACGCCAGGTACCCCTTTTGTTTGGAAGTCGCTGTATGGGGTGCGAATCGAGTTGGGTGCGGTGCCGGGCTGCCCGACACGCTAGCGAGGCGTTTTGCTGCTTCCGATTTTAGACGTTTAGCCCAGCGCCTGGCCGCTGCCGCCGCGAATCACGCCCACGCCCACACCTTCGATATCGAGCGCCTGGCTTCGCAGGTCGATCTCGATCGGAGCGAAGTCGCTGTTTTCGGCGTGCAGGGTGACCCGGTGGCCGTCGCGACGAAAGCGCTTGACGGTCACTTCGTCCTCGAGGCGGGCCACCACGATCTGGCCATCGCGCACCCGTTCGGTGCGGTGTACCGCGAGCAGGTCGCCTTCAAGAATGCCGATATCCTTCATCGACAGCCCGCGCACGCGCAGCAAGTAGTCGGCTTTCGGAGTGAAATACTCCGCCGGCAGCGGGCAATAGCGGTCGATGTGCTCGGCGGCAAGAATCGGACTGCCCGCAGCGACCTCGCCGATGATCGGAAGGCCCTGGGTCGACGTCTCGGCGTTTTCGTTTACGTCGTTGGCCGCCTCGGCGACTTCCGGCGTGTCCTGGTTGGGCAGGCGGATACCGCGGGAGGTGTGGCGAATGATGCGGATCGCGCCCTTGCGCTCGAGCGCGCGCAGGTGCTCTTCGGCGGCGTTGGGCGAGCGAAAGCCCAAGGCCTTGGCGATTTCAGCGCGCGTCGGAGGGTAGCCGTACTCGTTCATTGTCTTGACGATAAAATCAAACACGTTCTGCTGACGTACTGTAAGAGGACGGGACATGGCGGACTCCAACGTGACAGGGTAGCTTGAAAAAAATGACTAAAACGATATGTGTTTAATTATACAGTATGTTCCTTCGTCCAGTATATGACTCAAGCCCCGGATTATAAAGCCGTTACGGGTCAATCGACGATGAAAGAGCGGCTTGCCAATTGAGCGCGGGGGCGTAATGGCCTACTATCGCGCTCATGTTTTCTCGCCATGTTTTAAACACTCGTTTTTCTGGAGGGCGCCATGGCCCAGTCTGATACGGTCACGCGTATTCTGGATACGGCAGAAGTGCTGTTCGCCGAGCGCGGCTTCGCCGAAACCTCGCTTCGTACCATTACCAGCAAGGCGCGGGTCAACCTGGCGGCGGTGAACTACCACTTCGGCTCCAAGAAGGCGCTGATCCAGGCGGTGTTCGCACGCTATCTCGACCCGTTCAGCCTGCGCTTTCACGAGGCACTCGATACGCTTGGCGAGCGCTATGGCAACGAGGAAATACCGCTCGAGGTGCTGCTCGAAACCATGGCGAGCACCGTGCTGAGCGTGCCCGCCGAGCGCAACAGCCTGAAGGTATTCATGCGCTTGTTGGGGCTTGCCTACAGTCAGGCTCAGGGGCATCTTCGCCGCTATATTCAGCAGCAGTACGGCGATGTCTTCACCCGCTTCGTCGAGCTCGTGCGCCGTGCAACGCCGGGGCTTCCCGATGCCGAGCGTTTCTGGCGGCTGCACTTCATGCTCGGCACGGTGATCTTCACGCTCTCCGGGCTCGATGCGCTGCGCGATATCGCTGCCAAGGAGTACGACGAACAGGTGTCGGTGCGTGATCTGATCCGCCGCCTGCGCCCGGTGGTGGTCTCGGCGATGAACGCACCGCTTCCCCCCGCGCTCGAGGAGACGCCCCATGCCCACGCCCCGACTGGCTGAGTTACCGCCGCGGGAGGCGCCCTGGCTCGAAATCGACCTGAGCGAACAGCGCCTTCGCGCCTGGCAGGGCAAGAGGCTTGCCCATGAGTGCGCGGTGTCGAGCGGCAAAAACGGCACCGGCCAGCGGGAAGGCAGCGGCCAGACCCCCGCCGGCTGGCACTACGTGCGCGCCGCCATCGGCGCGGGCCTTCCCGAGAACGCGGTGTTTCGCGGCCGGCGCTTTACCGGCGAGGTGTTCACGGCAGCGCTTGGCGAGCGAAACCCGAAGCGCGACTGGATTCTCACCCGCATCCTCTGGCTTTGCGGGCTCGAGCGCGGCGTCAACCGGGGTTGCGACGTCGACTCCCAGCGCCGCTATATCTACCTGCACGGCACGCCGCCTGGCGAGCCCATGGGCGTGGCGGCGTCCCACGGCTGCGTGCGGCTGCGCAACAGTGATCTCTTGTGGCTTTTCGACTTCGCCACGCCGGGCACGCCGGTCTGGCTTCACGACTAACCGGCTCCGGTTTCGCTTGCAGGCGCCAATCGACTAGAATGAGCGCCCGTTTTGCTGGATAGATGCCGATGACGCAACCGCTTGGCCCGGTCATGCTCGACCTGGAAGGGCCCATCATTACCCGCGCCGAAAAGGCGCTGTTGGCCGATACCGCCGTCGGCGGGGTGATCCTGTTTGCGCGCAACGTCGAAGGCGCCGAGCAGGTCAGCGCGCTGTGTGCCGATATTCGCCGCGTTCGCCCGGACATCCTGATCGGCATCGATCAGGAGGGCGGACGCGTACAGCGTATTCGCCAGGGCGTGACGCGCCTGCCGCCGATGGCGCGCATTGGAAAGCTCTACGCCGATGACCCGGCCGAGGGCGGGCAGTTGGCAAACGATGCCGGCTGGCTTCTGGGCATGGAAATGGCCGCCTGCGGGCTCGATCTAAGCTTTGCCCCGGTACTCGATGTCGAAAGCGGGGTATCGAGCGTGATCGGCGATCGCAGCTTTGGCTTTGATCCCGAGCACGTTGCCGAGCTTGGCGCGCGCTTCATTCAGGGCCTGCACGAAGCCGGCATGGCGGCGGTGGGCAAGCACTTCCCCGGCCACGGCGGCATCGAAGCCGACACCCACGTAAGCGTTGCCGAGGACACCCGCACGCTTGCCGAGCTAAAAGCGCGGGATCTTGTCCCATTCACACGACTTGCCGGTCAGCTCGATGGCGTCATGCCGGCCCACGTGGTGTTCAGCGCTTTCGATGCGCGCCCGGCAGGCTTTTCTCCGGCCTGGCTTGGGATGCTGCGCGAGTCGCTCGGCTTCAAGGGCGCGATCTTCTCCGACGACCTGACCATGGCCGGCGCCCACGTCGCCGGCGGCCCTTTGGCGCGGGCGCGCGCAGCGCTTAACGCCGGCTGCGACATGCTGCTGGTGTGCAACGACCGCGAGGCGGCGCTCGAAGTGGTCAAGGGCGTCGGCGGTATCGACAATCGGCGCACCGGTAAGCTGCGCTACGCCCGCGCCCGGCCGGATCTCGAGGCACTTTCTGCGCTCAAGCGCTGGCGCCGCGCCAATGCCCGCTTGAGCGAGCTGGCAAGCCTCTAATCTTTTTCGACGACTCGTTCAACGACCCTTTTGACGATCCAGGCGAACCCACCAAGCGACGATGATTCATCGGCGCCTGGATTCGTTATTTTTTGACATCACCGCTGGAGCCCACGATGGCCAAACTGGATAAACAAGCCCTCGAATCGCTGGATTCGATGCGCGAGCTGATGGATAACGCCGACTGCCTGATCAGCCAGGAAGAAGTGGAAAGGGCGCTTGACCGGATGGCGGAAGCGATCACTGCGGATCTCGGCGACAAGCTGCCGGTATTCTACTGCGTGATGAACGGCGGGCTGATCACCACCGGGCATTTGCTGACCCGGCTAGGCTTTCCGCTCGAGGTGGATTACCTGCACGCCACGCGCTATCGCAACGAACTGCGCGGCGGCGAGCTCTTCTGGCGGGTCTCGCCGGAAGTGCCGATGGCCGGGCGCCACGTGGTGATCATCGACGACATCCTCGACGAGGGCGCGACCCTGGCAGCGATTCTCAAGTACTGCGAAGAGGCGCAGGCGGCGAGTGTGTCCACCGCGGTGCTGGTCGACAAGACCCATGACCGCAAGGCGGTGCCTGGGCTTAAGGCCGACTACTGCGGCCTCGAAGTGGCGGACCGCTACGTGTTTGGCTTCGGTATGGACTACAAGGGCTACTGGCGCAACGCCCCGGGCATCTTTGCGCCCAAGGGCCTCTAAACCTCCAGGGCTCAGCGCGGCGAAAAGCGCCGCGCGAGCCCGGTTTCGGCGATCATGCGCGTCGAGATCTCCTCGATCGAGAAGCGCGTGGTATCGATGAAGGGAATGTTCATCGAGCGGTAAAGCGCCGCCGCCTGCTCGACCTCCTGCACGCACTGATCGATGGAGCTGTAGCGGCTGTTGGGGCGGCGCTCGTTGCGAATCGCCGAGAGCCTGCGCGCGTCGATGGTCAGTCCGAACAGCTTATGACGGTGCGGGGCGAGTACCCGGGGCAGTTTGAGACTGCCGTCTTCATCGAGATCATCCTCGGTCAGCGGGTAGTTGGCCGCGCGGATGCCGAACTGCAGCGCCAGGTAGAGCGAGGTCGGCGTCTTGCCGCAGCGCGACACGCCGACCAGAATCACGTCCGCCTGATCATACTGGTGGGTGCGGGCGCCGTCGTCGTTGTCGAGGGCAAAATGCACCGAGTGGATACGGTCCATGTAAACGTCGTCGCTGCCGATCGCGTGGGTGCGGCCCACGCTGTAGGAGGAGTGGGTGGCAAGCTCCTGCTCCAGCGGCTCGAGAAAAGTCGAGAAGACGTCGACCTTGAAGCCCTGAGCCTCACGAATCACATCGCGGATGCTCTGATCGACGATGGTGTCGATGATGATCGGCCGCTGGCCGTCGCGGTTGGCGGTGGCGTCGATGATGTCCGCAAGCGCCCGGGCCTTTTCGATCGTGTCGATGTAGGGCTTGGTCAGCATCGTGATCTCGACGCCGCTGAACTGCGCCAGAAGGCTTCGCCCCAGGCTTTCGGCAGTGATGCCCGTGCCGTCGGAAATGAAAAACGCCGTACGCTTCATGGCTGACTCCCTCTCGCACCTATTCGTGAAGCGCCATTTTCACCGCTTACCGCTCCCGGCACAACGGCCCGCCCGCGCTCGACTACATATCCGGCGGTAAAACGGCGTGTGTTGTAAAAAACCTTCAAAACCTTCGCTATTAGACTAATGGCGAATACGAAGGGGTGGTGATAGGGTGACACGCTCGATGGCCATGGCCGACGCGTTCGGTGGTTCAACCTGAGGTTGACGACAAGACAAGGGGTATTGCGTGCAAGAGTACATTGTGGGGTTCGAGCAGCTGGGCATGAACGACGTCGAGCGCGTGGGCGGCAAGAACGCCTCGCTCGGTGAGATGATCTCCAACCTGGCCGGCGTCGGCGTGACCGTCCCCGGTGGCTTCGCCACGACTGCCCACGCCTATCGCGAGTTTCTCGCCCATGAAGGCTTGAACGACCGCATCAATGCGCTGCTCTCGCGCCTCGACGTCGACGATGTCAAGGCGCTAGCCGAGGCCGGTAGCACCATTCGCCAGTGGATCATCGACACGCCTTTGCCGCCCGCTTTCGAGAGCGCGCTGGCCGATGCCTACGCCGAGCTCCAGAGCCGTCACCCGAATCTCAAGGCCGCGGTGCGAAGCTCCGCCACCGCCGAGGATCTGCCGGACGCCTCCTTTGCCGGCCAGCAGGAGACCTTCCTGAACATCGAAGGCTTCGACAACGTCAAGCGCGCCGTGCACGAAGTGTTCGCGTCACTCTTCAACGACCGCGCCATTTCCTACCGCGTGCATCGCGGCTACGCCCACGAGAACGTCGCGCTCTCCGCCGGCGTGCAGAAAATGGTGCGTTCGGAAACCGGCGCCTCCGGCGTCATGTTCACCCTGGATACCGAGTCCGGCTACCGCGATGCGGTGTTCGTCACCGCCTCCTGGGGCCTGGGGGAGACGGTCGTGCAGGGCGCGGTCAACCCGGACGAGTTTTACGTTCATAAGCCGACGCTTGCGGCTGGCCGCCCGGCGGTGCTGCGCCGCACGCTCGGCTCCAAGCTGATCAAGATGATCTACGGCGAAAGCGCCAGCGCCGGCAAGTCCGTGGCCACCGTCGACGTGCCGCTTTCCGATCGCGGGCGTTTCTGCATCAACGACGAACAGGTCATGGACCTTGCCCGCCAGGCGGTGACCATCGAGCAGCACTACGCCCGCCCGATGGACATCGAGTGGGCGCTGGACGGCGACGACGGCAAGCTATACATCGTTCAGGCGCGCCCGGAAACCGTGGTCTCCCAGCAGGAGGGCGGCAAGCTCGAGCGCTTTTACCTCAAGGAGAAGGGGCGCAAGCTGATCACCGGCCGCGCCATCGGCCAGCGTATCGGCAGCGGCACGGTCAAGGTGGTGATGAGCCCGGACGACATGGAGAAGGTCCAGTCCGGCGACGTACTGGTCACCGACATGACCGACCCGGACTGGGAGCCGATCATGAAGCGCGCCTCGGCGATCGTCACCAACCGCGGAGGGCGCACCTGCCACGCGGCGATCATCGCTCGCGAACTCGGCATCCCGGCGGTGGTCGGCTGCGGTGACGCCACCACCGAGCTTCGCGAAGGGGTCGACGTCACCGTCTCCTGCTCCGAAGGCGATACCGGCAACGTCTACGAGGGGCTTCTCGATTTTGAATGCAAGGTATCGAGCGTCGACGCCATGCCGGAAATCCCGTTCAAGATCATGATGAACGTGGGCAACCCGGACCGCGCCTTCGGCTTTGCGGGGCTGCCCAATGCGGGGGTGGGCCTGGCCAGGCTCGAGTTCATCATCAATCGCATGATCGGCGTGCACCCCAGGGCGCTTCTCGAGTACGACCGTCAGACGCCGGATCTCCAGCAGGTGATCGACGCGCGCACGGCGGGCTACGATGACCCGGTCAGCTTCTACGTCGACAAGCTCGTCGAAGGGGTGTCGACGCTTGCCGCCGCGTTTTATCCGCAGAAGGTCATCGTGCGCCTGTCGGACTTCAAGTCCAACGAGTACGAGAACCTGATCGGTGGCAAGCTCTATGAACCCGGTGAAGAGAACCCGATGCTCGGCTTTCGCGGCGCTTCGCGCTACGTCTCCGAGGCGTTTCGCCCCTGTTTCGAGCTTGAGTGCCAAGCACTCAAGCGCGTGCGCGACGAGATGGGCTTCAAGAACGTCGAGATCATGGTGCCCTTCGTGCGCACCACCTCTGAGGCGCGCGAGGTCGTCGAACTGCTCGCCGCCAACGGGCTGGATCGCCGTGATGACGATCTCAAGGTGATCATGATGTGCGAGCTGCCGGCCAACGCTCTGCTGGCCGACGAGTTCCTCGAGCACTTCGACGGCTTCTCGATCGGCTCCAACGACCTGACCCAGCTGACCCTGGGACTTGACCGCGACTCCGGCATCGTTGCGCACCTGTTCGACGAGCGTAACGAAGCGGTGAAGAAGCTTCTTTCCATGGCGATCAAGGCGTGCAAGGCACAAGGCAAGTACGTCGGTATCTGCGGCCAGGGCCCGTCGGATCATCCTGAACTTGCCAAGTGGTTGATGGAGCAGGGCATCGACTCGGTCTCGCTCAACCCGGATGCGGTGCTGGAGACCTGGTTCATGCTGGCCGGTGAGACCATCGGCTGATACCGGCGTTAATGCCTGCCCGATTCCGCCCGGCCATTGTGCCGGGCGGAGGCGTTTTATAGGCTATCCTGGTGAAAGGGTGTCACACCCGTTCCCCGTTCAACGGCGCCAACGCCTGCGCGTCAAGACGTCAAGGAGTGATCATGCAACGACTTTGGGCCACGCTGCCCCTGACCGGCCTGCTGCTGGTGCCGCTTTACAGCTTCGGCTTTACCTACGAGGCGCCCTCGGTCACCCCCGAGGTCGGCTCGGGCTATGAGGATAAGCCCGGCTGGGCCTTCGAGAAGTTCGCCGTGGCCGCCGCCAACCCACTCGCCACCGATGCCGGCTTTCAAATCCTCGAGGCCGGCGGCAACGCCATCGACGCGGCGATCGCCGTGCAGATGGTGCTGTCGCTGGTCGAGCCGCAGTCCAGCGGCATCGGCGGCGGCGCGTTCTTGATGTATTACGATGGCGATGAGGTCAGCGCCTTCGATGGCCGTGAAACCGCGCCCGCCATGGTCGACGAGAACCTGTTCATGGAAGGCGGCGAGCCGATGGCGTTCATGGACGCGGTGGTCGGCGGGCGCTCGGTCGGCGTACCCGGCACCGTGCGCATGCTGGAAACCGCTCACGCCGCCCACGGCCGCCTCGACTGGTCAGCGCTGTTCGTGCCGGCGATCACGCTCGCCGAGGAGGGCTTTCAGGTCAGCCAGCGGCTGCACACGAGCCTCGATGAGGATCAGGCGCTACGCGACGATCCCATCGCTTCCCGCTTCTACTACGACAATACCGGCGAGGCGATCGCCGTGGGCGAAACGCTGACCAATCCAGCGCTGGCCGCGGTGCTGCGGCGTATCGCCGACGAGGGCAGCCGCGCTTTCTACGAAGGCGAGGTGGCCGAGGATCTGGTGGCGCGGGTGCAGAACCACCCACTGCGCCCTGGAGCGATAACCCTTGAAGATCTGAGCGGCTACGAAAGCGTCAACCGCGACGCGATCTGCACCCCCTGGCAGCAGTGGAACGTCTGTGGCTTTCCGCCGCCTTCATCCGGCCATCTGACCGTCATGCAGATTCTGGGCATGCTCGATGACCAGCCGATGGTCGAGGCGCCGCTGGATAACGGCGTGACCAGCAGCGGCTGGCTGCACCAGTTTCTGGAGGCCTCGCGACTCGCCTTCGCCGACCGCAACCGCTATATCGCGGATCCGGCCTTCGTCGAGGCGCCGGGCGGTGATTGGACGACGATGCTCGCACCTGCGTATCTGGAAAGCCGCAGCCAGCTGATCGACGATACGAGCATGGGGGACACCGCCGAGCCCGGTAACCCCGGCGAGTTCTCGGTGAGCTACGCAAGCCAGCCGACTCAGCCCGAGTACGGCACCAGCCATATCAGCATCGTCGACGCTGACGGCAACGCCTTGGCCATGACCACCACCATCGAGCAGGCGTTTGGCTCGCGCATCATGGCCGACGGCGGCACGGGGCTTCCCGGCGGCTATCTGCTCAACAACGAGCTGACCGACTTCTCCTTCACTCCGACGGTCGATGGCGAGCCGGTAGCCAACCGGGTCGAGCCCGGCAAACGGCCGCGCTCGAGCATGAGCCCGACGCTGGTGTTCGATCAGGAGAGCGGCGAGTTCGTGGCAAGTCTTGGCTCGCCTGGCGGCGCGGCGATCATTCACTACACCGCGCGTTCGCTTCTGGCCATGCGCGACTGGGGCTTGAGCGCCCAGGAAGCGCTCAATTTACCCCACGCGGTAACCCTGGGCGGCGATGTCTGGGTCGAGGAGGGGCGTTTTCCCGAAGCGACCATCGAAGCCCTTACCGAGCGCGGTCACAACGTCAGCGAGCGTGAGCTGACCAGCGGCCTGCAGGCGATTCGCCGGCTCGAGGACGGAACGCTCTTCGGCGGCGCCGACCCGCGCCGCGAAGGCGTGGTGATGGGCGAGTAGCGGGCTCGCTACTCGCGCAGCCAGTTGCGCAGCTTCACCAACAGCAGGCCGCCATCGCTCAACGCGTGGCGGTCCTGCATCAGCGCCGAGAGCCGGTCCGGGTAGTCGGTGATGATCGCATCCACCCCCTGGTCGATCAGCGTCGACATCCTGGCCCGGTCGTTGACCGTCCAGGCATGAATCTCGTAGCCATAGCGCGCGGCCAGCTCGATCTCCTGGCGAGTGACACGGTTATGCCGGAGCCCCAGCGCGTCGAAATGGCGCCGGTCGAGGGTGCCCGGCAGAATCAGCTGCGCCAGCAGCGTCACTCTAAGCGCCGGCGCCTGCTCCTTGATCCAGCGGGCGAGCGCCGGCGTCATGGTCGCCACGCGCATCTCCAGAAGCGCGTTGGGAAAGCCACACTCGCTCATGCCGTCCAGCGCGCTTTGTTGCGTCGCCCAGCAGCGGTAGCGGATGTCCGATTCGCGCTCGAGCGCTTCGATCACCGCCTGGGCCAGACGCTGCTCGTCACCGGGCGACGCCTTCATGTCGATCATCAGCCCCGCCTTGCCGCGCACCAGTGCGAGCGTCTCGTCGAGCCCGGCGATCCGCTCGCCGACGAAGGCGTCGCCGAACCAGCTGCCGATATCGAACAGCGACAGCTCCTCGCGGGTCAGCTCGCCAAAATCTCGCGGGTCGCCGGTGAGGCGGGTCAGGCTGCGGTCGTGATAAAGCAGTACCTCGTTATCCAGGCTCAGGCGCACGTCGAGCTCGACCAGGTCCGCTCGATCCTCGAGGGCATGGCGCACCGCGGCCAGGGTGTTTTCCGGCGCGACCATGGAGCTTCCGCGATGGGCGATCACCTTGACGTCATCGCGCAGCTCGAAACTGTTGAGAATCCACCAGGCCTGCAGCGCCGCGAACAGCAGCACGAACGCTTCGAGCGCCCAGGCAAAGCGGCCGGCGCGGCGGGTCTCGCTGGGCGCTGGCGGCGAGCGCTCGGCCAGGCGCTGGTAGAGGCACGCCGAGAGCAGGGCGTTGAGCGCCACGCCGAGAAAGGTGATGGTCAAAGTGATCAACACGAACCCGGTGAGGTAGGCCAGCATGGCCGGAATCAGCACGGCGCTGCGCTCGGGCAGCCACCACAAAAGCGGCGTGACGATCAGGTCGAAAAGCCAGGTCACGAGAATCGGCAATAGCACGATCAGCGCCAGAAGCGTCAGTACTGCCGCGCCGATAGAGCGGCGCCAGCCGCGCGTCAAGGGTACGCTCTGCTTGAGCGCGGAAAGCGGCGACAGGCCCTCGATGGCTACCAGCGGCAGCGCCAGCATCCAGCGCAGGTAAAGCCAGGCGGCCAGCGCCATCCAGCCAAGCACCAGCGGAAAGGCGCCGGCGATGAAATACCAGAGCACCGGCGGGCGCACGCGCTGCAGATAGTAAAGGTCTATGCCGCTGAGCAGCACTTCATGAAGGAAGGCGAGCGCGGCCATGAACGGTGCAAGCAGCAGCAGGTGCGCGCCAACCTGAAGAATCACCAGCCCCGAAAGCGCCGGCAGGCGCTTTGTACTTTGCCACAGCGCCTCGAACGCCAGCCGGTAGCGCCCACCGCGAGGACGGCTGGCGACCAGCAGCATGCCGGCCTGCTGCCAATAGATCAGCAGAAAACCGAACCACAGTGCGATTGAGAGCGTCACGAGCCCGATAGGGCTGAACAGCAGCGCCACCAGCGCCTCGGTGGAGATTACGGTGCGGTTGAGTACCGACAATAGCGTCTGCGCCACCCAGCCGATCGCCGGCAGCAAAAGCGCCGAGGCCAGCAGCGTGAAGAGCAGATGAAAGGCGACCAGCGGGCGCAGGTGCTCCTTGAACGTGCGATAAAGAGCGCGGCCCAGAGAAATCAACGACTGCATGGCAAACACTTCGAAAGACAATGAAAACGCGGCCGGGCCGCGCGACGAAAGGCCGGATCAGGCCAAGGGCAGGGCGTGTTCGGCGACGATGACGCCGTTGTTGTCGGCGTAGCGCCACTGACCCGATTTGATCGTGGCGCCGGTGAAGCTGACCAGGTTCACGAACAGGGGTTCGAGCACGACCACCTCCGGATGGGCGTCGCACAGATCCGGCGTGGCGAAGGCGGGTAAGAGGGCGGGGTCATGAAACGCTCCTTGTAGTGTTCAATGAAAAGGCAACGGTCGATGAAAAGGGTCGCGCGATAAAAAACGCCCCGCCCTCGAAGGAGGAGCGGGGCGTTCGGTCATCGGCTCAGAGAGGAAAACGGATAACCCCTCTGCGATGGTGCGAGCATCGGCGATGGAACGGTTGTCAGAAGGCGCTTAGGCTTCCTGAGCAACCGGAATCACGTTCGAGGCAATCTTTTGATACTCCTCGATTTCGTGGAAGTTCATGTAACGATAGATCTCGCCGGCCATGGCGTCAAATTCGCCCATGTAGCGCTGGTACTCTTCGACGCTTGGCAGACGACCTTCGACGGCGGCGACCGCCGCCAGCTCCGCCGAGGCCAGGTACACGTTGGCACCATCGCCCAGACGGTTCGGGAAGTTACGTGTAGACGTGGACACCACGGTGCTTTTCGCTTCGACGCGGGCCTGGTTACCCATACACAGTGAACATCCCGGCATTTCCATGCGGGCTCCCGCACGGCCGTAGATACCGTAGTACCCCTCTTCGGTCAGCTGATGCTGATCCATTTTGGTCGGCGGCGCCAGCCACAAACGTGTCTTGAGGCTGCCCGCCGGCTGTTTCTCCAGAAGCTTGCCCGCCGCGCGGAAGTGGCCGATGTTGGTCATGCACGAACCGATGAACACCTCGTCGATCTTCTCGCCGGCCACATCGGAAAGAAGCCGCGCATCGTCCGGGTCGTTCGGCGCGCAGAGTACCGGCTCGTTGATTTCGTCGAGGTCGATCTCGATGATCTCGGCGTACTCGGCGTCCTTGTCCGCGCGCATCAGGCTCGGGTTGGCAAGCCAGGCTTCCATCCCCTCGATGCGCCGGCTGATGGTGCGCTCGTCGCCGTAGCCGTTGGCGATCATCCACTTCAAAAGCGTGATGTTCGACTTCAGGTACTCGGTCACGCTCTCGTCAGACAGCGTAATGGTGCAGCCCGCCGCACTACGCTCGGCGGAGGCATCGGAAAGCTCGAAGGCTTGCTCGACGGTCAGATCCTCGAGCCCTTCGATTTCGAGAATGCGCCCGGAGAAGGCATTCTTCTTGCCGGACTTGGCCACGGTCAGAAGGCCCTGCTTGATGGCGTAGAGCGGAATCGCGTGGACCAGATCGCGCAGCGTCACGCCGGGCTGGCGCTTGCCCTTGAAGCGCACCAGCACCGATTCCGGCATATCCAGCGGCATTACGCCGGTAGCGGCGGCAAAGGCAACGAGCCCCGAGCCCGCCGGGAAGGAGATGCCCATCGGGAAGCGGGTGTGCGAGTCGCCGCCGGTGCCCACGGTGTCCGGCAGCAGCATGCGGTTGAGCCAGCTGTGGATGATTCCGTCGCCCGGGCGCAGCGACACGCCGCCGCGGTTCATGATGAAGTCCGGCAGGGTGTGGTGGGTGTCCACATCCACCGGCTTGGGATAGGCAGAGGTGTGGCAGAACGACTGCATGACCAGATCCGCCTGGAAGCCCAGGCACGCCAGGTCCTTGAGCTCGTCGCGGGTCATCGGGCCAGTGGTGTCCTGAGAGCCAACGGTGGTCATCTTCGGCTCGCAGTACATGCCCGGGCGCACGCCGGGAAGATCGCACGCCTTGCCGACCATCTTCTGGGCCAGGGTAAAGCCCTTGCCGGTGTCCTTTGGCTGCTCGGAGAGGCGGAATACGTCCGAGGCCGGAAGACCGAGCGACTCGCGCGCCTTGCCGGTCAGCCCGCGGCCGATGATCAGCGGGATACGCCCGCCCGCGCGTACTTCATCCAGAATCAGCTGGGTCTTGAGCTCGAAGGTGGTGATCACCTCGTCGGTGCCGTGCTTGCACACCTTGCCTTCATAGGGGTAGATGTCGATGACATCGCCCATCTCGAGTTTCGAGACATCCATTTCGACGGGCAAGGCGCCGGAGTCTTCCATGGTGTTGAAGAAGATCGGTGCGATCTTGCCGCCAAAGCAGAAGCCGCCGGCGCGCTTGTTGGGAACGTACGCAATGTCGTCGCCGAAGAACCACAGCACTGAGTTGGTCCCGGACTTACGCGAAGAGCCGGTACCTACCACGTCGCCAACGTAGGCGACCGGGAAGCCCTTCTCCTTGACCGCGTTGATCTGATCAAGCGGCCCGCGGGTACCGGGCACTTCGGGTGTGATGCCGTCGCGCTCGTTCTTGAGCATGGCGTTGGCGTGCAGCGGAATGTCCGGGCGCGACCAGGCGTCCGGCGCCGGCGACAGATCGTCGGTGTTGGTTTCGCCGGGCACCTTGAACACGGTCAGGGCGATCTTTTCATCCAGCGCGGGTTTGGAGAGGTACCATTCGGCCTCGGCCCAGGAGTTCATGACGTCCTTGGCCACGGCGTTGCCGTTTTTGGCGCGCTCTTCGACATCATGGAAGGCGTCGAACATGAGGATGGTGTGCTTGAGCTGCTCGCCGGCTTCTTTCGCAAGCGCCTCGTCATCGAGAAACTCGACCAGCGAGACGATGTTGTAGCCACCCTGCATGGTGCCCAAGAGCTTCACCGCGTGGATCTTGTCGACGAGCGGCGACTCGGTTTCGCCCTTGGCGATAGCGGTCAGAAAGCCGGCCTTGACGTAGGCGGCTTCGTCGACACCCGGCGGAATGCGATGGGTGAGCAGCTCTAGAATGAACTCTTCTTCGCCGACCGGCGGGTTCTTGAGAAGCTCGATCAGCGCGGCGGTCTGCTCGGCATTCAGGGGCTTGGGTGGTACGCCTTCGGCGGCGCGTTCCTCGACATGTTGGCGATAAGCTTCAAGCACGTTGGGGCCCTCTCGTTTCTTGATAATACCCGGCGCGTTTCCACACGGTCAGGGTGCGGCCGGGCACGTGACAGTCGCATGACACAGCGCTGGATGGATGGCGGCGATTCTACGACAAACTGTCGACAATGTTAAGATGGTCGGCGCCGACTGCGACTTTTGACCAGGAGTGGCGCGCATCATGGCAAACGTTCGTTTAAACTGGGCGAGCCTTGAATTGACATGAGAGGGGAGCGTCTACGACGTTAGACTTTAAAGCCGTTTGCAATTACTCATGAGTGCGCTCTTGAATAGCATAAGAAGACTCAAGCCCGCCAACAGGTTACGCTCGCCGATATACCTGGATTCGACCGAAAAGCTGCCCAACGCGTGGTATAGTCTTCATTCAGGTCGCTATATGGCACGCAGCGGTGCGAGCTACCGGAGTATAGGTATGTATTTGATGGATAAGGCGCCAGGATACCGACCATGTCGATAGAGTTAGCCGAACTGACACCTTCTGATCACGCGCTCGGCGCAGAGGATCTGTTGCCCGAAAGTCTCAATGCGTTTCTCGCCTGCCCAACGCCGGATGCCTGGCTTGGCTGGGCGCTGGCCAATCCTGAAACGCTTTTGATCGATCACGCCCAGTGTGAGAAAAAAGCTGCCTCGACGGCGATGAACCTTCTCTACCGCCACGTCGATCAGCCGCTTTTGCTCGCCAAGATGTCGCAGCTGGCGCGCGAAGAGCTTTTACATTTCGAGCAGGTCGTGGGGCTGATGGAGCGCCGCGGGGTGAAATACACCCACCTGAGCGCCTCGCGCTACGCCGAAGGGTTGCGTCGTCACCTGCGCCCCAACGAGCCCGAGCGGCTGATCGACGTGCTGATCATCGGCGCGCTGATCGAGGCGCGAAGCTGCGAGCGTTTCGCTCGTTTGATTCCCTATCTCGACGAGGAGCTGGCGCGCTTTTATCGCACGCTGGTCAAGTCGGAAGGGCGCCACTTCGAGGATTATCTGCTGCTGGCGCGCCAGCAAACGGCGGCGCCGATCGATGAGCGCATCGCCTTTTTCGTGGCGCGTGAAGCCGAGCTGATCATCTCGACCGATACAGCCTTTCGTTTTCATAGCGGTGTGCCGGCCTAAGTCGAGCCCCGTCCAGGCAGGATGAGTCTTCATGCGCGATGCCCAACAGATCGACAAGCTGACCCTTTTTGGCCACTTCTCCCTTTCGCTTGAAGAGGGCGTGCTGACCCATTTCAGCTACGACAAGGTCAAGGCGCTCCTGGTCTATCTGCTGTTGCATCGTCAGCCGGTCAATCGCGCCGCGCTAGCCGAGCTGCTCTGGCCCGACCAGGGGCTCTCCTCCGGGCGTACCAACCTGCGCCACGCGCTGCACTGTCTGCGCCACTCGCTTGGCGACAACGCCGACACGGTGCTCAACGTTTCGCGCCAGACCATCGCGTTTGATTTGCCGCCACACTGGCAGGTCGACCTGCATGAACTGCAAACGCTGCTCGAAGGCCCGCCGGATCTCGCTACACTCGAGGCGGTGATGAGCTGCTACCGAGGCGACCTGGTCGAGGAGCTACAGCTTGCCAACTGCAGCGAGTTTCAGCGCTGGCTGGTGCAGGTGCGAAACGAGTGGCGCCAGCGCGTGATTCGCTTTGCCGAGCAGGTGCTCGATACCCAAAGCGATGTACCGGATTCGGTGATCGAGGAGCTGGTCAGCAGCTTCTCCGGCTACGGCCCGTTTCACGAGCGGCTGGTGCGCCAGCTGGCGGAAAGCAACCACATGGCCGCCGCCCACGAACAGTACCAGAGCTACCTGCAGCTGCTCGCGCTCTCCGGCCAGCAGCCGGAGCCCGGCTTTCTGCAACTGGCAAGCTACTGGTCCGATGGTCAGAGTGATGCCCAGCTGGTGAGCCCCCAGGGCGCCTACTCACGGGCGCTGGCCGCCGACAGCAAGCCGCTTCGCGATGACGAAATCGAGCTCAGACAGCTATCGGTGATGGCCATTCGGCTAACGCTCAAGGGCGATTGGCAGGAGCGCGGCGCCATGCGCCACTGCCTGACGCTACAGCTGGAACTTCTGCGCTGGCTCGAACAGCAGTGTCATCACCTGGGCGGCTTCTGGCTGCCCGGTGCGACCGGCGGCGTAGGGCTTGCCTGCTTCGGTACCCACGGCCCCGCCCACCAGCTCGCCGAGCTGGTCGCGCTGTACGAGCACTGTCGCCAGGCGCTGCCCCAGGAGATCGAGCGGCGCTGGAGCATCGATCAGGCTCCGCCGAGCTTCGAGCTGACCGCCGGGCTCAACAGCGGCCGGGTGGTGTATCTTCCCGAGCGTCAGCTCGCCGACCCCCTGGGGCAGGTGACTCAGCTCTCGCTCGAGCTGATGAGCGCCGCCGAAGGCAGCGAACTGGTGATCTCCCAGCAGGCGAGCCAGCACATGCCGCCGGCGCTCGATTTGCAGCCCAGGCTCTCCTCGCGGCTGGTGGCAAGCGATGGCCGCATTCGCCTGCGCGCGCTGGTGCTGGGTCAGAACGAGGGTGGGCGCGATGCGCTGCCGCCGAGTCTCATCGGCCGCGAAACCGCGCTGAGAACGCTGCGCGACGGCCAGGCCCGAGCGAGTATCGGGCTGCGCCAGAGCATACTGGTGCGCGGCGGCACCGGCATGGGCAAGTCGGCGCTGATGGTCGGCTTTCGCCAGCTCGAACTGAGCCGCGACGCAGCGGTATGTTGGCTTCCCACCACCCGGCTTTCGGTGCTCGAGCCCTACGGCGTCGCCCGTCAGTTGCTCGCTTGGCACTGCCAGAAGCCTTGCGATCTCGAGGCGCTGCACGCGCTTTTACGCACCCTCGAGTTCCCCACGCTCGACGCCGAACGCCAGCAGCTGCTCGAACAGGCGCTCGGCGTGCGTGAGGTCGATGACCTTGCAAGGCTCACCCAGAACGGCGAGGCCGTGGAGCTGGTGGCCAGGCTCTTGCACCGGCTGATCGAGCGCGAGTCTCAGGGGCGCACGCTGCTGCTGATGATCGACGATCTTCAGTGGCTCGATGAGCCCTCCTTCAAGGTACTGACCGGCCTGCAGGCGAGGCTTGCGATCAATACCGCCTTCATGCTGGTAGCGAGCCACCACGGGCGCGAGTCGCTTCCGGTCAAGCTGCATTGGGATCAGCAGATCGTGCTTGGTAAGCTCGACCCCGGCCAGTCGGCGCGGCTTCTGACCCAGCTCGCCAGCCGCTACCAGGTGCATATCAGCCCCCGGCTCAAGAATCAGATCGTCGAGCGCTGCGACGGCGTGCCGCTTTACTTACAGGAGATCTGCCGGCGGCTGGACATGGACCGCCGCGAAGGGCGCAGCGTGCAGTTCAGCGAGCTGCCCCGCGGGCTTCTGGGCCTCTTGACCAGCCGGGTGGATCAGCTCGAGCGCGACCGCGAAATCGCCCACGTGGCGGCGGTGCTCGGCCGGCGTTTTCGCTTCGATATGCTGCTCGAGGCAAGCCAGGTCGACAAGGGGCGGCTCTCTCGGGCGCTCGAGCACATGCGCAAACTCGAAATCATCGAGCCCTTCGAGCAGCCCGGCGCCGAGGCCGAGTATCAGTTCTGTCATCAGCTTCTGCACGAAGCGGCATATCAGTCGTGCCCTGCGGATGTGCGCGGCGTGCTCCATCAGCAGGTCGTCACGCTGATCGAAGAGCGCTTTCCGATGTGGATCAGCCGCCACCCGGGTGATTTCGCCAATCATCTGCGCCGCAGCGGCCATTTTGCCCGCGCTGCGCGCTACTTCGAGCTTGCCGCGCGCGAGGCGCTCAAGGTCAGCGCCAACCGTACCGCGCTGAGAATGGCGGATCGGGGCCTGCGCTGCTTGAGCGATATCGACGAACACGTCGAGCGCGAAGTGAGCCTTCTGACCGTCAAGGGCCAGGCCGCCTTTGCGCTGGAGGGCCACGGCTCGCCCACCGCGCACGAGTGCTTCGTCAGCGCCCGCGAGCTTCTGCGCGCCTATGGCAGCGACCACACCGATGACGAGGAGGATCTGGAGCAGATCTTCCTGGTCAAGTGGGGGCTGTGGCTCAGCCGCAGCCAGCGTTACGCTCACGCCGACGCCTTCGCGCTGGCGGCAACGCTCTCCTCGATCGCCAAGCGGCTGGAGGATCCGCGCTACGCCAGGCTTGCCGACTACGCCAGAGCGCAGTGCGAGTACTGGGCCGGACGCATCGCCCAGGCGTTCGATCATTTCAACGAGCTCGACCCGCTCAACGCGCCGATGATGATCGAATGGCTGCCGTTCTCGGATCACCCCCAGGTAAGCGCGGTCTGCTTTCAGGGCTGGACGCTGTGCCTGCGCGGCGACTACCAGCGCGCCGAGCGCCAGATCGCCGCGGCGATTCGACTGGCCGAGAAAATCGGCCACCCGGGGACGCTGGCGATCGCCTTGATGTTTGCCACGGCGCTTTATCGCCAGCTGGGCCACGTGCACCTGGCCGCCCGCCACGCCGAGCGCGCCGCGGCGATGACCGCCACGCCGGATCTACAGCTTTGGCAGGTCTCCGCGCAGGGAGTGCTTGGATGGCAGCAGGCGCTGAGCGGTGACCCGGCGGGTCTGGTCAAAATCAAGGAAAGTCTCGATCAGCGTGCAGAGCTCAACGGCCGCGACCGCTTTCAGCGCCCGATTCTGTGGTACGCCGACGCCTGTATCGAGCTTGGCGAACTGGCCGCCGCCGAGGAGTATCTGGATCAGTGCCTGACGATCGCCCGGGAGCGCAGCACGCTGTTTCTGCCCGAGATCGCCACCCAGCTTGCCCGGGTGCGCCATCTTCAGGGTTACTCGAAGAGCGAGGTCAGCGCGCTGGCGGAGCTTGCCATCGACCACGCGCGGGAGCAGGGCAACTACCACCACGAGCTCGGCGCGCTCGAGTTCTGGCTGACCCACGTCGCGCCGGAGGACAAGAAAGCGCGCGAGCTGTTTCGCGAGCGGCTGATGAGAGTTAGCCATAGCGACGCACCGGTGCTGGTACGCTGGGTCAATCTGCTCGAGCGCCGGCTGCCCCAGCCGGCGGGTATGGAGAGCTGATCGGGCTCAGGTGTTGGCTTCGAGCCAGGTGAGCGTCGCCAGCGCCTGCTCGCGACGCTCGCCGCATACGTCGCGGTCGTAGTCGAACCGCGCGCACACCGCCGGGCGGCGCGGGTCGCCAAAGAGCCGGCAGAGATTGTCGTTATCGAGCTGAACGCAGCGCTGCCCGGCGGGCTTGCCGCCAGGCATGCCGGGAATCGCCGAGCTGATCGACGGCGCGATGCAGCACGCCCCGCAGCCGGCGCGGCAGCCGCCGTTGGCGAGAGTGCCGCCCTCGCCAGCAACACTTCTTCCCCCGCCGTTTTCCATCGCGATCAGTTCCGCCACGCTCAGGCGCCCCCGCTTTCGGCGGTGGCGCCCTTGTTGAAGCCCTCGAAGGCGTTTACCCGGGTTGGCGTTTGCGTCTCCCGCGCAATCCGCTCGGCGAGCCAGCGGGCGATGTTCTCGACCGTAGTGGGGGTGTCCAGCACCGCGCAGCGCTCAAGCGGCAGGCTCAGCGCGAAGCGGCCTTCACCGGCCTCGTAGCGACACGCAAGCGTTTGCTCGTCCTGGTAGACGATATCGGCACGCTCGAGCAGGTAGCGGTTGTCGAGCCACGCCGCCCAGCGCGCCTCGAGCGCCGGCTGGCGCTCACCGTGCTGAAGGATTTCAAGGCGCGAGCGGTGGCCGTGGGCGATGCGCTGGCAGTTGCCGTCGTGGCGTTTGAGCCCGTGGCTATAGCCGTAGGCCGCTCCGTCAATCACCTCATTAGAAAGCGTTAGGCTGACGCGTTCGACGTTTTCCGGGCAGGTGCGGGTCAGCTCCTCGCCAAGGGACACGGCGAGCGCGGCGGGCTCGATGTGCTCGACGTCGACCAGCGTGAACGCGCGCGCCGGGCCGCGCACCTCGATGGGGTAGGGCGCGGTGGTGCGAATGCACAGGCCCTCAACGCACTCCTCAATGCTGACGCCCACCGCGCGGGTGGGCATCAGCAGGGTATGGTCGACCCCGGCGTCGAGGCTCTTCTTGATGAAGGGCTTGACCCGGCCGAAGTCGAACAGCATGCCGTCCTCGCCAAGCTCACCCTCGAGGCAGGCGTCGACCTGCCAGCTGGCGCCGACCAGCCCCCTCTGTGGGCACCAGAGCGAGACGTCGATATGACTCAACTGCTTTACGAAAAGAGCCATCAGGCGAACCCCGCGATCTTGTGGGTTTGCAGCGACAGCCGCCACTGAGGATGCTTCATGCAGTAGGCGGTGGTGGCCGCGACCCGCGCCTGGTTCTGCTCGGCGCCGCCCTGGTCCATCGGCTGCAAAAAGAAGTGGCGAAAGCCGAGCGTCTCGAAGCGCTCCGGCGCCGCATCACACTGGGGGTAGACGAGCTTGAGTTCGTCGCCTTCCAGCGCCTTGAGGGCGTTGGCGCCCTTGGGGCTGACGCAGAGCCAGTCGATGCCGTCCGGCACGCTGACGGTGCCGTTGGTCTCCACGCCGATTTCGAAACCCTCTGCCTTGATTGCTTTGATCAGCGCCGGGTCGAGCTGTAAAAGCGGCTCGCCGCCGGTAAACACCACGTAGGGCACCGCGTTTTTTGCCGCGTCGGGCCAGAGCGCCTTTATGTGGGCGCCAAGTGCCTCGGCGCTGTCGAAGCGGCCGCCGCCTTCACCATCGACGCCGATGAA
This sequence comes from Halomonas sp. HNIBRBA4712, assembly GCF_043558675.1. NCBI lineage: Bacteria > Pseudomonadati > Pseudomonadota > Gammaproteobacteria > Oceanospirillales > Halomonadaceae > Halomonas > Halomonas sp. HNIBRBA4712. The sequence goes on along the minus strand of NZ_JBIFXR010000004.1, from coordinate 18,789 downwards.
GTCGGTGTCGCAAAAAGTGCAGCGCGCCCCGGCGCGATCCTTTTCGAGCCCGGACCAGAGGTTGCAACCGGTGAAGCGGCAAAACACGCTGGCGCGGCCGGCCTGAGCGCCTTCGCCCTGCAGGGTGTAGAAGGCCTCCTTAACGTGATACATCGGCGGCCTCCGGGGCGCTGGCGGTTTCGTACTCGAGCGGGTCCGCCACGCCGTTTGCGGCGAAGGCGGCCAGCCGTTCGCGACAGCTGCCGCAGCGCCCGCAGGCGAGCTCGCGGCCCTCGTAGCAGGTCCAGGTGTCGCGGTAATCGAGCCCCATCGCCAAGCCCTCGCGCAGGATCTCGGCCTTGGTCGCCTCAAGATAAGGCGCGTGCACCTCGACCGGCTCGAAATTGGCAATAGCGGCGGCGTGGCGCATCGCCTCGACGAATTCCGGTCGGCAGTCCGGGTAGAGCACGTGGTCGCCGCCGTGGGCGCCGTAGTCGACGCGCCCGGCGCCGATATTGACCGCCTTGGCAATCGCCAGCGACAACAGGATCATGTTGCGGTTGGGGACCACCGTGGCCTGCAGGTTCTCCTCGGCGTACTCGGCGTCGGGCATCGCGGCGCTGGCATCGGTCAGCGCCGAGTTGTCGATCAGCCCGTGAATCGCGCGGATGTCCACCACCTGGTGGGGGATATTGAGCTTTGCGCACACATGGCGGGCGGTATCGAGCTCTCGGCGGTGGCGCTGGCCGTAATTGAAGGAGAGCGCGTGAACCTCAAGGCCTTCTTCGAGCGCGCGGTGTAACACGGTAAAGGAGTCCATGCCGCCGGAGTAGATCACTACGGTGGAGGAAACAGAGGGGTTGGAAAGGGGCATGCAGATACTCGCTGGCCGGAGAATTTATTGAGTGCCCATCGGGCAGAGATCCGGGGTCCGGTCCGGAACGGCTGGCAGTGTACGCATTGACCGCGCGCTTGGCTAGCCGTGCGTTTGAATGCGCCTTCAAGGCGCGGTAGGTGCGCCGCAAGGGTCATGCTAAGCTGGTTCATACAGCCTCAAGAGACGTATTCATGGCGACCATAGAACATAGTGAAATCGTCCACGCCGCCCCGGAGCGCGTATTCGACCTGCTGCGCCGGGTAGAGGACTTTTCCGACTACTCCGATATGATCGACTCGATCGAGACGCTTGGCGACAACCGCTACCGCTGGCACGTACGCGCGGTCGGCATGGAGTGGGCCTTCGATGTCGCCGTGACCGAAATCGATCCACCGCACACGCTCGCCTGGGAGTCGCTGGACGGCGTCAAGAATCAGGGGCGCTACCGGCTCGAGCCGGTGGAAGAGGGCACACGGGTGTCGCTGACGCTGACCTACGACATCCGCAACCGGCTGATGGAGAAAGCCGTCAATAAAGCCGCCCAACCCATGGTCGGCAAGGTCAGTCGGCAGATTCTCGATCGCGTCGAAGCCCGGCTCAATGGCTAGACCCCGGCATGTAAGCTGGCGGTGGGTAGCGCTCTTTGCGCTGATGGCGATGCTTGGCTATGTCTGGCTCTGGCACTCGCCCAATCTCTCGGCGTTCAAACAGTGGGCCTCGGCCATGTCCCACCATCCGGCGGTGATTCTGGGGGTCATCCTCGTCATGGCGGTGACGCTCGCGATCGGGCTTCCCGGCAGTATCGGCCTGTGGTTGATCGCCCCGTTCTATACGCCGGTGGCGGCCACGCTCATGCTCACGCTTGGCAGCGTAGCTGGGGCCTGGGGCGCTTATCTTCTTGCGGCGCGCTTTCACAGCCGCATCGAGCCGGGCGGGCTGACCGCGAAGGTGATGGCTCGGCTCGAGCGGCGAAGCGATCTTCTCACCCAGTGTGCGCTGCGCATACTGCCGGGCTTTCCGCATTCGGTGATCAACTACGCCGCTGGCCTCACACGGCTTCCGCTAAAGCCCTATTTGTTGGCGGCGACGCTGGGCCTTTCGATCAAGTGGGGCGTCTACAGCAGCGCCATACACGGAGCGCTGGAAGCGATCGAGGAGGATGACCCGCTGCAGTTCGACGTTCTGCTGCCGCTTCTGGCGCTGGCGGGTCTATTGCTGGTAGGGGCGTGGTACCGGCGCCGCGTGGATGCGGCGCGCGGTCATCAAGGTTAACTAGCGCGGCTGGTGCATCGCGGCGTCGAGATGGCCGACCACTTCCGCCCAGTCCGCGTCCTCGATGATGGCTTCACGCAAAAAAGCCGCCTGGGAGTCGTTCCAGCAGGGCGCTTCGGCGATCGGCATGGTGTCCGGCAGCGGGCCGTTTTTATCGATGAACGCCTCGATCGAGGCCTTGTCCGAATCGAGCCCGAGCTGTTCGAAAAGATCGCTGAATTGGTGTACGGGTTGTTCCATCTCTCTCTTCCTTTCCCTGGTGAGTCGTTGGCGATGCTATCCTCGCCATAGTAACGCATGTTGTTAACCATAGCCGGAATATCGTGAGGCGCCAGCTCAGCGCTCGCCGACCAGCGGCGTGAGAAAGCGCTGGCGACGGTCGGCCTCGGAAAGCGGCTGGGCCAGTAAGTGCACGAGTTTGGCAAGTGCGGCCTCCGGCGTCATGTCCGCGCCGGAAAGTACCCCTGCCTGCTCGAGGCCAGAGCCCGCCGCGTAGGCGCCAAAATGCGCGCTTCCCGCCGGGCACAGGCTGATGGCGGCAATCAGCTTGCCCTCACCGCAGACGCCGGCCAGTACCTCGAGAAGTTCTGGGTCGTCGGGCAGATTACCCGCTCCCCAGAGCTGCAGTAGCGCGCCCTTTACTCGAACGTCGCCCAAAAGAGCCTCGAGCTGCCAGGCGCTGATGCCGGGCCAGAGCGCCAGGCGAATCACCTCGCCCTGGGCGAGGCCGGCGTAACTGGCAAGCTCGAAGCGCGGAGCGCCGCGCTGGGTAGCGCCCAGCCCGCGGGCCGGGTACTCGACGAAATCGCTGCCCACGCGCTCGCCGAGCAGCGGATAGTTGGGGCTCTCGAAGGCGTCCGGCGCTTCGCTGTGGCGCTTGACCACGCGCGTGCCGCGATAGAGGCGCCCGGCGAAATGGACCGCGACCTCCTTGAGCGTTTCGCTGGCGGCAAAGCGCAGCGCCCCGACGACATTGTCGAGTGCGTCACTGCCTGGCGCTTCGAGCGGCTGCATGGCGCCGGTGACCACTACCGGGCGGTCGAGACCCTGAAGCTGGTAAGCAAGGCTTGCCGCGCTGAAGGCGAGCGTGTCGGTGCCGTGCAGCACGACGAAACCCTTGTAGGCGTCGAAGCGCTCGGCGATCAGCGCGCCGATGCGCTGCCAGGTCAGCGGCGTGGCCGCACTCGAGTCGATCAAGGGTTCAAGGCTTTCGATCTCGAAGGCCGGCAGCGCGCTCTGAATCGAGGCCGGCAGGCCTTCGAGCGCGCGGGCGAGCCGCATCGGGAAATCCTCACCGGGGGCCAGGCCCGCGTCGCCACCTTGCATGCCGATCGTGCCGCCGGTGTAGATCACCAGCAGGCGCTCGCAGCGCCGGGCGGCGTCGCGCAGTTGGGGAGACTTTTTCATGGTCCTTCCCTGGTAGGCGTATAAGCTGAAGGCGTAATGCGAAGCGTGCCGCCGGCGTCGTCCAGGATTCGGTCGCGCCCGGCCAGGTGGGCAAACACGCAGCAGATGCCAATCAGCGCCAGCAGCAGCCAGGCGATATGGTCGATGCGTGCCCCCACCTGCAGCAACAGACCGACGCCGAACGGGCCGAGCGCGGCGATGGTGTAGCCGCCACCCTGCACCAGCCCCGAGAGCTTGCCCGCAAGCCCGGCATTGGCGGTGCGCAGCACCAGAAGGCTCAGCGCCAGGCTGAAGCAGCCGCCCTGACCGATCCCCAGCGACAGCGCCCCCAGCCAGCGAAAGCCAAGCGGCGCGATCATCAGAAGATAGAGCCCGAGCGCGGTGGCACCCAGCATGGTGAGCAGCGCCGGGCGCTGATCGCGGCCCAGCCGCGCAAGCCAGGGGGCACACAGCGCCGAACCGAGTTGGCACACGATCGACACCGCCATGATAAAGCCGGCCTCGCTCTCGCCGTAGCCACGATGGATCAACAGCGTCGGCAGCCAGCCAAAGACGATATAGGCCATGGAGGATTGCAGGCCCATGTAGAGCATCACCTGCCAGGTCAGCGGCTGGCGCAAAAGCGCGCCAAGTGACGCACCGGACACGCTGGCCCCGGCGCTCGCGGTCGGTTTGGGCGCAAGCGTCGCCCAAAGCAGAAGCGATACCAGCGCCAGAAGCCCCCAACTGGCGAGACTCGTCTGCCAGCCGCCGAAGGCGTTGGCCATGGGCACCGAGAGCCCCGCGCCGAGCGCACCGCCAAAGCAGAGCGCCATGGTGTAGAGCCCGGTCAGAAGATCCGCGCTTTCGGGAAGTTCGCGCTTGACCAGCCCCGGCAGCAGCGTACCGGCCAGACCGATCGCCGCGCCGGCAAGCGCGGTAGTGATAAACAGCGCACCGGGAAGCGGGCGTAGCAGAAGGGCCGCGGTCAGCAGTAGAAGGGCGGCACTGAGGGCGCGCTCGCTACCCAGCCGGCGTGCGAGCAGCGGCGCCAGTGGCGCCGCCATGCCCAGAAACAGCACCGGCAGGGTGGTCAGAAGCCCCGCCGCCGCCGGGCTGAGCCCGGCGTTTTCCTGCAGGCGGGTAAGAAGCGGGGCCACCGACGAAAGCGCAGGGCGCAAGTTGAGCCCGACCACGAACATCAGGGCGATGAAAGTCGCGCTGCGTTTCAAAGTCATGGGACTACTTCAGGTGGCGGCGAAGATCGCCGCGAGCGACGTCCATCAGGGTAATGAAGTGGTAATCCTTCGAATCCTCGAGGCAATCGACGCGTACGTCGGTGCGCATGGCCCTATTGATATCGAGTTTCTCGAAGATCTCGAGGGTGACCTTGCGCGCGGGCTTGTTGCCGGGCTCGATGACGCCCTCCTCGAGGGTGAAGGTTTCCAGCAGCGTGGCGCGCACGCGGGTGGTGTTGCCTTCGCTCAGCACGCGGCGAATGAACAGCCACCCTTCGCACACCAGCGCCGCCTCTTCGCTGCTTTCACGCAGAAACAGCGTGCGGTAGCAGGCGCCCTCGGAGGAGGCTTTCTCTGCCATGCTGCGATACGCCTGAATCACCTGGTTGGGGGTGACCTTCGCATCCTCCAGGCGTTGGGTGACGCCCTGGTGTTCGCGGCTCAGCTGCTCCTGGCGCTGAAAGGTCAACCACCGGCGGTAGTCGTTGATCAGTTGCGATGACGCCATAATCACTCCATGAACGGGTTCGGCCAGGGGCCTGAAGGCGGGTGTCTGAAAGCGGACAACCTTCGCATATTCGCAGCGAGCGCGCTAGCGGCGAGCGCGCCGACGCGGCGCCTTGTCCGAGCGCTCGCCCTGGCGCTGCCCCTGGCCCTGACGCTGCCCCTGGCCGCGACCACCGCCGCCGGGTTTGCGCTGACCGCGGCGGCCGTTCTCGATCGGCTGCGGCTTGGCGTTGGGGTCGGGCTCGAAGCCCGGCTCGATCTTTTTCGGCAGCGTTTGCTTGATCAGTTTCTCGATGCCGGCCAACAGCGCGTGCTCGTCGACACACACCAGCGATACCGCCTCGCCGTTGCTGCCGGCGCGGCCGGTACGCCCGATGCGGTGAACGTAATCCTCGGCAACGTTGGGCAGGTCGAAATTGACCACGAAGGGCAGCTCGTCGATATCGAGTCCGCGAGCGGCGATGTCGGTGGCTACCAGAACCTGCAGGTCGCCGCTCTTGAACGCGCCCAGCGCTCGGGTGCGCGCGCCCTGGCTCTTGTTGCCGTGGATCGCCATCGCCGGAATCTCCTGTTTGGAGAGCTGCTCCGCCAGGCGGTTGGCGCCGTGCTTGGTGCGGGTGAAGACCAGCACCTGGAACCAGCCGTGCTGACTGATCAAATGCGCCAGAAGCTCACGCTTTTTCTCGCGATCCACGCGGTAAACACTCTGCTCGATCTTCTCGGCGGTGGTGTTGCGCGGGGCGACCTCGACCAGCGCCGGGTCGTTTAGTAGCTGGGTGGCGAGCGTCTGGATCTCGTTGGAGAAGGTCGCCGAGAACAGCAGGTTCTGACGCTTTTGCGGCAGCAGCTTGAGGATGCGCTTGATGTCGTGGATGAAGCCCATATCGAGCATACGGTCGGCTTCGTCGAGCACCAGAATCTCGACCCGAGAGAGGTCGACGTGGCCCTGTTGCTGCAGGTCCATCAGCCGCCCGGGGGTGGCGATCAGCACGTCAAGGCCGTTTTTCAGCGCCTGCACCTGAGGGTTCTGACCCACGCCGCCGAAGATGATGTGCGATTTGAGCGGCAGGAACTTGCCGTAGTCGGTCACGCTTTCGCCGACCTGAGCGGCAAGCTCGCGGGTGGGGGTCAGCACCAGTGCGCGCACCTGACGCTTGCCGGGGCGTGTACCATTATTGAGCCGCTGTAGAAGCGGCAGGGTGAAGCCCGCGGTCTTGCCCGTGCCGGTCTGGGCGCTGGCCAGAAGATCGCGCCCGGCCAGCACCAGTGGAATAGCCTTTTGCTGAATGGGCGTGGGCGTAGTGTAGCCCTGGGCGTCAATGGCGCGTAGTAAATCGTCCTGCAGACCAAGTTCGGTAAAGCTCATGCGTTCTCCGCCATTGCTCGGCGAAAGCGCGTACGCTCGCCGGGCCAGGGTTAAAAATGAATGGGATACGCGCAAGCCGGACTCACGCGGCAGCGAAGTTTGCCAGATAGCGCCGCCGGCTGCGAGGGGCATTTGATGGAAGGTGGCGTTTTGACGCCGCGGTAGCGCGTCACCGGGTTCGGCGCCCGGCGACGCGATTGGCGTCAAGGCGCGGTAAAATAGCCGCCGGTGCGGATATCGCTTGCGATCTCGGCGGCCACCTCATCCAGGCTCTGGCCGAGCGCGCGCACCAGCGCTGGATAGCCGTCCTGGGCGAGTTCGGTTTCGACGTTGAAGCTTTCCAGGGCGAGCAGCTCGTTGTTTGCCCCGCGCAGCTGCCACTGACCGCTGGCCACGGCGTTGCCATCGAAGCGGCCCTGGAACTGATCGACTTCGACGGCGAGCGTCACCGCGCCCTGCTGGCGGCCTTCGGCGCGTACCACCTGCACCAGCGGCAGCTCCCGGGAGAGGCGCCCGCGCAGCCCGCGCTCGAGCTGGCGGCCAAGCTCTTCAGCCCACTGATGCTGGCGGGCGGCATTGAGCGTGATGTCGTCGAGCTGCATGACGATACCCTCGACGTCCAGGTAGTGAGCGAGCCTGGGCGAGCGCACGGCGAGGGTGTGCTCGGTGGCCGTGGCGGCGGGCGTGATCGGCGCTACGGGCAGTGTGTAACGCGCGGGCGGTTCCACGCTCGAAGCGCAGCCGCCCAGTATCAGGACCAGCCCCAGAAGGGTTAAAAGTGTCAGCGTCCGGTGGCGCATGGTGTCATCCTTTTACCGAGGTGCGCGCGGGATCGGATCTTCCGCGTCGAGGTTGTCAAAAAGCAGCGCCCGCGGGTTTTCGTTGAGCGTGCGGGTCAGCGGCTGCAGGTCGCGCATCAGGCGATCGAGGCGCTCGATCGCCGAGGTCAGATCCTGGTAGGCCGGCGACGAGGGCGAGAGCCCCTCGATCGTGGTGCGAAGCTCCTCGAGCGTGGCATTGACGTTGCCGCCAAGCGCCTGGGTCTCCGGGTCGCTCAGGATCGCGTTGAGTGAGGTACTGACTTCCCGCACCTCGTTGAGCACGCTTTCGGACGCCTGCAGATTGCGATCGAGCCCCGCCAGCAGCGGCTCGACTTCCAGCGCGTTGAGCTTGTCGAGCAGGCTCGTCACCTGGGCCTGGATCTGGGCGAAGCCACCGGCGACGGTGGGGAAGACGGTGCGCTCGGCGAACAGCTCCGGCGTATGGTCACCGGCCAGATCACGCTGGAAGTTGAGATCGACGAACAGCGCCCCGGTCAGCAGGTTGCCGTTCTTGAGCGAGGCGCGAAGGCCCAGGTCGAACATGCGGTTGAAGCGCGCCTCCCACTCCTCCAGGTCGACATCCTCGCTTTCGATTCCCAGCCGCTGGGGCTCGATACGGATCAGCACCGGAATGGCGAACTGCGCTCGCGAGTTGGGCTGCGGCGCGGTGAAGTTCCAGGGCACTGCAACCACGCTACCCATGCGCACGCCGCGAAACTCCACCGGTGCCCCGCGGGAAAGCCCGCGCACCGTGTCGTCGACCAGCAGCACGTACTCGAGATAGCGGTTGAACGTGCCCTCCCGGGCGTCGTCCTCGTCGGCGTAGAGCGTGAAGCGGGCGTTGTTGGCTACCGGCTTGCCCATGGGCAAATCTTCCGGCACGCCGAAGGTGACGCCGCCGCCCAGCAGCGCTTCGAGCGACTCCACGTTGACCCGCACGCCGTTGGCGTCGAGGCGAAAATCGATACCGCTGGAGGTCCAGAAGCGGGTGCTATCGGTGACCAGATCGGCGTAGGGCTCCTCGATGAAGACCTGATGCTGCATGGTGCGCGACTCCGGGTCGAAGCGGTTGTCCTCGACCCGGCCAACGGTGTAACCCTGATACGACACCGGGTCGCCCACGCGCAGTGAGTTGCCCAGCTGGCTGACCAGGCTGATCTGAAGCCCGGCCTGGCCTGCGACCGCCACCGGCGGCACGTCGCTGAGCTCGAACTCTCGACGCGGCTCCTCGGAGCGGCCTGGCTGCAGCTGTATATAGGCGCCGGAGAGCACCGTGCCGAGCCCGCTGATCCCTTCGCGGCCAATACGCGGCTTGACCACCCAGAAGCGGCTATCTTCACGCAGCAGCGCCTCGGCCTCCGGCTGAATGCGCGCGGTCATCACGACTTGAGAAAGGTCGTCGGAAAGCCGCACGCTCTGTACCAGGCCGATCTCGACGTTGCGGCTTCGAATCAGGGTGTTGCCGGCTTCGATGCCTTCGGCGTTGTTGGTGGTCAGGGTGATCAGCGTGCCGCGGCTGGTGTAGTTGTCGTAAACCAGCCACAGGCCGATCACCAGCGCGACGATCGGTACGATCCAGATGGGCGACAGGCGGGTCTGGCGTGAAGATTTGGCCCGATGCTGATCGTTCTCATCGGGCGCGGGCGTGTCGTGTTGCGGTAAATCGTCAGCCATCCACTGGTTCCTTGGTCGCTATCTTGAGCCGTGTCATACCGCCGCGTTTGGCGCGGCGCGGAGGCGGAGTATCCCATAAAAGGCGGGGGTCGAAGGTCATCGCGGCGAGCATGGTTAGCACGACCACCGCGCCGAAGGCAAGTGCAGCAGGGCCGGGGGTAATCGACATCAAGGATCCCGCGCGAATCAGCGCCACCAGAATGGCGACCACGAACACGTCGACCATCGACCAGCGGCCGATGAACTCGGTCAGCCGGTAGAGCCGGGTGCGGCTCTGGGCGTGCAGCTCGTGGCTGCGCCTGGCGACGAGACAAAGCCACGCCAGGGCGAAGAGTTTACCCACCGGTACGATGACGCTGGCTATGAAAATGACCGCCGCCACCGGCCAGGAGCCCATCTGAATGAGCTGGACTACGCCGCCGATGATCGTCGACGGCGAGCTCGAACCGAGGCTCGTCGTGGTCATGATCGGGTAGACGTTGGCCGGAATGTACATCACGGTGGCGGCGAACAGCAGTGCCCAGGTGCGCTGCAGGCTATGGGGCAGGCGCAGGTGGAGTTTTTCGTGGCAGCGCGTGCAGCGCCCCTTGCCTCCTTTGGGCAGCCGGTTGATCAGCCCGCAGGTCGGGCAGCCGGTCACGCCCTGGGCGGCGGCGGTGCAGGCGGTGCGGGTACCTTCCGGCGCCAGCGGCTCGCCTTCCAACGAAAACCACATCCAGTCGGCATCCAGGGATTGGCTGGTCTTGAGCAGCAGGATGGCGAAAATGCAGAACGCCCAGAACGAGATTCCCAGCGAAATCTGGGCAAGACCCGCGATCTTGATCAGGCTGACCAGCGCACCGATGATGAAGACATCCGCCATCATCCAGGGCACGAAGTGGGAAAGCGAGCGGGCGATGTCGCGGCTGAAGGGCATCGGCCGGCCGCGCAGCAGCCCGTACTGAAGCCACATCACGCCGATCAGATAAAGCGCCGGCAGCACGGCAATCGTCATGATCACCGCGATGGCGACCAGGGGCTGTTGGAACGTGATCAGCGTGGTGGCGGTCTGGGAGAGCTCGATGCGATTGCTCACGCCGCTGACGTTGAAGCTGACGAACGGAAACGACACCGCGACCATCAGTGCGATGAAAGCGGAGACGGCCAGCGCCATGCTGCGCTGGGCCGGGTAGCGATGGCGCTTGACCAGGGTATGCCCGCAGCGCGGGCAGCTGGCTTTCTCGCCCGAGCCCAGCGGCGGCAGGGCACTGACCCAGTCGCATTCGTGGCAGGCGCGCAGGCGCCTTCGCGTGAGCCGCGTTTCCGGCGGTTCGATATCGACACGGGGTGGCGCAAGCGTCAGGGTGGGGCGCTTTTTGAGCGGGTAGTAGCGCAATGGGTTACTCTCGGCGATTCGTGACTCGTGACACGGCTTTTAGCACGATTAATACGTTGAGCGATAAAGGCTGTCAAACGCGGCACGCAAGGATTGTACCCTCCAGGCTTGACGCTTACCCACGCTTGGACAACGATGCAGACGCTTTCTCCCACGCGGGCGAAAGATTTGCTGACCCAATCACTGATACAACACACAAGGACACTTCATGCTGCTCGCTCTTCTGGCGGTCGTGATCGGACTGGTTCTACTCATCTGGAGCGCGGAAAAATTCATCGATGGGGCCGCGGCCACCTCGCGGTGGTTGGGGCTTTCACCGCTTCTGATCGGCATGCTGGTGATCGGCTTTGGTACCTCGGCGCCGGAAATGATGGTATCGGTACTGGCGGCGGTGCAGGGCAATCCGGGGCTGGCGGTGGGCAATGCCTACGGCTCTAACATCGCCAATATCGGCCTGGTGCTCGGGTTCATCGCGCTGATGGCGCCGCTTGCCGTGCACTCGAGCGTCATCCGCAAGGAGATGCCGCTACTGGTTATCGTGATGATGCTCACCGGCTACATGCTCATCGACGGCTGGGTGACGCGGCTCGAAGCGCTGATTCTTCTGGTGGCGCTTGTGCTGTTTATCGGTTACAGCATCTGGAGCTCGCGCCGTCAGCAGGCCGATGCGCTGGAAGAAGAGGTGAGCGAAACCCTCGATGCCAAACCGATGTCGCGCGGCAAGTCGATCGCCTGGACGCTGATCGGGCTGGCGCTTCTGATCGCAAGCTCCAGGTTACTGGTGTGGGGCGCGGTCGAAATCGCCGAGATGTTCGGTGTGAGCGAGCTGATCATCGGCCTGACCGTGGTGGCGGTGGGTACGTCGCTGCCGGAGCTTGCTTCGTCGATCAGCGCGCTACGCCGTCGCGAGCACGACATGGTGCTGGGTAACGTGGTGGGGTCGAATCTGTTCAACAGCCTGGCGGTGGTAGGGCTTGCCGGGGTGATCATGCCGATCGAGGCCGGGCGCGAGGTGCTGGTGCGCGACTGGAGCGTGATGATCTCGATGACGCTTTTGATGGTGCTGTTCGCGTTCTCCTGGCGCGGCCGGCCGCGGCGTATCAACCGCCTCGAAGGGGGTGTGCTGTTTACGCTGTTCATCGCCTACACCGGCTATATGGTAAGTATCGTACTGATGAGTTGAGCATTCTTGACGTGCGTCATTGCGACACATAATTGGCGTCGGGGAAGCCGTGTAACCCTGTAGCCGAGGGCGTAAGATAATGCCATGAGTAAAAAATAGCCTGGTCTGCGTAGTATCCGGCCTCCTGGCATAGCCAGGCTTTTGCTACCCATGGGCGTTCTACTTTTCCCCGGTTTCAGGAGAGTGTCATGGAACTCGATCCCCTGCTGCTTTCGCGAATACAGTTCGCGTTCGTGGTGTGCTTTCACACCATCTTTCCCGTCTTCACCATCGGTCTTGCTTCTTATATCGCGCTGCTGCACGGGCTCTTCTACAAGACCGAAAATCCGGCCTGGGACCGGCTGGCGCTGTTCTGGACGAAGGTCTTCGCCGTGGTGTTCGCCATGGGTGTGGTGTCGGGCATCGTGATGTCCTTCCAGTTCGGCACCAACTGGAGCAACTTTTCGCTTGCGGCCTCGAACTTCATCGGGCCGGTGCTGAGCTACGAAGTGGTCACGGCGTTCTTTCTCGAGGCGGCGTTTCTGGGCATTCTGCTCTTTGGTCGCGGCAAGGTACCCGAAGGCGTGCATCTCTTCGCGGCGGTCATGGTAGCGGTGGGTACCTTCATTTCCGCGTTCTGGATTCTCGCCGCCAACAGCTGGATGCACACGCCGGCCGGGGTCGAGCTGATCGATAACCGCTTCCATGTCACCTCCTGGAGCGCGGCGATCTTCAATCCCTCCTTCCCGTACCGCTTCGCGCACATGGCGGTAGCATCGTTCATCACCGGCGGATTCGTGGTCGCCGGCGTCAGCGCCTGGTTCTTGCTGCGCGGGCGTGACGTGCCGGCCAACCGCCGGGCGCTTTCGATGTGTTTGTGGCTTCTCATGGTGCTCACCCCCGCCCAGGCGGTGATCGGCGATTACCACGGCCTCAATACCCTCGAGCATCAGCCAACCAAAGTGGCAGCGATGGAAGGGCACTGGGAAACCTCCGGCAGCGTGCCGCTTCTGCTGTTCGCGATTCCGGACCAGCAGGCCCAGGAGAACCGCTTCGAGATCGGTATCCCGAATCTCGCCAGCATCATCCTCACCCACTCCCTCGACGGTGAGATTCCCGGCATCAGCGAAGCACCGCCGGAAGAGCAGCCGCCGGTGGCGCTGGTGTTCTGGTCGTTTCGCGTCATGGTCGGCTTGGGCCTTGTGATGATCGCCGTCGCCTTTGCCGGACTGCTGCTGCGCCGGCGCGCCCGGGTTTTTGAGCACACGCTGTACTTGAAAGTGCTGGTCGGCATGATCGCCACGCCCTTTCTCGCGGTACTGGCGGGCTGGATCGTTACCGAATCCGGCCGTGCGCCCTGGCTCGTCTACGGCATGATGACCCACGCCGAAGGCGTAACGCCTTCGCTGACCGGCCCCATGGCGCTGTTCTCGCTGACCGGTTACGTGCTGGTCTACGCCGTGGTGTTCTACGCCGGTATCTACTACCTCACCCGCGTGGTACGTAACGGCATGCTGCCCGGTGAAGCCCAGGCCAGGGTCGACCCGGACGCCGACCGTCCCAAGCGGCCGCTTTCCGCCGCGCATACTCCCTTTGATGATGACGTTGAGCCGGTCAGGAGCTAATCATGGAAATGTTCGATCTCTCTATCATCTGGGCCGGGATCATTGGCTTTGGTGTCATCATGTACGTGCTGATGGATGGCTTCGACCTGGGGGTGGGCATTCTTTTTCCCTTTGCCCCGGACGAGGATGCCCGCGATGTCATGATGAACTCCGTCGCACCGGTGTGGGACGGCAACGAAACCTGGCTGGTACTCGGCGGGGCGGGGCTTTTGGGGGCTTTTCCGCTGGTTTATTCGGTGTTTCTGCCGGCGCTTTATATCGGCGTGTTTCTGATGCTCGCCGGGCTGATCTTTCGCGGTATCGCCTTCGAGTTTCGCTTCAAGTCGCGTAAAAACCGCCGCTGGTGGAATCGGGCGTTCTGCTGGGGATCGGCGGTGGCGGCGTTTGCCCAGGGCGCTGTGGTCGGTGCCTACATCCAGGGCTTTTCCGTCGAAGACTTCGTCTATACCGGCGGGGCGCTCGACTGGCTGACACCGTTTTCGGTGCTCACCGGCCTTGGCCTGATGATTGGCTATGCGCTTCTGGGCTCGACCTGGCTGATCATGAAGTCCGAAGGCTACATCCAGCAGTGGGCCTACAGGATTACGCCGATGCTACTGGCGGGTGTGCTGGTGATATTCGCGATCATCAGCCTCTGGACACCGTTCATCGATCCTCTGGTGTGGGAGCGCTGGTTCGGTCATCTGCGCTTTATCTGGATCTTCCCGGCGCTGGCATTGCTGTGTGCCCTGGTTGTGTTCAGAAGCGTTCAGGCTCGGCGTGAAGGCCTGCCCTTCGTCGCCACGGTGGGCATTTATGTATTCACTTACCTTGGGTTGATCGTCAGCAAGTGGCCGGTGATCGTGCCGCCGGACTACACGCTATGGGACGCTGCCTCGGCACCGGAATCCCAGCTCTTTCTGCTCATTGGTGTGCTCTTCGTGATCCCGGTCATTCTGACCTACACCGCCTGGACCTACTGGGTATTCCGCGGCAAGGTGCGTGTGGGCGAGGGGTACCACTGAGTTCATGAGCGGTACAAACGGTGATGCGGTAGAACTGACGCCGCGCCGGCTGCTAGAGCGTCTGGCGCGCGAACAAAAGCCGCGGCTGATGGGTGCGGCGGCCTGCGGAGTGCTGGCCGGCATCTGTACGATGGGGCTTCTTCTCGGCGTTGCCTGGCTTGCCGAGCAGATGCTGGTACAGGGCCAGCCGCCCGGCATGTTTGTGGGGCTCTTCGCAGGACTTTTCGTACTGGTCGCGCTGCGCGGGCTGCTTCAGTGGGGCCAGGAGGCGCTGGGGTTCGAGGCGGCGCTGCGACTTCGCCAGCGTCTGCGTCATACGCTGCTGGAAAAGCTCGCCGCGCTGGGGCCGGCATGGCTCACCCGCCAACAGAGCGGGGCGTTGGCCACGCAGCTCGTCGAGCACGTCGATGCGCTGGAGGGTTACTTCGCCCGCTTTCATCCTCAGCTTCGTATCGTGGTCATCCTGCCGCTATTGATCGCGCTGGTGGTCGGCTATCTCGACTACGTGGTGGTGATCTTTCTGCTTCTTTCCGCGCCGCTGATTCCGCTTTTCATGGCGCTGGTGGGTATGGGCGCCGAGCGAATGAACCGCGAGCAGTTCGGCGCGGTTTCGCGACTTTCTGCGCACTTCGTCGACCGGGTACGCGGCATGGCGACGCTGCAGCTATTCGGGCGTACCGCCACGGCGCGCCGGGACGTGTGGTACGCCACCGACGAGTACCGGCGGCTTTCGATGAAAACCCTGCGCCTGGCGTTTCTTTCTTCTGCGGTGCTCGAGTTCTTCGCCTCCGTGGCCATTGCGGTGGTGGCGATGTACGTGGGCTTCGGGCTTCTGGGCTATCTCGATTTCGGCCCGGCGGCTTCGCTGTCGCTCTTTTCCGGGCTGGCCGTGCTGCTGCTGGCACCGGAGTTCTTCCAGCCGCTGCGCACGCTTTCCCAGCACTATCATGATCGCGCGGCGGCGCTCGGGGCGGCGGAGAGTTTGGCGTTCATTCTCAACGAGCGTAGCGCTCGCCATGAGGCGCTGGCGCTGCCCGAAAGCGACCGCGCGCTTTTCGAACTCGACCGGATAAGTTTGGCTCATGGCCAGGGCGCGCCGGTGCTCGAAGGCGTGACGCTCTCCCTCGAGCGCGGCGATATCGTCGCCTTGACCGGGGCGTCGGGCAGCGGCAAGTCGTCGTTTCTGGCGCTGCTGGCCGGGTTCATGGCGCCCCAGGCCGGCGAGCTTCGCCGTCGCCCGGAGGCGATTGCCTGGCTCGATCAAACCCCTTGCCTGCTTCAAGGCAGCCTGGCGGAGAATCTGCGCCTGGCCGCTCCCGAGGCGGATGACCGCGCGCTTCTGGCAGCGCTCGACCAGGCCGGGCTTGGGGAACTCGTGGCCGCGCTGCCCCAGGGGCTCGAGACGCCGCTGGGGGAGCGCGGGGTTGGTCTCTCCGGCGGCCAGGCGCAGCGGCTGGCGCTGGCGCGGGTCTATCTCAGCCCGGCGCCGCTGGTGCTGCTCGATGAGCCGACGTCGAGTCTCGACGCCGCGACTGAGGCGCTGGTGATCAAGGCGCTCAAGGCCTGGGCGGAGGCGGGGCGCACGCTGGTCATCGCCACCCATCACCCGCAGGTCATGGCGATCGCCGGCCGCCAGCTGTGCTTCAACGGTGGTCGGGTCCAGGAGGTGTCACCGTGAAAACCGTTGTTCGGGCGCTGCGCCCCTGGCTATTTCTACTCACCCGGCGACGCCGGACGTTTTACCTTGGCGCCGCACTCGTTCTCGTAACGCTTTTGGCCGGCCTTGCGCTGCTGGGGCTCTCCGGCTGGTTCATTACCGCCTGCGCGCTGGCCGGGCTGTTGCTGGCGGCGGGGCAGCCGTCGAGCCTGGATATCTACGTGCCCGGCGGCGGTATCCGCTTTTTTGCGCTGCTGCGCACCGTGGCGCGCTACCTAGAGCGCCTGCACAATCATAACGCGGTGCTGACACTGCTGGCGGATCTACGCTTCAAGGTGTTTGGATACCTGACAAAGCTCGACCCCGCCACGCTTGGCCGGCGGCGAGCGAGCGACTGGCTGAGCCGGCTGACCGCCGATATCGATACGCTGGACAACTTCTATCTGCGCCTACTCATGCCGCCGCTGGCGTCGCTTTTAGCCATTGCACTCGTCACGCTGTTTATTGCCCTGTGGCTGCCAATGCTGGCGCTGGCTGTGGGTCTGGTGCTTGGTGGGCTCTGGCTTGCGCTGACGCTCGGCTTTGCAATGCTCGGGTTTGGGCAAAGCTACCAGCAGGTGGATGATCAGCAGACACTGCGCTACCGGGTGCTGGACCAGCTTCAGGCCAGCGCGGAGCTCGAAAGCTACCGCACGCTGGCCTGGCACCAGAACGAAATCGATAGGCTTGAGGCGCGCGTAAGGCGCAATCAGCGCTATCTGGCGTTCAAGGCGGCGCTGGGTAACGCGCTGGTCTCCTGGGTAATGGGGGCGCTGCTTGTGGGCGTGCTTTGGGTCGGCGGGCAGGCGGCCGGCGAGGACGTCTCCGCGCCGGTTGTGATCATGCTGGTGCTGCTGGTGCTGGGCGCCAGCGAGCTTTATACCGCGCTTCCCGCTGCGTTCATCAAGTTCGGCGCAAGCTATGCAAGCGCTTGCCGCTTGAATCGGCTGACACCTTCCGAGCGCGCCGAGGCCACGCCCGCGCGGCTTCCCGAATCGCCTGCCGGTGACCCGGTCACGCTCGAAGGTGTGGGCTATAGCTATCCGGGTATGCTCGCCCCGGCGCTCGGCGGCGTTTCGCTGACGATTCCCGCCGGGGGGCGGGTAGCGATCACCGGCGTTTCCGGGGCGGGCAAATCGACCCTTGCTCATTTGCTGCTGGGACGGCTGGCGCCGAGCGAAGGATGCGTGACGGTAGCGGGCCAGCCGCCCGCTGCGCTTACGCCGGTGCAGCGCGCCGAGCGCTTCGCGTTCTTGTCTCAACAGGTCGATCTCTTCGATGCGAGCCTGGCCGATAACTTGCGCCTGGCCGACGAGAGCGCCAGTGATAAACGGCTCTGGGAGGTGCTCGAGCTGGTAGCGCTGGCAGAGTGGGCGCGCGCCCAGCCTCTGGGGCTTGAAACGCCAGTGGGGGAGAAGGGGCGCCAGCTATCCGGCGGCCAGGCGCGGCGCGTAGCGCTGGCAAGGCTTTTTCTGCGCAACCCGACGCTCGTGCTGCTCGATGAGCCTTTCGCCGGGGTCGATGCGGTTACCGCTCGCCATCTCGCCGGCTCGCTCGATCGTTGGCTTGAGGGTCGAACGGCGGTCTACCTGGTTCACCAGGCCGATGATGTATCGCTGTTTCCCGGGCTCACGTATAGTCGTTCGCTACATCACGGCTCGCTTGCAGGCGCCTGGGCTTCCCCTGTTTGAAGGGAGCCCGGGCGGGCAGGCCACAGGGAGACCATCATGCAAGAGTATTTACGCGCGCTGCCCAAAACCGAGCTTCATCTGCACATCGAGGGCTCGCTCGAGCCGGAGCTGATGTTCGAGCTGGCCCAACGCAACGGTATCGAGCTCGACTACGCAAGCGTTGACGAGGTCAAAGCGGCGTATCACTTCGATGACCTGCAGGGGTTTTTGAATCTCTACTACCAGGGCATGAACGTGCTGCGCACCCGCCAGGACTTCTTCGATCTGGCCCTCGACTATTTCAAGCGCGCCCGCAGCGAAGGCGTCGTGCATATCGACATGCATTTCGATCCCCAGGCGCATCTCATTAGAGGTGTGGCGCTCGAGGAGGTCATGGCCGGGCTGCTCGAGGCCAAGCGGGAAGCCGAGTCGTCGCTTGATCTCTCGGTGGGCATGATCATGGCGTTTCTGCGTGACCGCCCGGTCGAGGAGGCGCTCGAGGTCTTCGAGCAGGCGGCTCCCTACCATTCCCGGCTCGACGCGATTGGTCTGGACAGCGCCGAGCGTGATAATCCGCCGATTGAATTCAAGGCACTGTTCGAGCGTGCAAGGAACGCGGGTATCAAGGGCGTCGCCCATGCCGGTGAGGAAGGGCCCGCCGACTATATTCGCCAGGCGCTGGACGAGCTTGACGTCGTTCGTATTGACCACGGCGTGCGCTGTCTTGAAGATGAAGCGCTTACCGAGCGTCTTCGCCAGGAGCAGGTAGTGCTAACGGTGTGCCCGCTGTCGAATGTCTGTCTCAAGGTCGTCGACCGGCTCGAGTCTCACCCGCTGCCCGCGCTGCTCGATAAAGGTCTCAAGATCACCATCAGCTCCGACGACCCGGCCTATTTCGGTGGCGGCCTGTTGGCCAACCATATCGCCTGTCACGAGGCCTTTGGTTGGGAGGAGTCGACGTTCCAGGCGCTCAACCGCAATGCTCTGGAAGAGGCGTTTATCGACGAAGCCCGTCGCAGCGAGCTGCTCGAGCGCCTGACGAAAACGGCGAATCGATAAAAGAGTGAGCCAAAGGGTTGACGTATAACCACAAGTGAGTAGAATACGCCCCACATCGAACGGGCAGCGCCCTTCGAT